>NZ_JAUCZG010000023.1 GCF_030373225.1 Hydrogenophaga sp. | reverse complement strand
ATACCGCACTGGCATGCAAGACTAATGCCAGTTATTTACGGGACAGGACACTAGCTCTAGGCAGCCTCTTTGATGTCAAAAGAGACAACCGCGTTTCGTTGGTCAACGCTTCTGCGTGTTTTTTGCACCGCGCAGTATCGAGAGCTTGTCTATGCATGTCGCCTCGGCCTCACCCCCCACCAAGCCACCCCCACCACCACCGCAAACCCCGTGTACGCGGCCACGAACACCCACCAGGGTGCGTCCCAGTACAGCAGGCGTGAGAGCCAGTGTTCGATGAAGCTTTCGCGGTAGCCGCTTTGGCCGGCGAGGCGGCGCAGGTCTTGTTCCCACACGGTCAGGGGGCAGAGCTGGCCGAGCCAGGCCTGGGCGGCGATGAAGACCATCAGGGCCAGGTGGGTGAGGCGCAGGCCGAAGTGACGCACCCAACGCCAGCCCAGGGCGCCGCCGATCAACACGAGCGGCAGCAGGCCCACCACGAAGACGACGATGCCCATGTGCAGCGCGAGGATGGCGTCGGCGAGCCACAGGGCTTGGGTGGGTGACGGGGTGGGCATGCCCCGATGCTAGGGCCCCGCAGCCGGTTGCGCCCAGCGATTGGCCTCACACCGCTTCAGGTGCGCGCTGCTGGCCTTCGTTGCGGGCGCGCTCGGCGGTTTGTTGCAGCAGTTGGCGTGCCTCGGTGTCGCTCTGGGCCAGCAGGGGCTGGGCGCGCAGGGCCAGGTCGGCGATGGCGTGCTGGGCGCTCTGGTGCTCTTCGTCGTCCAGCGGGGTCTGCGCCAGGGTGCTGGTGGCGGGTGTGGCGGCGGGGCGGTTCAGGGCGCGCAGGGTCAGCAGGGCGAGGCCGCGGGCCGCGCCGTACAGGCCCAGTCGCTGGCCCGCCAGCAGGGCGCTGAGCCCGTGGCCGTAGCGCCCTTGTTCGGCGCCCACCTGCTCGATGCTCGTGAGCGCGTGTTTGCGCACCGCGGGGCGTTGGCTGGTGCGTGCCACCAGCAGCGACTGGGTGGTGACCACCCACAGCGTGCGGCCCGCGCCTATCGAGCGGCCGGCGGCAAAGGCGGTGATGCGTTCGTCGCGGTTGAGGTGGTTGCGGATCAGGTCCACCTCGGCGTGGGCCAGCAGTTGGGCGGCGCCGGTGTCGCGGCCGTCCATGAGGATGTCCAGTTGTTCGTTGTAGGTGCGAAAAAAGGCGAGCATCGTGGTTCAGGGGTGTGTTGGGGCGGTATGGCGCGGGTGACACCATCGCCGTTCACGCCCAGCCCTGCTGGCCTGGGGTTACACAGGGCATTCAGGTCTTTCGCCGATGCACCGGCAAAAAAAAACCGCCAGCACACGGGGTGTTGGCGGCTCCACACATGGCCTGCCGAGGCAGGCAGCGTGTCAGCGGGTGATCGGGCGGGGCTTACTTGGCGCCGTCGATCTTCATGTATTCAGACACGACCTTCCAGCGGTTGTCCTGCAGCTGCGACAGGCGTGTGGCGTTGCTGCCCAGGCGCTTGGTGGGGCTGAAGGTCAATTCGGCGCTGCCGAAGATGTCGGGCGGAATGGTCATGGTGTCCATGGCCTTGATGAAGCTCTCGGTGGTCAGGTTGGTGCCGGCCTTGCCCGCTGCGCGCAGGAAGGTGTCGACCAGCGAATAGCCGTACACCGAGAACACGGTCGGGTCTTCGTTGAACTTGGTCTTGTACTTGTTGGCCCAGAAGCGGATGGGTTGCGAGGCTTCGTCGGTGTAGGGGTTCTGCACCGTCATGGTGGCGTAGAAGCCGTTCATGGCCGGGCCGCCGAGCTTGTGGATGAGGTCGGTGTAGGCCGCACTCGACCCGACGAAGGTGGGGTTGAAGCCCAGGCGCTTGGCCGTGGCAATGCCGCCGATGGTCTCGCGGATGATGGTGCCCATCACGACCATGTCGCACTGCTCCGAGGCCAGCTTCTGCATCTGCGACGAGAAGTCGGTGGCGCCGCGCTTGTAGCTGGTTTCCACCGCCAGCGTCATGCCGGCGGCCTTCAGGCCGTCTTCGGCACCGCGTTTCACTTCCAGGCCGAACTCGTCGTCCTGGTACATGGCGCAGACCTTCTTGGCGCCCTTTTCCTTCGCCAGCTTGGGCACGGCGATCTTCATCTGGTCGTAGTAGGTGGCGGCAAAGCTGTACTTGAGCTTGTGGAAGGGCTCGTACATTTCGCGCGCAGCGGTCACGGGGAAGAAGTTGATGACGTTCTTCTGGAACTGCACCGGCATGGCGGCCATGTTCTGTGCGGTGCCGATGTGGCCCACCATGGCAAAGATCTTGTCCTGGTTCACCAGCTTCTGCGCGGCCAGCACGGCGCGGCGCGGGTCGTAGGCCGAGTCTTCCACCACCAGCCGGATCTTGCGGCCGTTGATGCCGCCCTGTTCGTTGACCTCGTCCACCCGCAGCATCATGCCCAGGCGCACCTGCTTGCCGAAGCCGGCAATGGGGCCCGAGAGGTCTTGAATGGAGCCGAGCACGATCTCGTCCTTGCTCACGCCTTGCGATTGCGCGAAGGCCGCGCTGCTGCCCACGGCAAGCAGGGCGGCAACCAGTGTCAGTCGGGTTTTCATCTTGTGTGTCTCCTGGGGTGATGGTCGGGGGATGGCGGTTGAAACGGGGTCTTCGAGCCGGGCTAGCCGTACATGGCGTCGATCTGCGGCGCGTATTTGGTTTGCACCAGCTTGCGTTTGAGCTTCATGGTGGGCGTGAGTTCTTCGTCTTCGGCGCTGAGCTGGGTGTCGAGCAAGAAGAACTTCTTGATCTGTTCAACCCGGGCAAATTTCTTGTTCACGCGATCGATCTCGGTCTGGATCAAGGCCTGCACCTCGGGCGCGCGGGTGAGGCTGGCGTAGTTGGAAAACGGCACGTCGTTGTCCTGCGCATACTTCTCCACGTTCTCCTGGTCGATCATGATGATCACGGTGAGGTAGGGCTTCTTGTCGCCGATCACCACGGCGTCCGTCACATAGGGCGAAAACTTGAGTTCGTTCTCCAGCTCGCTCGGGGTGATGTTCTTGCCCCCGGCGGTGATGATGATGTCTTTCATGCGGTCGGTGATGCGGAAAAACCCTTCCTCGTCCACCACACCCACATCGCCCGTGTGCAGCCAGCCGTCGGCGTCGATGGTCTCGGCGGTTTTCTCGGGCAGGTTCAAGTAGCCCATGAACACATTGGGGCCGCGCACCAGGATCTCGCTGGTCACCGGGTCGAGCTTCACTTCGTTGTAGCTCGCCGCCGGGCCGATGCTGCCGGGCTTGATGCGCTCGGCCGGAATGCCGGTGGATGCGCCGCAGGTCTCCGTCATGCCCCAGACCTCGAGCATGGGCACGCCCAGCGCCAGGTACCAGCGCACCAGGTCGGGCGAAATGGGCGCGGCACCCGTGACGAGAAAGCGCGCCTTGTGAATGCCGATGAGCTTGCGCACGTTGTTGAGCACCAGCGTGCGCGCCACATGGAACTGCAGGCGCAGCCCGCCGGGGACCGGCTTGCCGGCCATCACCAGGTCGGCCACCTGCTGCCCCACGCCAATGGCCCAGCCGTAGGCAGCCTGCTGCAGCTTGCCGGCTTCCTTCAGGGTGATCATCACGCCCGAGTAGAACTTCTCCCACACGCGCGGCACGGCGGTGAACACCGTGGGTGCGATCTCGCGCACGTTTTCGGGCACGGTCTCGGGGTTCTCCACGAAGTTGAGCTTGGCGCCGGTGTAGAGCGAGAAATACTCGCCGCCCATGCGCTCGGCAATGTGGCACAGCGGCAGGAAACACATGCACTCGTCGTTCTGGTCGCGTGCAATCAGCGTGTTGTAGCCGCGCACGGTGTAGACCAGGCCCTTGTGCGAATGCATGGCGCCCTTGGGGCGGCCGGTGGTGCCCGAGGTGTAGACCAGGATCGCCAGCTCGTCGGGCCGGCAGCCGGCCACGCGGGTGTCCAGCAGGCCGGGGTGTTGCTGCAGGTGGGCGCGGCCGAGCTCGCGCAACTGCGCCAGGCTGATCACCTGCGGGTCGTCGAGTTCGCGCAGGCCTTCCATGTCCTCCACGATGATCTTGCGCAGGCGGGGCAGCTGGTCGCGCACCTCAAGGGCCTTGTCGAGTTGTTCGTCGTTCTCGACAAACAGCACGGTGGTGCCCGAGTCGGCGCAGAGGTACTGCACCTGCTCGGCCGCATCGGTGGGGTAGATGCCGTTGGACACACCGCCGGCACTGAGCACGGCCAGGTCGCACAGCACCCATTCGATGGTGGTGTTGGACAGGATGGACGCGGTCTCGCGCGGCTCGAAGCCGATGGCCATCAAGCCGTGGGCAATCTCGCGCACGGCATCGCCGGTCTGCGTCCAGCTCCAGCTGCGCCAGATGCCGAACTCCTTCTGCCGCATCCACACCTGTTCGCCACGCGCCTTCACACCGTTCCAGAACAGGGCAGGAATCGTCTCGCCTTCGAGCACGATCTTGTTTTGCGGCTGGATGCCGGAGAGGTCCCACAAGTTGCTCATGCCTATCTCCAGTTCTTTTTCTTTTTCCAGCGCCGGTCGGCCCGCACGCCTTCTTCCTTCATGCCGAGGTAGAACTCCTTGATGTCGTCCTTCTCGCGCAGGTTGGCGCAGGTGTCTTCCATCACGATGCGGCCGTTCTCCAGCACGTAGCCGTAGTCGGACGCATTGAGGGCCATGTTGGCGTTCTGTTCGACCAGCAGGATGGTGGTGCCGCGCTCGCGGTTGATGCGCACCACGATCTCGAAGATTTCCTTGGTGAGCTTCGGGCTCAGGCCCAGGCTGGGTTCGTCGAGCAGGATCAAATCGGGGTTGGCCATGAGCGCGCGGCTGATGGCCAGCATCTGCTGCTGGCCGCCCGAGAGCAGGCCGGCGTCCTGCGCGGCGCGCTCGCGCAGGATGGGAAAGTAGTTGAACACCAGCTCCATGTCGCGCGCCACGCCGTCGCGGTCCTTGCGGGTGTAGGCACCCATGAGCAGGTTGTCGCGCACCGAGAGCAGGGCAAACACCTCGCGCCCTTCGGGCACGTGGCTCAGGCCCTGCTGCACCACGAAGGCCGGGTCCTTGGCGGTGATGTCTTCGCCCTTGAACTCGATCGAGCCCTTGCGCGGGTCGATGATGCCGCTGATGGTCTTGAGAATGGTGGTCTTGCCCGCCCCGTTGGAGCCGAGCACGGTGGCGATCTCGCTGCGGCGCACCTGCAGGCTCACGCCGCGAATCGCCTTGATCGGGCCGTAGGCGCTTTCGACATTGAGCAGTTTCAGCACCGGGGCGTCGGAAGTGGCAACGCTCATGACCGTGCTCCTGCCGCAGCGGGCTTGTGGTTCTCCCGGCGCAGGCCGGACACGTCATCCATCGAGCCCAGGTAGGCCTCGATCACACCCGGGTCGCTCTGCACCTGGGCCGGCGTGCCCGAGGCCAGCTCGGTGCCCATGCTCATGGCCAGCACGCGGTCGGACACCTTGGAGACCAGCGTCATGTCGTGCTCCACCATCAGCACCGTGATGCCGAGTTCGTTCTTGATGTCGGTGATCCAGAACGCCATGTCCTCGGTTTCCTCCACGTTCAGGCCCGAGGACGGCTCGTCGAGCAGCAGCAGCTTGGGCTCGGTGCACAGGGCGCGCGCGAGCTCGACCACCTTGCGCACGCCGTAGGGCAGGCCGGCCACCATGCTTTCGCGGTGGTGCTGCAGATCGAGCAGGTCGATGACCTGTTCGACCTTCTCGCGCGCCTCGATCTCGGCCGCGCGGGTCTTGCCGGTGAAAAAGACCTCGCTCCACAGCCCCGTCTTGCGGTGGGTGTGGCGTCCGATCAGCAGGTTCTGCAGCACGGTGGCGTGTTCGAACAGCTCGATGTTCTGGAAGGTGCGCGCGATGCCCAGGTTGGCGATCTGGTGCGGCGCCTGGTCGGTCAGGCGCAGCATGCCGTCGGGCCCGGCGAAGTCGATGGTGCCGGTGGTCGGGGTGTAGATGCGGCTGATGAGGTTGAACACCGTCGTCTTGCCCGCGCCATTGGGGCCGATGAGGGTGAACACCTCGCCGCGTTTCACGTCGAAGCTGACGTTGTTGACCGCCAGCACGCCGCCGAAGCGCACGCTCAGATTTTTCGCTGAAAGAAGGATGTCGTTCATGGTGCTCACTTCAGTCGGTCAGACTTCTGGAACGATTTCTGCCGCTTGAACATGCCCTTGCGATAGAACGGGAACAGCTGGAAGTAGGCGCGGATCTTGAGCCAGCGGCCATACAGGCCCATGGGCTCGAACAGCACAAACGCGATCAGCACCAGGCCGTACACCGTGCCCTGCAGGCCGGCCGCCTGGCCGATGGCCGTTGGCAGGAAGTCCTTGCCCAGCGCAATGAGCTGCGGCATCACGATGAGGAAGATGGCGCCGAGGAACGCGCCGTGGATCGAACCCAGCCCGCCGATCACCACCATGAGCAGCAGGTCGATCGACTGGATGATGCTGAACTGCTCGGGCGAGAGGAACTGGATCTTGTGCGCATAGAGCGCGCCGCCGATGCCGGCCAGCGCGGCCGACAGCGCAAAGCTCATGGTCTTGTAGCGCGCCAGGTGAATGCCCATGCTCTGCGCCGAAATCTCGGAGTCGCGAATCGCCACAAACGCACGCCCGGTGCTCGATCGCATGAGGTTGGCAATGGCCAGCGTGGCCAGCACCGTGATCACCAGGCACAAGAAGTAGAACTCGTTGGTCGACTCCAGCTCCCAGCCGAAGAGGGCGGGTGCGTTGACCACCAGGCCCGAGTTGCCGCCGGTCACGCTTTCCCAGCGCGCCATGATTTCCTCGACGATGAAACCGAACGCCAGCGTCGCCATGCCGAGGTAGATGCCCTTGACCCGCAGCGCCGGCAAACCCACCACCATGCCGACCGCGGCCGAGAGCAGACCGGCGCAGGCCAGCGCCAGCGGGAACGGCAGGCCGGCATTGACCATGATGGCCTGGGTGTAGGCCCCCACGCCGAGAAACGCGGCATGGCCCAGCGAGAACAGGCCGGTGAAGCCGGCCAGCAGCATGAGGCCCAGGCCGACCACCGAGTAGATGAGCACGAAGGTGAGCTGTGCGAGCCAGTACTCCTGGATCACCCAGGGTGCAGCCACCAGAAAGAGGCCGAGCAGGCTGTACCAGAAGGTCTGGCCGCCGTGTTTGGCTAACTTGATGTCCTGGTTGTAGTCGGTCTTGAAGAGAAATCTCATGGAGTCCCCCCCGCATCGCCTTCGGCGCTACCCCCCCAGGGGGGCGCCACCAGCGGCCCGGCAAAGCCGGTTCCGCGGTAGCCCT
Source organism: Hydrogenophaga sp. (assembly GCF_030373225.1). Lineage (GTDB taxonomy): Bacteria > Pseudomonadota > Gammaproteobacteria > Burkholderiales > Burkholderiaceae_C > Hydrogenophaga. The sequence continues at coordinate 59,479 of NZ_JAUCZG010000023.1, read as the reverse complement.
GGACTGCGTTGTGGCGCGCGGTGCTCATGAACATGTTCATACTTTTTTTCTCAGCTTTTCGCCGAACAGACCATTGGGCTTGAGCACCAGCATGATCAGCACCACGATGTAGGGCGCCACGTCCTTGAAGCCCTCGGGCAGGTAGAAGCCCGAGAACGACTCGACGATGCCGATGATCAGGCCGCCCACGATGGCGCCGGGCAGGCTGGTGAAGCCGCCGACCACCGCCGCCGGAAAGGCCTTGAGGCCGATGAATCCCATGTTGGCGTGCACGAAGGTGATGGGGGCGAGCAGCAGGCCGGCGATGGCCGCCACCGCAGCGGCCAGGCCCCACACCAGGCCGTTGAGCCGTTTCACCGGAATGCCCATGTAATAGGCCGCGAGCTGGTTCTGCGACGAGGCCTGCATGGCGATGCCGAGCTTGCTGTAGCGGAACATGGCGAACAGGCCCAGGCACAACACACCGGTGACGCCGATCACCACGATCTGCTCGGCCGACACCACCAGACCGCCCATGCGCAACACCTCGCCGGCGTAGGGCACCGGCAGGGTGTGGGTGTCGGTGCCGATGTTCGGGATCATGGTGATGAGCCCGCGCAGCACATAGCCCACACCGATGGTGAGCATGACAATGGAAAACGCCGGCTGCCCCAGGATGGGGCGCACCACGGCGCGTTCGAGCAGCACACCGAACAGCCCCATGGCCACAATGGCGGCCGGCACGGCCAGCCAGAACGGAAAGCCCAGCATGGTCATGGCGGCCAGGCCGCCGAAGGCGCCCACCATCATCAGGTCGCCCTGCGCGAAGCTGACCGTTTCGGTCGCCTTGTAGATCAGCACGAAACCCAGGGCAATGAGTCCGTAGATACAGCCCTGGGCCGCACCGCTGATGAGCAGTTGCAGCAATTGCACGCATGTCTCCTGTTTTGTCCGGCGCCGCTGCAGTGGAACGGGTGCTGCAATCTTTGTGGCGGGGCCCCGAGGCGGTGTGGGCAATTTATAGCTGTCTTGCCCGGGACTGCCGCTAGGGGTTGTCCCCCATCACTTGTCGCCGAAGCAACATGAAGATGCACTGCATGAAGTCCATACGCATCGGCGCCGGCCTCGGCTTTTACGGCGACAACTGGGAGCCCGTGGCAGCCAGCATCGAGCGTGGCGACGTGCAGTTCATTGCCAGCGACCACCTGGCCGAGCTCACGCTGGCGATCCTGCAGAAAGACCGGCAGCGCGACCCGGCGCTGGGCTATGCGCGCGATGTTGTGCCCATGCTCATGAAGCTGTGGCCACTGATGCGCGCGAATGGCGTGCGGCTGGTATGCAACGCGGGCGGCCTGAACCCGCTTGGTGCGGCGCAGGCGGTGCTGGCCGCCTTCAAGGCCCGGGGCTGGCCGGCGCGGGTGGCCGTGGTGACCGGCGACGACGTGTTGCCGCAGCTGCAGGCGGCCGACGCAGGCTTTGACCACCTCTTCACGCGCGAAGCGCTGGCCGGCGTGCGCGAGCGGCTGGTGTTTGCCAACGCCTATGTGGGTGCGCGGCCCATCGTGCAGGCGCTGGCCGCGGGCGCCGAGATCGTGATCACCGGCCGGGTGGCCGACGCGGCGCTGTTCCTCGGCCCGCTCGTGCACGGCCTGGGCTGGACGCTGACCGGTGCCTCGAACGAAACCGATCTCGACCGCCTGGCCCAGGGCCTGACCGTGGGCCACCTGCTGGAGTGCTCGGGCCAGGGCAGCGGCGGCAACTTCGGCAGCCAGGGCGCCTGGCAGGCCATTCCCGATCTGGCGCACATCGGCTATCCCATTGCCGAGGTGTACGAGGACGGCACCGCCCTCATCACCAAGGCGCCGGGCAGCGGCGGGCGGATCAACTTCGACACCGTGCGCCAGCAGCTGCTGTACGAGGTGCACAACCCGCACGCCTACCTGTCGCCCGACGTGGTGCTGGACATGGGCCACATCACACTGCATGACGAAGGCTTTGATCGCGTTCGGCTGACCGGTGCACGCGGCCGCGCGCCCACCGACACGCTCAAGGTGGTGGCCGGTTTCCGCGACGGTTACAAGGCCGAGGTGACCTGGGGCTTTTCATGGCCCGACGCCTGGGACAAGGCGCAGGCCGCGCAGGCGACCATCCGCACCCTGCTGAACGACAAACGCATTGCGCACGACGAGCTGTACGTCGAGTACCCGGGGCTCAATTCGGCCCACGGCGCGCTCGCGCCGCTGCCCAACGCCGACGCGCTCAACCAGAGCAACGAGATCTGGACGCGCCTGGTGCTGCGCACGCCCGACAAGGCCGCTGCCGATGGCTTCGGCCGGCTGTTTCCCTGGATCGGCCTGAGCGGCCCGGCCTACACCTGCGGCTTCACCGGGTTGCACAACACCAGCGAGCTGCTGGGCATCTGGCCGACGCTGATCCCGCGTGCGAGGGTGGAGGCTGGAGTCACGGTCGACATCCTGGGAGAGGCTGCATGACCCGCATCCGCACACCCCTCGTGCGCATCGCCCACGCCCGCAGCGGCGACAAGGCCGACTGGGTGGACTTCGGCCTGTTCGCCTGGAACGCGGCGGGCTACCGGCTGCTGGCGCGCGAAGTCACGGCCGAGCGGGTGCAGGCCCACTTTGCGCCCTGGCTGCCGGGCGAGGTGGACGCCTGGCCGCTGCCCAACATCCTGGCGCTCAAGTTCGTGTTGCGCGGCGCACTGCAGGGCGGTGGTGCGCGCAACCTGCGGCTGGACAACCTGGGCAAGTCGATGGCGGGGGCCTTGCTGCGCCTGGAGATCGAGGTGACGCAGGCCGAGCTGGAGGAGGCGTTGAACGCTCCGCGCGTGGGGTGGTGGCCATGAGCGCCGTCACCACCGAACAGCAAGACGGCATCTGGATCGTCACCCTCGACCGCCCCGAGGTGCGCAACGCGGTGGACAGCCCGACCGCGCGCGCCCTGCACCAGGCCTTTCTGGCGTTCGAGGACGACGCCAGCGCCCGGGTGGCCGTGTTCCACGGCGCGCATGGCCACTTCTGCGCAGGTTGGGATCTTCAGTACGGCGCGAAGCTCGCCGCCCGGGGAGAAACCGGGGGCCTCGATCTCGACTTCGACGCGGGCGACCCGCGCGCCCTCGGCCCCATGGGCCCCTCGCGACTGCAACTCGGCAAACCGGTGATCGCTGCGGTCAGCGGCGCGGCCGTGGCCGGCGGCATGGAGCTCGCGCTGTGGTGCGACATGCGCGTGATGGAGGCAGACGCGTACTTCGGCGTGTACTGCCGCCGTTTCGGCGTGCCGCTGATCGACGGCGGCACGGTGCGACTGCCGCGCCTGATCGGCATGGGCCATGCCATGGACCTGATCCTCACCGGGCGCAAGGTGGAAGCGACCGAAGCGCTGCAGATGGGTCTGGCCAACCGCGTGGTGCCCACCGGGCAGGCACGCGAGGCCGCCATCGCGCTGGCGCGCCAGCTCGCGGCCTTTCCCCAGGCCACGATGCGCGCCGACCGCGAGAGCGCGCTGGCCCAGTGGGACCTGCCGCTGGGCGAAGCGCTGCGACAGGAATGGCAGCGCGGCAAGGCCCGCATTCCCGATGCGCTCGAAGGGGCCACGCGTTTTGCCGCCGGGCAGGGGCGACACGGCGAGTTCTGACCCGCTGGCCGACGAGGCGTCGGTGCGCGCCGCCACCGAGGCCTGCTTCGAGGCCGTGTTCGCGCTGCGGCCGGTGCCGCGCAGGTGTTGTCGACAGCCGCCTGAGCTCTGTTGCCCCTTCCTATGATGGCGGCATGACACCGAACGACTTCTCCGCCCCGGCCGACGTGCTGGTGCTGCAACACCTGCTGGAAGACGGCCCCGGATACCTGGGCCAGTGGCTGGGTGCCCAGGGCATTGCCTGGCACCTGCGCTGCGCCGAAACCGGCGAAGACTACCCGGCTTCGGTGCGCGGCTACCGCGCTCTGGCGGTGCTCGGTGGCGCCTGGAGCGCCGACGACGACCGCCCCACGCTGCGCCAGGCCGAGGCCCTGATCCTCGAGGCCGACGCGCTGGGCGTTCCCGTGATCGGCCATTGCCTGGGCGGCCAGCTCATGGCACGGGCCTTCGGCGGCCGGGTGGAGCGCCTGCCGCAGCCCGAGGTGGGCTGGTGGCCCATTCGCCGGACCGGCAGCGCCGCCGCCCGCGAATGGCTGGGCGAGGCCGAACAAGCCACGGTGTACCAATGGCACCAGGACGGCTTCACAACGCTGCCGCCGGGCGCCGAGCTGCTCGCATCGTCCGGTCCGTGCGCGCACCAGGCGTTTGCCCTGCGCCAGCACCTGGCCATGCAGTTCCACATCGAGATCACGCCGGCCAAGATCGATGAATGGATGGACCAACCCGGACCGGCCTACCCGGTGCATGTGTTGCTGCACCGGGACAGCGTGCAGGACCCGGCATCGATGCAGGCCGCCACACGGCAGCACCTGGGTGGCAGCGAAGCCATGGCCGATGGCATCTACCGGGCCTGGCGTTCGCGCTGGCCCGCCTGAGCGGCCCAGCGGCCTCAGCGGCCTGTGCGCGGCAGGTCCAGGTTGTCCTTCGGGATCGGGCGAGGCCGGCCTTCCATGTCGATCGCCACGTAGGTCAGGCTGGCTTCGGTCACCTTCACATACTGGCCCTGGGCCGAAAAGCGCTCGGCGAACACCTCCACCTGCACCGTGATCGAGGTGTTGCCCACGCGCGTGACGTGGGCGAAGAAGCTCAGGATGTCGCCCACGCGCACCGGCTGCTTGAAGATGAACTGGTTGACCGCCACCGTGGCCATGCGCCCGCGCACATAGCGCGCCGGCAGCACGGCACCGGCCAGGTCGACCTGGGCCATGACCCAGCCACCGAAGATGTCGCCATTGGCATTGCAGTCGGCCGGCATCGGAATGACCTTGAGCACCAGTTCCCTGTCGTGCGGCAGGGTGGTTTCGGGGTTCGGGCTTGTTTTGCTTGTCATGGTCACAATCTCCAGTTGCTCACGATTCTCACGCATGCGCCCAGACACCCCCTCCCCATCCGCCATTGCCTTGCCCGCCGCCCCCGGCGCGCCGGCCAGCAAACCACAGCGCTCCGACTGGGCCACGCTCAAACGCCTGCTGCCCTACCTGTGGCAATACAAGGTGCGGGTGGTGCTGGCGCTGGCCTTCATGGTGGCTGCCAAGATGGCCAACGTGAGCGTGCCGCTGCTGCTCAAGCAGCTGGTCGACGCCATGAGCATCAAGCCCGGCAGCGTGGAGGCCATGCTGGTGGTGCCGCTGGGCTTGCTGCTGGCCTACGGCGGCTTGCGTTTGTCGACCAGCATCTTCACCGAGCTGCGCGAACTGGTGTTTGCCAAGGCCACCGAAGGCGCCACGCGCAGCATCGCACTGCAGGTGTTCGGTCATCTGCACGCGCTCAGCCTGCGTTTTCACCTCGAACGCCAGACCGGCGGCATGACGCGCGACATCGAGCGCGGCACGCGCGGTGTCCAGTCGCTCATTTCGTACTCGCTCTACAGCATCATTCCCACCCTGATCGAGGTGACCATGGTGCTCGCGCTGCTGGGCACCCAGTTCGACATGGGCTATGTGTGGATCACGCTGGTGGCGCTGGTGCTCTACATCAGCTTCACCGTGGTGGTGACCGAATGGCGCACCAAGTTCCGCCGCGAGATGAACGAGCTGGAGTCGACCAGCCAGACGCGTGCCATCGACTCGCTGCTGAATTACGAGACGGTGAAGTACTTCAACAACGAAGCGTTCGAGGGCCGGCGCTACGACGAGGCGCTGGAGAAACTGCGCCGCGCCCGCATCAAGAGCCAGACCACGCTGTCCCTGCTCAACGCCGGGCAGCAGGTGGTGATTGCCGTGGCACTGGTGCTCATGCTCTACCGCGCCACGCAGGGCGTGGTGAGCGGCGAAATGACGCTGGGCGATCTGGTGATGGTCAACGCCTTCATGATCCAGCTCTACATTCCGCTGGGCTTTCTGGGGGTGCTGTACCGCGAGATCAAGCAGAGCCTGACCGACCTCGACAAGATGTTCGTGCTGCTGGAGAAGGAACGCGAGATTGCGGATTCACCCGGCGCCCCGCCACTGGCGCTGACCGGGCCGCCCGCAGTGAAGTTCGAGAACGTGCGTTTCTCCTACGAGCCGGCGCGCGAGATCCTGCACGGCGTCAGCTTCGAGATTCCACCCGGCAAGACAGTGGCGGTGGTCGGACCGTCGGGCTCGGGCAAGAGCACGCTGGCCAGGTTGCTGTACCGCTTTTACGACGTGACGAATGGTGAGCCCCCACGCTCCCCCGCTGCGCGAGATCCGCTGCCCCCCGAGGGGGCTGGCCCCGCCCTGGGGCGGCCCGACGGCTGGGCCGCTTCGCCCCCACGCTCCCCCGCTGCGCGAGGTCCGCTGCCCCCCGAGGGGGCTGAAGCCGGCTTGGGGCGGCCCGGCGCCGACTTCGGTCGCATCACCATCAACGGCCAGGACATCAGGGCGGTGACGCAATCCAGCGTGCGCCAGGCCATCGGCATCGTGCCGCAGGACACCGTGCTGTTCAACGACACCATCGAATACAACATCCTCTACGGCCGCCCCGAGGCCGGGCACGAGGCGGCGGTGCAGGCGGCGCAGGCGGCGCACATCCACAGCTTCATCGACAAACTCCCGCTGGGCTACCGCACCATGGTTGGCGAGCGCGGCCTCAAGCTCTCGGGCGGTGAAAAGCAGCGCGTGGCGATCGCCCGCACCCTGCTGAAGAACCCCCCGATCGTGATCTTCGACGAAGCCACCTCGGCGCTGGATTCGGCCAACGAACGCGCCATCCAGGCCGAGCTGAAATCGGCCGCCCGCAACAAGACCACGCTGGTGATCGCGCACCGGCTGTCCACGGTGGTGGACGCGCACGAGATCCTGGTGTTGGTGAATGGGGAGATCGTGGAGCGGGGGAACCACTCGGACCTGGTGGCCAGGGATGGGATTTATGCGGGCATGTGGGCTTTGCAGCAGAGCGGGACTGACTGATTCTTGTTGTTGCTGGTTGGCTCTGGTGGCTGGCCGGGTCTCGACCCGGCCAGCCACGAAAGAACGCACACAAGAAAAGAAGAGATCAGAAGTGAATGCCCCGCATCATCTGCTGCATCGCCACCGCCTCGGCCGACAACTGCGACTTGGCTCCCTTGTCGCCCTTGGCCGCCGACGAATCGGGGAACATGCGGAAGCTGGTGTTCATCACGATCTGTGCCACGCGCGGCACCATGGCGTGCAGCATCTGGCCGGTGATGCCCAGGCGGGTGGCGATGCGCACCGGTTTGAAGATGCAGGCCTGCGCGATCATGTCGGCGGCTTCTTCGGGTGAGAGCGTGGGCACGTTCTTGTAGATCTGCGTCGGCGCGATCATGGGTGTGCGCACCAGCGGCATGTTGATGGTGGTGAAGCTGATGCCCTGGTCGGCAAACTCGCTGCTCGCGCAGCGCGTCCAGGCGTCCAGTGCGGCCTTGCTGGCCACGTAGGCGCTGAAGCGCGGCGCGTTGGTGAGCACGCCGATGGAGCTGATGTTGACCACATGCCCCTTGCGCCTGGCCACCATGCCGGGCAGCAGGCCCATGGTCACGCGCAGGCAACCGAAGTAATTGAGCTGCATGGTGCGTTCGAAGTCGTGGAAGCGGTCGTAGCTGCCCTCGATGGCGCGGCGGATCGAGCGGCCGGCGTTGTTGATCAGGAAATCCACGCCGCCGTGGTTGGCGATCAGCACCTGCACGAAGCGGTCGGCGTCCGCCATGTCGGCGATGTCGGCCGGGTAGGCGATGAAGGTGTAACCCTTGTCTGTCGCTTCCTTGCAGGCTTCGTCGAGCTTGTCCTGGTCGCGTCCGCAGATGATGGTGGTGGCGCCGGCTTCGGCGAACTTGTGCGCTGCAGCCAGACCGATGCCCGAGCTGCCGCCGGTGACCAGCACCACCTTGCCCGCCACCGTGCCCTTGAGGCTGCGGTCGATGTGCAGGTCGGGGTCGAGGTGGCGCTCCCAGTAATCCCACAGGCGCCAGGCGTAGTCCTTGAAGTTGGGGCAGGCGATGCCGCTGCCCTTGAGGGCGGCCAGCGTCTCGCGGCAGTCGAAGCGCGTGGGGTAGTTGACGAAGGTCATCATCTCCTCGGGCAGGCCGAGGTCGTGCATGATGGCCTTGTAGACCCGCCGCACCGGCGCCAGCGCCATCAGTCCCTTCTTCACGCTCTTGGGAATGAAGCCCATCAGCGCCGCGTTGATGAACAGGTTCATCTTCGGCGCATGTGCGGCCTTGCTCAGGATGTCGAGCACGTCGCCGACGCGGTAGCCCATGGGGTCGACCAGGTGGAAACACGCACCGCTGCTGCGCTTGAGGTGGCTGATGTGGTCCAGCGCAGCCACCACGAAGTCCACCGGCACGATGTTGATGCGCCCGCCTTCGAGGCCCACGCTGGGCATCCACGGCGGCAGGATCTGGCGCAGGCGCTGGATCAGCTTGAAGAAGTAATAGGGCCCGTCGATCTTGTCCATTTCGCCGGTCTGGCTGTCGCCCACCACGGCCGCCGGCCGGTACACGCTCCACGGCACCTTGCATTCCTGGCGGACGATCTTCTCGCTCTCGTGCTTGGTCATGAAGTAGGGGTGGTCCAGACCCTCGGCCTCGTCGAACATGTCTTCGCGGAACACGCCTTCGTACAGGCCGGCGGCGGCGATCGATGACACATGGTGAAAGTGACCGGCCCCGATGGCCTTGGCAAACTCCACCGTGTTGCGCGTGCCGTCCACGTTGACCGCGATCTGGCTCTCGGCATCGGCTTCGAGGTCGTACACCGCCGCGAGGTGGTAGAAATGATCGATCTGGCCCTTGAGCGCTTTCGTCTCGTCGACCGAGACGCCCAGCTTCTTGCTGGTGAGGTCACCGAACACCGGCACGGCACGCGCCGCCGTCACCCCCCAGTGCTCGCGCAGCCCGGCCACCTTGCCCTCGCTCTCCTTGCGGATGAGGAAGTGCACCACCGCACCCTTGCGCTGGAGCAGCTTGCCCACCAGCCGCTTGCCGATGAAGCCGGTGGCACCGGTGACGAAGTAATGCATGGAGTTCTCCTGGATCAGATGGGGTGGAAGCGATGTGAAGTGCCTTGCATTCTTGTCCACGAAGCAGGTCGCTCCATTCCGCAAAAACCCGCGTACGCCGCGCCGGCATTAGTCTTGCGCCCCTACACAGAGCCCGCGGCCTCCCCTTACAGTGGGTGCACTCGGGCTCGCAGCCTGTCCATCCATTTCAATCCACAGGAGCATTCCATGGTCAAGAAGATCCAGAAGAGCAGCGGCGACAAGAAGACATCGGCCCAGGCTTTCAACTCCCCGCTGTCCGGTGCGATCAAGGATTCTGCCCAGCAGATCTGGCTGGCCGGTCTTGGGGCATTCTCCAAGGCACAGGAAGAGGGCGGCAAGGCCTTCGACACGTTGGTCAAGGAAGGCCTGTCGATCCAGCGCAAGACGCAGGCCGTGGCCGAAGAGCGCATCTCGGAGGCCACCAACAAGGTCAGCAACATGGCCACCGACATTTCTTCCAAGGCATCGGGCCAGTGGGACAAGCTGGAGTCGATCTTCGAAGAGCGCGTGGCCAAGGCGCTGAACAAACTGGGCGTGCCGTCGGCGCGCGACGTGGATGCGCTGATCAAGCGCATCGATGCGCTCAACCAGCATGTGCAGCAACTCGGCGGCAAGGCTCCCGCCAGGAGCGCTGCCCGCAAGGCAGCGCCGGCCGGGAAGGCGGCTGTCAAAGCCGCCCCCGCGAAAGCCGCCGTCAAGACCGCGCCGGCCAAGACCCCAGCCCGCAAGTCCACCCGCAAGGCCGCCGCGGCCTGAACACCGTGAGGCCTGAGGGCATCTCGCAAAGCAGGGGCCATCGAGCCCCTTTTTTGTGTCTGCTTCACATGCTGCAACGCAGCATGCCGGGCCACACCTGCGGTCTACACTCGAACGCATGAAGAGCCCGCGCAACATTACCCCCGCACCGTTTCCACGGACCGCGGGCAGCCGCGCAAACAAGGGGAAGCGGCCCCGCATCGCCTTGGCGCTGGCCGGAGGCGGGCCGCTCGGCGCAATCTACGAAATCGGTGCGTTGTGCGCCCTGGCCGACAGCCTCAAGGGTCTGGACCTCAACCATTGCGATCACTACGTCGGGGTGTCCGCCGGTGGCTTCATCGCGGCCGGGTTGGCCAACGGCATCAGCCCGCGCGCGCTGTGCGAAGCCTTCATCGAAGACCGCAACGGCACCGACAACTTCGACCCGGCCTGGCTGCTCAAGCCCGCCTGGGCCGAATTCGGCGGCCGGTTGCGACGCCTGCCCGGCCTGCTGGGCAGCGCGCTGTGGGCCTGGGGCGTGCAGGGCAAGGCCTTCACCAACGCGTTCGAGCGCCTCGGGGCGGCGCTGCCCACCGGTGTGCTCGACAACGAGGGCATCCACCACCAGATCGAGCGGCTGTTCAGCCAGCCGGGTCGCAGCAACGACTTCCGTCAGCTGCGCGCCCGCCTGACGCTGGTGGCCACCCAGCTCGACACCGGCGAAGCCGCGCCGTTCGGCAAGACCGGCTGGGACCATGTGCCGATCTCGCGTGCGATCCAGGCCAGCGCGGCATTGCCGGGCCTGTTTCCACCGGTGGAGATCGACGGTCAGCACTATGTCGACGGCGCGCTCAAGAAGACCTTGCACGCCACCGTGGCGCTGGACGATGGCGCGGAGTTGCTGCTGTGCCTGAACCCGCTGGTGCCGTTTCGCGCACATGCCATGGGCGAGCGCAACGAGCACATCCCCTCGCTGGTCGAGGGCGGCTTTCCGGCGGTGATGAGCCAGACCTTCCGCTCCATGATCCACTCGCGCCTCGAGCTGGGAATGAAGAACTACGAGCGCCTGTATCCGGGCTGCGACATCGTTCTCATCGAGCCCGACCAGCACGATGCCAAGCTGTTCACGGCCAACACCTTCAGCTACCGCCAGCGCCGCGAGATGGCCGAACACGCCTACCAGCAGACCCGGCAGATGCTGCGCGAGCGGCAGGCCGAGCTGGCGCCCAAGCTGGCGCGCCATGGCGTGAGCCTGGACCTGGCCTCGCTGCACAACCCCGATCTCAAGTTGGTGAACGAACCATCGGTGGCTGCCCAGACGGTGTTCGGCCGACAGCTGCACACCACCCTGGACGACCTGCAGCGCCAGCTGGGCAAGCCGGTCGTGAGCCGCTGAGCGCCATGGCCAGGAAAGCTCCGCGCCGCACCGCCGAGCGCATCCTCGAGGTCACCCTCGAGCTGTTCAACCGCTTCGGCGAGCCCAACGTGTCGACCACGCTGATCTCGGCCGAGCTGGGCATCAGCCCGGGCAACCTCTACTACCACTACCCGGCCAAGGACGAGCTGATCAACTCGCTGTTCGAGCGCTACGAGAAGGCGCTGGGCGAGTTGCTCGGCGCCAGCGAGGGTGTGCGCAATGTGGAGGACGCCTGGTTCTTCCTGCACTCGCTGTTCGAAATCATCTGGGAATACCGTTTTCTCTACCGCGACCTGAACGACCTGCTGTCGAAGAACCGCATGCTGGAGACCCATTTCCAGACCGTTCTCAAGGACAAGACGCGCGCCATCCGCAGCCTGCTCGCGGCCCTGAGCCGCAACAGCGCGGTGACCATCGATGCGCGCGAGGTCGAGCCGACCGCCGACAGCATGGTGGTGGTTCTGACCTACTGGCTGAGTTTCGAATACGTGCGCGACCCGCGCCACGCGCTGGAGCCGGACAACGCGCAGCAGGCCCTGATGCGGGGCGCCTGCCACGTGCTCAACCTGCTGGTGCCCTACCTCGAGAAGTCGCAGCGACAGCACCTGATACAGCTCACCTCGGCCTACGGGCCGGGCGCCTGAGCACCCGGAGACAACAATGGAAACGTGGACCCCTTTTCCCTGGACGGTGAACCCCCGGTTCGACGCTGCACTGCTGCAGCAACCGTGGGGCCGCCTGCACACGGGTGATGCCGAGCCCTGGCCCGAGCGCACCGATCTGCTGCAGGCCTGGATTCACTTTCACAACGGCGAATTCCAGCGCGCCGCGCGCGACGGCCTGGCGCTGGGTGACGCGGGCCTGAACGTGGCCAACAAGGCCACCTGCATCTACGCCAACTACCTCGAGCCGCGCGAAGACGTGCGCCAGCGGTTGTTGCTGGAAGCCGCCACGCGGGCCGAAGAACTGCAAAAGCGGCAGCCCGACAACGCCGGGGCCTGGTACTGGCAGGCCTACGCCCTGGCCAGATACAGCCAGTGCATCAGCGTGGCCAAGGCGCTCTCGCAAGGCCTGGGCGTGAAGATCCGGCAGGCGCTGGAGACCACCATCGCGCTGTCGCCACGCCATGCCGACGCACACCTCGCGCTGGCTGGCTACCACGCCGAAGTGATCGACAAGGTGGGCGCGCTGGTGGGCGGCATGACGCACGGCGCCAGCAAGGACGCGGGCCTGGCGCTCTACCAGAAGGCGCTGGCCCTCAACCCCGACTCGGCCATCGCGCTGTCTGAATACGCCAACGGCCTGATCATGCTGGAGGGCCAGAAGCGGATGGAGGAGGCGCGCCACCTGCAGGACCGGGCCGCGGCGGTGCAACCGCTGGATGCGATGGAGCAGCTGTATGTGGCCTCCATCCGCCTGGTTCTCGAAGGCTGACGCTCCACCATCTTCACGACCTATGGAAACCAAGTGGCTCGAGGACTTTGTCAGCCTGGCTGAAACCCGCAGCTTCAGCCGCTCCGCGCAATTGCGTCATGTCACGCAGCCCGCTTTCTCGCGGCGCATCCAGTCGCTGGAAGCCTGGGCCGGAACCGATCTCGTCGATCGCTCTTCCTACCCCACCCGACTGACCCCCGCCGGCAGGACGCTGTACGACCAGGCGCTGGAAATGCTGCAGGCCCTGCAAAGCACCCGGGCCATGCTGCGCGCCCACACCGCCGCCGCCCAGGACGTGATCGAGTTCGCGGTGCCGCACACGCTGGCGTTCACCTTCTTTCCCTCCTGGCTGTCCAGCCTGCGCGAGACCTGCGGTCCGATCAAGAGCCGCCTCATCGCCCTGAACGTGCACGACGCCGTGCTGCGGCTGGTCGAGGGCAGCTGTGACCTGCTGATCGCCTACCACCACGAGGCGCAACCGATCCAGCTCGACGCCAACCGCTACGAGATGCTGCCCCTGGGCCGCGAGCTGCTGGCGCCGTATGTGAAACCCAATGCCTCGGGTGGGCCCAGCTTTGCACTGCCGGGCCTGGTCAGCCAGCCGCAGCCGTACCTGGCCTATGCGCCCGGCGCCTACCTCGGCCGTGCGGTGGACCAGGTGCTCAAACAGAGCAGCACGCCGGTCCACCTCGACCGCATCTACGAAACCGACATGGCCGAAGGGCTGAAGGCGATGGCGCTGGAAGGCCACGGCATTGCCTTCCTGCCGGCCAGCGCGGTGCGCAACGAAGTCGCCGCGCGCAAGCTGGTGTCGGCTGGCGCCGGACTGGAGATCACGCTGGACATCCGCATCTACCGGGCCCGCCCGCTCGACGCGCAGAAAAACAAGCGCGCTGTGCAGACCTTCTGGAGCCGGCTGGGCGAAAGCCTGGACGCGGCACCCGCGTAAGGGCGCGCGGCTCGCTGGCGGCGCAGCCTGCTGCGGTTTGCGACAATCGGGGCATGAACGCACCAGCCCCTTCGCGCCCCGACGCCCTGACCCTCACCCGCCCCGACGACTGGCACCTGCACGTTCGCGATGGCGAGGCATTGGCCACCGTGGTTCCGCACACCGCCGCGCAGTTTGCCCGGGCGATCATCATGCCCAACCTCAAGCCGCCGGTGACCACCGCGCTTCAGGCGCTGGCCTACCGCGACCGCATCCGCGCGGCCGTGCCGCCCGGCATGCGTTTCGAGCCGCTGATGACGCTCTACCTCACCGACAACCTGCCCGCCGACGAGATCGCGCGCGCAAAAGACGCCGGTGTGGTCGCCCTCAAGCTCTACCCGGCCGGCGCCACCACCAACAGCGATGCCGGCGTGACCGACCTCCGCAAGACCTACAAGACCTTGGAGGCCATGCAGCGCGCCGGCCTGTTGCTGCTGGTGCACGGTGAAGTCACTTCACCCGACATCGACCTGTTCGACCGCGAAGCCGTCTTCATCGAGCAGCAGATGATTCCGCTGCGGCGCGACTTCCCGGAACTCAAGGTGGTGTTCGAACACATCACCACGAAAGAGGCCGCACAGTATGTGAACGAGGCCGATCGTTTCACCGCCGCCACGCTCACCGCGCACCACCTGCTGTTCAACCGCAATGCCATCTTCACCGGCGGCATTCGACCGCACTACTACTGCCTGCCGGTGCTCAAGCGCGAAACGCACCGTCAGGCCCTGCTGGCGGCGGCCACCGGCGGCAGCGACCGCTTCTTCCTGGGCACCGACAGCGCGCCCCACCCGGCCCACCTGAAGGAGCACGCCAGTGGCTGCGCCGGTTGTTACACCGCGCACGCCGCCATCGAGATGTACGCCGAAGCCTTCGACTCGGTCGGGGCGCTGCACCAGCTCGAAGCCTTTGCCAGCTTCAACGGGCCGGCTTTCTACGGCCTGCCGCGCAACAGCGGGACCATCACGTTGCGCCGCGAGAGCTGGACCACTCCCGAGAGCTTTCGCTTCGGCGAAGCCGACCTCAAGCCGCTGCGCGGTGGGGAGGCCTTGCCCTGGCGTCTGCAGGCCTGATGCGCCCGGGCGCCGAGCCGGACTGGTCCGAAGCCTGGTTCGCACCGGTGGCCGCTCAGGGGCGGGCGGTGCAGCGGATGCTGGCGGCTGGTCACAGCTTGCCGCAGGCACTCAACGCGCAGGCACCCGGCCCGGTGCACTTCGTGCCGCAGGCCGAACTGGCCGCCGGCCTGGCCTATGAACAGTTCATCTTCGACACCGGCCAGGTGCCCACCCGCGAAAACCTGCACGATTGCTTCAATGGCCTGTGCTGGCTGCGTTTTCCGCTCTCCAAGCAGTGCTTGAACCAGCTGCAGGCGGCGCAGATCGCAACGGCTGGCGTCGGTGCCGTGCGCGGCCCGGTGCGCGATGCGCTCACCCTGTTCGATGAAAATGCCGCGCTGTTGCAGGCGCCCGCGCCGCTGTGGGACGCCCTGGGTGAGCGCGACTGGCACCGGCTGTTCATCACGCTGCGCCCCATGTGGGCGCAGGCCCGGCTGGTGCTGTTCGGTCATGCCCTGATGGAAAAACTGGTGACGCCCTACAAATCGATCACCGCCCATGTGCTGCACACGCCGGTGCCGATGTCGATCGGGGACGACGCCGGCGCCTGGGATGCGTGGCTCGCCCGGCACCTGAGCGCGGCCCGGCTCGCCGCCAAGCCCTTCACCCCGCTGCCGGTGCTGGGTGTGCCGGGCTGGTGGGCCGCCAACGAGGAGCCCGGCTTCTACGCCGATGCGGCTGTGTTCCGCGCGCCCCGGCCGGTCCATCCGGCAAGCTGCAAGCCCTGAGGTGCGGTCCGCATGCCTTGATTTGTGACCTGCCAGCCCCATACTGGATTCTCGGTATCATCCGCCGGCGCCTGGGGCTGTGTTCGCCCGGAACGCCGCCGCAGAGGCGGGAACCCGCGAGACCTGCCCGGGTCTCAAGCGCAGTCCGGTCGCCCTTCGGCACCGCTGCACCACTGGAGAAAACATGAAACGCATCTTGCTGTTCGTTCTGACCAACTTTGCCGTCATGGCGGTCTTGTTGATCACCACCCGCATCCTGGGTGTGGACCGCTTCCTCACGGCGAACGGCCTGGACATGACGGCGCTGGCCGGGTTCTCGCTGGTGATCGGTTTTGGTGGTGCCATCATCTCGCTGCTCATCAGCAAGCCCATGGCCAAGTTCAGCACCGGCGCGCGCGTGATCAACCAGCCGCAGACGGCCGATGAAGCCTGGATCGTGGAGACTGTGCGCCGCTTCGCCGACAAGGCCGGCATCGGCATGCCCGAGGTGGCGATCTTCGAGGGCGCGCCCAACGCCTTTGCCACCGGCGCCTTCAAGAACTCGGCACTCGTGGCCGTGTCCACCGGCTTGCTGCAGAACATGACCAAGGAGGAAGTGGAAGCCGTGATCGGCCACGAGGTGGCGCACGTGGCCAACGGCGACATGGTCACCATGACGCTGATCCAGGGCGTGATGAACACCTTCGTGGTGTTCCTCAGCCGGGTGATCGGCTATGCGGTCGACAGCTTCCTGCGCAAGGGTGACAGCAACTCTTCGGGCCCGGGCATCGGCTACATGGTCACCACCATCGTGATGGACATCGTGCTGGGTTTCCTGGCCGCCATCATCGTGGCCTGGTTCAGCCGCCAGCGCGAGTTCCGCGCCGACGCGGGTGCCGCCGGCCTGATGGGTCGCAAGCAGCCCATGATCAACGCGCTGGCCCGCCTGGGCGGTCTCACGCCGGGTGAACTGCCCAAGACCATGCAGGCACTGGGCATCACCGGCGGTCTGGGCAAACTGTTCTCCACGCACCCGCCCATCGAGGAACGCATCGCGGCGCTGCAGAAAGGCTGAATCGGGTCGCCCATCCGCTTCGCCCTGGTCGCCATCCCCTGGCCGGGGGCGCCCTGGCGGCCCGTCCCGAGCTGGTCGAAGGGCGTTTTCGCAGGTGCCTTGACTGGCGGCACGCGCTCCGGCCACAAAAAGAAAGCGACCCTCGGGTCGCTTTCTTTTTGTGTGTTCGGTGGATTCAGCGGTGGCCGTCCCAGCGGTCGGTGCCCCGATGGCCATCGCGGTATTTGTAGCCGTCATGCCGTTTGTGCCCCGGGTGGTACGGACGGTGACCGTTGATGAAGATCACACCGGGCGAGACCTGGTAGCGCGGGTAGAACTGCGTGCCGATGGTGATGCGGGTGTTGGACGGGTAGTACCCGGTCTGCGGGCGGTAGACCGGCGCGTTGTAGTAAGTTGGCGGGGCGTATCCGGGAGGCGGGTAGGCGGCCGGCGGCGCAACCATGTCTGCCGGCGACACGTTGAGGCGGATGAACTGCCCCGGGTCCTGAGGCATCTGCACGTTGTACTGGCGCCCGGCGTATTCGTAGACCACGTTGTAGGCCACGGTGCGGTTTTCGTAGTGCGTCTGGGTGCTGCACTGGCGGTAGGTCTCGGTGTAGGGCTGGCCCGGGCCTTCGATGCGGTTGCCCAGAATGGCACCGCCGACCAGTCCGATCACGGTGGCAGCAGCCCGGCCGCTGCCATTGCCGATGGCGTTGCCGGCCGCACCGCCGGCGATCCCGCCGAGCAGGGCGCCTGCGCCCGAGGGCTGGCCCTGGAAGGTCACGCGCTCGTCGCTGCACACCTCCCGGGGCACGGCCACCTGCTGCACCACCGGCGTGCTGCTGATGACACGGCCTTGTTCTTCCTGCGCCTGGGCCAGGCCACTGCCGGCCAGGGCGAGCAGGCCGGTCAGCACGGGAACGAGAACGGGGGTTTTCATGGGAATCTCCTGAGGCAAGTGGCCCGAGTCTGCAACGGCGGCGTCAATCGGTGATGCACGGCGTGTAAAGAATCGTCACGCGACCGTGGTTTTTTCGACTTTCGCCGGGGGTTTTCGGGGCTCGAGCAGGTCCCGCACCAGCGCTTCGGCCACCTTCAGCCCGTCAACCCCGGCCGAGAGGATGCCGCCCGCATACCCCGCCCCTTCACCGGCCGGGTACAGGCCGCGGGTGTTCAGGCTCTGGAAGTCGTCGCCGCGGGTGATGCGCAGCGGTGCCGAGGTGCGTGTCTCCACGCCGGTGAGCACCGCATCGGCCATGTCGTAGCCGCGGATCTTGCGGCCGAACACCGGCAGGGCTTCACGCATGGCGGCGATCGCGTACTCGGGCAGGGCGGGCGCCAGATCTCCCAGCTTCACGCCCGGCTGGTAGGACGGCACCACCTCTCCCAACGCGGCTGAGGGGCGCTGCGCGAGGAAGTCGCCCACCAGCTGTCCCGGCGCTTCGTAGGTGCCGCCACCGAGCTGCCAGGCGCGGGCTTCCAGCGCGCGCTGCAGCACGATGCCGGCCAGCGGATGGGTTTTTCCGGCCATGGCGAGCTCGCTGGCCTGTGCGGCGTAGCGGCCGCCGTCCTGTTCGCCGAAGGCCGCTGCCCACAGCGGCCCGTCCTGGGGGAAGGACTGCGGGAAATCGGCCGGCTCGATGCCCACCACCAGGCCGGCGTTGGCGTTGCGTTCGTTGCGCGAGTACTGGCTCATGCCGTTGGTGACCACGCGGCCGGGTTCCGAGGTCGCCGCCACCACCATGCCACCCGGGCACATGCAGAAGCTGTAGACCGCACGGCCGTTGTTCGCGTGGTGCACCAGCTTGTAGTCGGCCGCACCCAGCAAGGGGTGGCCGGCGTGTCGCCCCCAGCGGGCGCGGTCGATCACGCCCTGCGGGTGTTCGATGCGAAAGCCCACCGAAAAGGCCTTGGCTTCCATGAAGACACCCGCGTCCCACAGCTGCGCGAAGGTGTCGCGCGAACTGTGCCCGAGCGCAAACACCACGTGCCGCACCGGCAGGTCGACGGTGTCGCCGGTGGCCAGGCGCCGCACCTGCAGCGACGCGATGCGCCGTTCGCCGCCGTCCCGGGTGACGCCGAGGCCGCACACATGGTGCTGAAAGCGGATCTCGCCGCCGAGCGCGATGATCTTCTCGCGCATGGCTTCAACCACCCGCACCAGCTTGAAGGTGCCGATGTGCGGGTGCGCGGTGTAGAGGATCTCGGGCGGCGCGCCGGCGTCGACGAACTCCCTCATGACCTTGCGTCCGAGGAAGCGCGGGTCCTTGATCTGGCTGTAGAGCTTGCCGTCGGAGAACAGTCCGGCGCCGCCTTCGCCGTATTGCACATTGCTCTCGGGGTTGAGCACGTGTTTGCGCCACAGGCCCCAGGTGTCCCGGGTGCGTTCGCGCACCGGTTTGCCGCGTTCCAGCACGATGGGCCTGAACCCCATCTGCGCCAGGGCCAGGGCGGTGAACAGCCCGCAGGGCCCCAGGCCCACCACCACCGGACGCTCGCTCTCCTCGTGCGGCCAGCCCGCGGGCGCGTGCCCGGGTGGGTGCCAGGCCATGTCGGGCGAGGGCTGGATGTGGGGCTTGCCGGCGTGCTGCGCCAGCAGGGAGGCCTCTTGTGCGGGATCGGCCAGCGTCACGTCGACGATGTACACCGCCAGCAGGTCGACCTTGCGCGCGTCGAAGCTGCGCTTGAAAACCTGCAGGCGTGCGATCTGCGAGGCGGGCACCACGAGTGCGGCTGCGGCCAGGCGCAGCAGCGCGTCCACCGGGTGCGGCGGGGGTTCACGGTCGCGGTCGGATTCGGTCGGCGCATCGGCCGCGCGGCGGTGCTCGGTGGGCACATCGGCCAGCGGCAGTTTGAGTTCGGAGATCCGGATCATGGCAAAGGGTGGCTTGTGGCGATCAGGCCATCCAGGGCAAAGCCGTGATTGTCCGACACCTTCGGGGTGGCCGGCGCCGGTGCGCGCGAAGCGGGATAATGCGCGGGTGAAGCGCGCCAGGCCGTCGCTGGCACTGGCCCGAAAGGGCACCCGAAAGGGGGTGCTGGAGGAACGTCCGGACTGCACAGGACAGCGTAGGAGGTAACACCTCTCCACCGACAGGCCGCAAGGCCCCAAGGTGAGGATCAGAGCAACAGAGACGAGCCGCTTGAGTGCGGGTGAAACGGGCAATCTCTACGCGCAGCAATACCAAATAGGCCAGTCTGAAGCGACGCGGTTCGCCGCGTCGCGAATCCTTGTGGTTCCGCAAGGCGAGCTGGCGGGTAGGTAGCACCGAGCCGGGTGGGCGACCCCCGGCCCAGATGAATGGCGGTCACATCCGGGTCTTCGCAAGAGGGTCCGGATGCACAGAATCCGGCGTAACGGCGCGCTTCACACTATTCACGCATGCGGCAGGCCGTTGCTCAGGGCCGGCCGCCGGGCCACCGCGCGCAGCCCGTCCATGTCCAGGATGTGGATGCGCCCACGCTGGTAGTCCACCAGGCCCATTTCCTTGAGCTCGACGGCGGCCAGCGTCACACCGGCGCGGCGCACGCCGAGCATGTCGGCGAGATGGGCGTGGGTGAGGAACAGATCGTCATGCCCGTTGCGGGCATGGCTCAGCAGGATCCAGTTCGCCAGGCGGGCCTTGATGTCGTGCGTCTGGGACGCCGCAGCCAGCGATGCCACCTCCTGCGACAAACCCCACAGGTAGATGGCGAACGCGCGCAACAGGTGGGCGCGGCGCGCAATCAGTCGCTGCATCGCCTCGCCGTCGGCACTGAAGGCGGTACCGCCGCGCTGCACATGCAGGGTGAGATTGCCCGAACCCATGCCCAGGGCGTGCTGGAGGCCCACGACGCCCTCATGACCGGTCAGGCCCACCGCCAGCCCGCTGCCGTCGGAGTGGCGAACCACGAGTGCCACGCAGGCGGTGGTCAGGAAATACACATGCCCGTTGGGCATGTGCGGGGCCGACAAGGTGTCGCCCGTGCGCAGTTCAACGGGCTTGCAGCGACGCTCGATCAGCCGCTGGTCTTCCGTGGCCAGCTGGGCCACGAGGCCATTGTGCTTGAGGGTCAATGAGTCTCCCGTTCAGGTTTCAGGGTTCAGCGTCGGCGGGAGTTCCGTGACCACAGGGCCGCTGCAAGTGTGAGCCTGTCCACGCGAAGTGTACGTGGCGAGCGGGCTGCGACCAGCAACTGGCTGAGGGATGCTTGCGCCATCCGCTGCGTTGTGCGAACGGCCATGGGCAAGTTGGGTGGCGGGGTTTTCCGCCATGTGTTCGGTATCGAACATTTCATCCGGTCTTTGGGCATACACTGTCTGCCGCCCGGTCATGTCGGCCCCGCACCCAAGCACGCCTGCGGGCGGGAGCACACATTGCCAGCCGATTCTCCTTCCAACCGAGTGCTTGCCACCCTGGCACAAGGTGGCCCGCTGCCCTGGCCAGAGCAGCTCGAACGGGTCGAACTGTTCGCGCGCCAGGAGCTGCATGCGCAAGGAGCCGGCGCCTCGCACGTCTATTTCCCGACCAGCGCCCTGGTGGTGTTGATCCAGACCCTGGCCGGCGGCGCCGAGGCACCGGTCGCACTCGTCGGCAACGACGGTCTGGTGGGCGTGGCGGCCTTCATGGGAACGGGGCTGGAAACCAACCGCGCCGTGGTCCTGCAGCCGGGGTGGGCCTGGCGGCTGCCCGCCAGCGCCGTGCACATCGGCGGACCGGATGGCGTGCCCCTGGTCAGGGCGGCGGTGGGCCATCTGCTGTCGCTCACCTCCCAGATCTCTCAGACGGCCTTCTGCCAGCAGCACCACAACATCGAGCAGCGCCTGGCGCGCTGGCTGCTCACTGCGCTGGACCGTTTGCCCGGCCAGGAGGTGGCCATCGATCTGCCGGAGCTGGCGCCCTTGCTGGGCGTGACGGCCGAAGTGCTGGCACCGGTGGCGAAGCGCCTGGGCGCCCAGGGCGCCCTGGTGTGCGAGCCAGGGCGCGTGGTGGTGCCCAACTGCAAACTGCTCCGCTCCTTCTCCTGCGGTTGCCAGGCCCACGCGCCGGGCATGGGGCACTGACCGCCACGGCCAGCGCCGGACCTCATTCGTTGAACCCACCCAGGCTCTGCAACCGGTCGACGTGCGCCATCAGGGAGCGCCTGGCGATCGGCCACAGCCGCTCCGGCACATCGTCGTAGGCCAGCCGGACCCAGTCGTCCAGGGTGCCCTCGGGAGTCGCCTGCATCGCGCGGGCCACCTTGGCTTCGCGTTGCAACCGGTGCGCCTTGAGCTTTGCAATGGCCACCAGTGCGCCGCCCTCGGCGGGCGCGCTCGCGTTGTCGGCGCTGGCCCGGAGATCGCCCAGCACGTAGCCGTGTGCCGGCAGGATGAAGTCGACGCCGTGTTGACGGCAGCGGTCGGCCAGCTTGTCGAGCGAGTCGAGGTAGGCGCCCATGCTGCCGTCGGGCGGATCGATCACGGTGGTGCTGCCGTTGAGGATGTGGTCGCCGGTGAACAGCAGGCCGTCTTCGACCAGCAGCAGACACAGGTGGTTGGCCGCATGGCCCGGTGTGTGAATCACCGCCAGCGTGTGGCAGACGGGGGTCTCGCCCGACGGTCCGGTCAACACCAGTTGCTCGCCATCGGCCAGCGCACGCTCGGGCACGAAACGGCTGTTTTCGCGGGCGGTGGGCAGGCTGGGCAGACCCAGGATGGGTGGTCGGCCAAGCCCCGCCGCCACACAAAGCGCCTGCAGCCGGGGTGCGCCGGGTGAGTGGTCGGGGTGCGAATGGGTGCAGACAATGGCCTGGATGCGACCACCGGCGGCGCGCCACAGCCGTTCGATGTGTGGTGCGTCGTCCGGGCCGGGGTCGATGACGATGTGGCCGGTGGCCGGATCACCCACCACATAGCTGTTGGTGCCCGGGCCGGTCATGAAGCCCGGGTTGGGGGCGGTCAGGCGCTGCACGTTCCTGAGCAGGTGCACGGGCTGCTCGTGTTGCCAGTCGAGACTGTGTGCGATCTGCCCGTCGGGGCACACCAGGGCGAGTTCTCCAAAGGGCGGCTCGTGCTCCATGTGGCGCGACTCACGTCCGGCCAGCACACCGGCCCGCGGGCAGCTGGTCCACAGCGGTTCATCGTTCACGGCGCAGGCGTCCAGCACCGCCTGGACGTTGGCAAACGCCTGCAAACGCTCCAGCGTGCGGATGGTCGGGAAAATGATGAAGAAGGCGCCGGCCTCGTGGCGCTCCAGCGCCTCGGCCGGACGCACCCACACCGGCTCGAACTGCTCGGCCTCGTCGGCCACCGGTTGCTGGGCCTCGGGCATGCGGGCCACCAGAAAGGGCACGTCGAAGCGGCGCGGCAGGTCACGATCGGTGATCCAGTGCGCCAGCACGAACACGCCGCAGGCGTCCAGCATGAGGCCGCTGGCCCGGCACTGCGCGGCAAACGGCGCCTGGCGATCGAGGGTGGCGATGTCGCTGTCGTCCACGGGCGAACCGTCGGCCCGGTGGGCCAGCAGCACGCCCAGCTCTTCAAAACTCTCGCGGATGGCGGCGATGGCCTGCGTGAGGTGCAGGTCGCCCTGGGTGGCGCGGCGCGTGGCGATGTCGTGCGACTGTGCGTCGGCTGCATCGATGCCACCGCCGGGAAACACATAGGCCCCGGGCGCGAAGCTCGCGGTCATGGAGCGCCGCGTCATCAGCACCTCGACGCCGGGGCGGTCGGGATCGGTGCTGTCGCGCAGCAGCAGAACGGTTGCCGCCGTGCGCAGGGCGGCTGGCGGGCGCTGGGGATGCAGGAGTTGTGTGTGTCTGACCATGACGGCATTTTGCGGGATGTCGTCCATCCGGTGGTGTCGGCCGCGGGTCAGCATTGATAATTGCACGATGCACATCCGATTCACCAAGATGCAGGGCGCGGGCAACGACTTCGTGGTGCTCGATGAAACGCGCGGGCGCCTTGGGCTCTCCACCGCCCAGTACCGATTCCTCGCCGACCGGCACTTCGGCGTGGGGGCCGACCAGATCCTCAGTGTGCGGGCGTCCAACGAACCCGACATCGACTTCGAGTACGCCATCCACAACGCCGACGGCGGCGAGGTGGAGCACTGCGGCAATGGCGCGCGCTGCTTTGTGCGCTTCGTGCACGACAAGGGTCTGAGCCAGCGCAATCCGCTGCGGGTGAAGGTGGCCAGGGGCGAGCTCGAATTGCACGCCCACCCGGACGGACGGGTGACGGTCGACATGGGGCCGCCGGTGTTTGCGCTGGAGCGGGTGCCCTTCAACTCCCACGGCCTGCAGGCCGAGGCCATGGGCCATTTCGAGCGCTGGCCGCTGGCCTTGCCCTATGCGGGCGATGTGCCGGTGGCGGTGCTGTCCATGGGCAATCCCCATGCCGTTCTGCTGGTGGACGACATCAGGACCGCACCGGTGCAGGCCTGGGGCCCCATGATCGAGCGCCATGAGCGCTTTCCCCAGCGGGTCAACGCCGGCTTTTTGCAGGTCGTGAGCCGGACCGAGGTGAAGCTGCGGGTGTTCGAGCGCGGCGCCGGCGAAACCCTGGCCTGCGGCACCGGCGCCTGTGCGGCCGTGGTGGCGGGCATCCGCCTGGGCCTGCTCGATGCGCGGGTGGACGTGCACACCCACGGCGGCTTGCTGAGCGTCGAATGGCAGGACAACCGCCGCCATGACGGCGCGGTCCTCATGACCGGACCGGCCACCACCGTGTTCGAAGGCGAGATCGACATACCCGACATGGGCTGAACCCAACCCCGAACCCACCGACCCATGAACACCAGCAACATCCCACCCATCACCGAAGACGACATCGCCAACTACCTGGCCAACACGCCCGATTTTTTCGAGCGCCACGCCAGTCTGCTCGCCGCCGTTCAACTCACCAGCCCGCACGGCCACCGGGCGGTGAGCCTGCAGGAGCGCCAGGCCGAGATGCTGCGCGAGAAGATCAAGGGGCTGGAACTCAAGGCCGCCGAGATGATCCGCAACGGCCACGAGAACACCACCATCGCCGACAAGCTGCAGCTGTGGACCCGCGCGCTGCTGCTCACCCGCGAGCCGGCCGAACTGCCGCTGGTGGCGGTGCGCGAAATCGCGAACCAGTTCATGGTGCCGCAGGTGGCGATCAAGGTCTGGGGTGTGTCGCCCGAGTACGAGCACCACGCCTTTGCGCAGGGAGCCAGCGACGATGTGCAGGCTTTTGCCTCCTCGCTCAGCCGTCCGTACTGCGGTGCCAACCCGGGGCTGGAAGCGGCGGGCTGGCTGGACGATCCTTCAAGTGCCGCGTCGCTGGCGCTCATCCCGCTGCGCGCCGGCATTGCGCCGCAGGCGTTCGGCCTGCTCGTGCTGGCGTCGGCCGACCCGCAGCGTTTCGCCAGCGACATGGGCACCGATTTCCTGGAACGCATCGGCGAGATCACCAGCGCGGCCTTGTCGCGCCTTCGGCCCTGAACGGGTCGTTCCGGCCGCGGAGATGAGCAGATGAACCTGTCCGCCAGCGCCGACGACGCCGCGCTGGTGCAGGCCTACCTGAACCATGTGAGGGTGGAGCGCCGCCTGGCCGAGCGCACGCTGGAGCTGTACACGCTCGACCTGCAACGGCTGTGCGCCCACGCCGCCGAGGCCCGCATCGGCCTCAGGGACATCCAGAACGCCCACATCCGCCGCTGGATCGCGAAGATGCACGGCGCGGGGCGCAGCGCGCGCGGCATCGCACTCATCCTCTCGGGCTGGCGCGGTCTCTATGTGTGGCTGGGCCGCCAGGGCCTGATCGGACACAACCCGGTGCAGGACGTGCGCGCGCCCAAGGCCGGCAAACCCCTGCCCAAGGCACTCGGCGTGGACGAAGCGGTGCAGCTGGCCTCGCATGTGCAGGAGGCCGACCACCCGGCGCTGGAGGCGCGCGACGCCTGCATCACCGAACTGCTGTACGGCTGTGGCCTGCGCATCGGTGAACTGGTCGGGCTGGACGTGGCTGCCAGCGGCACGGCGCGCGGCTGGATCGATGCGCAGGATGGCGAGGCGCACGTGCTCGGCAAGGGCTCCAAGCGGCGCAGCGTGCCGGTGGGCAAGGCCGCGCTGGCCGCGCTGGCGCGCTGGCTCGAACAACGCCCCGCCTGGGCAGGTGACGACGCCGCCTTGTTCATCGGCTCGCGCGGCCAGCGCCTCACGCCGCAGCACATTCGTGTGCGCCTCAAGCGCCGCTCCCGCCTGGCCGGCCTGGCCACACCGGTGCACCCGCACATGCTGCGCCATTCGTTCGCCAGCCATGTGTTGCAGTCCAGCGGCGACTTGCGCGCGGTGCAGGAACTGCTGGGCCACGCCAGCATCAGCACCACGCAGGTCTACACGCGGCTGGACTTCCAGCACCTGGCCAAGGTGTACGACGCCGCGCACCCGCGCGCGCACGCCAAGGGCAAACCGCCCAAAGGATGAGGCGGTTGAAAGCGGGGCCGACAATACCCGCATGAAAATCATTCGCCTCAAGCCCGGCAAAGACCGCTCCCTCCTGCGCCGCCACCCCTGGGTGTTTGACGGCGCCATCGCCAAGGGCGGCGGCGATGCGGGCGAAACCGTGCGTGTGGAGAGCGCCGAGGGCCAGTTCCTCGCCTGGGGCGCGTTCTCGCCCGCCTCGAGCATCCGCGTGCGCGCCTGGAGCTTTGACGAAGCCCAGCGCATCGACGCCGACTTCCTGCGTGCCACGCTGGCGCGCGCCATCGCCTTGCGCACGCGCTTGGGGCTGGAGAGCGACGGCGTGCGCCTGGTGCACGGTGAGTCCGATGGTGTGCCGGGTCTCATCGTCGACCGCTACGGCGACACGTTGGTGGCCCAGTTCACCGCTTGCGGCGTGGAACGCCACAAACAGGTGATCGCCGACGCGTTGATCGAGCTCACCGGCTGCCCGCGCCTGTACGAGCGCTCCGACACCAGCAGCCGCAAGCTCGAAGGCCTGCCCGAAGTCACCGGATGGCTGCGCGGCTCCGGCCCCACCGCGCTGGTGCTGCACGAACACGGCTGGCAGCTCGGGCTGGACATTGCCCAAGGCCACAAGACCGGCTTTTACCTGGACCAGCGCGACAGCCGGCTCGTCTGCAGCCAGTACGCGCGCCGCCTGAACTTCGGTCAAGTGCTCAACTGCTACAGCTACACCGGCGGCTTCACCGTGGCGGCGCTGGCGGGTGGGGCGGGGCATGTCACGTCCATCGATTCGTCGGCCCCCGCCTTGCAGCAGGCTGCGACCAACGTGGCACTCAATGGCTTTGGCGCAGAGCGAGCCACCTTCATGGACGCTGACGTGAATGCCTCGCTGCGCAAGTTCGTGGCCGAAGGCCGCCAGTTCGACGCGATCGTGCTCGATCCGCCCAAGCTGGCTCCCACGGTGGCGCACGCCGAGCGCGCGGCCCGCGCCTACAAGGACATCAACCGCCTGGCCTTCAAGCTGCTCGTGCCCGGTGGTGTGCTGTTCACGTTTTCCTGCTCGGGCGGCATCGGCGTGGAGTTGTTCCACAAGATCGTCGCGTCGGCCGGGCTCGATGCCGGTGTCGATGGTGCGATCCTGCAGCGCCTGGGCGGAGCCGCCGATCACCCCATGACGGTGAATTTTCCCGAAGGTGAGTACCTCAAGGGCCTGATCGTCATGAAAAGGCAGTAGGGTGTGCATGTGAAGAAAGGCTCGCATACACTTGCGCGCTTCTTTCGACCGCCCTTTTCCGACACCAACGCACCGCCATGTCACTCATCCCCGCCACCATCCTCACCGGTTTCCTCGGGTCGGGAAAAACCACGCTGCTCAAGCGCGTGCTCAGCGAGGCCCACGGGCAGAAGATCGCCGTGATCGAAAACGAATTCGGCGAAGAGAACATCGACAACGAGATCCTGGTGGCCGACACCACCGAAAACATCATCCAGATGAGCAACGGCTGCATCTGCTGCACCATCCGCGACGACCTTCGCGCCACGCTGCACGATCTGGCCGAGAAAAAGCGCAAGGGCGAACTCGACTTCGACCGTGTGGTGATCGAGACCACCGGCCTGGCCGATCCCGGCCCGGTGGCGCAGACCTTCTTCATGGACGACGAAGTGGCCGAGCAGTATCTGCTCGACTCCATCCTCACGCTGGTCGATGCCAAGCACGCCGCGCAGCAACTCAACGACCGCCAGGAAGCGCGCCGACAGGTGGGTTTTGCCGATCAGATCTTCATCAGCAAGTCGGACCTCGTCAGCGCCGAAGAGCTGGACGCGCTGACGCACCGTCTCAAGCACATGAACCCGCGCGCGCCCATGCGGGCCACCCACTTTGGAGAAGTGTCGTTGAAGGAGGTGTTCGACCTGCGCGGCTTCAACCTCAATGCCAAGCTCGACATCGACCCCGATTTCCTCAAGGCGGAGGAGCACGCTCAGGAACACGCCGGACATGAACATGGCGAACATTGCGACCATCCCTCGCACCAGCACCAGCACGGGCACGGGCACGAAGGGCAGGGTCATCACCATCACCATGACGACGACGTGAAGAGCTTCGTCTACCGCGCCACCCGCCCGTTCAACCCGGCCAAGCTGGAAGATTTCCTGGGCGCCATCGTGCAGGTTTACGGTCCGCGCATGCTGCGTTACAAGGGCGTGCTCGACATGGAAGGCACCGAGCGCAAGGTGATCTTCCAGGGCGTGCACCAGCTCATGGGCAGCGACCTGGGTCCGCCCTGGGCGCCGGGCGAACAGCGCACCAGCAAGATGGTGTTCATCGGCATCGACCTGCCGCGCGACATCCTCGTGCAGGGTCTGGACCAGAGCCTGGTCTGAGGTCTCCGCAACCGTGCTCTTTGTCTCGCTTCTCCAACGTCTGGGCTTCCCCTCGCGGCCGGATTCCGGGAGCGATGCCGCCACCTCGTTACAATCGCGCCCCATGCCGGTGGCCCGGCGGTCTCCCAGTGCAGGTGCTCTCCAGCGGAAGAGCCCCGGTTCCGGTAGGGGTATAACCTCGCATCCGTCGGCCACGCCGACACAGGTTGATGCGGCCCACCCCCGCACACCGGACCCGGATCAAGCACCGTCAGGCACTGAGAGGAGACCCGTTGTGAAAGCCCCGGCTACCAAGTCAGCGAAACCAGCCAAGTCCGCAGCAGCGGGCGCGAAAGGGCGCTCGTCGGCGGCCAAGGCCCCGGTGCCTGCCGCGCGCAAACCTGCGGCCAGGGCCGCGGCGAAGCCGGCACCCAAGGCGCCGCCTGCCAAGCCTGTGGCCAAAGCGCCGGCCAAGACCGCTGTGGAGGCGGCTGCCAAGGCCCGCAAACCCGCTGCCAAGGCGCCTGTGAAATCGAAAGTGACCGCACCGATCAAGAAAACCGCTTCGCCGGTGGCGAAAGCTCCAGCCAAGCCCGCAGCCAGACCCGCTGCCCCCAGCAAACCCGCCGTCGCTGCCCGCAAACCTGCTGCAGTGGCCAAACCCACGCCTTCCCGCACTCCCGCGGTCAAGCCCATTCCGGCGACTCCCGCCAAATCCAAGGCACAGCCCGCCGCCAAGGCGGCTGTACCCATCGTGACCCCTTCTGTACCCCGGGCGGCCGCTGCCGCTCCCGCTCCCAAGGTGACCAGCGCCAAGCGTGCGCCAGTGCCAGCTCCCGTGGTGGTTGAGCCAACGCCTCGCCCACTGGGAAAACGGGCTGCCAAAAAAGTCATGATGGAACAGATGACCCAGGCCGCGGTGGTGCCCACCCATGCCCCGGACGCTGCCAAGGCGACCTTTTCCCACACGAACGAACGTGCCGTCATGACCCCTCCCGTGCCATCTTCGATCCAGAAGGACCCCAAACGGGCCAACAACTGGAAAACCCTGCCCGCCGATCAGTTGACCGATCAGGACGTGCAGGCCATGCCCGACAGCGAATACATGAGCGACCTGCAGCTGGCGTACTTCCGCCGCAAGTTGTCGCTGCTCAAGGCCGACATGCTGGCCAACGCCGGCGAGACCACCGAGCACCTGCGTGAAGACACCGTGGTGGTGCCCGATCCCGCCGATCGCGCCACCATTGAAGAAGAACATGCGCTTGAGTTGCGCACCCGCGACCGCGAACGCAAGCTGCTCAAGAAGATCGAACAGGCCATTGCGCGCATCGATTCGGGCGACTACGGTTACTGTGAGGAAACCGGTGAACCGATCGGTGTGGGTCGCCTGATGGCGCGTCCGACCGCCAGCCTGTCCCTCGAGGCCCAGCAGCGTCGCGAACTCAAGCAGAAGATGTTCGGGGACTGAGCACCGCCTTCTTCCTTTCCCGCTTCCATTCCGGCAACAACCACCCATGTCCAAGGACGATTCCAACGGCGGCTTTCTCTCGAAGGTGGTGAAGTTCGTGCGTCATCCGACCACGAGCTGGGCCGATCTGGACACGCGCCAGGCCGACCGCGAAAGCGAGTACAGCAAGGCGGCGCTCAAGGAAATGATCGAGCGCAAGCGACGCAACGACTTCGTTCGCAAGCGCGAATTCGACATGCTGCGCAAGATCCGCAGCCGCGAAGGCACCAGCCCCGAAGGTCCCGGCATGCGGCCCTCGTTCTTCCAGAGCAGCCTGCCTTCCAAGCCCGACGACCGTGCCGAGACCTTGAAGAAGATCGACGAGATCGAGGCCCAGATGTCGATGCAGTGGTGGAAGACCAAGGGACCAGACTCCCTGGTCAGCACCGGCTCCAGCCTTCACACCGGCGCCCAAAGCCCCGGCGGCACCCCTCTGAAGGCCAAGGAAGACATGCGACCGGGCGCTGCGGTGCCGGATCCCCAGGCGCGTCAGCGTCAGGCCCAATACGACGAGACCGAGCCGTCGCCGCTGCCGATGACCGCCGGCAAGGCGGCCATGGCCCCACCGGAGTCCGGCGTGCAGGACACCGTCCCTGCAGCGATGTCTGCGCAGGCGCAGGGCAAGCCGGCCCAGGGCGCGCAGGTCGGGGCGTCCCGCACGGGACTGATGGTGCCCACGCGGCCCAGCGAGCTTGACAGTGTCGCTTCCAGCGGCGGATCGTTTTCTGCATCGCACTTTTATTCGCTCGATGTGCAGGAGATCGTGCAGGATCCCGACGTCGAGGAGGCCGCGATCCGGTTCGCCAACGGAGACGATGCGGGCGCCGAACAGGGCCTGATGGAGGTGCTGGGCGAAGGGGGTGCGAAGATCGACCAGATCGACGACTGGCTCGCCCTGTTCGACCTCTACCGGGCCACCGGTCAGCTGGCTCCTTTCGAAAGCCGTGCGGTCGATTTTGCGAACCGTTTCAACCGCTCGGCGCCGCAGTGGTACGACATGCCCGGGACGGTCTCTTCCATGACCGGCAAGACCTTCACGCCGACCGCGTCGAACAACCGTGCGGTCTGGGTGAGCGAGGCCGAACTCGACGCCCATGCGGTGGGCACCCTGCAGAACGTGCTGCTGCGCGCCAAACAGCCCTGGGTGCTCGACTGGACGCCCATGGAATCCATGGACCTGAAGGCCGCGCGTGCCTTGCTGGGCATCTTCACGCTCTGGGGTGATCAGGACGTGGAGTTGCGTTTTCTTGGGTCCGCCGTGTTTCGCGACCTCCTGAAGCACTACACGCCGTCGGGCCGGCGGGATGTGGAGCAACTCTGGTGGGAGCTTCGCATGGCGGTGTTGCGGGTGATGAACCGGCCCGACGAATTCGAGCTGACCGCGCTCGATTTCTGCGTGACCTACGAAGTGTCCCCGCCCGGCTGGGAAAAGCCCCGTTGCCACGTCACGTCCATCGCGGCCGACCGGCCCGAAGAGGCGGGGCAGTCCGTGTTGAGCGAGGCGGTGCTGGAAACGGTGCCTTCGGCCTACCCGAGCGATTCCACGCTCGAAGGACACTCGTCGGAGTTCAACCAGCTTGGACTGGTGGAGCTCTCCGGTGAGATCCGCGGCGACCCCCAGGCCACGCTGGACATGCTGGAGCGCCGTCTCGAGGGTGCCGATGTGTTGATCATTTCCTGCCGCAACCTGATACGGGTCGACTTCTCTGCCGCGGGCACGCTGCTCAACTGGGTGTCGCAGCACCATGCCGAACGCCGTCTGGTGCAGTTCGTGGACGCGCACCGCCTGGTCTCTGCCTTCTTCCACGTCATCGGCATCACCGAATACGCCAAGGTCGTGGTCCGCAACGACTGAACTCCGTCGGGTGGGTCACACACGTTGTTTCAAACAACGAAGCAGGGTGCTGTTGCAGGCCCCCGCATCAACCCCAACTGAGAGCCATGGAATCATTTCACGGAACCACGATCGTCTGTGTGCGCCGCCAGACGCCCCAGGGTGTGCAGGTCGCCATCGGAGGTGACGGGCAGGTCACGCTGGGCAACATCATCGTCAAGGGCACGGCCCGCAAGGTGCGCAAGCTGCACCACGACAAGGTGCTGGCCGGCTTTGCCGGCGCCACCGCCGATGCCTTCACGCTGTTCGAACGCTTCGAAGCCAAGCTGGAGAAGCACCAGGGCCACCTGGTGCGTGCGGCCATCGAGCTCACCCGCGACTGGCGCACCGACCGCGTGCTGCGCCGCCTGGAGGCCATGCTCGCCGTGGCCGACCACAGCGCTTCGCTGATCATCACCGGCAATGGCGATGTGCTCGAACCCGAGCACGGGATCGTGGCCATTGGATCGGGCGGTGCCTATGCGCAGGCGGCTGCCAAGGCCTTGCTCGACCACACCGAACTCAGCGCCGAGGACATCGTGCGTCGTTCACTCGGCATCGCGGGCGAGCTGTGCATCTACACGAACATGAACCACACGATCGAAACGCTGGATTGAGCCCTTTATGTCTTCAATGACCCCACAAGAGATCGTCTCCGAGCTTGACCGTTTCATCATTGGCCAGCAGGGTGCCAAGCGCGCCGTGGCCATCGCGCTGCGCAACCGCTGGCGGCGCCAGCAGGTCGACGAGAAGCTGCGGCCCGAGATCACGCCCAAGAACATCCTCATGATCGGCCCGACCGGCGTGGGCAAGACCGAAATTGCGCGCCGCCTGGCGCGCCTCGCCGATGCGCCTTTCATCAAGGTCGAGGCCACCAAGTTCACCGAAGTGGGCTATGTGGGCAAGGACGTGGACAGCATCATCCGCGACCTCGCCGAGATCGCCATCAAGCAGACGCGCGAGGTGGAGATGCGCAAGCAACGCGTGCGTGCCGAAGACGCGGCCGAAGACCGCATCCTCGACATCCTGATTCCGCCCGCCAGAAGCGCCGAGCCGGCGGCCAACGTGGTGCCGCTGCCCGAGAGCACGGCCCGGCAGAACTTCCGCAAGAAATTGCGTGAAGGCGATCTGGACGATCGCGAGATCGAGATCGATCTGCTGGAGTCGCGGCCGGCCATGGAAGTCATGGGCCCGGCCGGCATGGAAGACATGGCCGAACAATTGCGTGGCATGTTCAGCCAGATGGGCGCCGGCAAGCGCCAGACCCGCAAGCTCAGAATCGGCGAGGCCATGAAGCTGCTGATCGACGAAGAGGCGGGCAAGCTGGTCAATGAAGACGAGATCAGGACGCGCGCTTTGCACAACGCGGAGCAGAACGGCATCGTCTTCATCGACGAGATCGACAAGGTCACCTCGCGCAGCGACTCCGGCAGCGCGGAGGTGTCGCGCCAGGGCGTGCAGCGCGACCTGCTGCCGCTGGTCGAGGGCACGACCGTGACCACCAAGTACGGCGTGATCAAGACCGACCACATCCTGTTCATTGCCAGTGGGGCGTTCCACCTGGCCAAGCCGAGCGATCTGATTCCGGAGTTGCAGGGACGTTTTCCCATCCGGGTGGAGCTGCAGTCGCTGTCGGTGGACGATTTCGAGGCGATCCTCACGCAGACCCATGCCTCGCTGGTGCGCCAGTACCAGGCGTTGCTGGCCACCGAAGGCGTCACGCTGGAGTTTTCGCCCGAGGGCATCCGGCAACTCGCGCAGATCGCCTGCGACGTGAACGAGCGCACCGAGAACATCGGCGCGCGCCGTCTGGCCACCGTGATGGAGCACCTGCTGGACGAAGTGAGCTTCGACGCCACCCGGTTGCAGGGGCAGACCATCCGCATCGATGCGGCGTACGTGAACGGGCGCCTGGCCGCGCTCAGCCGCAACGAAGACCTCTCACGCTACATCCTGTGAGGGCGCCCGCGGCCGGCGACATGGCCTGCTGACGCTGACCCGCGCCCGTTCCGGCCGCCGGTCGGCTGCTCACCCCGCCGGCCAGCGCCCGGACGACCCCGGGCACGACAGGGTTTTGAAGCATCACATGCAAAGCTGGTTGTAAGTGCTTGCTTTTAATGCATTTTTAGCTCAAAAAGAGCTTCAGAATGTATCCTAAGTGGTTGATTTCATTGGGAAAGTTTTTCCTCCGCTGAGTTGCACGCTCTGGTTTTCCTGATAAAGTGGAAAAAAGTGCATTTAAGTGGTGAAAAGTGTTCTCCAAGGATTGATCGCGGTGTTTCAGGGTGCTTCTTCTCTCAGTCTCGACGCCAAGGGTCGGCTCTCGGTGCCAACCCGGCACCGTGACGCCCTGAGCGTGGGCGCGAGCCAGCTCACCATCACCAAACACCCCCACGGCTGCCTGATGATTTTCCCGCGCACCGCGTGGGAGCAGTTCCGCGATCGCATTGCGTCGCTGCCCATGCAGGCCCAGTGGTGGAAGCGCATCTTTCTGGGCAACGCCATGGACGTCGAGATGGACGGCACCGGCCGCGTGCTCGTTTCGCCCGAGCTGCGTGCTGGCGCCGGCATCAGCAAGGACGTGGTGCTGCTCGGCATGGGCGCCTATTTCGAACTGTGGGACGCCCAGGTCTACGCCGACCAGGAAGCTGAAGCCATGAAGGCCGACATGCCCGATGTCTTCAAGGACTTCTCTTTCTAAGGGCGATGGTGCAAGGCACATGGATTCACCAAACCGTCCTGTTGAACGAAGCCGTGACAGCGCTGGCGATCAACCCGGACGGCCACTACGTCGACGCCACCTTCGGTCGCGGCGGTCACTCGCGTCTCATCCTCGAGCAGTTGTCCCGTCAAGGGCGGCTGACTGTCTTCGACAAAGATCCGCAGGCGGTGCAGGCCGCACAGGTGCTGGCCGCCAACGATCCGCGCATCTCCATCCGTCACGAGGGCTTTGCCCATCTCGGCGAGCTGGGGGCGGCCAGTGTGGACGGGGTCCTCATGGACCTCGGCGTGAGTTCGCCGCAGATCGACGACCCCGAGAGGGGTTTTTCTTTTCGCCACGATGGTCCTCTGGACATGCGCATGGACACCACGCGCGGCCAGAGCGTGGCTCAGTGGCTGGAAACAGCCGATGTCTCAACCCTGTCGGAGGTCATCCGTGAATATGGCGAAGAACGGTTTGCTCAACCGATTGCAAAGGCGATTGATCGTCGCCGACAGGAACGGGGCCCTTTTCGAACCACCCGCGAGCTGGCCGAAGTCGTGGCTGGCGCGGTCAAAACCCGCGAGCCGGGCAAGGACCCTGCAACGCGCACATTTCAGGCTTTTCGGATTTTCATCAACGCCGAGCTTGAAGAGCTGCAACAAGCGCTAGCGGCGAGCCTGAACGTCTTGCGCCCCACGGGCCATCTGGTGGTGATCAGCTTCCATTCGCTCGAAGACCGCATGGTCAAGCAGTTCATGGCGCGCCATTCGCGCGCCGTGGTGGACCGCCGCGTGCCGTTTGCCGAGCCTGCGCCGATGGCGCTGCGCGGTTTGAAGCGGGTGATGCCCTCGGACGAGGAAGTCAAGGGCAACCCACGCTCGCGCAGCGCCGTGATGCGCGTGGCCGAGCGCACGGAGGCGGCAGCATGAGCGCAGCGCAAGACCGCCCCGGGCAAGCTCGCGCAACCTTGGGGGGCTGCGCAGTCCACGAAGTGGCCAGCGGGGGGGCGTTGCCATGATCAGGCTCAACCTCGTGCTGCTGCTGGGCGTGCTTGCCAGCGCGTTTTACCTGGTGCACACCCAGTACGAGTCGCGCCGGCTTTACGCCGCGCTGGACCGCACCCAGGCGCAGTCGCGCAAGCTTGACGCCGAGCACGAGCAATTGCAGGTTCAAAAGCGCGCGCAGGCCACGCCGGCCCGCGTGCAACAGCTGGCCACGCGCCAGTTGCAGATGCGCCCGGTCACCCCGGGTATCACGCAGTACGTGACCGTGTTCGAACCTGCTCCTGCGGCGGAGGGGTCGAAGTGACGCGCAGCATCAACTACAGCGCCAGCCCGCTGCTGGCCAGCAAGACACCGGTGTGGCGCAGCAAGTTCATCGTCGCGGCGCTGGCGATGGCGTTTGCGGGCCTGGCCGGGCGCGCTGCGTATGTGCAGGTGTTCGGGAACGACTTTTTCCAGCGCCAGGGCGAGGTGCGCTTTGCCCGCACGCTGGAGCTGCCGGCCAACCGGGGTCGGGTGCTCGACCGCAACGGCTTGATCCTGGCCTCCAGCGTGGTGGCGCAAAGCATCTGGGCGATCCCCGAAGACGTGGACCGCACCGACCCGAAGTTGCGCCAGCTGGCCAAGCTGCTGGAGATGCCGCTGGCCGACCTGCGCAAGCGCCTGGCGGTGGAAGACAAGACCTTCGTCTGGGTCAAGCGCCAGGTCGATGAACCGGTGGCCAGGGAGATCGCCGCGCTCGGCATCAAGGGCATCTACCAGCGCCGCGAGTACAAGCGCCAGTACCCCGAGGGCGAAGCGGCGGCGCACGTGGTCGGCTTCACCAATGTGGAAGACCGGGGCCAGGAGGGCGTGGAGCTGGCGTTCAACCAGCAGCTCTCGGGCAAGAACGGTTCGCGCCGTGTCATCAAGGACCGGCTCGGTCGTGTGGTGGAAGACGTTCGCGATGTGGTGCCGCCGGTCGATGGACCCGACCTTCAGCTCTCGATCGACAGCAAGGTCCAGTATTTCGCCTACCAGAAGCTCAAGGAAGCGGTGCAGACGCACAAGGCCCGTGCCGGCAGTGTGGTCGTGCTCGACACGCAGACGGGCGAGGTGCTCGCCCTGGCCAACTACCCCAGTTTCAACCCCAACCGGCGCGTGAACCTCAGTGGCGAGCAATTGCGCAACCGCGTGCTCACCGACAGTTTCGAGCCCGGCTCGACCATGAAGCCCTTCATTGCCGCGCTCGCGCTGGAGAAGGGGCTGGTCAAGCCCGGCACGCTGATCAACACGGCGCCGGGACGCATCATGATCGGTGGCTCCACCATCAGCGATTCGCACCCGAACGAGGTGCTGACCGTCGCCGAAGTCATCCAGAAGTCGAGCAACGTGGGCACCGTGAAGCTGGCGATGCAGATGAGCCCGCGCGAAATGTGGGAGAGCTATGCCCAGGCCGGCTTCGGACAGAAGCCGCAGCTGCCTTTCCCGGGCGCCGTGACGGGTCGCCTGCGACCCTACAAGACCTGGCGCCCGATCGAGCAGGCCACCATGAGCTACGGCTACGGCCTGTCGGCCTCGCTGTTCCAGCTCGCCCAGGCCTACACCGTCTTCGCGCGCGACGGTGAACTCATCCCGGTGACGCTGCAGAAGTCGGACGAGCCGGTCAACGGCGTGCGCGTGTTCAGCGAGAAGAATGCCGTGGCCGTGCGCGCCATGCTGCAGCTCGCCGCCGGCCCGGGCGGCACCGGCTCGCGCGCGCAGACCATGGGCTATTCGGTGGGCGGCAAGTCGGGCACCGCACGCAAGCAGGAAGGCAAGGGCTACGCCGACAAGAAGTACCGCAGCTTCTTCGTCGGGCTGGCGCCGGTGGAAGCACCGCGCATCGTGGTCGCGGTGATGGTGGATGAACCCGGCAACGGTCAGTACTACGGCGGCCTCGTGGCCGCGCCCGTGTTCAGCGAGACGGTGCAGCAGACCTTGCGCATCCTCGGTGTGCAGCCCGACATGAATGTGAAGCCGCAGATCGTCACCGAAGTGGTCGAGGAGTCGTTCTGATGCAGACGCTCCATCAGCCCCGGGACATCGCTGCGTGGCTGCGCTCGAGCGTGACCGGCGTGTTGCAGTGCGACAGCCGCCGTCTGCAGCCGGGCGACGGTTTTGTGGCCTGGCCTGGCGCGGCCTCCGACGGTCGCCGTTTCGTGGGCAGCGCGCTGGCGCAAGGTGCCGCCGCCGCCCTGGTCGAGCAGGCCGGCGTGCAGGCGTTTGCCCTGGACGATGCACGCGTGTGCGCGGTGCCCGGGCTCAAGGCGCTGGCCGGTGCGGTGGCCAGTGCCTATTGCGACGACCCGAGTCAGGCGCTCGACGTGCTGGCCATCACCGGCACCAATGGCAAGACATCGTGCGCCTGGTGGACGGCACAGCTGCTCTCCGTGTGCGCGCGGCCTTGCGCAGTGGTCGGCACCTTGGGCATGGGCCAGCCGGGCTCGGTGATGGTGCCCACCGGGCTCACCACACCCGACCCGGTGATGCTGCAGCAGCAACTGCGCTGCTTCGTCGACGAAGGCCTGAAGGCCTGTGCCATCGAAGCCTCCTCCATCGGCCTGGTCGAGGGGCGCCTGAATGCGACACAGGTGCGGGTGGCGGTGTTCACGAATTTCACCCAGGACCACCTCGACTTCCACGGCAGCATGGAGAACTACTGGGCCGCCAAGGACGCCTTGTTCGACTGGCCCGGCCTGGCCAGTGCGGTGGTCAACACCGACGATGCCCGTGGCCTCCAGCTGGCCGCGCGGCTGGATCGCCCGGGCCTGGACCTGTGGACCGTGGGTCTCGAATCGCCCGCACGCCTGAACGCCGTCGACATCGAGTTCACCCACGCCGGCATGGCCTGGAGCGTGGTCGAGCGGGACGCGCACGGTGTGGAACGCGAGCGTCATGCGCTGCAGGTGCCTCTGGTGGGTCGTTACAACGTGTCCAACCTGCTGTGCGTGATCGCCTCGGCCCGTGCACTGGGTGTGTCGCTGCAGCAGGCCGTGAAAGCCTGCAGCGCGCTCACGCCGGTGCCCGGTCGCATGGAGCAGGCCGAAGCCGCCACGCCCGACCAGCCGCTGGTGCTGGTCGACTACGCGCACAGCCCCGACGCACTGGAAAAGGCGCTCCATGCCCTGCAGCCGCTGGCGGCGCGGCGCGGCGGCGCGCTGTGGGTGGTGGTGGGCTGCGGTGGCGACCGCGATGCCGGCAAGCGCCCCCTGATGGCGGCGGTGGCCGAACGCGAAGCCGCCCGGACGGTGCTCACCAGCGACAACCCGCGCAGCGAAGACCCGGTCCATATCCTGGGCCAGATGGTCGCGGGCCTGACGAACCCCGGGGCGGCGCTGGTCGAACCCGACCGCGCGCAGGCCATCGCCCTGGTGGTGTCGCGTGCCGAGCCCGCCGACGTGGTGCTCATTGCCGGCAAGGGCCACGAGGCCTACCAGGACATCCAGGGCGTGAAGACGCCGTTCTCCGACCGGGTGCACGCGCGACAGGCGCTGGCCCGGCGCGCCGGATCGGGAGTGCACGCATGAAGACGCTCGCCCAGTTGCTCACCCGGCTCGACGGCGCCCGTCTGGTGGGTCAGCCCGACGTGGCGATCACCCGCGTGCACACCGACACGCGCAGCCTGCAGCCAGGGGACCTGTTCGTGGCGCTCAAGGGCGAACGCTTCGATGCGCACGACTTCCTGCCGCAGGCGGCGGCGCAAGGCGCCGTTGCCGCCATCGCCCACAGCGGCCTGGCCGACGCCGGTCTGCCGGGCGTGGAAGTGCCCGACACGCGCCGGGCGCTCGGTGAGCTCGCGCTCCTGTGGCGCCAGCAGTTCCAGCTGCCGCTGATCGCCGTGACCGGCAGCAACGGCAAGACCACGGTGACGCAGATGATCGCGGCCATCCTGCGCGCCGCGGTGGGCAACGCCGCCCATGCCACGCAGGGCAACTTCAACAACGACATCGGCGTGCCGCTCACGCTGCTGCGCCTGTGCGCCGCGCACCAGCTGTCGGTGGTCGAACTCGGCATGAACCACCCAGGCGAGATCGCCGAACTCGCCGCGCTCGCCCGGCCCACGGTGGCGCTGGTGAACAATGCGCAGCGCGAGCACCAGGAGTTCATGGCCACGGTGGAAGCGGTGGCGCTGGAAAACGGGCAGGTCATCCGGGCGCTGGCCGATGACGGTGTGGCGGTGTTCCCGTCCGACGACGCCTTCACGGCGCTCTGGCAGGGCCTCGCAGCGGGCCGCCGTGTCATGAGCTTCAGCGACACCGATCCCGCGGCCGATGTGGTGGCCCTCAAGACCGAATGGCAAGACGGCGCCTGGACGCTGTGCTTCGCCTCGCCCGCCGGCCAGGGCACGGTGCACCTGAAGATCGCCGGTCGCCACAACGTGCGCAATGCCCTGGCCGCCACGGCCTGTGCGCTGGCTGCAGGCGTGTCGATCGACGCCGTGGTGCGCGGGCTCGACGCTTTCGAACCGGTGGGCGGGCGCTCGCGCGCACTGGCCTTGCACCTCGATGGCCGCACGCTCACCCTGATCGACGACACCTACAACGCCAACCCCGACTCGGTGCGCGCAGCCATCGACGTGCTGGCCGAACTGCCGGGGCCGCGCCTGCTGGTGCTCGGCGACATGGGGGAGGTGGGCGAGCAGGGCCAGGCGTTCCACGAAGAGGTGTTGCGCCACGCACGCGATCGCGGCATCGAGGCCGTGCACGTGGCTGGCGACTGGATGCGCCAGGCCGCACCTGTGTGGCCCGCTGTGACCCACTGGAACGAAGTGCCCGCCATGGCTGGCGCGGTGTGCGCGGCCGTGATCGACGACCGCCCGGTGTTCCAGAGCGTGCTGGTCAAGGGCTCACGTTTCATGCGCACCGAGCGGGTGGTCAATGCCCTGCTGGCGCTCGACCCCGCACAGCACAACAACAAGAAGGACAACGCCCATGCTGCCTAGCCTGGCCCTCTGGCTGCAAGGCCTGTCGCCTGATTTCGGATTCCTGCGGGTGTTCCAGTACCTGACGTTTCGCGCCGTCATGGCCGCGCTCACCGCGCTGCTCATGGGGCTGGCCGCCGGCCCTTACTTCATCCGTCGGCTGGCGGCACTCAAGATCGGCCAACCGATCCGCGAATACGCGATGCAGACCCACATCAGCAAGGGTGGCACGCCCACCATGGGCGGTGTGCTGATCCTGTTTTCCATCGCTGTCTCCACCATCCTCTGGTTCGACCTGTCGAACCGCTTCGTCTGGATCGTTTTGCTGGTGACGCTGGGTTTCGGCGCCATCGGCTGGGTCGACGACTGGCGCAAGGTGGTGCACAAGGACCCCGAGGGCATGCGTTCGCGCGAGAAGTACCTCTGGCAATCGGTCATCGGACTGGTCGCCGCCTTCTACCTGGTGTTCAGCGTGTCCGAGACCAGCAACCTGCGCGTGCTGCAGTTGTTCTTTGCCTGGGTGTCGTCCGGCTTCACGGTCGACCTGCCGCCGCAGGCCGGGCTGCTGGTGCCGTTCTTCAAGGAGATCAGCTACCCGCTGGGCGTGTTCGGCTTCGTGGTGATGACCTACCTCGTCATCGTGGGTTCGAGCAACGCGGTCAACCTCACCGACGGCCTCGACGGCCTGGCCATCATGCCGGTGGTGATGGTGGGCTCTGCGCTGGGCGTTTTTGCCTACGCCACCGGCAATGCCGTGTTCGCGCGTTACCTGCTGCTGCCCCACATTCCCGGTGCGGGTGAACTGCTGATCTTCTGCGCCGCCATGGCCGGTGCGGGGCTGGCCTTCCTGTGGTTCAACACCCACCCGGCGCAGGTCTTCATGGGCGATGTCGGCGCACTCGCGCTCGGCGGCGCGCTGGGCACCATCGCGGTCATCGTGCGGCAGGAGATCGTGCTGGCCATCATGGGTGGCATCTTCGTGGTCGAGGCGCTGTCGGTGATGTTGCAGGTGACCTGGTTCAAGTACACCAAGCGCCGCTTCGGCACGGGTCGCCGGCTGTTCCAGATGGCACCGCTGCACCACCATTTCGAGAAAAAGGGCTGGAAGGAAACGCAGGTCGTGGTGCGTTTCTGGATCATCACCATGCTGTTGTGCCTGGTGGGTTTGTCCACCTTGAAATTGAGATGAAACACCCCCCGCGCCGCTTCGCGTCTCCCCCCTCTCTCGCCTTCGGCGGGAAGGGGGCGGCATCTCGGGCCGGCGAAGCCGGACCCTCGATGCTCCTGATTGAAGGCGCTCGACCATGAACGGGCAGGCTGTTCTCATCCTCGGTCTGGGCGCCTCCGGCCTGGCCATGGCGCGCTGGTGCGTGCGCCAGGGTGCGCGCGTGACCGTGGCCGACACCCGTGAGCAGCCGCCACAGCTGGCGGCCTTGCGCGCCGACTGCCCTGAAGCGACTTTCGTGAGTGGGGCGTTCGACGATGCCTTGATGGCGCGAGGCGAATGGACACTGATTGCACGCAGCCCGGGACTGGCTCCCGCTTCGCTGCAGACCGTGTTCGTGTGGGCCCGGACGCACCAGGTGGCCGTGCTCGGCGAACTGGGCTTGTTCGCCCGCGCGTTGATGACGCTGGCCGAGCGCGAGCGCCTGCCTTACCGCCCCCGGGTGCTGGCCATCACCGGCACCAATGGCAAGACCACCGTGACCGCGCTCACCACCCTGCTGCTGCAGCGTGCCGGCGTGAAGGTGGCGATGGCGGGCAACATCGGCCCGGCCCTGCTGGATGTGTTGTCTGCCGCGCTCGACGCCGAGGCCGAGGCCCAGCAGGCCGACGACGAACGCGCCGCCGCTGCACCGCTCGAGGCGCCGGCCCCGGCTGTCCCGGTGACGGGGGTCATCGACGATGCATCGGACTTGGTCGAGCCCGGAGACGACGAGGCCCTGCCTTCGCCGGGCGAGGCCGACGAAGACGGCGCCGTCATGCGGGTGCCGCCGCCCATCGAGCCGCCGCAGCCGGCCCACCTGCCACGCGTCTGGGTGCTCGAGCTCTCCAGCTTCCAGCTCGACGGTGCGGCCGGCAGCGACTGGGACGCCGTGCCCACCGCTGCCAGCGTGCTCAACATCACCGAAGACCACCTCGACTGGCACGGCAGCATGGCCGCCTACACGCAGGCCAAGGCGGCCGTGTTCGGCAGCCGTGCCCTGATGCTGCTCAACCGCGACGATCCGCAGGTCATGGCACTGCAGCCCGGCCTGGTCACGGTGAAGGTGGGCAACCGCAACCGCCAGCAGAGCGCCCGGCCGTGGGCCAGCTTCGGGCTGGATGCGCCCACGCGCGCCGGCGACTGGGGCATCGAAACGCTCAACGGCATGGCCTGGCTGGTGCGTGCGCTGGCGCTGGACGAAACGCGTTCGACAGGTCGCCGTGCCGCCGGGCCGTCCCAGGGCGCGGCAGTCCCTTCGGGGGGCAGCGCAGTGCGCGCAGCGGCCGGCGTGGGGGCTCCAGCACTTCACGACGAGGTCTATTTCCAACGGTTGATGCCTGTGGAGGCCTTGCGCATCCGCGGCCGGCACAACGCCGCCAACGCCCTGGCCGCGCTGGCGCTGGCCACCTCCACCGGCGCCGCGCTCGGCCCCATGCTGCACGGCCTGCGCGAGTACCGCGGCGAGCCGCACCGCGTGGAGCCCGTGGCCATCATCGACGAGGTCGAGTACTTCGACGACAGCAAGGGCACCAACGTGGGCGCCACGCTGGCGGCGGTCTGTGGCCTGGGCGCCGAGCGCCGCCTGGTGGTGATCCTGGGTGGCGACGGCAAGGGGCAGGACTTTGCGCCGCTGGCCGAACCGCTCGCGCGTTTT
The DNA here is from genome assembly GCF_030373225.1 of Hydrogenophaga sp. Classification (GTDB taxonomy): domain Bacteria; phylum Pseudomonadota; class Gammaproteobacteria; order Burkholderiales; family Burkholderiaceae_C; genus Hydrogenophaga. The sequence continues at coordinate 16,285 of NZ_JAUCZG010000023.1, read as the reverse complement.
GCGCGCGCCGTGGTGTACATCGGTCGTGATGCGGCGCGCCTGCGCGCAGCGGTGGGCGGAGCCCTCGAAGCCGCCGAAGTGCGCCAGCTCGATGCCGGCACGCTGCCCGAGGCGGTGGCGCTGGCCGCGCAGCAGGCCCGCTCGGGCGACGCGGTGCTGATGTCGCCGGCCTGCGCCAGCCTGGACATGTTCGACAACTACGAACACCGGGCCCGCGTGTTCGTGGGCGCGGTCGCCGATCTGGCCGCCGAACAGGGCATGAGCCTGGAGGGCGGTCTGTGAAGAAAAAAGCCGTGCCCACCCTGACATGGCCGCAGCGCCTGCGCGAAGGCCTCGCGGCCCTGACGCCCAGACTGCCGGGCCGCGACCTGGCCGGCTCGCTGGCCGGCGGCGGCTCGCGCGACGGGCTGCCGGTGCGCCTGTCCAACCGGACCTACGCCGGCACGCGCAACGTGGCGGTGCGCGAACTCGGCTTCGACCAGCCGCTGCTCTGGGTGGTGGTGGCACTGCTGGCCTGGGGTCTGGTGATGGTGTATTCGGCCTCGATCGCACTGCCGGACAACCCGCGATTTGCCAACTACGCGCACACGCACTTCGTGATGCGCCACGCCATCTCCATGACCATCGGGCTGGTGGCGGCGATGGTCGCCTTCCAGTTTCCGATGCGCAGCTGGGAAAAGATGGCGCCCTGGATGTTCGCCGTGGCGCTGGTGCTGCTGGTGCTGGTGTTGTTTCCCTTCATCGGCAAGGGCGTCAACGGCGCCCGCCGCTGGATCTCGCTGGGCGTCATGAACTTTCAGCCCTCCGAGCTGGCCAAGCTGGCCGTGCTCTTGTACGCGGCCGACTACATGGTGCGCAAGATGGAGGTGAAGCAACGCTTCTTCCAGGCGGTCACGCCCATGGCGGCGGCGGTGGCGGTGGTGGGCATGCTGTTGCTGGCCGAGCCCGACATGGGCGCCTTCATGGTGATCGTGGTGATCGCCATGGGCATCCTCTTTCTCGGGGGTGTCAATGCGCGCATGTTCTTCCTGATCGCGGCGGTGGTGGTGGCGGCCTTCGCGCTGATGATCATGGCCAGCGACTGGCGCCGCGAACGCATCTTTGCCTACCTCGACCCCTGGAGCGTGGAACACGCGCTGGGCAAGGGCTACCAGCTCTCGCACTCACTGATCGCTTTTGGCCGTGGCGAAATCTTCGGCGTGGGTCTGGGTGGCAGCGTGGAAAAACTGCACTGGCTGCCCGAAGCCCACACCGACTTCCTGCTCGCCGTGATCGGCGAGGAATTCGGCCTGATCGGTGTGCTGGTGCTGATCGGCCTGTTCATGTGGCTCACGCGCCGCATCATGCACATCGGCCGCCAGGCCATCGCGCTCGACCAGGTGTTTGCCGGTCTGGTGGCGCAGGGCGTGGGCCTGTGGCTGGGCTTCCAGGCCTTCATCAACATCGGCGTGAACCTCGGTGCACTGCCCACCAAGGGCCTGACGCTGCCTTTGATGAGCTACGGCGGCTCGGCCATCCTGCTGAACCTGGTGGCGATTGCGATCGTGCTGCGGGTGGATTACGAAAACCGCCAGATGATGAAGGGTGGCCGGGCATGACCATCTGGCGGTTTGTTCAAAACAGCCAGCCAGGCGCGCAGCGTCCGGGGATGCGGCACGCATCCATGATGAAGGGTGGCCGGGCATGACCGCACCATGCGCACTCATCATGGCTGGCGGCACCGGCGGCCACATCTTTCCCGGCCTCGCCGTGGCCGAGGCCCTGCGCGAACGGGGTTGGCGCGTGCACTGGCTGGGCGCACCCGCCAGCATGGAAAGCCGGCTGGTCCCGCCGCGCGGCTTCGCGCTGGAGACCATCGACTTCGGTGGCGTGCGCGGCAAGGGCGTGGTCACGCTCGCCCTGTTGCCGCTGCGCCTGCTGCGCGCCTTCTGGCAAGCGTTGCAGGTGGTGCGCCGCGTCAGGCCCGACGTGGTGGTGGGCCTGGGTGGGTACATCAGTTTTCCTGGCGGCATGATGGGCGTGCTCGCGGGCAAACCGCTGGTGCTGCACGAACAGAACTCGGTGGCCGGCATGGCCAACAAGGTGCTGGCCGGCGTGGCCGACCGGGTGTTCACCGCGTTCCCGAATGTGTTGAAGAAGTCGCAGTGGGTGGGCAACCCGTTGCGTGCGCCGTTCCTGCACCAGCCCGCGCCAGCCGAGCGGTTTGCCACTCGCAGCGGCGTGCTTCGCCTGCTGGTGGTGGGTGGCAGTCTGGGTGCGAAGGCCCTCAACGACGTGGTGCCGCAGGCACTCGCTCTGATCCCCGAGCCCCAGCGCCCCGTGGTCATCCACCAGAGCGGTGAAAAGCAGATCGACGCGCTGCGCGCGAACTACCTGGCTGCCGGCGTGCACGCCGAACTCACGCCCTTCATCGACGACACGGCACAGGCCTTCGCCCATGCCGACCTCATCGTCTGCCGCAGCGGGGCCAGCACCGTGACCGAAATCGCCGCCGTGGGTGCGGCCGCGCTGTTCGTGCCGTTCCCGTCTGCGGTGGACGACCACCAGACCACCAACGCGCGATTTCTGGTGGACGCGGGCGCCGCCTGGCTGGTGCCGCAGAACGAACTCAGCCCGCAGCAACTGGCCCACCGCCTGCAAAGCGTGCAGCGCGAGCAACTGGCGGCGATGGCCGGCAAGGCCAAACAGATGCAGAAAACAGAAGCCGTGGCGGCCGTGGTGTCCGCCTGCGAGCAACTCGCGAAAGTCCAGCACCCATGAAACACGCCATCCGTCACATCCACTTTGTCGGCATCGGGGGAGCGGGCATGAACGGCATCGCCGAGGTGCTGCTCAACCAGGGCTACCGCATCTCCGGCAGCGACCTGGGCGAGAGCACGGTCACGCGCCGTCTGGTGGCGCTCGGCGCCGAGGTGTTCATCGGCCACGACGCCGCCCACATCGAAGGGGCCGACGCCATCGTCACGTCGACGGCGGTGAAGGAGGACAACCCCGAGGTGGTGGCCGCCCATGCCAGGCTGGTGCCGGTGGTGCCGCGCGCGGTGATGCTGGCCGAGCTGATGCGCATGAAGAAGGGCGTGGCGATTGCCGGCACGCACGGCAAGACCACCACCACCAGCCTCGTGGCCAGCGTGCTGGCCGCGGCCGATCTCGATCCGACCTACGTGATCGGCGGGCGCCTGAACAGCGCGGGTGTGAACGCCGCGCTGGGCTCGGGTGAGTACATCGTGGTCGAGGCCGACGAATCGGACGCCTCGTTCCTGAACCTGTTGCCGGTGCTGTCGGTCGTGACCAACATCGATGCCGACCACATGGACACCTACGGCCACGACTTCGGGCGGCTCAAGGCCGCCTTCGTGGAGTTTCTGCACCGCATGCCTTTTTACGGTGCGGCCGTGGTCTGTGTGGACGATGCCGCGATCCGCGAGATCCTTCCGCTGATCGCGCGTCCCATCACCAGCTACGGATTCTCCGAGGACGCGCAGGTGCGTGCCGTCAATGTGCGCGCGGTCGGCACGCAGATGCACTTCACCGTGCAGCGGCGCAACGGCGTGGAGCTGCCCGACCTCGACGTCGTGCTCAATCTGCCGGGAGAGCACAACGTGCTCAATGCACTGGCCGCCATCGGCATTGCGGTGGAGCTCGGAGTGGACGACGCGGCGGTGGTGCAGGCGCTCGCCGATTTCAAGGGTGTGGGCCGGCGCTTCCAGCGATACGGCGAGGCCGCGCTGCCCCACGGTGGCCATTGCACGGTGGTGGACGACTACGGCCACCACCCGGTGGAGATGGCGGCCACGCTGGCCGCTGCACGCGGCGCCTACCCTGGCCGCCGCCTGGTGCTGGCCTTCCAGCCGCACCGCTACACCCGCACGCGCGATTGCTTCGAGGACTTCGTGAAGGTGATCAACCACGCCGATGCGGTGCTGCTGGCCGAGGTGTACGCCGCGGGGGAGAGCCCGATCGTGGCGGCCGACGGCCGCTCGCTGGCCCGCGCGCTGCGCGTGGCCGGCAAGCTCGAACCGGTGTTCGTGGACGACATCAACGCGATGCCGCAGGCCGTGCTGGACAACGCGCAGGACGGCGACGTGATCCTGTGCATGGGCGCAGGCACCGTGGGCGCCGTGGCCGCTCGGGTGATCGAACTGGCACAGGGAGTGAGTCAATGAGCCCCCACGCTCCACCGCTGCGCGGGTCGCTGCCCCCCGAGGGGGCGGAGCCGGCTTGGGGCGGCCCGGCGCCGGCTCACATGAACACAAAACAAAGGACAACGCAGTGATCGATGTGAAAGCGCTGGGCAAGGTGGCGGTCTTGATGGGCGGGCGTTCGGCCGAGCGCGAGGTCTCGATGATGTCGGGCAGCGGCGTGCTGGCGGCACTGAAGTCCAAGGGGGTCGATGCGCACCCCTTCGACCCGGCCGAGCGTGGCCTGGACGAGCTCAGGCGCGAAGGCTTCGAGCGCTGCTTCATCGCGCTGCACGGCCGCTTCGGTGAAGACGGCACGGTGCAGGGCGCACTCGAACTGCTGGGCATTCCCTACACCGGCCCCGGCGTGATGGCATCCAGCGTGGCCATGGACAAGCTCATGACCAAGCGCATCTGGCTCGCCGAAGGTCTGGCCACGCCGGCCTGGCGCCAGGTGCACAGCGCCGCGCAGACCGTGGATGCCTACCGCGCCCTGGGCTCGCCCATGATCGTCAAGCCGGTCCGCGAAGGCTCGACGATCGGACTGACCAAGGTGACGAGCGAAGCGCAGTGCGCTGCCGCCTACGAGCTCGCCGCCAGGCAGGACCCGCTCGTCATGTGTGAGCAGTTCATCGCCGGCGACGAGGTGACCTGCCCGGTGCTGGGCACCGGTGAGGACGCCCGCGCGCTGCCGGTGATCCGCATCGTCGCACCCGACGGCAACTACGACTACCAGAACAAGTACTTCACCGACGACACGCAGTACCTGGTGCCCTGTGGTCTGCCCGACGGTGAAGAGGCGGTGATCCAGGCGCTGGTGCTCAAGGCATTCCGCACCCTGGACTGCCGCGGCTGGGCACGCGCCGACGTGATGATCGACGCCAAGACCCGCGCGCCGTACCTGCTGGAGATCAACACCTCGCCCGGCATGACCGGCCACTCGCTGGTGCCGATGTCGGCGCGTGCGACCGGACTGTCGTACGAAGACCTGTGCCTGGCCGTGCTGGCCGGCGCAGCCCTGGACAACCCGGCCTGACCTGCCCACCCTCCCATGGCCACCACTCCCTTGCCACTGGACGTCAAGCTCATGACAGCGCTCACGCAAGCGCTGCTCGTGCTGTTTGTCGCGCTGTGCCTGGGCGCGCTGGGGACCTGGCTGGTGCGCCATCCGGTCTGGACCGTCAAGGCCATCACGGTGCAGGGTGACGTGGTGCACCAGAACGCGGTGAGCTTTCGCGCCCAGCTGGCCACGCAGATGAAGTCGCGCCTCTCGAGCAGCTTCCTCACGGTGGATCTGCAGCAGGTGCGCGAACTGTTCGAAGCGGTGCCCTGGGTGCGCCAGGCGGTGGTGCAGCGCGAGTTTCCCAACCGCTTGCGCGTGACCCTGCAGGAGCACCAGGCCGTGGCGTGGTGGGGTGAGTCTGGCTCGGGCCGGCTGGTGAGCGAACTCGGCGAGGTCTTTGAAGCCAGCCCCGACGACAGCGACAACCTGCCCGAACTGGCCGGGCCGGCCGAACAGTCGGCCCAGGTGTGGACCGTGTACCAGCTGCTGCTGGCCGAACTGGCCCCGCTCGAACTCGGCCTCGAGCGGCTCGAACTCAACGAACGCGGCAGCTGGCGAGCCCGGCTGGACAACGGCGCGCTGGTCGAACTCGGGCGCGGCACGCCCGACGAACTGGTGGCGCGCGCGCGCCGCTTCAGCGCCACCCTGTCCCAGCTCACCGAGCGTTATGCCGGCGCGCTGCAGTCGGTGGACCTGCGCTATCCCAACGGTTACGCCCTGCGCCTGCGCGGCGTGACCACCGTCACCGACATCGCCCCCAACGCAACGCAACCCACACGGTAATCAAGAAGCAATCATGGCCAAGGAATACAAGGATTTGGTGGTCGGACTCGACATCGGAACCGCCAAGATCATGGTGGTGGTCGCCGAGGTCCAGCCCAACGGCGAGCTCAAGCTCGCAGGCCTGGGCGTGGCCGCCAGCCACGGCCTCAAGCGCGGCGTGGTGGTCAACATCGACGCCACCGTGCAGAGCATCCAGCAGGCCTTGAAAGAGGCCGAGCTGATGGCCGACTGCCGCATCGCCCGCGTCTACACCGGCATCACCGGCAGCCACATCCGCGGCATCAACTCCAGCGGCATGGTGGCCATCAAGGACCGCGAAGTCAGTGCCACCGACGTGGCGCGCGTGATCGAGACGGCCAAGGCCATCAACATCTCGACCGACCAGCGCCTGCTGCTGGTGGAGCCCCAGGAGTTCGTGATCGACGGCCAGGAAGTGAAGGAGCCGATCGGCATGAGCGGCATCCGCCTGGAGGCCAAGGTGCACATCGTGACCGGCGCACAAAGTGCTGCGGAAAACATCATCAAGTGTGTGCGCCGCTGCGGCCTGGAGGTGGACCAGCTCATGCTCAACCCGCTGGCCAGCAGCCAGGCGGTGCTGACCGACGACGAAAAGGAACTCGGCGTCGCCCTGGTCGACATCGGCGCGGGCACGACCGATGTGGCGATCTTCTCGGGCGGGGCCATCCGCCACACCGCGGTGATCCCGATCGCCGGTGACCTGATCACCAGCGACATCGCCATGGCGCTGCGCACGCCCACCAAGGACGCCGAGGACATCAAGGTCGAGAGCGGTTGCGCCAAGCAGTTGCTGGCCGATCCGGACACCCAGGTGGAGGTGCCCGGCCTGGGCGACCGCGCACCGCGCATGCTCAGCCGCCAGGCGCTCGCCGGCGTGATCGAGCCGCGGGTGGAAGAAATCTTTTCGCTGGTCCAGCAGGTGCTGCGCGACTCGGGTCACGAGGAAATGTTGTCCTCGGGCATCGTGCTCACTGGCGGCAGCGCCGTCATGCCCGGCATGGTCGAGCTCGGCGAGGACATTTTCCTCAAGCCGGTGCGCCGTGGCATTCCGAACTACGCCAGCGCCCTGTCCGACATGGTGGCGCAGACGCGCGCAGCCACGGTGATGGGCTTGCTCGAAGAAGCGCGCCTGGCGCGTGTGCGCGGGCACAAGGTGTCGCAGAAAGCAGGCTCCGTGCAAGGTGCATGGGAGCGCATGAAAAACTGGTTCGTGGGGACGTTCTGATGAAACATCCGATACCCCCCCGCCGAGCGGCACGCGACCCCCTCAAGGGAGCGACACCGGCGGCCTGGCAGAGCCAGTTTCGCGGTGTCCCATGGTTGGACCCGGGCATTCGATGGCGACGACGAGGACGGTGTGCCGAACACACCGGACCGCCTGGATGACCCCGACCCGAATCCGAGACGTTTTTGAATCACCAGCGCCCCCCAGCGGGCACACAAGGAGCAGACCATGAGCATCGAAATGATTGAAGTCGAAGAATTCAACCTGGGCACCCAGATCAAGGTGATCGGCGTGGGCGGCGGCGGCGGCAACGCGGTCGAACACATGATCGCGCGCAGCGTGCAGGGCGTGGAGTTCATCTGCGCCAACACCGATGCGCAGTCGCTCTCGCGCAGCGCAGCCCACAAGACCATCCAGCTCGGCACCACCGGCCTGGGCGCCGGCAGCAAACCCGACAAGGGCCGCGACGCTGCCGAAGTGGCGGTGGACTCGATCCGCGAAGCCATCGCAGGCGCCCACATGCTGTTCATCACCGCCGGCATGGGCGGCGGCACCGGCACCGGTGCGGCGCCCGTGATCGCGCGCGTGGCCAAGGAGATGGGCATCCTCACCGTGGGCGTGGTCACCAAGCCGTTCGACTGGGAAGGTGGCCGTCGCATGACCAATGCCGACCACGGTCTGGCCGAACTCGAGGCCAACGTGGACTCGCTGATCGTGGTGCTCAACGAAAAGCTGCTCGAAGTGCTGGGTGACGATGTGACGCAGGACGAGGCCTTTGCCCACGCCAACGATGTGCTGAAAAACGCCGTGGGGGGCATCGCCGAGATCATCAACGAGTACGGCAATGTGAACGTCGACTTCGAAGACGTGCGCACCGTGATGGGTGAGCCCGGCAAGGCCATGATGGGCACGGCCGTGGCCGCCGGTCCCGACCGTGCACGCATCGCCGCCGAGCAGGCCGTGGCCTGCCCGCTGCTGGAAGGCATCGACCTCTCGGGCGCCAAGGGCGTGCTGGTGCTGGTCACCGCGGCCAAGGGCTCGCTCAAGCTGTCCGAATCCAAGCTCGCGATGAACACCATCCGCGCCTATGCCTCGTCGGAAGCGCATGTGATCTACGGTGCGGCCTACGACGACAGCCTGGGTGACGAGATGCGCGTGACCGTGGTGGCCACCGGCCTGTCGCGCCAGGGCGTGCGCCGCACCGCCCCGCCGCTGCAGGTGCTGCGCACCGGCACCGACAACGTGCCGTTCAACGTGCCCACCGTCAACGCCGCTGTCGGTGGCCCGGGCGCTTCCCAGCCCGACTACAACTCCATGGCCGTGCCCAGCGTGTGGCGCACCAACCGCACCCAGGCCGCGGCCAAGGTGGACGCATTGGCGTCGGGCGGCATGGACGACTTCGAGATCCCCGCCTTCCTGCGCAAGCAGGCGGATTGAGGGGCCCCCCCTGCGCGCCTGACGGCGCTTCCCCCCCCGAGGGGGGGACGGAGCCTGCGGTCTGGCGAAGCCAGTCCCGCGGCTCCCCTGGGATGAAGTCACGTCCTCCGGCGTTCGTGTCTTGTTTCAGGGATGCCGTGGAACCGGCTTTGCCGGGCCACAGGCATCGTCCCCCCTCAGGGGGGAAGCGGCGCAGCCGCGCAGGGGGGAACTAAAATGTTTTTATGCTCGCGCAACGCACCCTCAAATCCCTGACCAAAGCGGTGGGTGTCGGTCTGCACAGCGGTCAGCGGGTGGAGCTCACCTTGCGCCCGGCCCCGCCCGACACCGGCATCGTGTTCCGGCGCGTGGATCTGCCCGAGCCGGTGGAGATTGCGGTCAATGCCCTGGCCGTGACCGACACGCGGCTGGCCTCCACCATTTCCAATGGCAACGTCAAGGTGCACACCATCGAGCACCTGATGAGCGCCTGCGCCGGCCTGGGCCTGGACAACCTCTGCGTCGACATCACCGCAGAAGAAGTGCCCATCCTCGATGGCTCTTCGGCCTCGTTCGTGTACCTGCTGCAAAGCGCCGGCATCGTCATGCAGAAGGTGCCCAAGCGCTTCATTCGTGTCACCAGGCCTGTGGAAGTGCGTGAAGGCGAGGGCAGGAACGTGAAGTGGGCGCGACTCGACCCGTTTCATGGCTACAAGCTCGCCTTCGAGATCGAGTTCGACCACCCGGCCGTGAACTCCACCGGCCAGCGCGTGGAGTTCGACTTCGGTGGCGGCCAGTACGCCCGCGAGATCGCGCGTGCACGCACCTTCGGTTTCACCAAGGACGTGGAAGCGATGCGCTCGCACGGCCTGGCGCTCGGTGGCGGACTGGACAATGCCATCGTGATGGACGACGTGAAGGTGCTCAACGCCGACGGCCTCCGGTACCAGGACGAGTTCGTCAAGCACAAGATCCTCGATGCCATGGGCGACCTGTACATCGTGGGCAAACCGCTGCTGGCCGCCTACAGCGCGTTTCGCAGCGGCCACGCGATGAACAACCAGCTGCTGCGCGCCCTGCTGGAGCGCACCGACGCCTGGGAGATCGTGAGCTTCGAGCAGGAGCGGGATGCCCCGGCCGGCTTCACCCAGCTCGCGCCGGCCTGGTGACCTGACCCATGCTGCTGTTTCGCTGGACCGTCCTGTTGTTGCTGATCGCCGCCGGTGTGTGTTTTGCGTTCTACGTCGGCACCGGTCAGGCCCACTTCCGCACCTGGGGCGTGGTCATCCTGAAGTGGACGGTGATCGCTGCACTGGGATTTTTTGCGGTGCTGGTGCTCGAACGCCTGCTCTGAACCCCTGACGCACGAACCTCAGGCGGGCTCGCCTGTCCCTGCCGGGCGCAGCGCGCGGGCGCCGGCCAACGGTGCCCAGTCCACCGGCCCTGCCCGACGCCCCGTGCTCAGTAGATCCTGCCGGCCTTGTAAGAGGCGCTGGAGCGTGCCTGCAACGGCGACACCTGGTTGATCGCCTGCAGGGTGCGGCTGACTTGTGCGTGCGTGATCGCCAGCCCCAGCGCGTCGGCCGCGTCCTTGCCCGGCAGGCCGGGCAGTTTCAACAGGCGCCTGACCATCTCCTGCACCTGCGGCTTGGCGGCCTTGCCGTAGCCGACCACCGCTTTCTTGAGTTGCAGCGCGGTGTACTCGGCCACCGGCAGGTGGTTGGCTACCAGGGCGGTAAGGCAGGCGCCGCGCGCCTGGCCCAGCAGCAGGGTGGCTTGCGGGTTGACGTTGACGAACACGATCTCGCACGCCGAGACCTCGGGCTGGTAGCGCGCCACCACCTCGGTGATGCCGTCGAACAGGATCTTCAGCCGCGCGGGCAGCAGCGCGCCGTCCTTCGGACTGGTCTGGATGGTGCCGCTGGCCACGTAGTGCAGGTTCGCGCCATCGGTGTCGATCACGCCGAAGCCGGTGCACTGAAGGCCGGGGTCGATGCCGAGAATTCTCATAGGTCGAAGGTCCAGCGCACCGAGTGGAAGAACACCGGCGCGGCGAAACACAGCGCGTCCACGCGGTCGAGCAGGCCGCTGGCGCCTGTGGTGGAGCGGCCCGCAGAGCCCCAGTGGGTCACGCCGCGGTCGCGCTTGATGGCTTTCATGACCAGGTGGCCCAGCGACCCGGCCACACAGGCCACCAGCGCCATGGCAAGAGCCGGCAGTGGATTGAAGGGGGTGAGGCCGGCGAGCAGCGCACCGAGCAGGCCGCCGGCCGCCAGGCCCATGGCCCAGCTGCGCCAGTGAAAACTCCCGCTGATGGCGGGCGCCACCGGCGTGCCCAGGCGGCGTGCGGCCAGGTGCTGCACCAGCATGCAGGTCTGCACCACCAGCACCAGAAAGAACACCAGGAAGGCGGTGCGGCCGGCGAAGCCGGGAAAGTTCAGCAACAGCAAGGCGGGCACATGGCTCATGCCGTAGACGCAGACCATGATGCCCCACTGCAGCTTGGCGTTGCGCTCCAGGAACCGCTGTGGGTCGTTGCCCAGCGCACTGACCACGGGAATGGCGAGGAACACATACACCGGGATGAACACGGTGAAGAGGTTGAAGTGTTCGTTCCAGACCAGCGCATATTGCAGTGGCAGCACGACAAAGAAGGCCAGCACCAGGCTGCGGTGGTCGCCGCGCCGAGTGGGCGAGAGGCTGATGAATTCGCGCAGGATGAAAAAGGACACGAAGCCGAACAGCACGATGGCCACCCCTTCGCCCATGGCCCAGCCGATCCAGAACACCAGCGCCATGCCCCACGAGCTGCGCAGCAGCGCCTGGTTGTCACGCAGTCTCAGTGCGCGTTCGCCGGATTCGTCTTCACCGGCACGCCGTTCACGCACCGAGAGCAGCACGCTCAGGCCGCTGGCAATGAACAGCAGGCCGAACAGCAGCACGAACAACAGGCTGACCTGTTGTTCGCCGGTGAGGCTGCGCAGGAAGGAGCCCATCAGACCGCCCGCCGGGCCGCCCCAAGGGCGGTCTGTGCCCCCCTGGGGGGCAGCGAGGTCACGAAGTGACGAAGATGGGGGCTCATGTTCAGACCGCCCGCCGGGCCGCCCCAAGGGCGGTCTGTGCCCCCCTGGGGGGCAGCGAGGTCACGAAGTGACGAGGGTGGGGGCTCATGTTTCAGACTTCCCTCAGCGCCATGACGGCTTCGCGAGCGCGTTTCAAAAAGTCGGCGCGGGGTTCCTCGGCCCCGAGCGCCACCGGTTCACCAAAGGTCACCGAACACAGCACCGGCACCGGCACCACTTCGCCCTTGGGCATCACGCGCTGCACGTTGTGGATCCAGGCCGGCACCAGCACCACGCCGGGAAAACGCCGGGCCAGGTTGTACAGGCCCGACTTGAAGGGCTGCGGATCTTCCTCAAAGCCGCGCGTGCCTTCGGGAAACAGGATCAGCGAGTCGCCGCTCTCGAGTGCGTTGATCAGCGGCTGCAGCGGATCTTCGTCACCCTTGCGCTCGCGCTCCACGTAGACCGCATTGAAGACCTCGGTGGTGATCCAGCGCTTGAAGTTCGATGCCGTCCAGTAGTCCCTGGCGGCGATCGGGCGCGTGATGCTGCGCAGCTCTTGCGGCAGCGCGGCCCAGATCAGCACCAGGTCGGCGTGGCTCTGGTGGTTGGCGAAGTAGATGCGTTGTTCGGCCTTGGGCGGGCAGCCGTGCCAGCGCGCCTGCGCACCGGTGAGCAGACGCACCAGGGCGAGCAGGAACACGCTCATGGCGCTGGCGCGAATGTTCATGGAATGCGCACATCACCCATGCGGGCGACGATGGTGCCGGTGCGCCGCGCCAGGTAGGCCGATCCCTGGCGCGTTTCGAAGAACTTGGGCGAGGGCAGCATCACCGCCAGTCGCGCGGCCTCCGAGGCGCTGAGCTTGCTGGCGGGTTTCCTGAAGTAGCGCTGAGCGGCGGCCTCGGCGCCGAACACGCCCTCGCCCCATTCCACGCTGTTGAGGTAGATCTCGAGGATGCGCTCCTTGCTCAGCAGCGCCTCCAGCGCCAGCGCCAGCACGAGTTCCTGGCCCTTGCGCAGAAACTGCCGTTCGCCAGAGAGCAGCAGGTTCTTGGCCAGTTGCTGGGTGATGGTGGAGCCGCCGACGACCTTGGGTTCGCGCACCGGCCTGTCGGGCCGGGCGGCGGCGCGCTTGTCGGCCTGCTGCTGGCGCTTTTCGTTCTTCTGCCACGCGGTCTCGATGGCATCCCAGTCGACCCCGCCGTGCTCCAGGAAACCCGCGTCCTCCGAGGCGATCACCGCGCGCTTGAGGTTCGGGCTGATCTGGTCGCCCGCCACCCATTGATGGGACCAGCGCCAGCGCTTGTCGGTGGTCGTGCTTTCCTTGCCGACGCGCCAGGCCTCCGAGCGCATGAAGGCGGTGCTGGTCGGGTCGATCACCACCATGGCAGCGATGCGCAGGACAAAGAACAGTTGCAGCGCCACCCCGGCCAGGACGATCCACAACAACCAGCGCCCGAACGACCTCATCTACTGGCCAGACAACTGCGTCTGCAGCGTCTCGTCACGCGTGAAGCGGAAACGCGAGACCACCACGATCTGGTCGGCCTGGCGGCGCATGGCATCGTTGAACTGGCCGAAGGCCAGGCTGCGCACGATGGCCTGGGCGCGACGATCGAGCAGGTTGTTGCCCGATGTCTGCACGATCTCGGTGTCGAGCACGCCACCGGTGTGGTTGACCGTGATGATCATGGTGAGCTCGCCGTAGAGCTTGCGCCCTGCGGCCTCGGGGAAGTTGGTGGTGCCGCGGTCTTCGATCTTGCGACGCAGTTCGTCGTAGTAGATCGCGTACACCGCCTCGCGGGTGGCCGGGCTGATGTAGCGCTTCTTCGGCCGTGCGCTTTCCTCGTTGATGCGCCGCTCGATCTCGGCCAGGATCTTCACCAGGGCCTTGCGCTTTTCTTCCCGCTCCACCATCTCTCGGCTCGGGTTCACGGCCTCTGTGTCGGGCGCCGGCATCCTGGCAAGTTCGCGCCGCACCTGCGCCAGCAACTGGTTCTGCTGTTCGCGCAGTGCCTCGATCCGGCGTTCGTCTTCTTCCGGTGTGTCACCCACCCGGGCCACCGTGGTGGGTGGCAGCGGCGAGGTGGATCGGCCGCGCACCGCATCACCGCCGCCCGCCAGCGATGCCTGCGCGATGGCGGTGGCCTTTTCCGGCTTCTCGTTGCTGCGCGCGTTCACCAGGATCACCTCGAGGGGTGTGTCCTGGAACGCCCGGTTGAAACCTTCGGGGTTGACGAAGCGCACAGTGAGCACGGCGGCGTGCAGCGCGATGGAGATGCCCAGCGCCAGCTGCAGCGTGCTCAGGCCTTTCAGGAACGCGAGGAAGGTGGTCTTCACGCCGTGATTATGGTTGTGGCCGGTGTCTTCAGGCCGAATGGCCCGCCGGGTCGGTGTCCCCGGGCGGCTGGGCGGCTGCGGTGCTTTCGGCCTCGTCGACATCGATGGCCAGCGCCAGCGGCGCGGACAGTTCCTCGTCTTCCCCGTCCTCGCCCGCACTGTCGTCCACCGCCTCGTCCACCGGCAGGTCCAGCCGCTCGATCACGGTGCCGTGCACGTCGAGCGTGATGTCGTCGATCTCACCGAGCCGGATGCGAACGTGCGCGCCACGCGGCAGGCCCTCGGCGCCCATCACGGGCAACACCAGCGGCAGCGCATCGGCGCGCACCAGGTTGTCCTTCACCAGGGTGGCGGTGAATTCGGTGGTGCCGCTTTGCTGCAAGTGCTTGAGCGTCCAGTACCGTTCCATGCCGTTCTGGAATCCGTTGTAGGCGGTGTAGGCGGCGTCGAAGGCGCTGATGATGGAGAACAGGTTGGCGTCCTTGGGCTTGAAGGGCGCCGCCAGTGCCGCTGTCTTGCCATGGCGCGCGCAGGCAATGATCTGCCACTGGTTGACCATGTCCACATAACGGCGCAGGGGCGAGGTGCTCCAGGCGTAACTTTTGACGCCGATGCCGGCGTGTGGCTGGGCCTTGGTGCCCATGCGCACCTTCACACCCGGCGCCATGCTGACCTGGCTGCGGTAGATGCCGGGCACGCCGCAGTCGTTGAGCCAGTTGCCCCAGGTGCTGTTGGCCAGGATCATGGCCTCGGCCACCATCAGGTCGAGCGGGGCGCCGCGCTGGCGCGTGCCGATCACCACCACCTCGTCGCCCACCGGTTCGTCTCCGGTCTTGCCTTCCAGGCGGAAGGTGTAGTCGGGCCGGGTGAAGTTCTCGGGCTTGCCGCGCACCACCTCGCGCCGGGCCTTGAGGTGTCGTGCCAGCGTGAAGATGAAGGACAGCGTGGGTTGCAGCGCAGCGATCTCGGGCGCGGCGTTGTCGGCCGGGGCATCGCCCGCGAGCCAGGCTTCGGTGATCACGGTGTCGAGCTGGTCGTGGCGCAGGTTGAGCGCAATCGGCACGCGCTCCAGCGCCGTGCGGGTGTCGGTGACGGCCAGCGTGGCCTCCTCAAAGGTCACGTACAGCGAGACCGCCGGGCAGTCGCGTCCGGCCATCAAGGTGTAGGCCTGCACCACCTCGTCGGGCAGCATGGTGATCTTGTGGCCAGGCATGTAGACGGTGGACAGGCGGTGGCGCGCCACCTGGTCGATGGCGCTGTCGGGGGCGATCGCCAGACCCGGTGCGGCGATGTGGATGCCCAGCGTGACCGAACCACTGCCCAGGCCCTGCAGCGAGAGCGCGTCGTCGATTTCGGTGGTGTGCGAGTCGTCGATGGAGAACGCCTGCACCGCGGCCAGCGGCAACTCGTCGGTGATCACCGGCGCCTGCAGCGCGGGGAAGCCGGTTCCCTTGGGGAACTGGTCGAACAGGAAACGCTGCCAGTGGAACTGGTAGGCGCTGCGGATCGCGCCCGCGTTTTGCAGCAGGGTGAGCGGTGCGGTGTGGCTGTTGCGCGCGGCCTCGACCACGGCCTTGTACTCGGGTGCGTTCTTGTCGGGCTTGAAGAGGATCTTGTAGAGCTGTTGCAACACCGGCTCGGGGCAGCTGCCGCTGGCCAGCTCGGCCGCCCAGGCCTCGATCTGCGCCTGCACCTGCTTCTTTTTCTCGATGCCGGCCAGCGCCTGGGCCAGGATGTCGGCCGGCGCCTTCTTGTAGCGGCCCTTGCCGGCGCGGCGAAAGTAGTGCGGTGCGCCTTGCAGGCACAGCAGGGCCGCCACCTGCTCGGCGGTGCCGGCGCTGCTGCTGAAATACTCGCGCGCCAGGTCGGCAAAGCCGAACTCGTCTTCGGGTGCGAATTCGTAGGCCAGGGCCAGGTCCATCTCGTTGGACAGCGCGGTGGCGGCGCTCATCAAGGCGGCGGGGGCGGGTTTTTCAAACCGCAGCAGCGCGTTGACCGCCTTGACCTTCACGCGCTTGCCGGAATCGAGCTCGACTTGCAGGGAACTTTCAGCCTCGGACAGGAGGCGGCCGGTCAACAACTTGCCGGCTTCGTCAAACAGAATGTGCATGGGCGGGATTGTCCCATGGGCTGGATCTGTTGCCCCCACGCTCCACCGCTGCGCGGGTCGCTGCCCCCCGAGGGGGCTGGGCCT
>NZ_JAUCZG010000022.1 GCF_030373225.1 Hydrogenophaga sp. | reverse complement strand
CGTTCAGCCGCAGCGTCAACGGCCAGACAGAGACCGTCAAGGTGATCGGCGGCAATGGTGCGCTCAACGACAAGCTTGTCTTTGCCGATGGTGCGGTGCTCTCCAACAACGCCAAGCTCGCCCTCAACGGCGATCTGAACGCAGCCATCGAGACGGTCACCGGCCACGACCCGAGCACCACCACACCGGGCCTGCGCCCACTGCTGCAAGCCAACGCCCTGGACAACGTGAGCAACCTGGACGTGAGCTCGGACATTGTGCTGAGCTACAGCGAGCCAGTGACGGCGCAGGCGGGCAAGTACATCCGCATCGTCGACGATGGCGGCGCTGGTTTCCGTGGCGAGAGCAGCGCTCACACCCAGGTGATTGAAGTCACCGACAGCACGCAGGTGAGCATCATCGGTGGGCGGGTCACGCTCAACCCCACCTTCGATCTGGACCTGGCCAACAACTACCACATCGAGATCGACGCGGGGGCCTTCGTGGGGCAGACCTCGGGGCAGGCCACGGGGGCCTACAACGGCAGCAGCAGCCTGAACTTCAGCACGGTCACGCCGGGCACGGGCACCTTGGCCAATGCGGCCTCTTCACAGGCCATGGATGCCAGCGGTGCGATGGTGGCAGGGTACAACTGGCTGGACATCGAGGGAATGGGTTCGCCATCAGCGGGAAGCGGCACGCCTGTGGACCTGAGTGGTGGCAACTACGCGCTGGTGGCCAAGGACTACGATGCCAACGGAGGCAACAGCGCCATTGACTACGACGGTATCCAGTTGGGTGACCTGTACGTGGCGGCCAATAACTTCGCACTGGGCGACCTGATCTACATCGATGACCAGTTCAACAACCTGAGTGCCCAAAATGATCTGAGACTGACGTCCGTCTTGGACCAGGGCACGCCACCCACCAGGATTCAGTTCGCCGGAACGGGTCTTGGCGGGTTTATCGACGTCACGCTGTTTGGCTCCGCAGCCACCTTCGATTCCGTTGCGGCCTTCAATTTGGCCGTGGGCGGCACGGCGGTTTATGACCCTCGCATCACCACGCCCGACACGGCAGCAGGCTTCCCCGTGGTCAATCTGTCCAGCCTGTCTGGTGGGATCGGGGGTTTTGTGATCAACGGACACTGTGCGAATGACTACAGCGGCTACAGCGTCTCCTCTGCCGGTGATGTCAACGGCGACGGACTGGCCGATCTGACCGTTGGCGCCCTTTACAGCGATCCGAGCGCTGGCGAGAGTGCTGGTCGTAGCTTCGTTGTGTTTGGCAAAACGGACGCGGCGGCGGTGAACCTGTCGGACATTGCAGCCGGCTCAGGCGGCTTCGTGATCAACGGACAGTGTGCGGGTGACTTTAGTGGCTTCAGCGTCTCCTCGGCCGGAGATGTCAACGGCGACGGCTTGGCCGATCTGATCGTGGGCGCCCATGCCGGCGATCCGAGCGGAGGCCCATATGCCGGGCGTAGCTACGTTGTGTTTGGCAAAACGGACGCAGCAGAGGTGAACCTGTCGACCATTACCGCGGGCTCCGGCGGCTTCGTGATCAATGGACAGTGTGCGGAGGACTACAGTGGCTACAGCGTCTCTTCAGCCGGTGATGTCAACGGCGATGGCCTGGCCGATCTGATCGTGGGCGCCTATATCAGCAGTCCGAGCGCTGGCCAGGGTGCCGGGCGCAGCTACGTGGTGTTTGGCAAAACGGACGCGGCAGCGGTGAACCTGTCGGCCATTGCTGCGGGCGCAGGCGGCTTCGTGATCAACGGACAGTGTGCTAGCGACTACAGTGGCATCAGCGTCTCCTCGGCCGGTGATGTCAACGGCGACGGCCTGACCGATCTGATCGTGGGCGCCTTTTTCAGCAATCCGAGCGCTGGCTCGAATGCCGGGCGCAGCTACGTGGTGTTTGGCAAGATGGACACGGCGGACGTGAACCTGTCGGCCATCGCAGCGGGCTCAGGTGGCTTCGTGATCAACGGACAGTGTGCTGGTGACTTTAGTGGCTTCAGCGTCTCCTCGGCCGGTGATGTCAACGGCGATGGCCTAGCCGATCTGATTGTGGGCGGCGTCAACAGCAGTCCGAGCGCTGGCGCATATTCCGGGCGCAGCTACGTAGTGTTTGGCAAAACGGACGCGGCAGCGGTGAACCTGTCAGCCATTGCAGCGGGCGCAGGCGGCTTCGTGATCAACGGACAGTGTGAGGGTGACTTCAGTGGCTTTCGCGTCTCCTCGGCCGGGGATGTCAACGGCGATGGCCTGACCGATCTGATTGTGGGCGCATGGGGAAGCGACCCGAGCGATGGCGAAGGTGCCGGTCGCAGCTACGTGGTGTTTGGCAAAACGGATACGGCAGAGGTGAACCTGTCGGCCATTGCAGCCGGCTCAGGCGGCTTCGTGATCAACGGACAGTGTGCGGGTGACGGTAGTGGTAGCAGCGTCGCCTGGGCCGGTGATGTCAATGGCGATGGCCTGGCTGACCTGATCGTGGGCGCCCCTTACAGCGATCCGAGCGCTGGCACAGATGCAGGGCGCAGCTACGTCATCTTCGGCAGCACCAATGGCGCGTTTAATCAGACAGCGGTCGACTGGCTGGGTACCTCGGGCAATGACACCCAAAGTGATGGCGGCATGGCCAAGACGCTGGTTGCGGGCATGGGGAATGACACGCTCACGGCCACGGCCGCCAGCGTGCTCTACGGTGGTGCTGGCAACGACACCTTCAACATTGACGGCAACATGTTCACCGCGCTGCAAAGCCCGATGGGTTCGGGTGGCAACCTCACCAAGCTCGCCCGCATCGACGGCGGCACGGGCCTGGACACGATCGAACTCACAGGCTCCGGGCTGACTTTTGACCTGACCCAGGTGGCCAGCCAGGCCGCCTCCGACCCCAAAACCGGCAGCCGCATCGCCAGCATCGAGATCATCGACATCACCGGCAGCGGCGACAACTCACTCAAGCTCAACCTGTTCGACGTGCTGGACCTGGGCTCGGCCAACATCTTCGAGGCCACTGGGCGCCAGCAGCTCATGATCAAGGGCAACGCCGGCGACCAAGTGGACCTGGCTGATGGCACGGGCACCTCGGGCTGGACTCAGGGCAGTGCGGTGAGCCTGGAGAGCTTGAGTTATCAAGTGTGGAGCCACAACACGGCGCTGGCCACGTTGTATGTGCAGAACACCGGCGTGCTGGTGGTGTGATGGAAGATCTTCTGTTGAACCCGGCTGCAGTTGCACTTGCGCCCAGCCCGGGCAGCGCGGCCTTCAATGCGGGCAACAACGCCTGGCGTGAACACCATGCCGAAGTGGCTCTGGCGCATTACGTTGGTGCCTGCACGCTCGACCCGGTGCTGGTGCATGCGCACTTGGGGCGCGCACGCTGCCTGGTGAAGCTGCAGCGCTGGATGGACGCTCGCGAGGCTTTCGCCGATGTGCTGCGCCTGGACACCAGCCACTACAGCGCCTGGCTTGAAGCCGGCCACCTGTGCCGCCAGATGGGTGAGCTTCAGCAGGCCGCTGGCGCGTACCAGCGCGCAATTGATGCGGCGCCTGCTCGCTATGAGGCCTATCTCGGCATGGCCCGGGTGCTGGAGCAGATCGGGCAGCTAACGCTTGGTGCGGCGGCTTACGAGCAGGCCCAGCGCGCTGCGCTCGGGGACGGTTCAACCGATGCCGCCGCCCTCCAGCGCCTGCGCGAGGTGCACCAGCTCATGGCCCGCTACCGGCTGGAGCGCGGCGCGCCAGAGGCGGCCGTGCCCTCGCTGCGCGCGGCACTGGTCACCGCCGAGCGCGAAGGCGAGGGCGCTGGTGAGGACGTGCGCGCCGAGATCCGCATGGACCTGGGTGACGCGCTGCTGCGCCTGGGCCAGCGTGATGCTGCTTTGCAGGTGCTTACGCTGGCGAGTGCCGCCACGGCCGAGGCCACGCTCTCGCGCTTGGGCGCGTTGAGCTTTCGATTCAACCTCTGGCAAGAGGGCTTGGCCGTGCTGCGCCGCAACGTGGCGCTGCACCCCACCAGCGTGCAGGCGCGCTGGAACCTGGCACACATGCTCGCCGAGTGCTGGCACATGGAAGAAGCCGAACAAGTGCTGCAGCAAGCCGAGGCACTGGGACCCGTGTCCGGTGCCACGGCCATGCGTGCCTCGGTGGCCGGGCGCCAGGGCGACGCACAGACGGCGCTGCGCCTGTACCGTGAGCTGGCTGAGCATGACGCCAGCTATGCATCCAGCGCAGCGATGAGCTCGCTCTACAGTGACAGGCTGGGGGCCCGCGAGGTGGCTGAGCTGCACCACCAGCTGTTTGCCCCGCTGGGCCAGGGCGCGCGCGCACGAGAGAGTTTCAAGCGCCTAGCGCTGTCCGGACGGAGGCTGCGACTGGGCGTGGTTTCGGCAGATTTTCACCACCAGCATCCGGTGAACCTGTTCATGCAGCCGATGCTGCGGGAATGGGACCGCACGCGCATCGAGCTGTTTGTCTACTTCACGGGTGTGAGCCACGACGAGCAGACGCAGCTGGCGCGCCAGCGCGCCGAACACTGGGTGGAAGCCACCGCGCTCAACGATGCGCAGCTGGCCAAACGCATCGACGCGGACGCCATCGACGTGCTGCTGGACCTCGCGGGCCACACCGGCCAGCAGCGCATGCGTTTGTTTGCCCAGCGCGCAGCACCCGTGCAGGTCACCTACCTCGGTTACCCGGGCTCCACCGGCGTTCCCAACATGGATTGGATGATCGGCGACGCGGTGGTCACGCCCGAGCCCGACGACGCGCTGTGCAGCGAACGCGTGTGGCGCTTGCCGGGCTTGGTGTTTTGTTATGCCCCTGAGGTCGACTACCCGTACCCGGCCTACGACGATGTGCTGGCCCAGCGGCCCTTGACCTTTGGTTCGTTCAACAACGTGCCCAAGCTCACGCAGCGCACGCTGACGTTGTGGGCACGGGTGCTGCTGGCCGTGCCAGGGTCGCGGTTGCTGCTCAAAGCACCGAGTTTTTCGGATGCGGGGGCAGTGCGGCTGTTTGGCGAGCGCCTGCTAAAGCTGGGCGTGGACCCTGCGCGGTTGGAGTTCCGTGGTCCGACAGGCCTGACCGACATGATGGCAGAGTACGCTGATGTGGACATTGCACTGGACCCTGTGCCCTACAACGGCGGCACCACCAGCCTTCAGGCGTTGTGGATGGGCGTGCCGGTGATCACACTCGAGGGCGAGCACTTTGTCTCGCGCATGGGCGCAAGCTTCATGCGCGCCGCTCACTTGCCCGATTGGGTGGCCAGCGATGACGAGCACTACCTGCACATCGCCGTGCGCATGGCCGCAGACCGCACAGCTTTGCTCCAGCTCAAGCGCGGCCTGCGCGCGCAGCTGCAGGCAAGGCCGGGCTGGGACCCGGTGGCGCACACCCGGGCGATGGAGGATGCGTTCTGCCAGATGGCCTCCTCACGCTGAAGAATCGTGAAGCGGAGGCTGGCGTCAAGTTCAAGGTGTTTGCCGGGCCGTGGTGTCTCCTGAGTTTGTACGGATGGCGTCGTTCAGAGACGCCTGTGAGTGCTCACCGTGCAGTTGGTCATGCAGATTCATGCACTGACAGGACGTCATGGGCGCCAAGGGCGCACATTCAGGTTCGCGTGCGACCCGGTTTGTCGCTTCAAATGCCAAAATCAACAGTGTGTTGCCCGGTGTGCAATGCGTGAGGTGTCATTTGAACGATTGACTTCACGGACCGCATTCTCTATTTTGTACAGGTCCCAAGGCCACCAAGCTTTTGGACCTCGGGAGTCAGATGCTGCAGCGCGCTCCTTATCCCTCTTGCGACAAAGCCCGATGACCCCATTGCCTGCCGCCGATCCCATCACCCCCGGCTTCATCGTTCTGCATGGCAACCGTTCCGAAGTCCTGATGGACACACTGGTGGCCTGGTTGGGGCGGCACCCGCTGGGCCCACTGGAGGATGAGGTGGTCCTTGTGCAGAGCAGCGGCATGGCCGAGTGGGTCAAGATGGAACTGGCACGCCAGACGGGGGTATGTTCGTCGACCCAGGTCGAACTGCCCGGACGCTTTGTGTGGCGTGCCTACCGGCAGGTGTTGGGTGCAGAGTCTGTGCCCAGGGAGTCGCCGCTGGACAAATTGCCGCTGGCCTGGCGGTTGATGAAGGTCTTGCCCGGCCTGGTGACACAGCCGGTCTTTGCGCCGTTGGCGGGTTACCTGGGATCCTTTGCAACCGATGACGGAGAGTCCCAAATGTCCCGGTTGTTGCAGCTGACCTCGCAGCTGTCCGACCTGTTGGATCAGTACCAGAACTACCGCGGCGACTGGCTCCAGGCATGGTCGGATGGCCAGGATGGAATCACCGATCCTCGGGGGCAGACGTTGGTCCTTGCGCCGGACCAGCTGTGGCAACCCGCGCTGTGGCGCGCGGTGCTCGACACCCTCACGCCGGAACAGCAAGGTGCCACCCGATCGAAGGTGCACCGGTCCGCGGTGCAGCGGTTGGGCGAGCAGGCCCCGCTGCTGGGCAGCCTGCCCAGGCGGGTCGTAGCTTTTGGCATGAGCCACCTGCCCAGCTCCACGATGGAGATGTTGGCCGCCTTGGCGCCCCACTGCCAGGTGATCCTGGCCGTTCCCAACCCCTGCCGGTTCTACTGGGGCGACATCATGCAGGGGCGCGATCTGTTCAAGGCGGCCAACCGGCGCCAACGCCCACGCGACCCGAATGCCGCCAGCGCTGCCCCGTTTGAAGACCTGCACCTGCACGCCCACCCACTGCTCGCGGCATGGGGGCGCCAGGGCCGTGACTTCGTGCGGCAACTCGACGTGTTCGACGATGCGGTGGCCACAGCCCAGGCGTTCCCGGCGCTGAAGATCGACCTCTTTGACGAGGAGGTGGAGCACGCCGAAACACCCTTGCTGACCCGGGTGCAGCAGCGCATTCGCGACCTGGAGCCGCTGTCGGTGCGCCACGACGATGCGCCGCTGGCGGCGGGCGACCGGTCCATCGTGTTCCATGTGGCGCACAGCGCGGTGCGGGAACTCGAGGTGCTGCACGACCAGTTGCTCGACCTGCTGGCCCAGCCCGGGCTGCAACCCCGCGATATCGTGGTCATGGTGCCGGACGTGCAGCGGGTGGCTGCGGCCATTCGGGCGGTGTTCGGGCAGTACCCACGAAATGACAAACGCCACATCCCGTTCGACATCGCCGACCTGAGTGCGAAGTCCAGCAGTCCGCTCATCACGGCGCTGCAGTGGTTGCTGCAGCCCTCGGGTCGTTTTGGCCTGAGCGAACTCATCGACCTGCTGGAGGTGCCCGCAGTGGCTCAGCGCTTCGGCATCGACGAAGACAAGCTGCCCCAACTGGTGCAGTGGATGTCGGGCGCCGGCATGCGCTGGGGTCTGCACGCCCGGCAGCGCGAACAGATCGGCCTGGCCGAGTGTGGCGAACAGAACACCGCCTGGTTCGGGCTGCAGCGCATGTTGCTGGGGTACTGCGCAGGCGCACTGGACGGCGCAGCTGGCGGTGCTGGCTGGGATGGGATCGAGCCCTACACCGAGGTGGGGGGGCTTGACGCGGGTCTGGCCGGGGGCCTGGCGCACCTGTTGCGAACGCTTGATCGGTGGTGGTTGGTCTCCCGCAAGTCCTGCACCCCGCGCCAGTGGCACGAACATGCCAACGGCTTGCTCGATGCCTTGTTTGAGCGGGTGGACGAGGCCGACGGCCAGGCCCTGGGTGCGCTCAAGGACGCGCTGTCGTCCTGGCTGAGGGCGTGTGACCTGGCGGGCTTCGAGGCAGAGGCCGACCTCGCGGTCTTGCGCCACGGCTGGCTGGGGGCCTTGCAACTGCCCAGCCTGGATCAACGGTTCAGGTCGGGCGGGGTCACCTTCTGCACCCTGATGCCGATGCGGGCGATTCCGTTCGAGGTCGTGTGCCTGCTGGGCATGAACGACGGCGACTACCCGCGCCGCGCGAACCGCAACGACTTTGACCTGATGGGCCAGCCCGGCATGTTTCGCCCCGGTGACAGGGCACGGCAGCACGACGATCGCCAGCTCATGCTCGAAGCCCTGCTCTCCAGCCGGCGCGTTTTGTATGTCAGCTGGACGGGCTTCAGCGTGCGCGACAACAGCGAACAGCCACCCTCGGTGCTGGTTGCCCAGTTGCGCGACTATGTCGCCGCGGCTTGGGGCGAACAGGCGGTGGCAGATCGCACCACGGTCCATCCCTTGCAGCCGTTCAGCCGCCGCTACTTCGAAGTCGACACCGCGCTCACGACCCACTCGCGCGAATGGCGCACGGTGCACGAGTCTGTGCCCCAGGATGCCACCGGTGCCGGCAGCAAGACCACGGTGGTGCCTGCCGACACCACGGTTGCGCTGGACCAGGAACGCCTGGTCCGATTTTTTCGTAACCCCGTCAAAGCCTTCTTCCGGGAGCGCCTGGGGGTGATTTACGGCAACCCCGAGGAGGAGCCTGGGGACACCGAAACGTTCGACATGGATGGGCTGGAAAACCACCAGCTCCTGTCCCAGCAGATCCGCCAGTGGCCCGAACCCACCCAGGCTGAGGGGCTGCCCGAGGTGATCTCCGTCAGCCTGTTCGCCCTGCAGCGCAGCGGTGCTTTGCCCATGAAGGTCCTGGGCGATATCAAGCGCACCGAGCTTGAAACCACGTTGACCGCCATGGCCCACGCATGGATCGCGCTCGGGCACGAATTTCCTTCACCGAGCGAGCGCATTTCGGTCCAGCATGAACACCCCTCCGTGCGCGTGCGCGACTGGGTGGATGCGGTTTACCAGAACGGTGCCGGTGAGCGCACCTGGGTGATGCTGGAGGCCAGCAAGCTGTTGTCGGGGCAGGGCGCGCGGGTGAAGCTGCGTCCCGACAAGCTGCTGGCTGCGTGGGTGCGTTCCTTGTTGGTGGCCGCTTCGGGCCACAGCGTGCAGGGACGTGTGGTGGGGCAGGACGGCCAATTGCACATTCACCCGATGGAGCGTGCAGCGGCCACGCAGACGCTGGGCACCTTGCTCTCGGTGTGGCTGCAGGGGCAACAGGCCCCGTTGCCCTTGCCACTCAAGACCTCGTTGGCCTTGGCCCAAGCCGACGCGCAGGAGACGGATGCTTTGGCCCAAGACAAAGCCCAGACGGCTTACGAGGGTGGGGGCGACGCGATGAGCGATCAGCTGGCCGAGGTGCGCGACATGTGCCTGGCCCGGGTGTTCCCCGACTTCCAAGCGCTGTGCGAGGCCGAGACGCCGGCGGGGCAGGGGGTGTTGGCGCTGTCGCGGCAGGTCCACGGTCTCCTGCTCAAGTGGGCCGAGGACTGCGTCACCGTCCACCCCCACGCCAGCCCTTGAAGCCCGCCAACAACAGCCGCCGAGATGCCCATGCCTGAACCACTTGACGCCAGCCGTTTCCCCCTGTGGGGCTCCCGCCTGATCGAAGCCAGTGCCGGTACCGGCAAAACCTGGACCATTGCCGCGCTGTACGTGCGGCTGGTGCTGGGCCACGGGACTGAAGACACGCGGTTTTCGCGTCCGTTGATGCCTGCGGACATCCTGGTCATGACCTTCACGCGTGCAGCCACGCGCGAGCTCTCCGATCGCATCCGCGCACGCTTGCTGGAGGCGGCCCGGTGTTTCAGGGAAGAGGCGCAGCCCGGCGACGAGGACGTGTTCTTGCGCTCCCTGCTGGCCGACCACCCCGGGGACGAGCTGCGGCGCCAGGCCGCTTGGCGCCTGGCCATGGCGGCCGAGTCCATGGACGAGGCGAGTGTGTTCACCATCGACGCCTGGGCCCAACGCGCCCTGAGGGAGCACGCCTTCGACAGCGGCAGCCTGTTCGAGGAGGAGCTGGTCGCCGACGAGCGCTCCTTGCTGGTGGAGGCGGTGCAGGACTACTGGCGCCGTGAGTGCTACGGGCTCACGCAGGATGAGCTCACGCCTGTGCTGGCCATCTGGCCGGGCATGGAGCAGTTGCGGGTGGATGTCGAGGATGTGTTGGCCAAGGGCCCAGCAGTGCCAGCCTCGAGCGTCTCGCTCGTGGGTGCCATCGCGCAGTCGCTGCAGGAGCGGCAAGCCGGGTTGGCGCAATTGCGCGCGCAGTGGAAGCCCCTGACGGCGCTGATGCGCGGCTTTGTCGAGTCGCAGGATCCGCCCAAGGCCCATGGCTGGAACGGTCAACGGTTTTCCATCAAAAACATCTCGGGGTGGCTGGGCAAGCTGCAGGCCTGGGCTGAGGAGCACGACACAAGCGACGTGCCCGACCTGGCCGCCGGCTGGACCCGGCTGACGCCGGACGGTCTGCGCGAGGCGCGTGTGGCCGGCGCGGGGCCGGCACCCATGTCGGCCGCGGTGAGCCAGGCGTTTGGAGCCTTCGCAACGCTGCAGAGCGAGCTGGCTGCGCTGCCCCAACCCGGAACCGCGGCCCGCCTTCACGCTGCGGCCCACGTGGCCGAGCGCTTGCGCCAACTCAAGCGCAACACCAGTCAGTTCGGTTTTTCGGACATGCTGGAGCGGCTTGATGCCGCACTGCAGGGCGCCTCGGGCGAACGTTTGCGCGAACGCATCGTGGCGCAGTACCCGGTGGCGCTGATCGACGAGTTCCAGGACACCTCGCCCATCCAGTACGGCATCTTCAACCGGGTCTACCGCACGCAAGAGCATGCGCGCGAGCGCACCCTGTTGCTCATCGGGGATCCGAAGCAGTCCATCTACGGATTCCGGGGCGCCGACATCTACAGCTACCTCCAGGCCCGTTCGGCCACGCAAGGCCGGCACTACGCGCTGTCGGTGAACTACCGGTCCACCCACACCTTGGTGCAGGCCGTGAACCAATGTTTTGCCAGCGCAGAGCAGCAGCATCCACAGGGGGCGTTCGACTTCAAGACCGCCGCTGGCAACCCCTTGCCGTTCATTGCGGTGAAAGCCCAAGGCCGCCCCGAGCGCTGGTGCGCTCAAGCCGGTGACCTGCCGGCCATCACGGTGGTGCACGATCCCGAACTGCAAAATCAGGCGCAGGTGCGCCACGTTTTTGCGCAGCGTTGTGCCGAGCAGATCGTGCTGTGGCTCAACGATCCTTCCAACGGATTTGTGCGCCAGGGTGAGCCGTTGCAGTGCCTGCGCGCCCGAGACATCGCCATTCTGGTGCGCACCGGCAAGGAAGCGGCCGCCGTGCGGCGCGCGCTGCAGGAGCGCCAGGTGGCTTCTGTGTACCTGTCCGACAAGGACTCGGTGTTTCAGAGCGATGAGGCGCGTGATCTGGTGCACTGGCTGCGTGCCGTGGCCACGCCGCAAGAGGCGGGTCTGGTGCGCGCGGCATTGGCTTTGAGCAGCGTGGGCCTGCCGCTGTCCACCTTGTCCCGGCTGGCCCATGACGACAGCGTTTTTGATACGCACGCCCTGATCCTGCGCGAGTTGAAACAGGTCTGGGTGGGCCAGGGGGTGCTGGCGATGCTGCGGCAGTCTGTGCACCGTTTCGGATTGGCGGCGCGCTGGCTGGGCGAGGCTGGCGGCGAGCGCAGCCTGACGAACTTTTTGCACTTGGCCGAACTGCTGCAAAACGCCAGTGGCGACCTGGAAGGTGAACAAGCGCTGATCCGCTGGCTCATGCGCCAGGTTGCGCAAAGTGGGGAGCACAACGAAGAGCAGGTGGTGCGGCTGGAGAGCGACGCCGATCTGGTGAAGATCGTGACGGTTCACAAGAGCAAGGGCCTGGAATACCCGGTGGTGTGCCTGCCGTTTGCCACCTCGTTTCGCGGCTTCAACGCACGCCTGGTGAAGTCCGCCATGTTGCCCACGCCCGACGGTGGCCGTGAACTGGTGCTGGAGATGGACGAGGCTGCCGGGGCCCGATTCGAGCAGGAGCGCATGCGCGAGGACTTGCGCTTGCTGTACGTGGCCATGACCCGGCCGCGCCATGCCCTGTGGCTGGGTTTTGCGGCCGTGAAGGTGGGCAACAGCAAAGCTTGCCAGACCCATCTGAGCGCTGCCGGCCGCCTCGTGGGGGGTGGCGGCGAGCGTGCAGCACAGGACTGGCTGGAGCCGCTGCAGGCGCTTGCGCGCCAATGCAACGGCATCGTGGTGCAGGGCACTTCAGAGCCGACCGGACGGACCGCACTGGTGAGCCGCGACGGTTATTCGGCACTGCAGACGGTGGCGCCCTACAGCGCCGATTTCGATCGAAGCTGGAGCATTGCCAGTTATTCGAGGTTGACGCGGGATCTCAAGCGCGTGGCTGCCGGTGCACCTGTCGGCACCGACCTGCCGGTGGACGGGGCGATCTCCCCGCTGCAAGTGCTGCGCCCGGCCGACGACGAAGCGCCCGTGCTGGCCGCGGGGGGGCGGGCCGAGTTGCTGGCGCCAGAGCCGCCGCTTGCGCTCGGCACGCCGGTGGCTGGCGCCGATGCGCCAGCGATCTGGCACAGCTTCAAACGCGGCCCGGTCACGGGCAACTTTTTGCACGAACTGCTGGATGGGTTGTGCAGCGAATCGTTCGACCTGCTGGGCAACGCAAGCTTGCGCACCCGTATTCAGGCCCGCTGCGAGCGCGAGCATGGCGAGGCCGCGCCGGCTCTGGTGGCCTGGATGACCGACGTGGTGCAACAGCCATTGCCCGGGCCAGGGGTCTCGCTGGCCGGGTTGACGTCGGCCCGCTCCGAGATGGAGTTCTGGTTGCCATCGCGCCAGATCGAGACGGCGCGCATCGACACCTTGTGCCGCACGCACCTCATGCCCAGCGTGGAGCGCCCGGCGCTGCAGACCAGCACCCTGCACGGGATGCTGATGGGTTTCATCGACCTGGTGTTTGAACACGAAGGACGGTATTGGGTGCTGGACTACAAGTCCAACGCCCTGGGGGCGGACGACGGCGCCTACGACAGCCCGGGCCTGCAGCGGTCGATGGCGGAGCACCGCTACGACGTGCAGGCGGCCATTTATGCGCTCGCGCTGCACCGGCTGCTCAAAGCCAGGCTGGGCAGCGCCTACGACCCTGAGCGCCACCTCGGAGGCGCGGTGTACCTGTTCCTGCGCGGCATCCACGGGCCGGCCTCAGGGGTCTGCACGCTGGGGTTTCCCGCCGAACTGCTGCAGGCACTGGACGCCATGCTGGAGCCGGCCGCGGCCCAGGCCGATTGAACAGCGTCCGAGTGCATCGGGCCCGATTGCAGAACACAGACCACCACATGAACCTCATCCTCGACACCCTGCGCAGCTGGTCCGAACAGGGCTGGCTGCGGCGCCTGGACAGCGCCACGGCCGATTTTCTGAACGACCACGATCCCGGGGCCGAGCCCGCCGCCCTGGTGGCTGCGGCGATGTTGGCCCACATGGAAGGGCGAGGGCATGTCTGCCTGTCGCTGGCCCACCTCGTTCAGGCGCCACAACGCCTGCTGGCCTGGCCTGAAAAAGCACAGGCGTCGCTCCAAGCCCTGTGGGCTGGTTTGCCCGCGTTGACCAGCGGGTGGGTGGCTGCGCTGGCAGGCAGCGCTGCCGTGCGCGAGGTGGCCAGCGGCGCCGCCGACACGGGTCAACCGTTTGTGCTGGGCGGCACGCCTGAGGTGCCCCTGCTGTACCTGCGCCGTTACTGGGTGTACGAACAACAGGTGGCGCAAGCGGTTGCGTCGCGGGCCGCCATGCACCACACGGTCGACCCGGTTGCGACGCGGGCCTGGCTCGATCGACTCTTTCCGCCTCAGCAGGAAGCGCTGGAGCAGCAGCGTCGCGAGCGTGGGGAGGTTCACTGGCAGAAGGTCGCCTGCGCGCTGGCGCTTCGCAGCGGCCTGACGGTCATCACCGGCGGGCCTGGCACCGGCAAGACCTACACCGCCGCCCGTTTGCTCGCCCTGTTGCTGGTCACCAGCCCCGACCCTACACAGCTGCGGGTGGGGCTGGCTGCGCCCACGGGCAAGGCGGCCGCCCGCCTGCGGCAGTCGATTGACCAGTCCTTGAGCAGCCTGCAGGCTGGTCTGGGCGCAGCGGTGGATCTCCAGACACTCACCGAACGCATGGGCAAGGCCAGCACGGTGCACTCGCTGCTGGGTGTTCACATGGGCAGCCGCCAGTTCAAGCACAACGCGCGCAACCCGCTCGACCTCGATGTGCTCATCGTGGATGAAACCTCGATGATCCATCTGGAGATGATGGCCGCCTTGCTGCAGGCCATGCCGGCGCGGGGCCGGCTGATCTTGTTGGGTGACAAGGATCAGCTGGCGTCGGTCGAGGCGGGCTCGGTGCTCGGCGACCTTTGCACGCACGCACACGACCCGCGTTACAGCCTGGAGACCGGCGCCTATGTGCGTGAGACCGCCGGCGAGACCCTGCCAGGTTCGGTCATCCAGGGCAGCCCGCTCAACCAACAAACGGTGATGCTGCGCCAGAGCCACCGCTTTGGCTCGGCCATCGGCGCACTTGCGCTGGCGGTGAACGCTGGCCTGGCCCATGATGAACCCATCGACACCACCGAAGGCCCGCGCCCCGGTGCGTACCGTTTGCTCGAGCAAGGCACCCGGGAGGCGTTGGCGACGCAAGAGCCCGGTGCGCCGGAAGGCACCGGGACCCCGACCGCATCGCGTTGCGGCGAGGTGTACCTGGCCACCGCACCGGTGTCCCCGACGGTGCTGACAGAGTTGGCGCTGCGCGGCAGGCCATGGGCGCGGTCCTGTTACGCCGACTACATCCGTGAGATCCACGCCGGCCCGGTCGCCGGGGCCACGCCCCATGACCCCGACGAAGCGGCGAACGCGCATGCCCAGTGGGTGAGGCGGGTGTTGCAGGCGTTTGACCGGTTCCGGATCCTCTGTGCCGTGCACGATGGTGACTGGGGTGACCGCGCCATCAACGAACAGGTTCAGCGCGCGCTGGCCGCCCAAGGCCTCTTGCAACCCCAAGGGGAGTGGTATCTGGGGCGCCCCATCATGGTCACCCGCAACGACAAGGCCCTGGGCGTCTTCAACGGCGACGTTGGTGTGGTGCTGCCGCCTGCGGGCGGTGGGGGTGGATTGAGGGCGTTTTTCCTGGACGGTGAGCAACTGCGATCAGTGTCGGTGAGTCGACTCGCGGACGTGGAGACGGCGTTTGCCATGACCATCCACAAAAGCCAGGGCTCGGAATTTGCGCACACCGTGGTGGTGCTGCCCGCGAGCGCAAGTGATCTGCTCACTCGCGAGTTGGTCTACACCGGCATCACGCGGGCCCGAGAGAGCCTGTCGCTGATCGAGCCCATCACAGGCCTGTTGGGGGTGGCTATCGGTCAACAGGTTCAGCGGGCGAGTGGGCTGAGCTTTCCTGCATGAGGGCTGTTCCCTGCGGTTCGGTCATGCGCGGAGGCCATCTGGGCGATTTTTGGGCACCAAAGCCGTGCCTACCTATAGCGCCGTGTTGGAAGTTAGTGGACAACATCCTGTTACTCTAGTGCTCTGAAATCGTTCAGTATTAATGCCCACCTACAACGCCGAAATCTCAGCCGGATCTCTGCTCCCGTTAGAAAGCAAGCGCATCGCCGCGCTGCTGCTGAACGCCCCTGATGAACCAGGTTGGCGCAATGCCATAGAGGTTGAAACCTTCTGCAGAAGAAGACCCCCGCCACAGCGAGGCGCATGGCCACGCTGATCCGAAAGAGGCTTTCCACTCTGGACGACGAAGCCTTGGGCATGCTCGTACAGCGGGAGCAGGAGGTGGCGATTCAGTTGCTTCTCGCTGCTGCGGTCAAGCACAGCCAGCTCCTGGGTGACTTTCTGCTCAACGTCTATGCGGCCCACCAGCGCCGGCTGGACCTGCAGCTTGCACCAATGGACTGGGAAGACTTCCTGGTCGAATGCGCCCATCGCGATCCCGCTGTGGCGACCTGGTCCGAGTCCACTCGCGCGAAACTGTTTCAGGTCATCGTCCGCATCTTGGTGGAAGCCAAATACCTTGACGGTGCCCGGTCCATGAAGCTGACTCCCCGTTCACTGCACCCCGATGTCCGGCGCTACTTGCGCGAGCGACACGACACCCATGTCCTTGCCTGTCTGGAGCGCGCGAAATGACGTTAAGCCTCGAAGAACGCCTGAACCAGATCCTGCCCCGCGTTACTTCCCGTGACTTCCTCGAAAGCAACGGACTGGGTAACGAAATCGGCTTCTGGATCTTCGACTATCCGCCGGATCGTGAGTTGGACGTTCGTGACTTCGTTTCAGGCACGATTCTGCCAGCGTTGGCCAAGCAGGCGCCCCCTTTGCGAACCGGGGCGGTGAATCTGCTGAGCCTGGTGACCGATCTGCTCGAGGAGCGCAATTTGCTCGACAAGGCCATTGAAATGCAGGCGGGTAAGGGCGACGACAGTACGCTGGCTGCTCTGCGCTCCGTGCTGAAAGAAGACAAGCTCGCTCAAAAAATTGCCGCGCAGTTTGAGGTATCCAGCCTGGACTTGCTGATCATCACGGGGGTGGGTGCTGTCTACCCCATGCTGCGAACACACACGTTGCTCTCCGCTCTGCATCCGATCATGGGCAAGACACCGCTGCTGATGTTTTTCCCGGGCCGGTACGACGGGCACTCACTTCGCCTGTTCAATACTTTGGCGGAAGACCACTACTACCGTGCCTTTCGGTTGGTGCCGGAAACCTCCTGATTCGCCCGTCAGCAACTTCAATCAGAGCACTCAGGGACAACCAACAACATGAACATCAGTCAGCTGTTTCTCAAACCGATCAACCGCCCCATCAACGGCGTCATCAAGGCCGATCAGATGGACGCTGCCAGCGTCTGGCAGGAACTCGAAGAGTACGTTGTCACCAAGCAGATCAGCGACTACCTGCGCCGGTTTTTTGACGCCTACCTCGCTGCGATCGACCAACCCCACGACCCCGCCATCACCGACCGTATGGGTGTCTGGGTCTCTGGCTTTTTCGGCTCGGGCAAGTCCCACTTCATCAAGATCCTCTCCTATCTGCTGGAGAACCTGGAAGCCTTCAACCCCGAGACTGGCGAAAAGCGGCGCGCGGCCCAGTTCTTTGATCATCAGAAGATCAAAGACGCGATGCTGCTCGCCGACATCCACCGCGCGGTGCAGGGTACGGCCGATGTGATCCTGTTCAACATCGATGCCAAAGCCGACAGCAAATCCGAACGCGACGCCATCCTGCAGGTCTTCATGCGCGTGTTCAACGAGAAGCTCGGCTTCTCAGGGGACTCACCCCACATTGCCGATATGGAGCGCCACCTGGTCGCCAAGGGCGTGTTTGAAGTGTTTAAGACCGCCTTCTTGGCATCAAACGGCAAGCCCTGGGATCAAGAACGCGACGCGGTCGATTTCTTGCGGGACGATATCGTCACCGCCCTGGCCAAATCCTTGGGAATGACGCCCGAATCCGCCGGCAAATGGTTCGATACCGCCCGCGATGACTACCGCATCAACATCGAGGGCTTCGCCAAGGTCGTCAACGACTACCTCGCCACACGTCCAACGGGCCACAAGGTGATCTTCTTGGTGGATGAGGTGGGTCAGTTCATTGGCGCCAACTCCCAGCTCATGCTCAGCCTGCAGACCATCACTGAGCAGTTGGGCACGCAGTGCAGGGGCAGGGCGTGGGTCATCGTCACCAGCCAGGAAGACATCGATGCTGCCATCGGTGGCGCCAACAAGTCCAAGGGGCAGGACTTCTCGAAGATTCAAGGCCGCTTTCACACCCGCCTGTCGCTGGCCAGCAGCAACACAGACGAAGTCATCGGCGAACGTCTGCTTGCCAAAACCGAGGCGGCTCATGTTGCCTTGCGCGATGCCTTCGCCGCCAAAGGCGACGTCATCAACAACCAGCTCGGGTTCGCTGGCAACTCGGTCACCCTGCGCGGCTACAAAGACGCGGTCGAATTTGTCGCCTGTTATCCCTTTGCCCCATACCAGTTCACGCTGCTGCAAAAGATCTTTGAGTCGATCCGCAAGGTCGGCGCCACGGGCAAGCACCTGTCGCGGGGCGAGCGTTCCTTGCTCGACGCCTTCCAGTCCGCCGCAGTGCGCAACGCCGATCGCAGCATTGACACGCTGGTGCCGCTCTACGACTTCTACCCCTCCATCGAGAGCTTCATCGACGGCGTGGCCAAGCGCTCCATCGACGAAGCCCCGCTGAATCCAGCCCTGCAGGAGTACGACAGTCTGCTGCTCAAGGCGATGTTCCTCATCCGGTACATCCCCGACATCGTCAAGCCCGACATTTACAACCTGGCCACGCTTTGCATCGACCAGATCGACGCCGACAAGATTGAACTCAAGCGCAAGATCCAGGAGAGCCTTGCGCGGCTGGAGCAGCAGCGCCTGGTCAGTCGCAATGGGGATGTCTGGTTTTTCCTCACCAACGAGGAGCGCGACGTGGCTCGCGAAATCGGTCATGTTGATGTCTCCGCGGCGGAAAAATCTCGTTTGCTCGCTGAACTGGTGTTCGACTAAATCCTTGGAAGCCAGACCAAGGTTCGCCATCGCGAGACCAAGGCCGACTATGAATTCAACCGCATCCTCGACGGCGCACCCTACCGCCAGGCCAGCCATGCCCTGAGCTTTGAGGTGCTGACCCCGTTGGGTGACGACTACGAGCGGCTGCAAGCCGCCAAGTGCATCCTGCGCAGCAGCGAAGGGATGGGGCGCGCCATCGTTCGTCTTGCTGAGGGTGACCGACTCGATGTCGAGCTCGCCACCTACGTGCAGATCGAAAAGTACATTCTCAGCCCCAAGGCCGACCAGGCCAGCCCCACCCTCAAGCGCATCCTCGCCGACCGCAAAGACGAGAACCGAGAGCGCCGTCAGCGTCTCGTTCACCAGCTCTCCGAGATGGTCGGGGAGGGAGACTTCTTCGCTCTGGGTCAGCCGGTGCAGATCAAAGCCAGCAGCCCCAGCACCGTGCTGGACGAGTTGCTCAACTACCTCATCACCAACACCTACAGCAAGCTCCCGTACCTGAAGGTGCGCCAGGCCGACCCCATCGCCGAGATACGGGCCGTGTTGAGCGCCGACGATGTGCTCAAACCTGGGCTTGGGCTGGACGGTGAAGCTGGCAACGCGCTGGCCATCAACGAGATACGTGAATATCTCGGCCTTGCGGCTGGACAGACCCGCGTGTTGCTGTCCGACGTGGTTGACCGTTTCGCCGGCATTCCCTGGGGCTGGAAGCCTGAGTGGGAAACCGTGTTGCTGATCGCCCGCCTGTTCAAGGCGGGTGAAATCAAGCTCATGATGGAAGGCGACGACCTGCAGCCCTTGAGCGCCATGGAGCCGCTCACCAAGTCCGCGCGGTTCAAGCAGGTTTCCATCCTCAAGCGCAAAACAGCTGACGCCACCGCGATCAAGCGCGCGCGCGATCTGTACAAAGAGTTGTTCAGCAAGTTGGGCCGTGATGAAGAAGACGGCTTGGTCGCCGACTTCCGCGAGCGCTTGGGCGAATGGCAGTCCGACCTCAAGAGTTATGTCCACACTGCGGGCACGGCGCACCACCCCGGCAAGGCCGACATCGAGTCTGCGTTGGCCCGTATCGGCAAGCAGCTTGCCACTGGCGACAGCTTCGCATTCATCGAATCATTACTCGCGAGTAAAGACGACTGGCTCGACACCGCCGAAGACATCCACGACCTGGTCAACTTTTACAAGACCCAGATCACCGCCTGGCGCAAGCTGCTCGAAGGTTTGCGTGCCTTTGCCGACAACCGTGAAGCGCTCAACAAGCTGCCGCCTGCTGCGTCCGCGCTCACCGAACTCGCCCAGATCCGCGACAACCCCAAGCCCTACGGCCTGGTCAACCGCATTGAGCCATTGCTCGCCACGGTCACTGCCGCGAACGAGCAGCTGGCCCAGGAAAAGCGCGAAAGGGCTTTGCTGTCCATCGACAGCAAGATCGCCGAGGTGCAGACCAAGCTCGACGCCGCAGGCGCCACACCCGAGGTCAGCAACAAAGCGCTTAAGCCATTGCAAGACCTCAAGACTCGCGTCTCCAGTCAGGTCAGCATCGCCCAGATCCTTTACCTTCAGGGGCAAGGAGGCGAACTCATGGACGAGGCCATTGCGCTCGTTGAAGCGGCGTCAAAGCCGGCTACTGCTGTGGCGGTGCCCGGCGCCATCATCCAGTCACTCGCGACAGGTTCACCCAACGTGGCCAATGTCGTGACCAAGCCCACCCGCGTGGTACGCGCGGCAGACTTGGCCACCAAGACCTACCTGGAAACCGAGGCCGATGTGGACGTCTACTTGGCCAACCTCAAGACCGAACTGCTCGATGTCATTCGCGCCGGGCAAAAAGCGCGGGTGCAGTAGCAGCGACACACTGGTCCATTAATGTTTCCCGTTCGGGGCATTTTTGTCGCAGCGACTCTGATGCTGGTGAATATTTACCTATCGGTAAATTTTTCTTGCATCTGGGCGCAGGGCTCTTCATAATTTCCCGAACAGGAAATTTGCATGAACATCCGTATCGACACCCCTGAGTCCCTGGGTCAAGCCATGCGCAGCGCTCGCAAGCAGCTGAACTTGACCCAGCCGCAGCTCGCGCTGGCGGCCGGCGTCGGTGTGCGTTTCATCGTGGATCTTGAAGCCGGCAAACCCACCTTGCGGCTTGAAAACATCCTGCGCGTGCTGCACGCCCTGGGCGGTGAACTTCAGGTTGGTGGCCTGCCCATCTCGGGCGAGGGGGCCTGACATGGCCCGACAGCTCGGCGTCTGGCTTTTTGGCAACTCCATCGGAACGCTCATGCAGACTGACGGCCGCCTCGCCTTCAGCTACCTCCCCGAATGGCTGACCAACGAACACGCAACGCCGCTTTCTCAGTCACTGCCACTGCAGGCAGAAACCTTTGACGACCGGGCTACGCGCCCCTTCTTTGCCGGCCTCTTGCCCGAGGGGGATAAGCGCCGCCTGGTGGCCCAGGCCCTGGGTGTATCCCGCCAGAACGACTTTGCCCTGCTCGACGGCATCGGCGGCGAATGCGCCGGCGCCGTCACCCTGCTGGAACCCGGGCAATCGCCCAGCGATGCCGCCCCGGCCGATACCGTGCGCTGGCTGGACGACTCAGACCTGCTCAAGCTGCTCGCAGAAATGCCCCGCCGCCCCATGCTCGCGGGCGACGGCGACTTGCGCCTTTCGCTCGCAGGGGCACAAGACAAGCTGCCCGTGGTTGTTGCGGGCGAACGCATCGGCCTGCCCCTGTTTGGCTCCCCCAGTACCCACATCCTCAAACCCGCCATCGAAGGGGTTGAAGGCAGCGTCTTCAACGAAGGCTTCTGCATGGCGCTCGCCCGGGCCATGGGGCTCGATTCAGCCCCCACCGAAATCCGCCGGGTGCAAGGGCAGCCCTACCTGCTGGTGCAGCGTTACGACCGCTTGCCCGCCACGCATGCATCCGCCAGCTCCACCCAGCGCCTGCACCAGGAAGACTTCTGCCAGGCCTTGGGCGTGCCGCCCGAACTGAAGTACCAGAGCGAAGGTGGTCCCGACCTCGCCCAGGCCTTTGCCCTGGTGCGCAGCGCCACGCGCCCCAACGCACCGCAGATTCTCAAGTTACTGAGCTTTGTGCTGTTCAACGTCCTCATCGGCAACCACGACGCCCACGCCAAGAACTTCTCGCTGCTCTACACGCCACGCGGCGCTGTGCTCGCGCCCCTTTACGACGCGCTGTCCACCGCTGTCTACCCAGAGCTCACCGACAAGATGGCGATGAAGATCGGCAGCAAGTACCGTTTTGCCGAGCTGCACGCCCGCCACTGGGAGCAGTTTGCCGCCAGCACCGGCCTGTCTCCTGCGCAGGTCAAAAAGGAGCTCAAACGAGTTGCCGAGAGACTGGGCGCAGAAGCGCGGCAGTACCACGAACAGTTTGCTGTAGCAGGTCACACACATCCGGTACTCAACCAGATTTGCGAACTGATCGAATACCGCTGTGCCACCACCCTGCGCCGGCTCGCCATGTCCCCAGCGCAAGCCGAGGACGAAACCGACACCCAAGACGAAGACGGCTCCTCGCCATAACCCAGCGGCCAACTCTTCTCCACCCCATCCTCTTTTCCGCCGCCCCAGCCCTAGCCCCTCACGCAGGGCGCGCTACACCTGCCTCAACATGAACAAGTCCAAGCTCAAGTCCTACGCCCCGCAAGCCCGCAAAGACTTCATCGCCGCCGTTTCTGCCCGCGCCCATCAGCTGGGGTTGGACGAGGAGTACGGTCAACTGAAGGTTGCGCCTGCCCAGACGCAAGGCGACGTGACTGTTATCGCGGGCCAGGCATGGCAGGCCAAAGTCGACGCGCAGCGCCAGCAGCTCATCGCCCGCATGCAGCGGGAGGGCTTTACCCAGACCGTCGAAGCCGTGGCCTACACCTGGTTCAACCGCTTCGCCGCCCTGCGCTACATGGAGCTGCACGACTATTTGGGCCATGGTCACCGAGCCCTCTCCAGCAGGGAGGGCGGTCTGCCCGAGATCCTTGCGCACGCCAGCGAGCTTGCCCAGGCGGGCGAACTGCCCGGCCTCAAGGCCAGTCAGGTCAACGAACTCAAGCTCGCCGGCAACCGCGACGGCGAGCTCTACCGCCTGCTGCTCATCGCCCAGTGCAACGCCCTGCACCAGGCCATGCCTTTCCTGTTCGAGCACATCGACGACGAAACCGAGCTGCTGCTGCCCGACAACCTGCTGCTCAGCGACTCGGTCATCGCCAAACTCGTGGCCGAGATCCCAGAAGAAGACTGGGCCGAGGTCGAGATCATCGGCTGGCTCTAAGCGCGCAAGGTCGGTGCGGGGACGTCGGGCAGCAGGGTGGGGTAGGCGATGGACTGCGCCGCCGGCGTGACGGCATCGCCG
Organism: Hydrogenophaga sp.; assembly: GCF_030373225.1. Classification (GTDB taxonomy): domain Bacteria; phylum Pseudomonadota; class Gammaproteobacteria; order Burkholderiales; family Burkholderiaceae_C; genus Hydrogenophaga. Next base: position 46,786 of record NZ_JAUCZG010000022.1, on the reverse strand, counting down.
AAGCCGATGTCGATCTGCAGGGAAAGGCGGGCGCCGTCGAGCGCAGCGCGCAGATCGATGCGCACGCCGCCGTAACCAGCATCCTTGCGGATAGGGCTGCCCGCGACCGACGTGGGATCGAAGACGACGCCGTCGTCCGCTGCAATGCAGGCAATCGATCGGAAGAAGTCGACCAGCGTGGGAACGTCGTCAGGGCCGAAACCCAGCAGATCGGCATCGCGTGTCGGCCGGTGCGGCTGGCCGTACCAGAGTTGGAACAGCAGTGCACCCTTGAGTAGGAAGTTCGGTGCGTGCTCGGAGATGGACAGTCGGTAGAGCAGGCGTTCCAGCCCCTACCGGGTCAAGGTCAGGTTGAAGTCCTGCTTCGACGTGTCGGTGTGCTGCTTGAGCCTGGCGCGGATCGACGCGGCGCGGTTGGCGGTCATGCCGTGATGGCCTCGATGTAGGGGCGAATGACATTGGCCACGCGCCCGCGCGCGGCGTGTCGCCAGAGGTCGTCCAGCGTGAACTTGCGCTGGCTCCAGCCATCGCGCAGTGCTTCGAGCGCCACGTCCAGCCCGATCTTGTTGCGGAACCGGAAACAGTCGACGATGGTCCGGGCCGCGGTGAAGACCGCCACGTCGACACCGTCGATCTTCAGGCGATCGACGCCCTCGGCGAGGGTTTCGTCCGACATCCGCACGACCCGGATCGCGGGCTGGTCGAGCCGAGGGCTCACCATGTGTGGCGGGATGGCGATCCAGACCTCGTGGGGGGCCTGTGTTCCGATCTCGTGGAACCGCAAGGCCGACAGCAGGCAGACCACGCCCTTGGGCACACGCGCCGAGACTTCTGCCAGCGAGCGGTACTCGCTCATCTCGGTGTCGAGCAGGCTGTAGAGGCCGCGCGCCACGCGTTCGAGCTTGCCGGCTTGCACCAAGCGCGTCAGGGCGATGGTTGGCAGGCCGTGCTGAGTCACGTCGCGCGCGCGCAAGAGCTTGTGCTCGCGTGCGAGCCGCAGCACCTGCTGTTCCTGGGTGGATGAGGTCTCGACGGCGGTAGCGTTCATGGCGGCATTTTGTTGCGAAATAACTGTTAACGTCAATGATTACAGTAATAACGCAACATGCCTGCTCGCGATCTGGTGGGTCCTGCTTGTTCAAGGGACGTCTTCCAGTCGGGGCTCGACGCTGCCGATCAGGTCGTCGAGCTGGTGCTCGGCGGCCTTCCGGTTCTGCTGGTTGATGCGCTGCTGGCCAACGGCCACGCCCTCCCGCACTTCCTCACCGACAGGCAGCCCATGAAAAAACGCGCGCCCGACGGGTTGGTTCGCCATGTCGTCGGCCCCGTTCGACGAACCCGGGCGAGGCCATGGTGCATGTTGCAGCGGCGGCCAAGTCGGCCACTGCGTTGGCGGTGCCCGGCCCCACTTTCCATCCATCCACTGAGGCCCCCACACACAACCCCGCTGTCCCAGTCGTTACCGCAGCAAGCAGAACCGTTTGGCGACCGGGCCACGCTTCCCTTCTCTGCTTTGCTCTTGCTGCTGGCTGGACAACGCAGACCTGGTTAAGCCGCTGGCGAACATGCCCCGACGCCGCATGCCCGCGGGCGATGGCGACTTGCGCCTCTCACCGGCAGGCGGCATCGGCAGGCGGCACGGCGCGGCGCGGTCATAAACATCGCCGGCGACGACGACGGCGTCGACTTATTCGGAGCGCGCCAGGTCGACGAACTGGTCGAGCAGGTGGGCTTGGTCATGCAGCAGCGAGGTGCCGTGTAAGTAGCGACCGAGGTGCCAGTCGGCGGTGTGAAGGAATCTCATCGTTCGTCCAGCCGTTCACGCACCGGTGCACCGCCTAAGCGGCTCCAGGCGTGGAAGGAGGGGCACCCAGAATTCTCCTGAACTTACCCAACAGCTCAAACAGCGCTTCGAGGTTGTCCGGGTCGAAGGTCGGCTTGGTGAGCTCGGGCTTGCCGTTTGCCCGCACTCGCTGAGTGTGCTCGAAGTCTCTGAAGCGACCCTCGCCCTTGATCAGAGTGTTCTTCGGCGGCCCAACGCGAAATTCCGCTCCCAACTCCTGCTCAATTCGAACAAGGCCTTCACGTGCCTTCGCATTTCTCGTCGCGGGTGTGTTGGCAACTGAAACGCCGGGCCGGCAAGCCTTGGAAAAGGTGACCATGAAGTCGATTCCCTCGATGTGCACCATGACACCCAGGCACCCGTTGCTCGCTCCGGGATCGAATGGCCGGTCAGGTGTCCCCGCTTCGAAGTTGCGCCAGACGAAGCCGCGAGCCGACAGCTGATCACGGATTCGATCCAGGAGTTCGTACGCACCGGCAGCCTGCAGTGCCTCTATTTTTTTGTCTCTGAAACCCCCGTCGTTCGTCCGCACCCGTGCCGGAATATCAATGCCGGCCAGCACGCTGCTGTCACCAAAGCGCCTCACGAATTCCGCGCCATGTCCGCGCACGGAATTGGTCAGGCTGTGCTCGTAGTCGTAGCTGAAGTTGATCAACACCGATTCGACCGCATGGGCTTGCTGCTCATCGTCGAAGCGCGCCACGACCATCGCCTTGGGTTCGGCGCCACAGTCCAGAATCTCCCGGATCTTGCGGTGCTTGGCAGACTCCAGGGCGGTGCCCCTCGCGATCAACATCCTGACTTCAGTCGTGTGATTGAAGGCTCGCTCTCCTTTGCCCTTTCCAACATAGAAAACCGTTTCGTCGCGAGGATCGGTCAGGACGTAGACGTAGTAGGGCAGCAGGGGTATGAACTCATGTGCGTCTGTGTGGGAGCAGGTCTGGTCTGGCATCGTGCAGGTTCGGTGTGGGGGTGGTTCTGAAGACCGGCACCGATCTCAAACGATCGATGCTTCGGCGTGGGAGTCGCTCAAGCAGGTGTCGCAGCGCCATGGACGGGAACCAGGCCCGTGGGTGCAGTCGACCTCTCCTTCAAATCAGGGAAGCCTCCAGTGTGCCGACAGTCGGCGACAAAAGCTGTCATCGCGTCACTTGCTCACCGGCATAGTGCGTCCACATGCCACCGATCCGTTTGGTGGCTTCGGCGCGAACGTCTGCGGGCGCGAGTGCTTCGATCCATGGGCCCATGCTCAGCAGGAACGGCATCAGCAGGATCGTGTTCGGCACGGTGGCCGTCACGGTGTGCCAGGGCTCGCTCGCCGCGGGCGAGGCGATGGCTTGGTCGTTCGACAGCGGCCGCTCCCTGAAGTGGTAGATCGCCTCGGGCGCCACGCGCAGCTTGAGCTGAACCGGCGTCGCCTGGGCGTCGAGCACATGGCTGAACTGGTGCGAGTCGACGATGTGCTGCTGGAGGTCGAACTCGGGCCTGTGCTGAGCCGGCTGGAAGTGCAAGTCGGCATTGAGCATGCGTTGCAGCGCGTAGTGTCGCGGCGCGTCGCTGAGTTCCTTGATGGCAACCAGATAGATCGCACCATCCTTGGCCACCAGCCCGAGCGGACTGACGAGCTTGATCGAAGTCTCGCCGGAAGCACCGCGGTAGTTGAAGCCGAGCTGGCGGTTCTTCCCAATGGCGTCGATACAGGCTCGAAGCACACCGGGCTCGATGCACGCGGGCAGCCGGCCGATGCCGTCGGGGGCGATGCGCAGGCGATCGCGGATCCGTTTTGTCTCGGGCGATGCGGCGACGACGAGCTCGGCCATGTCGGCCAGCTTGTCGCCGTTGGATTTGTCCTCGGACCCGAATGCCCGCCCGTAGACGTCCCGGCTCAGCTGCAGGTCCAGCGCAGCCTCCTCGGTCATGAACCAGTTGGCTACTTGCGAGGCCTTCAAGTAGTAGGACCGGTCCGTCCCCCGCTGGACCACCGCCACCAGCGCAGGCCCGTCGCTGCTGTCCTGAGACAAGTCGCTCATGTAGCGCTGGATGCTCCGCAGCGTCACGGCCGTGCCGCTCATGTTGCCCCAGCGAAGCGAGATCTCTGCCGTGGTCAGCGCGTTTTCGGGCCTGGTGTTCAGCAGGCGCAGCATGCGCACGCCAGTCGTCAGCTTCATCGATGTGTCCTTATCCGATAACAGGATGTTTGGATTGTCCGGGCCTGCTGCGACCGTTCATGTCGCAAGCCACCCCAGGTCGCCCATCTGTGTCTCGGTTCGTCCACAAGCGCGCCGTCCTTTCGCTGACTTGAGCCTCTGCCCTGGACTGCCATTGCAACTTCGACGGTGGGTCTGCGACGTGGCGCTTGAACTGGCCAGACGATCAAGCCTCGCCGAAACCCTGCCTATTCGCCCGTCTTGCCCTGCGCCGGCTTGCGCCGGAGGTAGCTGGGCTGCTGGGCTGCATCGTCGCCGGCCGAGAAAGCGATCGGCTCTTCCTTGGCAGCAAGCCGGCTGCGCAGCTTGCTCGACGAGTACATGGATTCCTTCATCATCCGCTCACGCAAACGGCTGTCGGCAATGGTCTTCATGGCGTCCAGCATGGCGCCCACCCATGCGTGACCAGCGAACTGGCCGCTGGCCGTCTCAAGCAGGCGGTCGACAGCGACCCAGTCGCCCTCTGCGGCGGCCGCGTGCATCTGGGTCAGCGCGCCAGCGGCAGCTAGTTCCACCGACCTCCGCGTGACGAGTTCGTCGTCGGCAAGCAGGTCGAATGCGGCCTGGTTCAGCACCGGCAGCGCCAGTGCCGCGAACTCGCGTTGCACGGCCTCGCCATCCAGGCTGAGGCCTTGCACCGAGATGCGCAGCAGCGGGAGCAGGTCGCCAACCGCGGGCAGCGTCGTGTCCGGGACGGTCAGCCGCAGCACCGCCCAGGCCTCGGCACCCCAGGCCAGGTCGGGCAGGCGCCACGCGCCCTCAGCCCGGGGCAGGTCGTTCACTATCTGGACCCCGACCCCATCCGGTGCCGTGGCCGTGACGCGCAAGTCCCGCAGGCACAGATTGCCGAGCAGTTCCAGTTCCTGCTGGAAAGGCTCCATCAGGTCGTCGGCTGTGTCGCCGTAGTAGTGGTTGCCGCCGCCCGCGCGGGCCATGGCAACCATCAGGTCCTCGTTGAAGACGTCGCCCAGGCCGTAGGTGCTCGTCGTGATGCCCCGGAACGCCCAGACGGCACACTGCGATGCGATGGTGGGCATGTCGGTCTCCCCCTCGTTGGCCTGGCCATCCGAGAGCAGGATCACACGCTTGAGCCCGGTGCCCGGCGCGTCGGCGAGCGTGTCGACGCCTTCGCGCCAGCCGCCGAACAGGTTGGTGTTGCCGCCTGCGTGTATGCCGGCGATGACCCCGCGCACGGCCGACGCGTCGCGCAGCGGGATAGCCGGCCACAGGCGCTGTACGCGCTTGTCGAACTGGACGAGCGACACCGTGTCACGGGGCCGCAGTGTGGAGATCACGTAGTCGGCGCAACGCCGGGCCTCGGCGATCGGGCGGCCCTGCATCGAGCCGGAGCGGTCGATCACCAGGGCAACGGCTTGGGGCGGACGCTCGCCGGTCTGGCCCGGCGGCGCATCGGGTGCCTGCACTCTGAGCAGAACCTCAACCGTGTTGTCGCCTGTGGCGCGCAGGCCGGCACGGCGCGGGGTGAGCGTCACGGCAGTGGAATGCGAGAGGTGTTCGTTCATGAGAGATTCCGTGTCAGATGGATCGGGTGAACCATCGGTGTGCGAAGCTGAAAATCGTGGCCAGAGGCGGCCTCAGCCGGTACTCGGGTGCCCCATGTGGGGCCCGAGCTGTTCCGAAGCTCGACGCAGTCACGATGCGGGTTGGCCGGGTGATCTCCTGTCTGTGGTTGGGGGTGTCGCAACACAGGGTGCGACCACGCGGTCTGTGGATTTGGCCAGGGTCTGGTGCCAGAACCTGTCGCCGGCACGGGGGGTGGTGATGAACACGCGACGACCCGCCGCGCGATGGCCACTTCCCTGGCCACCAACTGCGTGCCCACCAGAACGCGGGGTTCCGCAGGCATCCGGGCCGAGCGCCGCGTGCCCGCGCTGACCCTCGGAGATGACCAGGCGGCCGATGAGGCGCAGCACCGTTGGCAAGAGGTCAGCGCCTGTGCTGATGCCAGTCCGCGTGGCGCGCTGAGCCGACTGGACCGCCAAGCATTGCCTTGAAACCGAGGCCGATGTGGTCGCCTGCCTGGCGCAGCGCCCGCAAGTTGAATCTGACCCAGCCCCAACTCGCCCTGGCCGCCGGCGTCGGTGTTCGCTTCATCGTGGACCTCGAAGCCGGCAAGCCCACCTTGCGGCTGGAGAACATCCTGCGCGTGCTGCACGCCCTGGGCGGCGAACTGCAGGTGGGTGGCCTGCCTACCCCGGGCAGGGGTGTATGACATGGCCCGACAGCTTGGCGTCTGGCTGTTCGGCAACCCCATTGACACGCTCATGCAGACCGGCGGCCGCATCGCCTTCAGCTACTTGCCCGAGTGGCACAAGATGGCGATGAAGATCGGCAACCAGTACCGCTTTGCCGTGTTGCACGCCCGGCACTGGGAACCGTTTGCTGCCAGCGCTGGCCTGTCGCCTGCCCAGGTGAAGAAGGAACTCAAGCGCGTCGCCGAGCGGCTGACCCCCGAAGCCCGCTGTGCTACCACCCTGCGCCGCCTCGCCATGTCCCCAGCGCAAGGCGAGGCTGAAGCCGACACCCCGGAGTGAGCGTGGCCCTGGTCTTGAAGGGGCCGGAAATCGGGTAATGCGTCACTTCATGGCCGCTGCAAAGCGACACAGCCTGTCGCATCTCCTGTCAAGATTTCTGCAGTCGCAATGGATGACCGGCAGCGGATTCGAGTCGGACCGCTGCAGCCCCCTTGAGACAAAAATTGTCGTCTTCATCCGGCATCCTTTGAGCATCGCGGCGCAGGCAAGCGCCGCTTCATGAACGTCACATTCGGGCCGACGTTGGCGCACGCTCGAACTGCAGGAGAAGGTATGACCCAACTGGAGATGCAAGAGATGCCACTGGTTCGACTCGGTGTCAGCAAGCGATTGGTCGCCGCTTTGTTGGAGACGCCGCTGGGTCTGGGGCAAACCATCTCGTCCAGGGATGGAGAGATTTTTCTGGATGTGTTCATGCCGCTCACGCAGGAGCTCGTGCACTGGATCCAGTGCATGGGGACCGACGTCGAGGTGATCCATCCGCCGGGGCTGCGCGAGCTGATTCGCGAGGAGCTCGCACAAACCCTGCACCTGTACCGATTGGTCTAGTGCCGAAACAGAACCGACCCCAGGAAAAACTCGTATGCCGCTGAGCAAATTTCAAATCGAGCTGTTGAAGAAAATTCCACGGGAGCCGGCCAGGTTCATCAGCATGAACAAGATGGCCGAGATGCTCCACGACAACTGGGGAGCGTCCCACTCCGCAGAAAGCAAGCGCCGGAAGATCAGCAACAATTTGAAGAAAATTGAAGAGACTTACCCCAACTGCCTGGATTGGGACAAGACCAGCAGGGAGCACCGGTTTCGAATGAAGGAGACCGCTCCGCTGCTCCTGAAACCCCTGAGCCAAGAGCAATTGATGGCGTTTGGTCTGTTGAGCAAATTCGGCACAGACCTGCTGACGCACGAAGCACACCGTGCGCTGTCTCCCTTTTTTGATGCCGCACAAGACGCTGTGGTCGACATGGCGCGTGAAGCCGGGCTGGGTGTTCGGGTGTCCGAGGATCTCGGGCGCAAGTGGCTCGGAAAAATTGCCGTGCTCCCCGCGGTCTTGCCGTTCTGTCCACCCGCGGTGGACGAAGAGATCAAACAAACCGTGCACAAGGCGGTGCTCATGGAGCACTGCCTGCGGCTGAGGATCGTGCACTCGCCCTCCCGCGAAGAGGAGGAATGTGAGGTCAGCCCGCTGGCTCTGGTTCAGCAGGGCGTGCGCACCTACCTGATTGCCCGCCGCACCGGTACCAACCGGGTCGACCGGATCTTGATGGCGCGCATCCTCCAGGCCACTTCGTCGTTTGAAACGGCGCAGGCACCCGCGAACTGGAGCCTGGGCGAGTTTCTGAAGCAGGGCATCGGACACCCGGTGTTTCCCAAAGACATCTACGGCAAGCTGGAACACATTGAACTGCGCATCAATGCCGGCTCGCAGTGGCTCAAGGAGACGCCCCTGGCGCCCGATCCGGTGATTGAAGAACACGCCGACGGCAGTTTCACCATGAAGGTGGAGATGCCCATCACGGAAGAGCTGGTCCATTGGCTGCTCAGCATGGCCTTCCATGTTCGGGTCGTGCAACCCGGCTTTCTGGTCACGCGCATGGCAGACGACTTGTCGAAGTCGGCGGCCATGTACCGGCAAGCCGTCGCAGGCTGAGAGGCCTGCAACACACCGCATCCGCCAGCCGCACCTCTGCAGGCCCCAAGGCCCCAAGGCCCCAAGGTCGCCTGCCGGCGCATGTTTCACGTCAGACATCACAGGAATCGGCATGTATTCAGAAGATCGGCTGGACGAGGCCAAGCCCGTTTCTCAGTCGGGTATATCCATTGAGGAATACGCTCACAAGCTGGGTGCGCCCCAGCTGGAGCGAGCACTTCGCAAGGCTGCAGTTGAAGAGGCCGAACTGCTGGGCGATGACGCCCCGTCATTGACGCTGCAGGTCGATGACGTTGTTTATGAAGACAGCACGCAGGAACCCGTTTCCCACGATCCCGGGTACATCCGCTGGCTGCGCACTGTCTGCCTTCGGGTACTGGTGTTGACGCCGGCGCTGGGGCAACTCAATGGGCTCTTCGGGTTCAACCTGGTGAATCTGACGAGGTTTCTGGGTCTGACCAACCTGGAGGCATTTGTGCGCGTCCACACATTGGGAGAAGTCCACCAGGCCCTGGAAGAGGTGCTGGACATGTGGGAAAGCGAACATGGGGTGGAGCCGCAGTTTCCGGCTTCGCTGAACCACAACCTCGACAGCGTGTGCGCGCTGGTTGGTTTGACCAGCGTCGAACGCGACATCCTTGGGTTGGCCATCCTGGTCCACGTCGAGCCGGCCATGGATGCGGTTGTCGGTGTGCTCGGCGAGGGTCTTTACGGCTACGCAGCACCGCGGGTGTTGGCGCCCATGCTGCGGGTCAAGAGCGGGGAGGTGGTGCGGGCGCTCAGCCGGGAGTCCAAGCTCTACACAACCGGCTTGCTGTCGATCGACATGACGGGGCGTTTCTCGTTGCGCCATCTCATGGATTTGCTGACCAGTTCGTTTGCCGCCCAAATGTTGATCCGCCATGACGACATCCGCCGGCTCGTGGAGGGTTTTGTGCAACCCGTGATGGGTGCGACCCTCACGCCCGATGATTTTCGACACATCGCCACAGACAGGCAAATTTGCAGTGCGCTGCTCTCAAGGGCGATGGAAGACCGGACCCCCGGCATCAACATCCTGCTGCATGGGAAACCCGGCACCGGCAAGACCGAATTCGTTCGCATGCTGGCGGCCGGGTTGAATGTTCAGTTGATGGAGATCAGTCCGCACAACCTCGCAGGCCACCCAGTGACGCCCCTGCGTCGCGTTCGCAGTTTCCTCATTGCCCAGGATTTTTTCTGCAACCAGCCCACGCTGCTGTTGTTTGATGAATGTGCAGAGGTGCTGCAACAGGGACCGGGGGCCACGGGTGAAGAGGACGAAGCCAAGGTGCCTCGCAAGTCCTGGATCAACCGCATGCTGGAGCGCAACGTGATTCCCACCGTGTGGGTCACGAATTCCATTGCGGGCTACGACGAGGCTTACCTGCGCCGCTTCAGCGTCTGCCTGGAGATGCCGGCACCCAGCGAAGAGCACCGCCTCGCGATGCTGGAGCGTGCGTTTTCGGATGTGATCGGTCCCGCTGCGCGTCTGAAGATCTCCAAAAGCCGGGACATCTCACCAGCGCTGATTGAATCCACCGCCCATGTGGTCAAAACATTCGCCGTCCACCAAACGCAGCTCGAGCGTGAGTCCGTGGCCATCCACCTGATCAACAGCCGGCTCAAGATGCAAGGCAAGGCCCCGCTGAGTTTGCAGTCGCAGGGCGGTTTTGGACCAGACGATTTCCAGCCGCAGTGGATCAACGCCGATGCCGACCTGGAGGGTCTGCGCTGCGGTTTGCAAGACGGTGGCAGCGGTCGCTTGTGTCTGTACGGGCCCCCGGGGACCGGCAAGACGGCGATTGGCCACTGGCTGGCGCACACGCTGGGCCTGGAGCACACGGTGATCAAAGCCTCGACCTTGATCAGTCCGTTTCCGGGTGAGACCGAGCGCAACATTGCGCAAGCGTTCAGCGCGGCGCGCCAGCACGGCGCCCTGTTGCAACTGGACGAGGTGGACTCCTTCCTGCAGGAGCGCCAGAAGGCCTTTCACCAGTGGGAGGTCACGCAGGTCAATGAAATGCTGACCCAGATGGAGAGCTTTGAGGGCATCTTCATCGCTTCAACCAACTTGTTCGAACACCTGGACGAAGCTTCCCTGCGGCGTTTCGACATGGCCATCAAGGTGGACTTCATGAAGCCGGCAGCGGCCTGGGCGATGTTTCTCAAGACCTGCGAAAAACTCGGTATCGGCGAGATCGAAGCGCCGTTGCAGGCGAGGGTGGGGCGCATGCGCTGCCTCACCCCCGGCGACTTCGAACAACTGCGCCGGCGCTCCAAGCTGCAGCCTGTGGGGTCGGCCGCGGCATTGGCGCTCAGTCTTGAAGCCGCCGTCGGGTTGAAGAAAGGGGCGTCCAAGGGTGTGATGGGGTTTTCGAACAACACCTGAACAGGCTTTTGGTTCACTCCCATGACGCTCCCTCATTCCAAGGCCCTCTCTCAAGGTGGACGCCAGCTCGACGCCGATTCCCTGAAGCTTCTGGGGGATGGTCGGCAGGTGTTGATCAACCCGGACATGAGCCAGCTGCGCCAGGCGCTGTCCAAGGTGCAGGCTCGAACCCGCAAACACCTGCTTTCGATAGACGAGGCCTCTGCGGTCTATCGTCGCGTGGCCCAAGAGGGTGAAAGCAGCGCCTGCGCGGGTTTGAAAGACCGCCCCGCTTACTTCGGCTACGGCGTCAGCTCCACCGTGATCCAGGTCGCTCGTTTGTCGGATTCCATGATTGGATGCTTCATTGAGCGACAGCAGGTGCTGCCAGGCACCAAGGGGGTGCCCCCGGTGTCTGCAGACCCCTATGAGAACCCGCAGGCATGGCTCAAACAGGTGGTCACCGCTTTCTGGATGCGGCTTGACGACGCGCAGATTGCCTCGATCGAACGCCACGCACTTTCGGTGGCCATGGAACTGGGTGCCCGCGAATCCCGAAACCGATCCCATGCGGGCGGCGAACACCGGGCGGGCCTCAAGCGCAAGCTGCAGTTGCAGGCGCTCTTCAAACACACCGAGCCGCTGTACGTGTCGGAGCTGGCGGACACCCTGCAGCGCATTGAACATGAGCTCCGGGCGTCGAATGAATCCCACATCACCTGGCGCGCGTTCCAGCTTCGCTGGCCTTCCATTGCGGCGCGGTACAAGCGCGATCTTCTGATGGCATTTCGCCAGGGTGTTGCGCAGCGTGATGGTCTGGTCTTGATGTGCACCGGCACCAGCAAGTACAGCCTGGCCTTCAGCCTGTGGTCGGAAGTGCAGACCGTTTTCTCCGGCCCGCAAATCGTGTTCCAGGTGTGCAGTCCAAGGCTTGTGTGGTCTGGCGACACCCCGAACGACGACACCACTGCCTTGAGAGAGAGCCTGCGCGATCTCGCCGAAGACTCGGGGCATCCCGTGACCCAGGAAACCGTGGGCTGGTTTCGTGTGCATGTCGACGATCTGCATCGGCTGGTGTTCATCGACGAGGTTCAGTCGGATGTCATGGAGCACCTGTTCGCTTGCCGCGCGCTGGGCGATGTCACAGCCAGACAATGGGCCCAGGAACTTGCAGATTGGCAGCTCAACGGCTTCAGCACGATCCGGCAATGGGCATCGGTCATCGGTTACCAAGTTGCCATGCACAGCCACGAATCGTCGGCCAAGATAGAAGGCAAATCAAGAAGTGCACGCAAGTGGAACATTTATTACGAAGTCCTGATTCGCCATTTCAGCTTGACCCTCGAAGAATTCTCTGGATATCCCGCGCCCATTTTTGTGGAAAAAGTGAGCACCCTCGTTGCTCCCTTTGCAGCCCAGTGCGTTCGGTATGAATGAACCTGCGGTGCTTCTCCCTCTCGGCGATACCGTGACGCCCAATGCGCTTGAGCATGCCCAACGCTTGCTGTTCTACCGATAGCGACTGTTCCAGGCTGCTTCGATGGCACGCATGCCCGGATGGATCGTGCCGTAGCTGACCAGTTTCACGTCCAACCTCAAAGATTCAGTCGCGGCCAGCCCCCTGCTGATCGCGTTGTCGATCCAGTTGTCAGGATTGCCAAAAGCGCCTCCGCCCAGCCGTGTCAGCAGAACTGTCGGTTGAATTCTTGGGTCGGGCTGCTCTGCCGCTGCGAGCAACGTGGCCTCGTAAGCCGCCTCCAGCACCAGCCGGGCGAATGGTTCCCACGCCGCTGGCGCGATGCCGCTGTAAGCGATCGGGAGCGCAGAGCAGTAGACCTGCGTCACCGTGGGTGGTTCAGCGCGGTGCACATCGGTCACGGCCACATGTCGGTGCACGCCGACTGCGAGCTGCCCGCGCAGGTCATCCAGTTCTTGTTCATCGGCCTGCTGCAAGTGACGGCCGATCGCTGCGAGGCCGTCTGCTGCGCAGAGTGCATAGCCATTGCGCATGGTCCACAATGACTCCACTGGCCGACTCAGGCGGTCGGCGAGCGCCATGCCAAGAGGCGCCAGTGTGTTGATCTGGCGGTGCTCGGTCTGGCCCGGAGCACCGTCCACCGGTACAAAGTAGTTGCGGTAAATCGTGCCCGCGCCGGCAGCGATCGCGCAAGCTGGGCCTTGGGTGTTGTCGTCAACGTAGCGAGTGACGCCGTGCTCCGGGGTGATGCCGGGTCCCACCATCTCCAGAAGGTTGAACTGTGACGCGACTTGAAAGCTTGCCCCGGCAAACTCCGGCCGTGCATGCAACGCGCGAGCGTCTCCGGCCAGGCACCGGACCGATGTGCGGTGCTGCTCATGCTGAGGCCAGACCCGACGCGCGCGCAGCGCCTGCAGCGTCATGAGCTCCAATTGCCCGATGCGGTGCCGGCTGCCGTTGACCTTGGACACCAGAAACTGCCCGTCCACAGACAAATTTGCCTGCGTGCTGGCGTAGTTGCCCTCGGCGAAACCTGTGATGCGTTCAAACCAGTCCATCAGTTCTCCATATTTGTCGATGCGCCAGCCCGCTGCCGCACCCGGGGTGACGCGCCATAGCCATAGCTGTCACCAGCCCGAGCCAGCAAGCGGAACACCTGGCCATCGTCATTGGCGGTGGTGCGGCCCAGCAACCCATCAATCCACCGCGAGGGCAGGGCCGACGCGCCATGCAGGGCGCCAACCGCAGCACCGACTATGGCGGCACAGGTGTCGTTGTCTCGCGTGTTGTTGACAGCTTGCAGGATGGCCTCTTTGGGATCGTGGCCATGTCGCGACAGCACATACAAAACCGACGGCACGGTCTCCAGCAGGTAGGCGCCCGAGTGCCAGATGCCACAAGCCTCTGCCACGTCCATGTCTCGATCCAGGGCAGGCCCAACGTATTGGTCCACCATGTCTGCCATCGTTCCGATGAACATCGGCGGGTGTTGGGCGCGAGGTGTGAACGTGCCATCTGCGCGCCCGGCCGTGAGGGGTTCGCTGGTGGCCAGCCAGGTGTCGATCCACCAGTGCCTGGAGGGCAGCGCCTGCATGCCCAGCAAGCGCCACAGCATCTGAACCAAGGCCACACAACTGGCGTTTGAAAGCAGATCATCGTGGGTCAAGTGCGCAGCGAGCAAGGTGTCGGCCCACAAGTTTTGACTGGGCGAGCGCAGATGGGGAAGAAGGACGGGAGCAATGCGCATGAGGGCACCGTTTCCTGCGGACGCCACGCCGCACTCGGACCATGGACGACCGGATGTCCGGTTGCTGCGAAACTGCCCAACCGTGCGCCCCATGCCGTAGATCTGCCGGCTGCAAAAGATCTCACCCAAGCGCGAGGGGTCGAGTCCTCCGTCAACGAGCATCTGCTCCAGCGTCCAAAAGGCCATTTGCGTATCGTCGGACGCCAAACCCACATTGCAGTTGTCGGCATGGCGATTCTGGAGGTAACCTGAAACCCATCCCCCAGGAACACTCAGCTTGCGTTGAGCGGGTGACAGAGACTCGGATGTGTTGCCCAGCGCGTCACCAATGGCAAGCCCGAGCAGCATGCCCTCGACCTTGTCCGCCAGTTCGATGCCGCAGGGCAGCGGCTGGGGAGGGGAGTCCAAAAGCTGGTCCCAATGCAGCCTCAACCGACCAGACCTGGCCATCGACCGCGCCTGCTCCCAAGAATTGCCTGTTGTCATGTGGTTCATTCGATCTGCGGGCTTCGCATCACTGGTTTGGGGCACCATCTTCAGTTACTCAGCCAGACCGCCAGGGTGTGGTGCCCCCCTTGGCGGGCGAAATCAGACGCGCTCTGACCGATTCTGTTCCTGCGCCCTGGGTCGGCTCCATGCTTCAAAAGAAACCGAATGATCTCTGTTTGCCCCGCATGGGCTGCAAACATCAGGGCATCTTCGCCACGCAGCGTGCAGGCATGCAGATCAGCGCCGGCAGCGAGCAGGGGTGGCAAGAGCTCCAGCCGTCCCTCTTGCACCGCCATGGTGAACACGGCCTTCCCGATTGAATTGGTGCGTGCCGTGTCCGACCCATGGTCCAGCAACTGCGCCACGATCTCGGCATGCCCACGAATCGCGGCCAGCATGAGCGCGTTCAGGTTGTAGCCGGCCATCTGGTCGATCGAACGCCCCCGGTCCAACTGAACCTGTACTTGCTGCGTTGAGCCGAGCCGCACGGCAGCGATGAGTTCACCAATGGCCTCTGTGTCGGTTTCGGCTTCGACGGCGTCGGCGCCTTCGCCGAGCAGGATCCGCTCAAAACATGGCAGGGCATGCCGTTGTACGTCGACCAGCCAGCGTATGGTGGCGTGGGATTGCTCGACACTACGGATGGCATCGACAAACCCTTTAATGATCTCTGCATTCGCCTCAGGATTGGACAGGTAGGCAAACTGTGTCACGCGGATGTTGTGGACCCAGGTGTGGTGATCGCTCAGTGCTGCAAAGTCCTGCGCGATGCGCGTGGCCTGTTGCCTTGCATGAACGTTTTGTGGTCGTGTGACCGGACTGAAAAGGGCACACCTTCGCTCGTCCGGGTCGGGTTGCAGGCCAACGGTCTCTCCGTGATGAACCGCAGCCCTGGCTGCCATGCCGAGGTCTTTAGCAAAAACGTACCTCCAGGACGGAGCATTGCGCATGGACGCGCTCCAGGCGATCGCGTTATCAAAATGGTCGGGGTCGGCGCGCAAAAAGGCACACGACAAAGCGTCGTCCCAGTACGCCAGCGACGGGGAAAGTTTCACGCGGTGGTGACCGAACTTGTAGGTGTGCACAGGCACCGACTTCACGCCGAAAAATCTGCGCGGATCCTCAGGCATGTTCACTGATCGCCAGGCTGTAAGCCTCATCGACCGGCAGGTGGTCGCGCACATACTGCACCGCAAGGTTGCGCCGGTACCCGTTGTTGACGGCGAAGAGATCACGCTCACGTTCGGCCTGCACAGGGGATATCTGTTTTTTTCGGGCTGTCCAATAGCTGAAGATGGCCTGCGCTGCTTCGGGCTCGGGACGGCGTGCTGCCTGGCTCCAGTGTTTCTGACAGAAAGCGGGACAAAAGCCGGAGGTATTCGCCGTCTTTGCTGCTTTCAACAGGCGGCGTTGTGCCTGCAGGACTGGCGCGGCCTCGCGTGCGAAGCTGTTGACGTCGTCCACAGCAGTGATCACGCGCCCCTCCAGCCATCCGGCCGGATCTTCCGCTGCAACCAGACGCTCGCGGCCTTCTTCTGTGGAGCTGCCTGCAACATACAGCACCAAGACAACACTACTTCCGCTGTGCCGCCGGCCCACACCCGTGTACTGACCGCGCATTGCGCCACCCTGCCAGCCAAAGTACATGAGAAGGCCGTCCGCCATGCCCTGCGGTACATGCCCTGGTGTGTCGACATCGGCGCGGATCACATGGTCTGCTTCCGGCATTTCAGCCGCGAAGTGCAGACACAAGGCGTGCAGCGCACTGCGTGTGGCTGCGGGCCACTGGCTGAATCCCACCGCTGGCCGCTCAAGCTTTTGCAGCACCTGTTCGCCGAAATAATGGGAGAAGAACGGGCCAGGCGTGGTCTCAAGGTGGAGGCCTTGGCGCTGCAGTTGGTGCATGGTTGAAGCCCTGTGTGGACGGTGGTTTTTCAGGTAGGCTGTAAGTCACGCTGCAACCCATTTGAGGGTCGCACAGCAGAGACAAATGCTACCGAGATCACGCGACGAAACATGTCGTGTTGCGCGCGGCCAGACAGGTTCTTGTGCGCTGGATCCAGCTTGTGCGCAGTTCAACGGCCAGGCTGCGCCGAATCGGTTGTGCAAGGCGGTTTGGCGAGTCTTCCCGAGCGGCGGCTCAGCTGCCCTGATCTCGCAGGATCGACCGGCGCGCGGTGGAGACAAAGGCACGAAAACCTGCTGCGAGAGCGATTCGCGGCCATGCGGTTGCGCCACGCCAGCGGCAATGTCGGCAAAGCGTGCTTGCGCCCCGAGCCATGCACGCTCATCGGGTGGCCGGCAACCGACGCCGAGCCGATCAAATACCGTCTGCCCGCCATGCCGCATGAAATTCCCATCAACCAGCGACTCAGCATCGCGCACCAAAGCTGGCGCATCGAGCGCGACCACCAGGGTCCGAAGCGGCACGTCGGCGTCGGGCATGGAACAGTCTGCGATGGTTTCAACACCACGACTTGAGCATCGCGGCCGATGGACTTCTCGTGGCTGAACGCCTTGAAGCCGACAAACCTGTTGGCGCTATAAGACTTCATCGGGCGCCCAGCGCCTGCCCTTCCCGAGAACTTGATCCCCCGCGCCAGCCACGAAAAGCCTTAAAAGGCGGCGACATCAAAACCCACCACCATTCACGGGAGAGTTGCTGATGCACCCATCAGTGTGTATAGTACACACCGATGACGAGTGCCGAATTGATACGCGAAATGCAGCGTGTGGGGTGGCGGCTGGACCGCGTGAATGGCTCGCACCACATCTACAAGCACCCCAGTCGACCCGGCATCGTGGTGGTTCCGCACCCCAAGAAGGACCTGGGGCTTGGGTTGGTCAAGGCCATCCGGCGGCAAGCCGGAATTTGAGAGGTACACACCATGCGCTATCCCATCGTCATTGAACCCGGAACCGCCACCACTGCCTGGGGCGTGGTGGTGCCCGACCTGCCGGGCTGCTTTTCAGCAGCTGACACCCTGGATGAAGCCATGGTTCAGGCTGAGGACGCCATCACTGGCTGGATTGAGGCCGCCCTTGATGATGGGCAAGCAATTCCGTCGCCATCGAGTGTTGAAGAACTGCGCGCAGCACATCCCGAGTTTGAAGGCTGGACATGGGCGCTGGTAAAAGTTGACCCCGCCATGCTGGACGACACGCTGGAGCGCGTGAACATAAGCCTTCCGCGCCGCGTGCTGCACCGCCTTGATGCACGGGCCAAGAGCACCGGCGAAACCCGCTCAGGATTCATTGCGCGCATGGCCATCGAAGGCCGGGACCAGCCCTCACACGCGTGACGGGGATCGGACAAGGCCCACCGTTGATGTGGGCCAATCCGGAACTGTTTGCGGGGTGGGCGGCCAAGCGTTGCTGGAGGGGTCAGCTCGGGCCAGCTCAAATCTGCACTGTATCGATGGGGTTGTCGCCCGATTGAGGATTGCGGCGCCAGAGCTGTCGCCTGTGGTTGTGCATGCCACCGCCCTTTGTTTGCGTCCCCTCGACGACCGAATAGCTGGCCCAGGCCTCTGTGTTGGTCGCGACCAGCAGAAGTTCCGGGAAGCGTCCCGCGGTGGACGCGACCTTCTCGAGGCCGCCGCCCCGACCGAACCTCGTCCAGTTGCCGCCAAAGCCGTGGTCTTGCAACACGACAGCGAACGGAGCCCGTGCCTCTTGCTGGCAAAACAGCGCGTCGTAGGCCGCCACCCCGTCTGCACAGATGAACAGGATGGCCAATCGCTTGGGCCCGTGGTCACCGCCCCAGCCCGGTTGGCGTTCCAGGACCGCGATGAACGCGTACGCTTGTCCGGGTGTGATCGATTGGCGCGGTGCGTTTCTCGGATGGATGTGGGGAATCCACCCGGATGGTGTCAGGTCTTGCTCCTGAACTTCGGTGTATCCGACGCTCTCGTACCCTTCAAAAGGGTGTCCTGTGGGTTCCAACTCTCGCAAAACTTCATTTTTTGTGATGCCATAGTCAGCAAAGACGAAGCTGTGAGCGACATGTTTCGCAACGAAGTACTTCACCGGCTGTCCGTCGGTACCGCTGCCCGGATAAAACACCACCCGGGCGGCAAAAAAGTCACTCGCGTGGATCGGTCGTCCAGGTGCCCAGTCCTGCAGCCACACGGGCAACGTTTCCGCCATCATCATGTTGCCATCCTCAATAAAACGTGTTGCAGTCTGATGTGCCCCCAAGGGGGCGGATGTCTGCAGCCCAGCCGTTGGTGCAGGGGCAACCGCGGCGCGGATCAAGGCCTCCAGCCTCAATGCCCGGCGCCTGGCTGCGGTTGACCAGGTTGCGCATGAAGACACGCAGTATGCACCACCGGGTGGTTGGTGATTCCGAGGGCATCTCCCGCGTCAGGACCGCTGCTCTGACGATCGCCTCGGCCTCTTCGGTTCCGTGACCGTGGTGAACGGTCAGGCGCCCGAGCGCGCTGCCAGGGCGCGCCGTCAGAAGTTCGATGCTCAGGTCGTGCAGCGTCTCAAAAGTGTTCATGGGGCTTCATGCTCAAAGGGGTGGTGACTCCGCGCGATTGCGGTCGAGCCTCACTTGCGCTCGGCGGCGTTTTTGAGTTGCTGCTCCACCATGTCCGACAAGCTGGCGGGTTGCGCTGGTGGCAACGGCTGGGCGGGTGGGGTTGCTGCAGGGGCTACCGACGGGCTTGCTGCTGCGGGCTGTGTGGCTTCGACCTGGCCGCCCGACTGGCTGGCCAACGAGGCGTCGAACAAGGCCCGGATCGTTGACCAGTTGAAAACGATGAGAACGCCGATGACGATACCGATGATGAGTCTCATGGAGAGGGGTGTCTTTCTGCTGCTGGAGAGCGTTATGGAAGATCAGGGCGGCGACAGCCGCACCGTCAATGGGTTGACCTGGACCTGGTAGGCGTGGAAGGGGCCGCACAGCACGGGTCCAACGAGCAGGGCGCCCGACCACCCCACGGGGCCACTCTCAAGCTCGTGGGAAAGCCGCCGCGCCATCGCACCTTTCACGATGGAGCGGCCCACCGAAGCGGGCTCCTGCAAGGGGCGCAATGTGGACGTGGTCAGGTGAAGATCGGTCTGTCCGTGGAGGAATTCGCCCGGGCGCACGTTGTCGAGCTCGGCGCACAGCCGGTCGGACGCCTGCGCCAGAACGGAGCCCGTGCCCAGCAGAGCCAGCCCCTGCACAGCCAAGCCCATCACTCGCAGCACACGGGCGAAATTGACGATCATGGGTGCGCCCGCGTGCCGTTCACATCTGGTCGGCACCGGCGCGCCGGCGGGTCGGTGTCACGGCAGCGTCCGCTGCGGTGCCGCTTTGAAAGCCAGCAGCGGGGGTGGCGTTGTCGCGGCGGTTGCCCGCGCTGAGGTTGTCGGCGCCTCGCTGGGTGAGGCACGAGACACCGCCGATGGCGTAGGCCACCGACCCGTTGCCCAGCTTGTAAAATCC
The DNA here is from genome assembly GCF_030373225.1 of Hydrogenophaga sp. Taxonomy (GTDB): domain Bacteria; phylum Pseudomonadota; class Gammaproteobacteria; order Burkholderiales; family Burkholderiaceae_C; genus Hydrogenophaga. The sequence goes on along the minus strand of NZ_JAUCZG010000022.1, from coordinate 26,988 downwards.
GTCCTCGATCACCGAGAACCCCTTGATGAGCGCCGTGGCTTGCTCACGGATGGTGGCCGAACTGGTGTAACCGTTGGAGGCCTGCGTTCCCGGGGCGGGGCCACCTTCGTTCGCAATCGCCGCCTCGATCGTGTCTGTGACCCGCTTGCTGTTGATCTCTTCCTGCAGGAAGTGCGTGTAATACGCCTTGGCCTGGCTCAGGGCAATCTTTTTGGCCGCCAGAATGCTCTGCGGGCTGCCCGTCATGATCACCTGCTCGCCCTTGCACATCACCTTGGTGCAACCGGCCCCGCCCTTCACACTGATCTCAAGGCGACAGGCCATGGGTGTTGTGCCGTCGGGCAGCACCACCTCGGCCACGCCGTCGCCGGGGCGGTCCATGGCGATCCACTCCTGTTTCTCCGGGCCGGCCTGTGCGAATGCCTGTGTGGTGCAAGCCATCAGCGCCAGCGCTGAGAGTCCCTGCCGGAATCGGGTTTTACCAGTCATCATGTTTGTTTCCTTTGCGAACAGAAATGGAAGGGGTGTCGGGGGTGAGGGGTGCAGGTGGCGCAACGCTGCGGCGCACGACGTAGGCAACGCCCTTGAGGGCGAGCAGCTCCTGGCCGTCAAGCAGGCGGATCACCGCTGTCCTGGGCATCACAGTCTCGATCGTTCCGCGGGCAGCGAGTGTTTCGGCATGGCCCAGACTTTCCTTGGTGTAGGGGTCTCGCAAGACCGGGCCCTGGCGCATCAGCTCGACCGGATCACCGGCCTCAAACTGTCCAAAACCGGCGTTGATCACGGGGTTTCCGTTCTCGAACGCGATCACGCGGGCCGGAAAAACGTTGTTGATGATCTGCTCGGCCAGGTCCGCCCCCAGCTGCGTGGCCAGGTCCGCCGTGGACCCATCGCGCAGGACCCGCAAGGCTGTGGCTGTCACCGCCTGGCGGATCTGCCCCGAGGTGTAGTCGTACACGACAGCACGCGCCGAAGCCTTGGCGCGGTCCGACCCGAGCACCGACTTGCCGGGCGCGAAGTCGCTCACGTCGACCACGATCAGGAAGTCGGCGATGGCTGCCGACTGCATCCGCACATAGTTCTCGACCGGCGCGCCACCCGAGGTGATGCGGTTGAATTCACTTTGGGCTGCGCCCTGTTGCTGGCGGTCGAGCACGGCGAACTTGCGCGAGCCCACCAGCTGGTCCGACGCGCCATTGAGCAAAGCCTGGGTGAAGGCGCCCCGGTCGTTGCTTAAGGCGCGCGGCAAGCCTTGTGAGCCCATCACGACGGTGAGCTTCACGCGCTGAAGTTGCTCCGACTGGCGAAAGCTTGCCACCCCGACCTCCACCTCGGCCTTGAAGAGGCCCGCCACCGGGTCGCGTGCGACGTTCAGCGTGCGCGAAGACTTCACCACGCCACGGATCAGGCTGTCGATGCGCTGCTGGTGGCTGGCCGAGTGCTCCGACGCCCCCGACGTCGACTCGACCGACTTTGTCTGGGTCACCGTCTGCGCCTGGATGCGCTCGCCAGACACACGGCCCACCGCTTCGATCACGGCGTCCTTGATGGCCGCCGCCTCGGTCAAGCCCTGGCCGTGGGACAACACGGTGACGATCACGATGCTCTGTGCGTGGGCGGCAGCGCCAACCCACAAACCGATCAGCAGCCACCACGAAAAGACCCGATGCGTCATGGTGTTCCGATCAGAGGCAGTTGCTGCGGATGATGTCGATCAACTCGCGGCTGCCTTCTTCACCCGTGATCTTCAAAGCGCTGCGCGCGGCTTCCAGCCGGTCGGCGCCGCGCCCCGAGAACTGTTTGCTCATCGACGCACACTCCACCGCCAGTGGTTCGCTCAAGTCACTCACCTTGACGTTGAGCGACACCACGACTTCGAACGCGCTCAGACCCACCTGGCGCGCCTTGAGCACCTCCATCAAGCCGAACGCGAAGTAGGGCAGGCGGCACTGCCGGGCGGCGTCGTACATGCCCTTGGTGTCTTTGGGGTTCCAGGCCGTGTTCACGCTCATGTCCGCGTAGCGCTTGCTCAGGTCTCCCATGCTGGGCCCCGGGCATTGTGTGACCAGGTCCGGGTAACGCGACACACGAAAGCCGTTGCTCTGCAACGAGTTGGCCACCGATGTCATGGCGTCGTCCGTGGCTTCCACCTCGTAGCGGTACACCGCGTCTGTCGTGGTGGTCGAGGCGTTCGCACGCTGGGTGACCGAGGCCTGCTCGGTGCTGGAACCCGCGCTGGCCCGGCGGCCGCTTTGCTGGTTGTCCGAAGACCCTTCTGTTGCGCTGGTGGACAGCGTGAGGGCCGACTCCCGCTCGTTGGTCTCTGCTGCGGCCCGCCGGGCCAGAAAAACAAAGCCCACCAGCGGACCGCGGGCCCGCCCGCCACCCCCGGCCTGCTGCGTGGTGGTGCGGAACAGGCGGTTGAAGGCCGCGTCGATCGCGCGCTGATCGCAGGAGCCGCGCACTTCCAGGCTGAACTGGCCGGCGTCCTTGTCGAAGCGCTCGTCGGCGAAATTGAAGCTGCAGAACTGGTCGGCCATGCTGCGCAACGCGGCCTCGTTGTCCATCGCCTGTTGCGCGCGGGCCCCCGAGAAGTTCTGCGCCATGTAGCGCCGCCAGGCCCGGTCCACCGCCTGTTTGCGCGCTTCGGCCTTGAGTTCGGCTGACGGCGAACTGCTGAACAGCGCTTTGGGAACATCCATGGTGACGCGGTCGCGCACCTCAAACATCTGCGCCGCCGCCGGCCCGCACAGCGTGAGCAGCAGGCACGACCAGGTGGTCCAGCAATTCAATTTTTTCATGGGGGCATTCACGCGTTCAGAACTTGAGGGTGCTTTCAGCCTTCTGCTTGACGGAGGTGACGTCCGTACCGCTGAAGCTCAGGTAGGCGATTGCCGCCTGGGTCATGTCCAAAGTGCCCTTAGCAGCCGCCGGCACTTTGGAGGCGGCCTGGGCCAGCGACGCGGCGCTCATCAGCGCGCTGCGGTCGAGCGACTTGACGCCATCGGCCACGCTCTTCCACAGTGGAAACGCTGAGATGGCCGGCAAGAGCGCTTCGGCGGCCACGGCGCCGGCGGCGGCATCCAGCTTGGTGCCTTCCTTTTGCTTCTTTTCCATCTCGGCTTTCACCGATGCGCTGATCTCGGTGACCATGCTGGTGGCGTCGGCCAGGCCCAGCTTGCCGGACTTGATGTCTTCGGAGGTGCCCTTTGCCTTGGCGGCCGTTTCCGTCAGGCCCAGGGCCTCGGCCAGCTTGTTCACCGCCATGGCGGTCGTGTCTGTGATGCTTTTGAGGTCGGCCTCGATCTTGGTCGGATCTCCACCGCCCGAGGACTTTGCGCCACCGCCGAGGCCCGGCAGGCCGAACTGTGCCCAGGCGGGCAGGGTGGCGGCGCTCAACAGGCCGAGGGTGAAGTTGCGTTTGGAGTTTTTCATGGGGGTCCTTGGTGTGACGTTGAAGAAAGCAGGGGCTACCGTTTGCCTCAGTCGGGCCTGCGGCGGGTGGGCAGCTTGGCGGTTGCCAACTGCGCGAGTTCGGTGGCCGTTCGCGGTTCGCTGGCGGCCTTGTTGTTCTCAAGCCAGAGCGCATCGGCTGGAATCAGCTTGTTGGACATCTCGTGCGCAAAGCCGGCGATGAGCCGCGAGAACATGTCGGCGGCACTCGCGCGCTGGTCGTTCAGCGAGGTGCCCAGGTAGGTGACAGACTGCACCTTCTGCAGGCGCATGCCCAACTCGAGGTGGCGCCGGCGGTCCGGGTCCACCGAGAAGTACTCGACCAGGAACCCGCCTCCATAGGCCACCGCGAACTTCTTTTCTCGAGTCATCGCCTCTTCGGCTGAACTGGTCACCAGCGCATACACGCTGACCTGCAAGACGTGGCTGGGGTCGGGCTTTTGGAAGGCGACGATGCTGCGGTCGGCAAAGCTCAGCGTGAGTTGAGTGAGCGCGCCGTCAAAGGTGCTTGGGACGATCGGGATGTCCGCCGCCTGAGAGATGTTGCCTTCGATGGCGGAGGACACCCGGAACGCGACGCGGTCTGCAAAGTCGTCAGACAGATTTCCCTGCTGCCGCGCCTGCGGCAGGATCTGCAGCGGTGCCACAGCCACCCAGACATCGCGTTCGCTCAGCCGGAGTTGACCCAGCCGCTTGTGCCACTCGGCCACCAGATCGGCCTTTCCCGCCTGACCCATCAGCATCGCGGCCACGATTGTTTTGCGGCCTTCTGCGGAAGGCTGCTGGCCATCGGGGTAAGCGTGCTGATAACGCACCTGCACCGGGTAGCTCGCCACAATGCGCTGGCGCGAAGGGTCCCTGGAGACGTTGCCCACCAGCACCAGCGCCTGCACCACGAAGTCGACAAAGGTGGTCTGCTCGATGGCGTACGCGGTGATGGACTCACCGGCCATGACGAAACTCAGTGCGTAAGCGTCGTCGCCCTGGCGGACCTGGTCGTCAACGAGAATTTGAAGGCCGGGGATGCTCGATGCCGACTGACTGACCGTCAGTGCAACACGCTGGCGGAACCGTTCCAGGAAGGGCGCGTCTTGCGTCAGCAGTTCGTACAGGGTCGGCATCAACCGGGGCAACTGGCTAAAGTCCCCCGCGAGGGACACCCCAGCCCACTGAACGACCTTGCGGTCCTGGGCCAGCGCGTCGGGCGCACCGCTGGCGAGGCATCCAGCCACCAAAGTGCTCAGCAGGGTACGGCGGTTCAGGCTCATGGGCGTCAAAATGGCAAAATCGTCAGACGTTGCTGGTTGTCGAAGGTCGTGAAGCGTGAGGTTCTGGGCTTTTCCTGATGTGGCGTCCGGGTAGTGCACGTCGGAAGGCGTCCGCAAAGGGCCCGACCGTTCGGAAGCAACTTCATGGAATGATGGTCGCGTCTGAAGAGGACAAAAGATGTCGGTTTGGACGTATTTGTCGGTTTTGACGGAATTTCGTCAGGGCATCAGTCGCACCGTATGCACTGAGGGCCTGTACCAGGTGACACGTGGGACCTTGCTTGCAGTGCCCGCTGCGCATGGCAAGGGGGGAACGGGACCAACTGGTGAATAGTTGGATACATCCGAGGGTACGGGTCCACCACCGCCGGAAGGTTTGTTCTTGGGAAACTGTTTGGGTGATCGCTGTCAGCCTGGCACAATTGACCAAAGACTGCGATTACTCGTCAAGAGTACGCAAACGCACCGCATGACGCCCTTTCTGAGCTCCAAAATCGAGGGTCGAACGTTGGAGTGGTCTATATCCGCATCGAAGCAAATCTAAATCTGCGCGCAAGAAGATCGCGGCTGGCAATAGGCGGATCAATTAATCACCGACCGCAATCAAGAAGATTGTTAATCATCAAATCCGCAGTTCAAACCTCGGCCGACGGAGGTATTGATCGCAAGTGCCCGCAGATGTTCGAGCATGGGATGTTCGATCGGAACATATCTGAATGCGCAGGGTCCATTGAGAATGGCAGCCTCACTGATATCGGGCTGATTGCCATCCAAAAGATGACTAATAGGAACCCTGCGAAGGCTGCGCCATGAGACGCGCACTGAGGCCAGGCATGCTCCACGGCTCTTTTTTTCATCTGGAAATTTGGAGAGTAATAGTCGCTTGTCGCGAAACGCGATCTCGCAGATCTCTGGCGTATGATAGCGCAAGGGAACCTCGATCAACAGTCTGCCATCAGCTGCAACGATGGCTTGTATGAAACCTTCGCTGAGCTGGGCATCCGGAATTTCGCCCATTCTTCCAATCAGCCTTTCGGCAGCAATCCGAAATGCTTGGCTATTTCGCGACTCCTCTGGAGCCCACACAGCTGCAGCCGGGTCAGAACTTAGAGCGGTTGCTACAACTGCAGGATTCAGCATCCTTTCTGGAGGAATCAACCTTAGAGCTGTTCCAGTCCTCATCACCGCTTGGAGGATCATCTCATCGGTCATGATATCTTTTGGAACAAAGGCGATATTGTCACCATTCCATCTCACTGCTTTTGAACAAATAGCGTCGCTTCGACAATCTGCGGGAATTTCCGCCAAGCTTCTAAAGTGAACGCGCTCGTAGACCTCTTGCGTTCGAAGGTGTTGTGGTACCAGATCGATCGAAGCATGGCCCACCAATGCCATCTCCAAGCACATGTTATCGGACCGAAGTTCACTTGGAAGATGTTCAAGCCAGCTATCAGACTTTTCGATAAAAATCTTGCATATCTCCCGAGTACGATGAATCGATGGAATGCATTCCAACACCGTTTCGCTGAAGTGACTGACCTGTATTGCTAACAGACATACGTCGTAGTCGAGATAATCACTCGGTATAGTCGCAAGAAGATCTTGCACGGCGTCTGGTTCATCGACAATGCACTGCAATAGTATATTGCGCCGCAGTCGTTCAGGAACGAGTGGCAATGCCTGAGGTCGTAGCCTAACAATCTCAGCTATCCTTGCCTGTGGATTTATAAAAACGGCAGCCAGGACATTTCTCATCCTGTCTTCGGGCACGAGCTGCAGAGAGTTGGGATCGCTTAGCAACATTTCCATGTAAAGCCTGTCATCCAAACAGTCGCCTGGAACGAACATGGCTGCGGACCAATGAAATCTGACCAACGATCTGTGGAATTCACGCGTGAACATGGTTTGATCCCAGAAACACGGATTCAGACTCTCAAATCCATGGTCGTGTGCCTTGACCGAATTGAGTACTTCAACCAAATGTGAGAGGTTCATTTCAAACTTTTTTTACAGAACATTTGAGCATCTTCAGTGGAGCCATTGTCTTTCTTTAATGCATTGCCTTTGGGCTTTCCATTGCTGAATTTTCCTGGGCCCGGCATTCAAGGACCATCACAGACGAATGCAGTCCGCAAATCAACTCAATTGTTCTAGTTTGCATCAGTAAAAACATTCTTCAAAGTGATGCGGTCGAGGAATCAAGGCCAATATACCAACATATCAGGGAGGGCATTGTATTGTGGCGAATTTGCCCCAGTTATCTTGGTCGGCGATTAGGAAGTTGCTCGCTATCTATCCATAAATAGGGATCCATTAAAAATGCGGCTCTATTTTTAGCAATCCATGCTCTTGTAGAGCTTCTGCCATTTTGGAATTCATCAGTAGGTGGACTATCCTTTCGAAGCAATTTCATCTTCAAATAAAATCCGAGTGGATATTTTTCGATTCCCTTGACATTGTCATCAAGATACAGACGCGATTGCCACGGGCTAGTCCATGCATCAGCGAAGCACCCAAAACTCACAGCGGACCCATATTCGGGGTTCGCTGGATGATCTATTATTTTATTTAAGTAATGACAATCATTTTTAAGCATGCCAAGCTCCTCAAGTAGCCAGATTCTATGCTTGAAGATAGATCGAACCAAGGGATTGGAAATTGAAGCTTTGTTATCGGTCTGTATCTGTAAGATGGCCCCTTGCCAAAGATCAGGTCTTTGACCCTGTCGCGGACTCCAACCACTGGCCACTCGAGTTGCGAATCTGGTCTTCGGGGCCAACAGATGCATCACGGGTAGCTTGACCAAAAGTGCCCTCATCCAGTCTAAATAGCCGATATCGCCTCCAACATGGAAGACAACCAACTTCGTTTGAGTGCAAAGAGCCAGATGATTGATAGTTCTTTGAAACATTGGTTGAGTCATCAAAGTGCTGCGAACGTCCACAAAAAGTCTTTCGCAGCACCCTCCCGGTTCTCCTAAGGGAAGTGTATTCCAAGTATCTCTTAAGGGTGATTCGTCTCCGCGTTGAGCCCAGTGATCAATTTTCTTGTCCCATTCGCTGGCTTCTTCTTCTGTCATTCCATCTTCTGGATCCAAGCCATCAATGAAATCAGTGCCTAATGGATCATTGGCCCAGTGATGTTGTCGATCAAAATCGCCTTCACGAGTAAACCGCACTTCGCGTTGGATGCCGGGCGTTTCTCGATCGAGGATGTTTCTAAGGCCAATTCGATTGAGTATTTGATAGCTTCTGTTATGCTTTTGATTCGTTTCAATGAGTCTGATAATGCCTGCGTCGCACAGTGACTTTAAATGACGCTGTATTCTGGCGCTCAAAAGGGTTGGCGGTATATTCTCGAAATCTCTCTGAAGGAATTTGCGCAGTTCTGATGACTTAAATTGATCGGTATTTCTGCATAAATGATCCAGTGCGGCGGCAACGTTGTGAAGTGAGGGCATTGAAGTTTCTTTTTGTGATTAAAATTAGCCTAGGCGGGAGAGTCCTTTTGGTGCTTCTTTACATGAAGTCGGAGGACGCTTCCCAGCAATCCTGGCGGTAGAACGACCGGTGTTGGTGATGATAGGAATATCCCATTCTGAAGCAATAGGTCATACGGCAACACCCACAATTCAAACGGTTGATTGCCACCTTCGTAAATGTGCGGACCCGATGCACAAACAAGACCTGCCGAAGGCGGTGTGATGATTGCCAACTGCACGGTGGAGTTTGGTCCTTTCCAGTAGTTGGCATAGGCGAACATCTGGTACAGATCTGCTTGTGATATCTTCGCCTGATCGCCTTCGTAAAGCTTCCATTTGGTATCGCAAATCACGATCGCATCGTCTTGCTGAATCACGATGTCCGGGCGCATTTGATAGGAGCTGTTGAAGGGGCCGCTTTGTTGGGTAAAGAGTGATTTCTCTCGCCCTTGGGTTTGGATGGTGATGCCGGTTCCTTGTACGGCCAACCGAAGGCGTTCGGCCACGTAGGCTTCAAACAGCTTTTCAGCAGGGAAAAGAAAGCTGTCAAAGCGATGTGCGCCCTGTGCGGGCACCGGTGAAAAGGGGCGCAGCAAGGCTTTGCACCACGATTCGATGTCCCGGTAGTGCGATGCCCCGCGTTCTTTGCGCCATGCCTTGAAGTCCGAGGGCTGCTCGCCCGGAGAGGACTTTGGAATGTCTGAGAAAGAGAGCATCAGTTCCCCCGCTCGTCTTTTGTGGTCGGTGTTCCGGCTGCGTCGCCATGCCACGTCGAGCGCGGCGTGGATCAGGCGGTTTTCGGGCCGATTGGCTGTGAACTCGTCAAAGCGCACGTACAGCTTCGCCTGGTTGGCCGCGTTGCGCTGAAGATGCTGCTGCAGTTGAAGGCGCCCTCGCAGAACCGGAAGGTTGTCTTCGAGGGTCTCGTAGGACGAGCGCAGGCCACGCGCGACCAGCTTGGACATCCGCTGCAAGAACCGCAAGAGAAACCATTCAAAGAGGGTGTCGTTGTGCACGCCCTGCGATGCTTCGCCAATCCCGCGAAACGGCATGTCCGGGACAGTGTCAAGCATGTGTCCCACCACTTGGCGCAGGCGGGGCAGGCTGGTGCCCCCGTTGCGACCCAGTTTGGGCAGTATTTCCAGCGAACCCTCGGCCGTGGCCAACACGCCAATGTGGTTCTTGACCCTGAGCCTGGGCTGCCTGCCAGGACCCGGTGCAGCACGGTAGACGACGCCTCGGGTGTCTGTGTCTTCCTCTTCGACCAGTTTCTCCAGGCTGTCCCAAAAGGCTGCGGGCAATGGGCATGACAGCAAGTTGTCGTTTGCGGGTGGGGGCGGGTTTGGATCTCCATCCCGCAAAAGGTAGCCGTATTCACATACTTGGTACATGGCTTGCAACACCGTGTTAGCGGTATGCGGCAGGCTCGGACAGGGCAGCTTCATTCCACCCGAAAATGGTGATGTGATTACCACTCCGGCCCACAACAGACGTCACTTCTACAAAGCGTTGATTCGGTGGAGTTGTGTCATTTTCATCCAGCACATAGCGGATACCATCCCAGTCGTCGAAGAAGTACTCTTCCAGCAAAGGCAAAATTTTTAGTTTCATGATCGACGCCAACTCGTTCATTGTGGGCGTGGCCGTGAGAGGCATGAAAAAAGCGTGTCCTATCGTGAACTCCCGACCGCGTTCAGCCTGGATTCTTTGGTTGACCTTGATCATCCAGGCGCGAACGTTGACTCCAGGGACATTGACTGCAGAGATAGGACTGGCCATTCCAAAATCTGGCATCATTTCTTCGAACACAAAGCGTCGCCGCAATGCCACGTCCAGCGCGGCCAATGAGCGGTCGGCCGTGTTCATGGTGCCCACGATATACAAGTTGTCGGGTACGAAGAATTGCTCGCCTGAATACGGCAGCGTTACAGACAACACGTCCTGACTGCCCAAGCGTTTGTTGTCTTCAATCAGCGTGATCAGCTCTCCAAATATTTTCGAGATATTGCCGCGATTAATTTCATCGACGATTAGAACGAACACGCGCTCCTTCTCAGCCTGTTCATCGGCGTCACTCACCGTGGCGTCAAGAGGGTTGGATTTCCACTGTTCAATTTTTTGTAGAATTCGCCTGGCACCTTCTATTTTTTCAAAAATTTCGCTGCTGGATGTTAAGCTCTCATCTAAAGTTTCGCTGTAAAGATCTGCAAACTGATCAATACCACTAGTAGCGCCAAACCCTGCAGCGTATGCTGCCTTATGAAAAAGCGCTTTTCTGGCAATACGTTTAAATATTCCATTTCTGATTTTGTATTCAACTTCCTTGAGTTCATTGGTGTTGACGCGAATGCCTTCAATAAAGTCTTCGTACGAATAGCTTTGATGAAACGTGGTGAAAACGATATCCCCCTCTTTGCAGGCCTTGAAAAACTTCTGATGAGTGTTTCCTGAACCGTCTTGTAGGCCTAACAAATGAAGGCTTTTGACAGTGCTGCGATAAGTTTTTCCAGTTCCAGGAGGGCCAAAGAGAATCGAATTAAGGGGATTTACCGGATTTGCTGGATCAATGGGGCCGACGAGACCATCACCGATATTTATATGGCTAATAAGCTTTGGGTAAATCGGGCTTACGCTCGGCACTCCGTCCGGTCTGACTGCGTTCAATATGCTTTCGTGGTGTAGTGCATGCTGGATATGATTTTCCAATGAGGATAAAAAATCTGTCAGCCAAGTAGTGAGTGAATGGTGTAATACTTCAGGCGGGCCTTCAAATGCAATGCTTCCTTGTGCATCAATCGAAATCGGTGGCAAAATTATTTTCCATGTCCCTCCATTCGGAGTTATTGGTCCAATATGGCCATCCGAGGTTGCCTGTGTATTAAATATAACTTCTTTACTTTCTCTGTAGACAATATAAAAATTGGAGGCCTGATTTCCGTACGCTCCATAAACTAACCCGCATGAGGGTGCACGGAATCTCCTTTGGGCCCGACCAAAAAAATAAATCGGTGGCCCTTCGGGCCAGGCGCTATTGTCATACCCTGAATTGGTTGTTGCAGCGCTCGGTGTCAATTCGAGTAGCTTACTTGCAATTTTTCGGGCCATCTCGAACAGAGAATCTTGAGTCAAGCCGGTGTCGATAACACGTTGAAGCTGCTCTGAGCCAAAAAATTTACTTTTGAAATGATTATTGGCATCAATATTATTCTGTGAGTAATCCAAGAAGAACCTAATCCAGTTTGCAGCTCGCCCATGAGCAAGCTCGGTCTCCTGCCACGGTCTTTCAAAATCATTCGGGAGTTGATCGGTCCACAAGGTCATATTTATCTCCAAAAGGTTAACTACTCAGAATCCGCGCATAAAAACTCAACATCCCCATTTCCTCAACCGTGTTGCATTCAATCCCCTGCAATCCCGGTGACGCCACCACAATGGCCAGGCATTTCGCCCGCGACACAGCAACATTCAGCCGGTTTTTGCTGAACAGAAAGTCGATGCTGCGGGGCAGGTTGTCGGCATCGGAGGTGGTCATGGAGACGATGACCACGGCGGCTTCTTGTCCTTGGAACTTGTCCACCGTGCCCACGCGGGCGTCCTTGCCCAATGCAAGGCGCAGCGTGCGAACCTGGGCGTTGTAAGGGGCGACCACCAGAATGTCTTTTGGGGTGACGGGGCGGGTTTGTCCGTTTCGGTCGGTCCACTGCTGCTGAAGCAGGCTGTCAAACAGCTGTTTGATGCGGGTCGCTTCTTCAGGGGCCGACTGGCTGCGGTGCTCATGGGGCACCGCCACGTAAACGACACCCTGGGGGGCGAGGGTGGGGTCGGCGTTGGCCTGCAACACCAGCCCTTGCCTGGCGCATGCCGGGGCCGAGCTGAGGCGGCCTTCGTACACACCCTCTGAAATGGGACTGCAAATCTTCGGGTGCATGCGGTGGGTGGTGGCCAGAAAGATGCCTTGATGGGCAGGCACCGTGGCATGGGCTTGCATCAGGTAGTCCAGCACCGACAGGCCGCTGTCGCCGGGGTGAATGCCCTCGGTGGGTTGCGGCAGTTGCATCTGGTCGCCCAGCAGCACGATGTTGCGCGCGCAGCTGCCTGCCGCCACTGCGTCAGCCAATGACAGTTGGCTCGCCTCGTCAATGAACAGGTAGTCCCATTGTTGCGTTTGCGCCGGCCGACAGAACAACCAGGTGGTGCCCCCGGCCAGGCGGTGTTTGCTGGAGTCCAGCTCGTCATCCCTGATAACTTGAATACCCCGTGGCAGGGCGTCGTCGGCTTTCACCACCACCGCCTGCACAGGGGTGTTGGCGGCTTGGGTCCGCTCAAATGCAGCGCCCAGCAGATGGTTGATGACGGCATGGCTGTTGGCTGTGATGGCAACGGTTTTTCCGTCGGCCAGCAGGGCTGCGATCACATGCGCAGCCGTGGTGGTTTTGCCGGAGCCGGGTGGGCCCTGGATCACCAGGTGGCTGTTGTCGAGTCGGCGCACCGCTGTAAGCACGGCTTGCGGCGTGGGTGGTTCGCTCAGAATGCTTTCGTCAGCTGGTTGGCCGGCCAGCCGGGGTGCTTGCTGGCCGAGCAGTTTCAGCAAGGGGCCACCCGTCTCGAGGCCTCCGCTCAGCCGATGGATGAACGCATGGATGGCGTTCAGCTTGGGCGCGTCCGGGTAAAGATCCGCCAGACACAGCGTGAGGGTGGCGGGTGGGGCGGGCTGGCGAACGCCTCGGGTGAACGTGGCTTCCTGCCGGTCTGGGTCGTACACAAAATTCGCCACGGGCAGGCCATCGGTCAGGCAGGCAACGGTGGCGCCGGTGAACAGTTTGCTCTCTTGTTCGGGCACCTGGTAGGCATAACGCCAGCTGCGTGCCTCGGGTGTGACGGCCCCTGTGTGAGTCAACAGGGCCAGGCACTCCATGTCCTCCAGCAACTCGGCTTCTTCGCTGGCCAGGCGTTGGTACTGGCGCCAGATGCCGGGCAGGGCACAGCGCCAGTAAAAGCCCAACAATTGCCCAAGCAGTTCGGCGATTCTGTTGGCGCTCGCTCGCTGCTCGGGGGGGTGTTGTTGGGTCCAGGCGCTCAGGGCGGCGCGCGCTGCGGCTTCTTGCGCTTCCCGATGGCGTTGGGCGTCGTTTCTGGGCTGCTCTTCGATGGTTCCTGTGGCCGGCTCAAAGCGCGGGGTGCCAGCGGGACGCAACCGCTCCAGCCACTGGTGCAGTTGCCAGGTGGATTCAACGTCGTCCCGGTTGTAGGCGGCGATGTCGGCCAGCAGGAGGGCTTGTTCCTTGGCATCGCTGGTTTGGCGAAAGGCCTCGTACTTGACGATGCTGTCCCCGGCGTTGGCCACCGCACCAGCACGCGCGCCCCGGTAATACGCCTCCACCTGTTTGATGGAGTAGCTGGGCACAGCCAGAACCAGGCCACCGCCGACCACGCGGTACAAATCCACCAGCCGCCCTTCGCGCAGCAAACGGTCGCGCAGTTCGGTGCGTGTGTCGTGCACGCTCGAGAGCCGCTGAATGGCTGTTTTTTCGTAGGCTGCGTAGTGGTAGATGTGCGCTTTGGGGTGTTTGCGCAGGTGCGCTTCCACAAAGTCCATGAAGGCTTCGAAGGCTGCCTTTTCTTCTCTGCGGTTGTGCGCCCAAAAGGGTGCGAACGTCAGCTGGGCGGCTTGGTGGGTGGCTGCGGGTGGCTCGATGAGGCCCACACCAAACAGGTATTCGAGTCCACCCGTTTCGTGCGGGAAGCCCTCCATGTCGAAGTAAAGATCGCCCGCGTCGGGCTCGGGCAACAGGGCAAAGCCCTTGGGCTTGTCGCGGCCTGTCGCTGCGTCGGCCGGTTCGAGAGGATGTACGCGGCGTTGACCGTGGGCGTCGATCGGCGCGATTTGAAGATCTGCCTGGATTTTGAGCTTCTCCAGAACGCCAATGCCCGAGACCCTGCCAGTGCAGGCGGCCAGGCCCTGCTGGGTGGTGATGCCCGCTTTGCCCAGTTTGCCGATTTGGTCGCGGCGAATGTTGGCCACCAGGCACACATGGTCTTGCGCGACCCACTCTTGCTGGCAGTGGTTGCGCCAGCCGCATGAACCGCAGGCCGAGCAGGGCAGGGGTGTTGTGGCAGGCGGTTGGTGAACAAATGCTGCAAAGTCGTGGATGATCCGCTGCGCATGGTGGATGTAGTCGCTGGTGGGCAATTGAGCGGTGTTCGCTTCGTGCGGGGCCAAGCCGCGTCGACGTTTGCCCGCAGCATCCAATTCGCCGAGCACCACATGCAACCGCTTTGGAAGAACGCCTTGCTCGTGTTCGAGCAGGGTGGCGTAGAAACAAAGCTGCACCAAAAACTTGGCGCGGTTGGACTTGGCCAGTTTGGTGTCTGCAACCTCGTAGTGGTGTTGACCCAGATGCGATGGACCATCCACTCTGAACAGGAAGTCGGCGTAGCCCAGGAAAGGTGCCTGCAACAAGGCGGCCTGAAAGATCACCTCGGCACCGGCACGCATAGCCTGGCGGGTGGCCGCAACCTGCTCTTCAAGCGGCGAGGTTTTGTCGATCTCGACCACCTGCAGGCCTTGACCCTTCAGGGTCTGGAGGTAGCCTCGCTCATGCCGGTCGCCAAAGGTTTGCACCAGAGCCATGGCCGCATCAACCGGCGCAGGTTCTGCGCTCCAGCCCGCCAGCCTTCTCAAGTCCAGTGTGGTTCGGTGTTTGCATCCCAAGAATGCAACCACATCAGTCGCTGAAAAGAGATCCCGGTCGTGGCGTCGCTGCATGGCAATGGCGTCAGCCGGGCAGGCTGTCGTTCCTCAGAAGGCAGTGACTGTTGAACTTGCTGGATGGGCGACGCATGCTGTCCTTGTGGAAACGTTGGCTGCCAGCGACTTGCGTTCGGTCGGAACGGATCCTTGTCATCGCACCCCGTTGCTTCAAGTGGAAGACGCTGCGGACAGGCAGGTGATGACATCGCCCTCGAATCCGATGACGCCTTCGTGGTGACCCAGCAGTTCAATGTCCAGGGATGACTCTTCGGTCAGCGGCACGTCACCCAAGGCGCACATGACGGTCGCCATGAGCGCGCCGCTTTCCGTGCGCGTGATGCATTCGTCCAGATCAAAGACTTCAAACGCCCCGGCAAAGGGCGGTGAGTTCTGGAAACGGGCAGCGTTGACCAACAACACCTGCCCGTTACTGATTGTTTTGAAGGCGGTGGGCTGAAGCGGTCCGGACATGGGTGAATTCCTCGTGAAAGATTGGGATGGAACGAGCGCTGACCTCAGGCCGTTGGCCGCGGACCGCTAAAGGCACGGGACGCTGCAGCTCGCTTTCAGTCACGAGGGCTTTTTGGTCGGCAATATTTTTACCTTGAGTAATTTTTTGCTCTTTGATGCGACCTGTCAATCAATTTTGATAGTTTTATTGTTTTGCACCGGTTGAACGATGTCGGTGCGTTGTGCGCGTCTGACCCGAAGCGGCTGAAGAGAAGATTCAAGACGATGTTTGTCGTGATCAAGCGCTACGCTGTCATTGAAACCTGCGAGGCTCAATGGGGCATCGTGTGTTTTGGCGTTGCAAGGAGAGCGATTCGATCAAATCTCTACCGATTTGATTGACACCCATCAAATGTCATCAGACTAAAAACTGTTCAGTGATTCTCAATGAACCTGTTCGCCTGCAGCAGATGGGACCGAGTGCCGATATCCCGTCGGCGTCCGGTTCTCGAGGGGCTCTCATTGATAGCCTCAGTCGTACCATCGGCACAATTGTTTCAGCGCTTGGGTCGGTGCGGGAATCACCTGTTCACCCTGGCCCGTTTCTTTGAAAAAATAACATTTGGCCGGTTTGTCGCCGATCGCATCCTTGTCAGCGGCCACAAAGACGGAAAACGCTCCCTCAGGATCAAACCGCTGTCGGTCGGCGCTCAGGCGATGCGCCGTTCCAATCCAGGAGCAACAGTTGTTTCTGCCCATATCGACCAAATAGCCGCTGATCACCCGGGTGATGCCGTAGGTGACGCCAACTGGGGTCATCCGCCGGGTTCGCTGATCGATGTTGTAGTGCTGGGTCTCGCAATCGGCGCCGGCGCCGCAAGTGAGCGTGACGGCCACATCGTTGATGCCATCATGGTTCCAATCAACGATCTGAGTGACTCCCGACGAAAGCGACTCGCTGAGGGAAAACTGTTTTTTCCAGATCAACTGCATGGGCCGATCGGGATGGGATCGGTAATACACCTTCACGCGCCTTGACCCAGCTCCCTCATTGGTGGTCGTGGCAATCCGAAGGGCCGAGCCATCGGGATTGGTGGCGGATTTAACTTGGTGGTTGCTGGTCGTTTTGGCCGACACCGGCGCGAAGCACAGCAAGGCAACGGTCATTGCGATGACACAGGTGTAAAAGGATTTATTTCTCATTTTGGGTCATGGTTTGCATTCGAATTCACTCACCGCCGGCTTTTGGGCGCGTCCGAAGCTTGCGCTGCCCACACGACAAAATATGTCGTTTGAAAAAAGACGGGGTCTTGCCGGCCGTAGCTCCCCGGCGATGCGACATGAATTGTCGCGAAGGAACTTCAAGATAAGACGTACCAGCCTGATCACGACTTGCTCCCGATGGAGCAGCCTCCGAGAGAACCATGACCGACATTCACCGCTATTACATCGAGATTTGCAAGGGAACAGGTGTCCGTCGTGGCATTCATGTGTTTGCGCGGAGTGGACCTGAAGCGATCCGTCTGGCCGTGTAGAAAAATTCCGGGTTCCGCGTTGTGTACACCACCTTGCTGCGCTGAGCGCCAATGCGGGTTGGATACCAGCGTCTTCTGACCATGAAACTTCCCTGCTTCACAGCGCTGAAATCGAATGAGTGCGGCGAGGGCGTGGCACGCTCGTATGCCGCACGAATGTACCCCAACCCGAAGTTCTACAAGTATCGGTGGTGGATTTTTTGGGAGAACAGTCCAGTGGATGGAGATTCTTTTTTGCTTGATGAATATTCTTTGAATACCTTCACAGCAATGACATTGGCCAGCCAACTGGCAGCCCACAATTGACTCCATTGGATATACAACTGCCAACGTCCCCGGTCTGAACCGGGTGTCACGCCCTTTGATCCGGACAGCCCGCGTTGGTCAAGCACGGTATTTGCACCGCCTCTGTCTGAAGATGCCGACCCTGAATGGTGTGGTCATCGATAAAACAGCTGTCTGTTTGTGGAAGGCGTTGGTCTGTGCGGCAAATTTGGAATCAAGACAAATTCTTTCACATTGAGCATGCACACTGGGTTTCTTTAACAGGAGATCTCCACGCGTCACTTTGAAGCCACCATTTATCCCGGCAATGGAAGCCCCAGTTTTCGAGTTCAGTTTCAAGCGGAAGACTCCATTGAGGCTGCCTATCGAATGATTGCGCTCTACGGAGAAGGCAAGTTTGATTTTTTGAAGGCAATTTATCCTTGAACAGTCGCTTTGCAGCGTGAGTGTGATGGCCACGAATCGCCAATTCAAGTGCAAGGCGGGGCTGCGCACTGAGGTGGCGTTCACCTTGCACGCTCGTCGACGCCGGTCTGGCCACCAGATGCGATTTGGTCGATCGGCCACACGGGTCAGTGCCCGCCATCGCCTCCCTCGGGCGCCGCCGAGCTCCACTCGGCGCCCAGAACCTTCGCAATCGCTGCCAGGCCATCGGCTGCACCCATGGGCAGCCCTGCATCGAGCCGAGTCGGCACGGTGCAGTCGTTGGGGTTGATCCGAATCAGTCGCCCGCCGTGTTGGTGAATCACACGCCGACTGAAATGGCGTACCGTGGGCATCGCCGTGCCCGCGCCCAGTTCGATGACGACGGGCTGCGTCACCGCACAAAGCCACGCCTGCTGCCGTTTCGCCTGAGCTTCGGTGCGCTGATCGGTCCACCCCCAATCGGCAAACATCAACACATTCGGGCGTGCCAAGCCGCCGCAGGCCGGGCAGGCGGGTGGCGGGTTGCGCAGCTGGCAGCTCTGCTCATCCACGTCTGGCTGGAAGCTATCCGCAAGCCAGACCTCTTGGCTGCAGGGTTCAAGACACTGCAGGTGGTGAATGGATCCGTGGCACTCATGGATATGTGCCTGATCAAAACCTGGCTTCTGAAACTGACCATCCACGTTGCTCGTGAAAACGCTCAGGCCGTGAAGCATGCGGTCGCCCCATTGGCGGAGCAGATCGAAGCCGCGATGCGGCACCGTCTCACGGTACAAGGCCAGTCGATGACCATAAAACCCCCAGGCGCGCTCGGGCGAGGCGTGAAATGCCGCAGGAGACGCGATGTTCTCGAAGTCGATCTGCGCCTCCCGCAAGGCTGGGTAGGCTCGCCAGAACCCATCTTTGCCACGGAAGTCCGGCAACCCGGAGTCGACGCCCATGCCGGCGCCGGCTGCAACGATCAGCGCGTCGGCCTGCTGAATCAAACATGCCGCTCGCTCCACGGGGGACATGTCAATCGGCTCACTACAAGGTTCGTTCATTCCAGATTCTCTTCAGGTCCGCCGTGACGCGGGGGGAGGGCGATGCCACGTTCAACCGGCTTGATCTGCCGCCGAAACCATGGATCGGCGACCGGGACCTCCAGCGGGATCGCCCGGGCGGGCTGCATGCCGTTGTTCACAAGAATAGGGACTTCAACCGCCATGAGCTCATCTGCTGGGTCCGCCAAATGCTCAACCTGCTCCCTTGTGCAACAGGTCCGGGTGACAGCGACACACCCGTGGTCGTGAACGGTCCACCGGGTTTTTCTGATCAACATTTGGGCGCTGCGCCATCCGAATGTTGGCGTTGTTCAAATCCAATTGTCCCACCGGCTCGCAGCCGACGCGCGTGCAAAAAAATCAGGCCAGTTGACGCGGGTTTGGGACCGGCATGGTCGTGCCGATCCGGCAAGGCGGCACTGACTCTATCGCGCCCCTGGTGGTGTGACGCAGGCGGTGAAAACATCACAGCGCTTGAGCCACCCTTCCCTGTTTGCTGGCAGCTGTCCGGCAACAGACGTTGCCCCGACGCCAGCAGTGAGCGCGTTGCTGCACCGCCGTTCTCCGCACCATACTCACGGGCTTGCTCGCACCGAAGGCGCAGACGGCGGTCGTCCAGGTCGCGGTCACCCTGCAACTTCTTTCGCAACGGTACGCTCAACCCAGCCACTGGTTCAGCACAGCGTTGACGGTTAACAGTTCACATGAGGCGTGAAGCCGTTGCTGTCTCCTTGCCTGGACCGAAGAGCGAAAGCCTCCGCCATGCGCGGAGACACAGCTCCCGAGCCAATGCCGAGGCCGTGAATATTGACTTTTAACTGGGCCGGCGTGGTTGCCGATCCCCCCACTTGCTGGGGCCGGTTCCAAGGCGGTCCGTCGGACTGCTGGGTCGTCCGGGCCACTGTTGTTCTGCGAGCTTTGAGGCGTTGAGGGGGATGGAGCCGCCCGCAGGCAGGCGCCCGTTCTCCACTCTCGACAAAGAGACGCCCTTTGTCTCGATGGGGTTTTACGCTACGAACTGGACGCGCAGGATCCTTTTTGAAGGCAGATCTTTACCGCTGCATGGAGCACAACCCGTTTGTGTCGTCGCGCCAAATTGATTCAATCAAGATCAAGGCGCGTTCGATGGCTTTTCATTGACCAACACCATTTCTATCAAATGAAAAATCTTAGAAGAATCGCAACCGCGGGAGTCTCCTCGGGTTATCTCTGCATTGATTCGAGAACCAAGGGCTTCGCTCCCGGTGAATTGATCATTGTGGCGGCGACCCGCCCGGAAATGGGCGCCCATGTGTTTGTGATCAACATGGCAGAACACATCGCTGTTCAAGAAAAACTGCCCGTCTGTGTCTTTTTGATGGAGGAGGGTGCAACCCAAACATCATTGGCCTTGTTGCGTTCGGGCCTTCCCCTGCACAGGGAGGGTGAACCTGAAGCTGAGGTTGGCGCCACCGCTGAAGATGGGCCGGTTGCAGCAAAAGAATCGATGGTTGCCCAAGTTGGAAATTTGATCATTCAGGAGACACCGGGAATCACGCTCAGTGAATTGGCGGTCAGTTCGCGGCGTGCCGCCCAACAACATGGTCCGCTGGGGCTGGTGGTGGTGGATTCCCTGCAGCTCATGGGTCGTGAGGCGAGCGCCGCTGCCGAGGGCGCCACCGACCACAGTGCCGCCGCACAAGGGTTGAAAAAATTGGCCATGGAACTGCAGTGCCCTGTCATTGTGATGTCGCAGTTGAAGCCAGAGGTTGAAAGACGCACGTACAAGCGCCCCAAAATGCGGGATTTGCGCCAATGGGGTGCACTCGATGGTGAAGCGGATATGGTCGTTTTTCTGTACCGCGATGATTTTTACTACCCCAACTCCGTGTGGCCCGACGTTGTTGAAATCAACTTCCAGAAAAATCCACGCGGGCGCACCGGGAAACACCCCATGGTGTTGGTCACCGTGCGTGTTCCACAGATGGTGTGCGTGATGGTTGAAAACAACGGGGATTATGAATGAATAACCCAGGATGCATCAGGCTCCTGTGGTGACAGAGCATTCATCACAACAGGGCTCAAGTGCATCCATGGTTCAACGGGTTACTTGTACCATCGGCACAATTTTTTCAAGGCTTTGGTCGGCGCCGGTATGACCTGTTCACCTTTGCTTGTGGTCTTGTAAAAATAACATACGGCTGGTCTTTCCCCAACAAATTCTTTGTCAGCTGCCACAAAGACAGAAAATGCGGCCGCTGGTTCGAAACCCTGACGGTCCGCCTTCATTCGATATGCATTACCAATCCAAGAACAACAGTTGTTTCTGTTCATATCGACCAAATAACCACTGATGATCTGGGCGAAGAGGCCGGTAGTGCCGACGTGCACCATTTGCTGCGTTTTGAGATCAATCATGTAATTATTGACCTCGCAGTCAGCACCCGTTCCACAGTCGAGTGTGACTGACACATCGTTGATGCCATCTTGATTCCAATCGGTGATCTGAGTGATTCCCATCGAATACGATTCATTGAATGAATAATGATTCTTCCAGATCAGCTGCATTCGCTGACCATGGCGAGCTCGGTAGTACACCTTCACGTGTCTTGACTCGGCTCGCGCATCGGTGGTGGTCACAATCCGCAGCGCTGAACCGTCCGGATTGGTCGCAGACTCCACTTCTCGTCCACTGCTCGTTTTCGCCAGAGCTAACGAAACAGACAACAACGCGGCCGCCATTGCGGTGGCGCCGATAAAATAAAAGGTAAGCTTCATGTTTTGGTGAGCTTGGCTGATTGAACTTGGTTGATTGGGTCTGGCGCACTGTCGCTTTGTTTCGGAATCAACAGGGAAGAGGTCTTTTTTGCTGTTTGTGTTTCGCGCTGCGTCGGTCACTGTGGGCCTGTTGGCAAAAGTGCACCTAATATGCACCGTTCAAGCGACAAACTCTGTCGCTTGGAATGAAATGGCATGATCGGGGGGCGCACAATTCCGGCGACAGGCAAGCTGTTCTCTCAACGCCATGGTGTTGCTGGCCGCAGGGTGCTGGTGCCCTTGCAACACTGGCTTAGCCGGCGCAGCCATGCATGGAGCACCGATGATCAGTGGACGACCTCAAGACATCCTTTGTCGTCATGGCGTTCTAAAACAGGGAACAGCTGCTTGGTGGCGCCCACGATGACCTGGATTCAAGTAGAGCCAACATGGCCAGCGTTTTCCGCTGCCACAACACGAATTTCAGGTGAGCGGGTAGCGAACGCAGCATTCGTATCTTTGCTCCCTGTGGCTTCGAAACCGGCCCTCAGGCCCTACAGCAAAATCCGGGATTCTGCGTTGTACAGACTACACAGTTGCGTTGAATACCGAAACATCCAGACAATGGCTTTTACAGACCATGAAACTTCCCCGCTTCACATCCCTGCAATTGAGCAACTGCGGTGATGGATGTTCTCACTCTTATGCCCAGCCGATGCACTCCGATCCCCGCTTCTACAAATACCTGTGGTGGGTTTTCTGGGAGAACAGTCCGTTGGACGGAGCGCCATTTTTACGGGATGAGTATTCTTTGAATACCTTCACGGCCATGTCCCTTGCAAACCAGTTATCAGCAGACAAACTGCCGCATTGGATATACAACCAACAACACCCCCGGTTTGATCCGGGCGTCACGCCCTTTGATCGTCATCACCCGCGTTGGAGGAACACGGTGTTTGCACCTGCCTTGTCTCAGGACCCCGACCCTGAATGGTGTGGTTATCGATGAAGTTG
Source organism: Hydrogenophaga sp. (assembly GCF_030373225.1). Lineage (GTDB taxonomy): Bacteria > Pseudomonadota > Gammaproteobacteria > Burkholderiales > Burkholderiaceae_C > Hydrogenophaga. The sequence goes on along the minus strand of NZ_JAUCZG010000022.1, from coordinate 4,546 downwards.
CGAGCGGTGCTGGGTGAGGTTGGGTTGTGGCTGCTGTAATAAACTGCTTGACGCGTATTAACTGAGTTGGGCCTGGTTTATTCATATCGAGCATACTTGCTTCACCACGCCAATCCATGCTATTGCTTCATTGTTTTGAAGGCGCCTTCATCCGCGCAGTGGTGATCCCCATCTTAAATTTCAGCGCCAAGCTCAACGGTTCGATCAATGGAGATTTTTTGTCCAAACCGGGAAGGGCAAGAATATTCTCACCGTCATCATGATGATGTGGGCACCAGAAAAAGTCGTGTTCATTGATACCTTATGCCGAAGAATTTTTTTGCCACTTGACATGCCCTTCACGCAGCAGCCCCGTCTCTGGCTCGACATAGAAATTATCGATGTAATCGCATGGATTGTGGGGCACACCCCAAGTACAAACTCGTCCCTCGGTTGATCGGAAGGTATGCACAACAACATCCGATTTCAGGAAAAACATCATATCGTCTTGTTTTTTTGAGTTGGAAGTCAAATGCTTTCTGATATCAGAGTAAATGTCATCCCACGGTTGACCCACGCATGACTGCAAGTAGCGGCGCAATGGAATCATATTCATATCGAACATATTGACATCATATCCCAATGTAAAGCATCGCATGGGCAAAACTCGACTGCTGAATACATCGCACACGTCGCCGTGTTCATCCATTTTGAATTTTTTGGCTCGGCGATAGGCATTTCTTTGCTTGCGCAGCATGCGCGCTGAAAGCCGTGCGTGTTCGTGGGGGACGCGCGCCCGATCTAGGAGGATTTTTTGCATATCGTATTTCAAGTGGCGCTCCTTCCAGCGGGCAGATGGCTTTGACTGCTTCAAGGATGCACTGTTCACGCGACAAATCATGTCGTGTGACATGAGTTAGTGCGCGTAGGGTGAAGCGCATCCGATCCCGAGCCCCTCCATTTTGAGCGCAATGACGGGAGGGCTATTGGGCTATCGGCAAGGTCGCCGCGGCAATGTGGCTGGATGGCGCGGTGTTCGGTTATTCCTGTTGCAGCTCCGCGCCACGTACGAGGACGCTATTTGTCGCCACAGGATTCCACAATGGGGCGCCTGAGGTTGGCTTCACCCATGCCCGCCTGCATCAACCCCAGGAGCACCATGGCTGACATTCGTCGCTACTACATTGAAATCAACAAGGGCACAGGTGGCAACCGCGGCATCCATGTTTTTGCGCGTAGTGGATGTGAGGCCGCCGTTCTGGCGGCGCAGCGCAATCCGGGTTTTCGCGTGGTGTACATCACTTTGTTGCGCTGACTCTCAAATGATCTGAGGGGCAATGCCTGCAGGCAAGGACACGGCCATCACATCACCGGGTCGGCGCGCCTCGGGATGGCTGCCACTGATCAGCAGACGCAACTCAGAGCCGCATGACTCAGGCGACAGCCAGAACACCCACAGAGCGCTGGCTCGTCGGGCGCTGGTGCTCGACGGCCGAGCGCAGCGCCTGCAGAACGTGCTCGGGACTGTTCGGGACGATCAGGCGGCCGCGGCGCAGCACCTGCTCAGTTTCGCCCGGCGTCAACGGCCGAAGCGCGGCCCGGCGACTTGCGTTCACCCGATCGGCGCCGGTCAACCCCAGACGCTCGCAGGCGCTGATGAACATCTGCCGGGCCATGTCGGACTTAAGTAGTCGGCCCTGATTTATTCGTTTTCAGAGGGCGGCCAGTCGTGGTGCCGGCTGCCTGAATGCGTGGACGGCGAGTTTGCGCAGTATGCGAGCCCAGTTGGGCGATAGGGCTGCGGCTTGGCACAGGCGCAAATAAAGCCGCCGCAAGAAGGCCACCCCCTTCTTGGCAATCATCCGAAGCAGCCAACGCAGGTTGTAGCCCGCCGCACACAGCACCGCGTGCAGTCTGTCCCCTTGTTCGCCTTTCAAGTGGCAGCGATTCATGCGGTGGTCCGCCTTCAAGTGCCCGATGATCGGCTCGATCGCCTGGCGCCTCTTGAGCAGCTTTCTCTCCTGGGTCGTGAGCGTCTTGTACTTGCCCCGGTGCTTGATGGCCACCCCTGGGTTGTCCGCATCCACGCCCCGGTAACCCAGGTCCACATACGCCGTGGCGGGCTTGCACCCCGTGTCCTGCATCAGGATGGTGGCCTGCTCCAGTTGAGCGTTGAGCGTATGGCCATCAAACGGGTTGCCGGTAAACGCCCGTGCGCCCACGATCAGGTTGTGCTTCAAGGTCGCAGCAATGCCCACCTTCACGCCGAATTCGTAGGGCGTCCTGCTCTTGCCCTTGGCAATGCACTCCACCTCGGGGGCGTGCCATGCGTAGAGCTTGGATGCCCCGCTGGTGTTCTTGCGGCTGCGCGATTGATCGGCAATGCGCTGCGCCTTCGCCAGCGCGCCGCCCAAGGCCTGACGAACCGCTGTGCTCAGCCCACTGGCCTTGCGTTCGATCTCACGCACCAGGCGCCCCTGCACCGTGCTCTGGCGCTTGATCACCCGGCGCATGCGCTTGAACTGCTTGGCGTGCGCGTACCGCCCGGCCTTGAAGCGCAGCAGCTGGCCCTCCTTGGCGAAGGTCTGCTTGAGCTCGATGCCAGCGCCCTGCGCAGCATCCACCAGCTTGGCGCGCGCCGTCTCCAGCAGCTTGGAGTCCGTGGGGTGCGCCACGGCCTTCTCCTGCACGGTGGAGTCCACCACCACGGTGGCCAGCGCGGACGCGGGAATCAGCTCGAGCGAGACGGCCAAGTTCACCGTCTGCGCCAGCAACTCCTCCACGCCTTCTTCGCCGAGCAAGCGGCGGAACTTGACCAGGGTGGTGGCGTCGCAGGGCAGGCGCTCCTCGTAGTAAGACTGGCCCGAGAAGTACTGCCAGCGAGGCGTCTCGCTCCAGCGCTCCACCACAGCCTCGTCGCTGAGGTTAAACGCGTGCTTGAGGTAGAGCAGCGCGATCATGGTGCGCAGGGGCACGCGCGGGCGCCCGGCGTTGGACTTGCAGCTCAAAGCTGCGTGACTCAGGCGACAACTACCTTGACGCGCGCCGAGTGCCAAGATGAATGTGCAGAGAAGTCCATTTCAATCTTTATGGAAGGAGAAGTCCCATGAACAACGTCACACGAGTCGGCGTCGATTTGGCCAAGAACGTCATCCAGGTCCATGCGGTCGATGCCGCTGGCAGGGTTGTCACGAACCGGGCGCTTAAGCGTGAGAAGTTCCTGGCTTGGTGCACCGATCTGCCCCCAGGCTGCCTCGTGGCTATGGAGGCCTGCACCGGTGCCCATCACTGGTGCCGCAAGCTGATCGAGCGTGGGTTTGATGCCCGCATGATTCCTGCACAGTTGGTCGCGCCATATCGGATTCAGGGCAAGACGGGCAAGAACGACGCCAACGATGCCGCCGCCGTCTGCGAGGCTGCCACCCGAGCGCACATGACCTTCGTGTCTCCCAAGACGCTGAACCAGCAGGGCATGTTGTGCGTACACCGGCTGCGCGAAGGTCTCAAGGAAGAACGCACGGCCTGCATCAATCGCATCCGAGGTCTGCTGGCCGAGTTCGGGGTGGTGCTGCCACAAAAGCCTGCGGTCCTTCGCCAGAATCTCAACGACGTGCTGGAGGACGCCAGCAACGACATCGCTGGAATGGCCCGCCTGGTGCTACAAAGAGCCCAAGAACACTGGCGCGAGCTTGAGGCTCATATCCAGTGGTGTGATCAGCGCATTGCCACCCATCAAAAGGACGACGAGCAAGTCCAGCGCGCTGCCGAGCTCAAGGGGGTTGGCACCATCACCGCGTCAGCCATCGTGGCTACGGTCGGTGACTTCAAACAGTTCAAGAACGGCGCTCAGTTCGGTGCTTGGCTGGGACTGACACCCAAACAAAATTCCAGTGGCGGCAAGGCCAGTCTGGGCAGCATCACCAAACGAGGGGATAACTATTTGCGAACTCTGCTGATACAGGGGGCCAAGGCTGCCTTGTTCAAAGGGATCAACAATGTCGACCCGATCTCTCAATGGGTGCAGCGGCTGCGCGAGCGTTGTGGATGGCAGAAGGCTGCGGTGGCACTTGCAAACAAGAACGCACGAATACTCTGGGCCGTCATGACCAAAAACAAACGCTACGACGCTCACCATGTCAGCATCCCTCCTGGCGGAGAGATACCAGCAGCAGCGTGACCGTCTAGGACGCGGCGACGTCCGCCACGAATCTATTTCTTTGCCAGACGATAAGTCGAAGATGCATTGAACAGGTCAGACCGGCAGCAGGCAAGCTCGAATAGTTGTCAGTGAGCACAGTGTGTATCACGCGAGACGAATGGAGCCCTGCTGAGCGGTTCGTATCTGGGGCCGCACCAAGTGCAACAAGCCCGACTGTAGATGTGCAGTCTGTTCCTCGTTTCAAGCAGTTCGGAAAGCGTCGGCAACAAGGAAGTCACACTATCTGGAAACTCACACCCAACCACGCTTGACTACGAGGGAAGTCCCTGTAGACATCTATTCTGACGCGGGGGGGGGGGTGATATACGCGTGCACGTACCGACGCTTCGACAAATTTGGAAAGTGTTT
>NZ_JAUCZG010000021.1 GCF_030373225.1 Hydrogenophaga sp. | reverse complement strand
CTCAGACTCAATCCGGGTGAACACCCGATACAACCTATTGAAGCTTCACACCTAGTCGGGCGAAGAGGCTGGAGCGTGTGGCCAGCAGGTGGCCGAACGAACCATAGGCGAGCAGCAACAGACAGTCGAACGGGAGATGAAGCCGGTAGCGGGCCAGGTGCTCTGGGGGCCAGGTCTGGATGATGGCGTCGAAGGCCTGCGGCGTGAAGGCGAACTGCAGCGCAAGAACACCCGGGTTCAGCGGCGCAAGAAACCAGGCCAGTCCAGCGAACAGAACCGCGGCAACCGACCCACACAACCAGACAGCGAACATGGCAGCAGACTTGATTTCCAGGCTTGACGTTTGAGTTCGGCGCACGCCGGCGGCGTGATGCCTGCCCCGCGCAGTGGATGATGACAGCGAGCGCATCGCAGGCCAAGTGCCATGCGGCTGGCCATGCGGTCGCGCCGCCGGCTCAGTCCAGCGGCCAGGGCAGCTCGCGCTGCAGCGCAGGCACCTCGACGGGACGCGTCGGCGGTGTGCCCTGGGCCAGGTCGCGCCACCAGGGCACCACCGCCTCCAGGCGGGCCGGCTCCACCGCTTCGCCCAGGCGCGGCATGAGCAGCGGCACGCCTTGCGATGGTGCGATTTGCAGCAGGGTCTCCACCGGTTCGTCCCAGGCGTGCATGGCCAGGCTGAAGGTGCCCCAGTGCACCGGCAGGAATGCGCCGCCGCCGAGCAGCGCGTGGGCCTTCAGGGCGTTCACCGGTCCGAGGTGGATGTCGCCCCACGAGGGGTGGAAGGCGCCCACTTCCAGCATCACCAGGTCGAACGGGCCCAGCCGCTCGCGGATGGTGGCGTACTCGGTGGTCAGGCCGGTGTCGCCGCTGAAGAACACCTGGTGCTGCCCGGACTGCACCACCATGGACGACCACAGCGTCGCGTTGCGGTCTTTGAGGCCACGGCCAGAAAAATGCTGCGACGGCGCGGCGGTGATGGTCAGACCCGTGCCGGGCACGCGGTGGCTTTCCCACCAGTCCAGTTCGGTGATGCGTTCGGCCGCCACGCCCCAGGCCTGCAGGTGGGCGCCCACGCCCAGCGAGGTGACGAAGGGCACGGCGCTGTGCTTCGCCAGTGCGCGGATGGTGGGGTAGTCCAGGTGGTCGTAGTGGTCGTGCGAGATCACCACCACGTCCACCTCGGGCATCTGCCGCAGGCGCAGCGGCACCGGCTGGAATCGCTTCGGGCCGAGCAGGCGGAAGGGGGACGCGCGCGTGCCCCACACCGGATCGGTCAGCACGCGGTGGCCGTCGATCTCGATCAGCACCGTGGAGTGCCCCAGCCAGGTGGCGCGCAGGCCACTTTGCGCCGGGCGGCTCCAGGCTTCACGCGGGTCTTGCGAGGGCAGTGGCCCGGTCGGCGCGCGCCGGCCGCCGGTGCTCAGGAATTCCTTGAGCGTGGGCCGGGGCACGGTGGCGTCGCGCAGCCCGGGCAAGGGCGGATGCAGGTTGCGAAATCCCAGGCCGTTCCACATCGCCGAGGCCTGCATGCGTTCCAGGCGCGCGCCCACCGCGCGTTTGCCGAACGCATTCATGACGCCGCCCCGGTTCGAGCGGGCAGGCTCAGGCGCGCGATCACGGGTGCCGTCTCCGACAGCAGCCGGCCCTTGCGCCACACCTTCAGGCGGGTCGCGCGCAGGCGGATGGCCTCGACCGGATCGCGCGCCTGCAACAGCACGAAGCTGGCGTCGGATCCGGGCGCGATGCCATGGCCGCTCAATCCCATCACCTTCGCCGCGTTCGTGGTCACGGCGTCGAAACACTGGCGCATGCCGGCCTGGCTGGTCATCTGGGCCACGTGCAGGCCCATGTGGGCCACCTCCAGCATGTCGCCGCTGCCCAGCGAGTACCAGGGGTCCATCACGCAGTCGTGGCCAAAGGCCACCGTGACGCCCGCGGCCATGAGCTCGGGCACACGCGTCATGCCGCGTCGCCTGGGGTAGCTGTCGCGCCGGCCCTGCAGCGTGATGTTGATCAGCGGGTTGGCCACCGCGCTCACGCCGCTTTCTGCGATCAGCGGAATCAGCTTGGAAACAAAGTCGTTGTCCATGCTGTGCATGGAGGTCAGGTGCGAGCCGTTCACACGACCCTGCAGGCCCAGGCGTTGTGTCTCGAAGGCCAGGGTCTCGATGTGACGCGAGAGCGGGTCGTCGCTTTCGTCGCAGTGCATGTCCACCGGCAGGCCACGGTCCGCGGCCAGTTCGCACAGCAGCTTGATGCTGGCGGTTCCCTCTTGATAGGTGCGCTCGAAATGCGGAATGCCGCCGACCACGTCCACACCCAGGTCGAGTGCGCGCTTGAGGTTGTCGAGTCCGCCGGGCGAGCGCAGCAGGCCGTCTTGCGGAAATGCCACCAGCTGGATGTCGAGGTAGGGCGCCATGAGGCGCCGGGCTTCGAGCATGGCGCGCACCGGCAGCAGGCCGGCGTCGCTGGTGTCCACATGGCTGCGAATCGCCAGCAGGCCCTTGGCCACGGCCCAGTCGCCGTAGGCCAGGGCGCGTTCAAGCAGGGCTTCTTCGGTCAGCAGGGGTTTGAGTTCGCCCCAGACGGCAATGCCTTCGAGCAGCGTGCCGCTCTGGTTCACCCGCGGCTGGCCGTGGCTCAGCGTGGCGTCGAGGTGAAAGTGCGGATCGCAAAACGGCGGCGTGAGCAACTGGCCGGCGGCATCGACCGTCTCGAGCGCGGGTGCAGCCAGGCCGGCACCCACCTCGGTGATGCGCCCGGCCTGCACCGCCACGCCCATGTCGGTGCGGCCGTCGGGCAGGGTGGCGTGGGTGATCAGCAGGTCCAGCATGGGTGTTCGCCTTGGCGTCCGGTAGGGGCAGGGGTCAAGGATAAGGCGCTCCTCCCTAGAATCGGCAGACTCATGCCATACCCCGCCAACCCCGCCCCGCCACACGACGGCGACCTGCCCCCGCTGCCAGCCACCCCTCCCGGTCTGTACCGCCACTACAAGGGCGGCTGGTACGAGGTGATCGACACCGTGCGATGCAGCGAAACCCTGCAGGGCATGACGCTCTACCGCGCGCTCTACGGCGGCTGGGGCCAGTGGGTTCGGCCCGCTGCCATGTTTGGCGAAACGGGCGAATTCGAAGGGCGCATTCAACCCCGCTTCGTGCGCCACGACCCGGCGCTCGTGCCCCTGGCCGACCTGGCCACGGCGCAAGCCCTGGTGGCGCACCTGCGCGCCGTGGCGCAGCGCCAGGGCCTGGCGCTGGACAGCGCCATGCGCGCGCCTCCGCCCGAGCCCGACACCTGCTGCGGTCGTGGCTGCAACGGCTGCGTGTGGGAAGGTTTTTACGAGGCCTTGCACCACTGGCGCACGGATGCGCTGGCGCTGCTCAGAACAGCGACTGCTGCCCCTGCAGGCCCGCCGGCCTGAAGAGACCGGTGTTCAGGGGTTCGCGTTCGCGCGCGAACCCCAGGCGGTCACAGGTTTTCTCGAAGCGCTGGCGCAGCAGGTCGGCCCACACGCCCTCGCCCTTCATGCGCTGCGAGAAGTCGGCGTTGTAGTCGCGCCCGCCGCGCATCTCCTGCACGCGGGCCATCACGCGCGCGGCGCGGTCCGGGTAATGCAGCTCCAGCCACTGGCGAAACAGGGGACTCAATTCGTGCGGCAGGCGCAGCACGGTGTAGAAGGCGCGCCGGGCACCGGCTTCGAAGGCGGCCTCCAGCACCTGCTCCATGTCGTCGTTGATGAACGGGATCTGCGGTGCCACGCTCACGCCCACCGGAACGCCGGCCTCGGCCAGCGTGCGGATGGTGCGCAGGCGGCGGTGCGGCGCGGCAGCGCGCGGCTCCAGCAGGCGGGTGAGTTTCGCGTCGAGCGAGGTGATGGTCACGTACACCGCCGCCAGACCCTGTGCAGCCATGGGCGCGAGCAGGTCGATGTCGCGCTCCACCCCGCTGCCCTTGGTGACGATGGCCAGCGGGTGGCGCGTGTCGCCGAGCACCTGCAACACGCCGCGCATGAGGCGCAGTTCGCGTTCGATCGGCTGATAGGCATCGGTCACGGTGCCGATGGCGAGCAGCCCGGGCACATGGCGCGGGCTGGCCAGTTCGCGCTGCAGCACCTGCGCGATGTTGCGTTTGGCGATCAGCTTCGTCTCGAAGTCAATGCCGGGCGACAGATTGAGGAAACTGTGGCTGGGCCGCGCGTAGCAGTACACACAGCCGTGCTCACAGCCCCGGTACGGGTTGAGCCCCAGGCGAAAGCCGATGTCGGGCGAGTCGTTGTGGGTGATGGCGCTCCTGGCGTCTTCAAAGCTCACCTCGGTGGCCGGCGGAGGTGCCTGGTCGCGCGCCTGCACCGCGTCGCCGAGGGCACCCCAGCCATCGTCAAAGGCTTCGCGGGCGTCGCGCTCGAAGCGGTGCGGATGGTGCTGGGCCAGCCCGCGGCCCTTGATGGCCTGCAGCGGAATGTGGACGGTGGACATGGAGCGGACACTGTACACAGATACAGCCTAAACTCACGCCTTGTTCCAGCCTTTTTCATCCACTGTCCGTGGAGCCCCCATGCCTTCCATTCCAGCCAGCCCCACTCCCGAGGCCATCGTGTCCGTGCGCGGCGTCAGCAAAACCTATGCGGGCGGTTTCCAGGCGCTTAAGCAGGTCAACCTGGACATCCGCCGCGGCGAAATCCTGGCCCTGCTCGGCCCCAACGGCGCCGGCAAGACCACGCTGATCAGCGTCATCTGCGGCATGGTCAACGCCACCGAAGGCACGGTGGTGGCCGACGGCCATGACACCGTGCGCGACTACCGCGCCGCGCGAGCCGCCATCGGCCTGGTGCCGCAGGAGCTGCACACCGATTCGTTTGAGACCGTCTGGGCCACGGTGAGCTTCAGCCGGGGCCTCTTCGGCAAGGCGCCCGATCCGGCCTACATCGAGAAGATCCTCAAGGACCTGTCGCTGTGGGACAAGAAGGACAGCAAGATCATGGCGCTCTCTGGCGGCATGAAGCGCCGTGTGCTGATAGCCAAGGCGCTGTCGCACGAACCCAGGATCCTGTTTCTGGATGAGCCGAGTGCCGGCGTGGACGTGGAACTGCGCCACGACATGTGGCGCATGGTGCGCGCGCTGCGCGAGGCGGGCACCACCATCATCCTCACCACGCACTACATCGAAGAAGCCGAAGACATGGCCGACCGCATCGGCGTGATCGCCAAGGGCGAGCTGATCCTGGTGGAGGACAAACACGTGCTCATGCGCCAGCTGGGCAAGAAGCAGCTCACGCTCACGCTGCAGCAGACCATCAACAGCATTCCCGAGGCGCTGGCGCCGTGGGCGCTGGAGATCACCGAGGGCGGCCACGCCCTCACCTACACCTTCGACGCGCAGAAGGAAGACACCGGCATCGCCGAGCTGCTGCGCGCGCTGGGCGAACAGCACATCCAGTTCAAGGACCTGCGCTCCAGCGAGAGTTCGCTCGAAGACATCTTTGTCAGCCTGGTGCACGAGAAGAAAGAAGAGGCCCGGGCATGATCGGTTTGAACATCCACGCGGTGCGCGCGATTTACCAGTTCGAAATGAACCGTGCCCTGCGCACCTGGGCGCAAAGCATCATTGCGCCGGTGCTCAGCACCTCGCTGTATTTCATCGTCTTCGGCTCGGCCATCGGCTCGCGCATGGGCGACATCGACGGTGTGAGCTACGGCGCCTACATCATTCCCGGCCTGCTCATGCTCTCGCTGCTGAGCGAGAGCATTTCGAACGCCGCCTTCGGCATCTACATGCCCAAATGGTCGGGCACCATCTACGAGCTGCTGAGCGCGCCGGTGAACTGGGTCGAGGTGCTGCTGGGTTATGTGGGCGCGGCGGCCACCAAGAGCCTCACGCTGGGCCTGCTGATCCTGCTCACGGCGCGCCTGTTCGTGCCCTACGAGGTGGCGCACCCGGTGTGGATGGTGGGCTTCCTGATCCTCACCGCCGTCACCTTCTGCCTGTTCGGTTTCATCATCGGCCTGTGGGCCGACAGCTTCCAGAAACTGCAGGTGATTCCGCTGCTGATCATCACGCCGCTGACCTTCCTCGGTGGCGCCTTCTACAGCATCAACATGTTGCCGCCCGTGTGGCAGACGGTCTCGCTGTTCAACCCGGTGGTCTATCTCATCAGCGGCCTGCGCTGGGCCTTCTACGGCGCGGCCGACGTGCACATCGCGGTGAGCACCGGCATGACGCTCGCGTTCATGTTCACCTGTCTGGGTGTGGTGTGGTGGGTGTTCAAGACCGGCCACCGCATCCGGCGCTGACACCATGAAACGACTGCACACCGAACTCTCCCGGCTGTACCTTTCGCCACCCGCTGACGGACAGGACGCGGTCGACGAGTCCCGCCTGGTCGACGCCGACGGGCAGACCCGCGCCCTGGTGCTGGGGCTGGCGCGGCCGGCCGACTGGGACGCCATCAGCCGCGTGTGGCAAGGCGTGCAGGCCGATCTTGAACTGCCCGCGCCCGCCATTGCGGTGTGTGGTGCCGACGGCTACCAGCTGTGGTTCTCGCTGGCGCAACCGGTGCCACCGGTGCAGGCGCATGCGTTTCTTGAGCTGCTTCGCCTGCGCTACCTGGACACGCTGGCGCCCGCACGCATCAGCTTCGCGCCCGGCCCGGCCGGGCACACCCGCCTGGTGCCTGCGCGGCATGCCGACTCGGGCCAGTGGTCCGCGTTCGTGAGCGCCGACCTGGCCGCGGTGTTCGCCGACGATCCCTCGCTGGACCTGCCGCCCGGCGAGGACAACCAGGCCGACCTGCTCTCCCGCCTCAAGAGCATCCAGAGCGCCGACTTCGAAACCGCGCTGCAGCGCCTGCGGCCCGTGGCGCCCGCCGCCACCGCAGCTGTCCCTGCCGGGCAGGCAGCCCATGCTCCGCAAGACCCGGAAAGCTTTCTGCGGGGGGTCATGAACGACAGCTCGGTGCCGCTGGCACTGCGCATCGAGGCGGCAAAGGCCTTGCTGCCCGGCCCCCGCCCGCACCAGGGCTAGGGTGCCGGCGCACCCGGTGCCTATGGGTTTCATTGCGAGAATTGCATTGAAGGTTTCATCTTCAGTGCCTAAAGTCGATCGTTCGCCCGCCCCCGACAACACACAAGGAGATCAACGTGTCAGACCAAGCCCAATGCCCGTTTTCCACCGGCACACCGCAAAATGCCGTCGCCGGTTCGGCCACCAACGCCGACTGGTGGCCCAACCAGCTCAACGTCAAGCTGCTCAACCAGCACTCCCCGCTGACCAATCCGATGGGGGAAGATTTTGACTACGCCGAGGCCTTCAAAAGCCTGGACCTGGACGCCGTGGTCAAGGATCTGCACGCCCTGATGACCGACTCGCAGGACTGGTGGCCGGCCGACTACGGCCACTACGGCCCCTTCTTCATCCGCATGGCCTGGCACAGCGCCGGCACCTACCGCATTGCCGATGGTCGTGGCGGCGCCGGCGCCGGCACGCAGCGCTTCGCGCCGCTCAACAGCTGGCCCGACAACGGCAACCTCGACAAGGCGCGCCGCCTGCTCTGGCCGATCAAGCAGAAGTACGGCAACAAGCTGTCGTGGGCCGACCTGATGATCCTCGCGGGCAACGTGGCGCTGGATTCCATGGGTCTCAAGACCTTCGGCTTCGCCGGCGGCCGTGCCGACGTGTGGGAACCCGAAGAGATCTACTGGGGCCCCGAGTCGCAGTGGATGGGCGACAAGCGCTACACCGGCGACCGCGAACTCGAGAACCCGCTGGGCGCCGTGCAGATGGGCCTGATCTACGTGAACCCCGAAGGCCCGAACGGCCAGCCGGACCCGCTGGGCTCGGCGCGCGACGTGCGCGAGACCTTCGCCCGCATGGCCATGAACGACGAAGAGACCGTGGCGCTCACCGCCGGGGGCCACACCTTCGGCAAGTCGCACGGCGCGGCAGACCCCGGTAAATACGTGGGTCCCGAGCCCGAGGGCGCCGGCATTGAAGAACAAGGCCTGGGCTGGAAGAACAGCTTCGGCAGCGGCAAGGGCTCCGACGCCATCACCAGCGGCATCGAAGGCCCCTGGACCCCGACGCCCACCACCTGGGACAACAGCTACTTCGAGACCCTGTTCGGCAACGAATGGGAGCTGACCAAGAGCCCGGCTGGCGCGCACCAGTGGAAGCCCAAGAACCCCGACGCGGCCACGGCGCCCGATGCACACATCCCGGGCAAACGCCAGCTGCCCATGATGACCACGGCCGACATGGGCATGCGCATGGACCCGGTCTACGAAAAGATCTCGCGCGACTTCATGGCCAACCCGCAGAAACTGGCCGACGCCTTTGCACGCGCCTGGTACAAGCTGACCCACCGCGACATGGGCCCGGTCACCCGCTACCTCGGCCCGCTGGTGCCCAAAGAAGAACTGATCTGGCAAGACCCGGTGCCCGCGGTCGACCACCCGCTGGTCAACGAGCAGGACATCGCTGCGCTCAAGGCCACGGTGCTCGCCAGTGGCCTGTCGATCCCGCAACTGGTCAACACGGCCTGGGCCTCGGCCTCGACCTTCCGCGGCTCCGACAAGCGCGGTGGCGCCAACGGTGCGCGCATCCGCCTGGCGCCGCAGAAAGACTGGGCGGTGAACCAGCCCGCCGAGTTGGCACAGGTGCTGGCCAAGCTCGAAGCCGTGCAGGCCGGGTTCAACGCCGCCCAGTCCGGCGGCAAGAAGATCTCGCTGGCCGACCTGATCGTGCTGGGCGGCTGTGCAGCGGTCGAAGCCGCCGCGAAAAAGGCCGGTCACGACGTGACGGTGCCGTTCTCACCCGGTCGCACCGACGCGACGCAGGCACAGACCGACGTGGACTCGTTCGCGCCGCTGGAGCCGGTGGCCGACGGCTTCCGCAACCACGTGCGCGCGGGCCTGGAGAGCTCGGCCGCCGAGCGTCTGCTCGACAAGGCCAACCTGCTCACCTTGACCGCGCCCGAGATGACAGTGCTGGTGGGCGGCCTGCGCGCGCTCGACGCCAACGTCGGCCAGGCCGCGCACGGGGTGTTCACCGACCGCCCCGGCACGCTGAGCAACGACTTCTTCGTCAACCTGCTCGACATGGGCACGGTGTGGAGCCGGTCCGCGGGTGCCGAGGGTGTGCTCGAAGGCCGAGACCGCGCCACGGGTGCACCCCGGTGGACCGGCACGGTGGTGGACCTGGTGTTCGGCTCCAACTCGCAACTGCGTGCCTTGGCCGAGGTCTACGCCAGCGCCGATGCGCAGCCCAAGTTCGTGCGCGACTTCGTGGCCGCCTGGACCAAGGTGATGAACCTGGACCGCTTCGACCTGAAGTGATCCGGATCTGCGGAGCCTGAGCGCCCTGCCCTGCACCCGAGCCTGGCGCCGGACCCTGTCCTGGCGCCAGGCTTATTTTTTGCTGCGCGCCGGCCTGGGTTTGGCGGCGGGCGGCTTGGGTCGGCCTGGCGACTGCGCCTGTTCCAGCCACAGCAGCGTGTCGGCGTGCGAGAGAAAGCGACGCAGGTAGTCGGGCGACAGGTCGCGCATCAGCGCCAGCGTTCGCAGCACCAGTCTGTGCGAGTTCAGCGGGCCGGCGTTTTCGGGGCCTTGCGCCACGGCCTGGGTCACCTCGTCGTCGGCACAGATGCGCGACCAGGTGTCGCGGAAGCTTTGCGCGCTGCGCAGCTCGCGCCCGGGTGGGGCGGTGGCGGCGATGTCGCGGTTGAGTTGTGCCAGTGGCGAGGGCGCCCGGGTGTGGGCAGCCGGGGTGGGCGACCCGGTAGACGCCTGCCCGGGCCAGGCCTGTTGCAGCCGGGCACGCAGCACACGCTGCACGGCCTCGGGCGCGCGCTGCATGCGCCGCTCGAGCGCCGCCACAAAGTGCGCCTGCACCGGATCACTCACGCTGGCCTGCCTTGGGCACGGGCGCCATCTCCACCCGCCGGTTGAGCGCTCGGCCCTTCTCGTCGGCGTTGGAGGCCACCGGTTGTTCGGCGCCGAAGGCGGCGCTGAACACGCGCTGCGGTGGCATGCCCTCCTCGATCAGGGCGCGCGTCACGGTGAGCGCGCGCTGCGCCGAGAGTTCGAGGTTGTCGGCATAACGCTGGTTGCCGGCCTGCACCGGGCGGTCGTCGGTGAAGCCGCTGACCATCAGCATCTCGTCGCGCTCGCCCAGATAGACCTGCAGCGGTGGCACCAGGCTCTGGAGGATCTGTCGGCCTTCGGCGCGCAGCTCGTCGGAGTTGAGCGCAAACAGCACGCTGCCGCTGATGCCGATGCGCCCGTTGTCCAGCGTCACGCGGCCGTTCTGCAGCGGAATGGCCAGGGCCTTTTCCAGCGCCATGCGGCGGGCCTCCTCCTGCTGGCGTTTCTGCACCTCGGACTGCAGGCTGGCCACCAGGTCCATCTGCACCACCAGCACACCGATCAGGATGAGCACGAAGGCACCCACCAGCCCGGCCATGAGGTCGCCGAACACGGCCCAGATCGGTGCGCTCTGCTCGCCCGCGCCTTCGTCGATGCCGTCGTCCACGAGCTTGTCCAGCCCGGTCATCATGCGGCGCTCTCCGCCGCGCTCTTCTGTTCATTGCGCAAGCGGCGCAGGTCTTCGACGATGCCTTGCTGCGAGCTGAGGCTCAGGTCGATCACCTCGCGCGCCTGTGCCACGTAGTAGGCCAGTTGCTCGTCGCTGCGCTGCATCGACTGGCCCACTGCGGCTTCCATGCGCTGCAGGCTGCCGATGAGTTTTTCATTGGTGGCGGCGAAGAGCTGCACGCCGTGACCAAAGGCTTCGCCCAGCGCAGCCAGCTCGATGGCGCTGCCGCTGACCTGCGCGGCCACGTCCTCGGCCCGCCCGGCCTGCGCGCCCACCGTCTCGGTGAACTGGCGCCCCACCTGGTCGAGCACGCTGCCGGCCGAAGCGACCAGCGATTCGATCGCTGCATGCTGCGCGCCGGTGGCCTGCTGCACCGTCTGCAACAGGCTGTCGATGTTGTTCATGAGCGTGACGCGTTCCTGCAGCGCCCGCTGGTCGCGCTCGCCCAGCCCGGTGGTTTCGCGCTTGAGCTGCGCGATCAGCTCGGCCGCGGCCCGGGGCGCCTGCAGCGAAGCCTCCAGCAGACGCGCCACCGGTGCCTCGATGGCCGAGCCCAGCGCGCCGAGGTGGGTGGCCACCTGGGCGTTGAGCGAGGTCTGCCATTCGCCCAGACGCTGCACGGCGGCCTCGCCACGGGCACGTTCCTCGCGGCGCAGCGTGGCCAGTTCCTCGCGCCACAGGGTCGCGCTCTGCGCCAGTGCCTGGGCCTGGTCGGCCTGCGCCAGGTGCAGGGTGTGCTGCACGCCCGTGAGCAGTTCACCCGTCTGGCTTCGCACCGCGTCGAACACACGTTCGTGCAGGCTTGCAGCATCGGCGGCAACGGCCGCCATGGCGTTCTCCACCACCGGCTGCAGCGTGTCGCGGGCGATACGCGCACCGGCAGACAGGCTCTCGCCGAGCGAACGCGCGACCGACTCGCCGAGCTCGTGGTAGGCCGTGCGGGCTTCACGATGGAACTCGGCCTGGCGCGCCAGCAATTGCTCGTCGAGCTGCTGGCCGCGGCGCTCCATCTGTTCCATCAGGGTCTGCAGCCGGTCCACCACGGTCGGCAGGGAACCGGCCTGCTCCTGCAGCGCCTTGAAGGTCTCGCTGCGCTGGTGGGCAAGCGAAAACGGCCGGAACACGTTGGCGGTGCGGGCATCGAGTTCGCGCACCACGGCCAGCCGTTCACGCCGGCTGATCACCGACATCAGGCCGAGCATGGCCGAGGTGGCCACACCCACCACCGAGGTGCCGAAGGCCAGGCCCAGCCCCTTGATGGGTTCGGCCAGCGCCGAGCGGATGGCCTGCAGATCGGCCGTGCCTTCCAGTGTGAACACCGCGCCGCGGAAGGTGACCACCAGACCCAGGAAGGTGCCCAGCATGCCCAGCATCACCAGCAGCCCGATCAGATACGGCGTGAGAGCCAGGCCGGGCAAGGCGGCACGCTCGCCCTCGATGCGCGCACGCACCGGGTTTTGCAGGGCCGGTGGCAGTTTCTCCAGCCAGTCGCTCAGCCGCGCCAGCGGCTGCGGCACCGCCTGCAGTGCCTCGGCCAGTGCGGCGGTGACGGCACGAAAACGCCGGACCTCCTGCGCGCCCAACAGGTAGCCAGCGCCGATGGCCAGGGTCATGGCCAGCGCAATGGCGCTGGTGCCGACGAAGCCCCATCCGACCCAGACCAGGGCGGCGAGACCGAGCGCAAAGGCGCCCAGGACAGAAAAACGGTTCGATGCGTTGGGGTTCATGGGTGTTGTGTCACTTCCTGGCTCAGGGCCTCGACCATGCCGACCACGGGCTGCAGCCGCAGGTCCAGCTCGGCCAGCAGCGTTTGCTGCAGCTCGTGTTCAAACAGCGGCTGACAGCCGTCGGGGTGGGATTGGCGCAGCTGCGCAAGGCGCGCCTTGAGAAAGGTGGGCACGCTGGCCAGCA
This sequence comes from Hydrogenophaga sp., assembly GCF_030373225.1. Taxonomy (GTDB): domain Bacteria; phylum Pseudomonadota; class Gammaproteobacteria; order Burkholderiales; family Burkholderiaceae_C; genus Hydrogenophaga. The sequence goes on along the minus strand of NZ_JAUCZG010000021.1, from coordinate 58,754 downwards.
GCCGCTGCTCGCGCCCGCCGAGCAGCGGCTCGAGCGCGGCGTCCAGCGCGGCCAGCTGCGCCAGGCGCGCAGAGGTCTGCGACAAGGTCTCGCGCACATGGCCACGCAGCGCTTCGATCGCCATGTCCATGCGCCGCTGCTGCTCCAGGCAGCGCTGGTGGTGCGCAGCAAAGCCGGCGTCCGTGTCGTCGCTGCCCTCGTCGCCCGGTTCGGCCGGTGGCTTGGTGATGGCCTGGCTCAGCGTGGCGCGCACGCGCTTCAATTCGGCCTGCGCACCACGAGCGCCGGCCGGCACCGCCGGGCGCCGCGCGCGTGCCACGGCGGGCATGGTCTGGTGAGCCGAACTCAGCGCGATCGCATCGGCCACGTTGAACCACTGGCCCAGCCGCTCGGCCAGGTCCTGGCGCGGCGGCTCGGCGGGCGCGGCCTGCCAGCCGGCAAGCTGGCGCACCAGGGCTGAACGGTTGAAGTTGCTGCGCAAAAAAGCATTCCTTGGCGCCCCACAGGCGCAATCGGCATCAAGAACAGGGTGGGTTGCCGACCGGGTTGGGCGTGCACGCCCGTCAGCGGTGGCCAGACCGGAACACCGGTGGCCAGGGCGACATTAGAAACGATCCCCCGGGCCGACTTGTAACCGCCGGCAGGTCGCTGCCGCAGGCAGCTGGAGAATTTGCTCTGGCGGGCACGCAAATTCATGGACTTGCAGCGCTTTGTGCCACGGCGTCAGCCGACGACTGCCTGAGTAGATGCAACCGGCCTGTTCCGCTGCCAGGATGGTTGCGATGGGACATCCGTCTTGGGGCGCTCGGTTCGCATGATTCATGCATGCCTTGATGCATCCCCTCGGATACGATGTCGCTGATCGGCCAGAAGCAGGTACTCCCCACTGACCGGTTCAGAGTGGCTCGATCCTGGCTTCCAACGAAGCGAAACAAAACAGACCGTGGAGTATCCGCCAATTCGCTGTGCCCGGACAAAAGTCATGGCCGCGATCCTGCAGCAGTCAATACTCGAGAAGATCCTTGGACGCCCAAGTCCGCAGGTCCTCGCACCCTGGCGTTCTGCCTCCGGAGGGCGGGCGTCGCAGGCAACCTGCCGGTCCGGGCTAACCAGAATTCAGTCAGCCTCGCGCTACCAAAGGTGCGTTCGAACGAATCAATTTATCAGGAGAGAGGTTGGGTTCGTGAACTGTCGGGTGGGCATCGAAGGCACTGCCAAGCACCTTGTTGATCTGCGCCACGTCGAGGCTGGCGAACACAGTGTTGTGCCGGTCGGTCAGAGGCCCACCGCCCGGAATGACCGCCCCCACCTCGTCATGGCCGATGGCCTTGAACTTCCACGCACCCCGGATCCATTTCAGGTTGCCGACGTGGTCACCCCTCACGTCCTGCACCTGACAGGTGCCGTCGTTGACTGTGCCGACAGACAATGAGCTCAAGCTTCGGGCCCTTTCAGAACAAGACCCGACTGCGCAAGGTTCCGGGAACATCCGCCAGCCTGGCCCGCGCCAGGGCCGCGTGTTCGGCATCGATGTCGATCACCACGTAGCCTACATCTGCGTGGGTCTGCAGATATTGCGCGGCGATGTTGATGTGGAGGTCAGAGAAGACCCGGTTGATCTCCGCAAGCACACCCGGCACGTTGCGATGAACGTGCAGAAGACGGTATTTGCCGGGGTGGGCGGGCAGGGCGACTTCGGGGAAGTTGACCGACGAGGTCGAGGTCCCGTTGTCGCTGTACTTGACCAACTTGGCTGCGACTTCGATACCGATGTTCTCCTGGGCCTCCACCGTGGACCCACCGATGTGCGGTGTCAGGATCACGTTGTCCAGGCCCTGAAGGAGCGATTCGAAGGGCTCGTCGTTGCTGCCCGGCTCCTCGGGGTACACGTCGATGGCTGCGCCAGCCAGGCGCTTGCCTCGCAAGGCGTCGGCCAGAGCCTCGATGTCGACGACGGTCCCGCGTGATGCGTTGATCAGCACGCCGCCATGCTTCATCGCGGCAATCTGGGCCGAGCCGATCATCCATCGGGTGGCTGCGGTCTCGGGTACATGCAGGCTCACGACGTCGGCTTGAGCCAGCAGGTCCTCGAGACGGGCAACCTGGCTGGCATTGCCCAGGGGGAGCTTGCTCACGACGTCGAAGAAGATCACTTTCATGCCCAGGCCCTCGGCCAGCACCGACAGCTGCGTGCCGATCGCGCCGTAACCCACGATGCCCAGGGTTTTGCCGCGTACCTCGAAGGCGCCCTTTGCCGACTTGAGCCATCCGCCGCGATGCGCCGCAGCGCTCTTCTCAGGGATGCCGCGCATCAGCAGGATGGCTTCGGCCAACACCAGCTCGGCCACCGATCGGGTGTTGGAGAAGGGCGCGTTGAAGACCGCGATGCCCAGATCACGCGCCGCCGCCAGATCCACCTGGTTGGTGCCGATGCAGAAGCATCCCACTGCGGCCAGCCGGTTGGCATGCGCCAGCACTTGCTGTGTCAGCTGGGTGCGCGAACGAATGCCCAGGAAATGCACGCCACGGAGCTTGCTCTCGAGCGCTTCGCCAGACAGAGCGCCCGCGATGCTTTCTATCTGCGTGTACCCCGCCGCCTGGATCACGGCGACGGCCGAGGGATGAATGCCTTCGAGCAGCAGGAACTTGATCTTGTCCTTGTTGGTCGAGGTCTCGGTTTCGGTCACAAGCGCATCACGGGTGGGTTGTTGCATGGTGATTGGAGGGGATGAAAGCAGAAGCAGGGATTGCTGGAACCGGGGTTGGACAGCGCGTCAGCGTGGAAGGAGACCCACCGCTCGCGCCTGTTCGTCGGCGTGGTACGAGCTGCGGACTAGGGGACCGGAAGCCGCGTGCCTGAAGCCCATGCGGTTGGCTGCATCGGCATACATCCTGAAGACATCGGGATGTACATAGCGCCGCACGGGCATGTGGCCACTGGTGGGCTGCAGATACTGGCCGATGGTCAGCATGTCGACGCCATGGGCGCGCAGCGCCTGCAGCACGTCCAGCACTTCTTCGTCGGTTTCGCCCAGGCCGACCATCAGGCCGGATTTGGTGGGAATGCCGGGCTGCCGCGCCTTGAAGCCCTGCAGCAGGTTGAGGGTGTTCTGGAAGTCTGCGCCGGGGCGCGCTTCCTTGTACAGGCGCGGCACGGTTTCGATGTTGTGGTTCAGCACGTCGGGCGGCGCGGCGTCCAGGATGTCCAGCGCCAGGTCGAGCCGTCCGCTGAAGTCGGGCGTCAGGATCTCGATGGTGGTGCTGGGTGCCAGCGCGCGTATGCGCTGGATGCACCGCACAAAATGGCCGGCGCCGCCGTCGCGCAAATCGTCGCGGTCGACTGAGGTGATGACGACGTAGTTGAGTTTCATCAGCGCGATGGTCTCGGCCAGGCGCTGCGGCTCGTCGGCGTCCAGCGGGTCGGGCCGGCCCGTGCTGACGTTGCAGAAGCGGCAGCGGCGCGTGCATTTGTCGCCCATGATCATGAAGGTCGCCGTGCCCTTGCTCCAGCACTCACCGATGTTGGGGCAAGAGGCTTCTTCGCACACGGTGATCAGTTGGTGGGCGCGCACGATGTCCTTGGTCTCGCGAAAGCGGCCTGTCGGACTCGCCGCCTTGACGCGGATCCATTCGGGCTTGGGCAGGCGGTCGTCGGGATTGGTCGCGTCGCGCTTGGTCTTGAGGGCGCCCCTTTGCTGGTCCGGCCGGGGGTTGATCGTGGACGCGTGCGGCAGCACCGACACGATGCTTCTGAAGCGGATGGTTTCAATGTTCATGATGCTGTTGTCCTGGTTGACGCGCAAGCCGCAGTGCTGGCCATTCACTCATTTCAATCCTTCAGTCAAAAAATCTGGATTTGGTGCGCATGCCCGTAATGAGCCGGGCACCGCGCTCGTAGCTGACGTAGGACCAGAGCCACTGCGTCACGACGATCAGCCGATTGCGCACGCTGATCAGGAAGAAGACGTGAGCGATGCCCCATATCCACCATGCAAACCATCCCTTGAGCCGCAGGCGCCCGAACGCGATGACAGCGGTCTTGCGGCCGACCGTGGCGAGCAGGCCCCGGTCCCGATAGCGAAAGGGTGGCAGCGCGGTCTTGCCGGCGAGGTGCGCCCTGATGGCCTCGGCCACATAGGCCCCCTGCTGCTTGGCGACCGGGGCGATGCCGGGAAGTGGCTTGCCGGCAACATCCTGGACGAGCGCCGTGTCGCCGATGACGAAAACGTCGTCCATGCCGGGTGGCCGCAAATCGGGCCCGACCACTACACGACCAACCCGATCGCCTGCCACGGCGAGCCAGTTGACAGCTGGCGAAGCAACGATCCCGGCGGCCCAGATCATCGTGCCTGCGGACACGCTTTCGTCGCCCAGCGTGACCCCGGTCGCACTGCAGTGCGTGACGGCCTTTTGCAGGCGCACATCCACGCCGACTCGACGAAGCGCCCGTTCGGCATGGTTCGACAGTGGCTCTGGAAAGCCTGGCAGCAGGCGTGGCCCGGCCTCGACCAGAAGCACGTGCGTCTGCTGTGGATCGATGGAGCGGAAGTCGGCCGCGAGCGCTTTGCGCGCCAACTCGACTACAGCGCCGGCCAGTTCGACCCCGGTCGGTCCGCCGCCCACGATGACGATGGTGAGGAGCCGTTCACGCTCGCGCGCATCGGATTCCATCTCCGCGCACTCAAAGGCGAGCAGCAGACGGCGGCGGATCTCCGTGGCATCGTCGATCGTCTTCAGGCCGGGCGCATGGGCGGCCCAGCTGTCATTGCCAAAGTAGCCATGGGTCGCCCCGGTCGCGAGCACCAGAACGTCATAGCCAATATGGTGGTGCGCCATGATCACGCGCTTTTGCACACAATCGACGCCCGTGACCGCGCCCAGCAGCACGCTCGTGTTGCGCTGGTCCCGCACCAGACTTCGAATGGGCCAGGCGATGTCCGCCGGCGACAGGCCGGCCGTGGCCACCTGGTAGAGCAGCGGCTGAAAGAGGTGGTGGTTCTCCCGGTCGATCAGGGTGATGTCCACCGGCGCCCTGGCGAGCCGCTTCGCGACACTGAGGCCGGCGAAGCCGGCGCCGACGATGACCACGCGCGGGCGTCGGCCGTCCACGCTGCTGCTGGTCAAAGGTTGAAGCCGGCTTGGCCTTAGGGACTGCGCCGAATCGGTGGTCATGAACACGTTCCAAGATAGAAGGCACGTATGGCACCGCTGTTTCCGGCTTGCTGCCTGAGAGACGTGAAGACTTCGTGGGGCAGTCGTTTTGACATGCAGCTACTTTCTGATCACCCTGGCATCGAACCAGCGCGCGGGTAGAAGGGCTGCTTCCCCGCCGCGTGGTCCGTCGCATCGACAATGGCCGTGATCTCGGGCGCCACCCGTTTCACCATGACTTCGAAGCCCTCGCGCAGCGTCACCTGCGACGAGGCGCAGCCCTGGCAGCCGCCGCTCATGGTGATGAAGAGCCGGCCACCCTGCACCTCCACCAGCGAAATCTTGCCGCCGTGACTGGCAATGGAGCGATTGACCTCCCGGTCCAGCAGTTCCTGAACCGCTGCGCCCAGTTCGGCGTCTGACCTGGCCAGCGTGCCGCCGGGAGCCACCGTCTCCAGGATCGCCGGCATGCCGCTGAGCAGCTGCGCTCGGATGACCGAGCCTATGGCCGCTTTGAGTCCGGTCCAGGAAGCGTCCGGTGCCTTGCCGGTGGTCACCACGTTCCCGGCAATCAGCACGCTGGCGACACCGCCCAGCGCAAACAGCCGCTCGCCTAGCGGCGACCCGGCTGCGCGTTCTCTGTCGGCAAAAAAGAAGGAGCCGCCCGGATGCACGCTGCAGCTGACTGTGAATTTGCAGCTGTCGGGATCGACCAGCGATGCCTCGGCGCGGATGCTGACCGGCTGTTCCGCCCGAATCCGATCCGGCGCCAGGGCTTCAGACATCTTCGACGCTTTGCAGACCAGCCCGTTCGCCCAGGGCGCGCAGGTCGTTGAAGGCATAAATCCCGCTGTTGTGGCCGTCGTTCCAGTCGAACTGGATCGCGTAGTTGCCGATGCTGGTGATCTGGCGCGGGCTCACATCGGCCCGCACCGTCCGGGGGTCGAGCAGCTTGCGCCCGCTCATCTCCTCCAGACAGAGGGCGCAGCGACAGGCCAGGCGCAGGTCGCGCACATCGAGGTCGTCGCGATGGCCGTCTTCCCACAGCAGCGACAAGGTGCGCAGATCGCGGCGCAGCAGGCCCACCGGGACGGTGCGCGCGCCGGCAGGCTGCACAGCGCCTTCCATCCAGGCTGGTGCACCCTCGTTGCTGTCCCATTTCCAGACAAAGGGCTTGAGCACCGTGACCGCCGCGTGCACCTGCTCGACCAGCGCGTCGGCGATGGCGGCATACACCCGTGCGCTGAGCGACGCCGGTTGCGCGACCACGATGGGACGCCCTTCATCGCCGCAGGTGACGACCTCGGCGGCCAACGGCAAGGCGCCCAGGAACGGCACACCGAGTTCCTCGCTCATCAGCTCGCCGCCGCCGTGGCGGAAGATGTCCGTGGTCTCGCCGCAGTGTGGGCAGGTGAAGGTCCACATGTTCTCGACGATGCCGAGAATCGGGACCTGCACCTTCTCGAACATGCGCAGGCCCCGGCGGGCGATCTTCAGGCTCACGGCCTGCGGTGTCGTCACGATCACCACGCCCGACAGCGGCATGCTCTGCGCCAGAGTCAGCTGGGTGTCGCCGGTGCCGGGCGGCAGGTCCAGGATCAGGTAGTCCAGCTCGCCCCATTGCACGCCATCAACGAACATTTTGAGGTACTTCCCCACCATCGGCCCGCGCAGTACGGCCGGCTGGTCGTCGCCGGTCAGCATGCCCATGGACACGACCCTCAGGCCGTGCCGCTGCGCCGGGATCATCCGGTTGTCTGCCGTCATTGCTGGTGGCTCACCGGTCGGGATGCCCAGCATGCCTGGGATGCTGGGGCCCAGGATGTCGGCATCGACCAGCCCGATGCGCGCCCCGCGCTGCTGCAACGCCAGCGCCAGATTGACGCTCACCGTGGACTTGCCGACGCCGCCCTTGCCGCTGCCAACCGCAATGAGGTGACGGATGCCTGGCAGTTTCCCGGAGCCTATGGCTGGCTGGGGCCGGGCGCCTTGCGCGGGCTTTTGTGCGGGGTCTGTTTTCTGCATTGCGGTGTTACCTGCCTTGTGAGTTCAGGGATGAAGAGTTGTCATGGCAGGGTGTCTCGCGGGCTGCTGGCCTGTCGCGGCGGCAAGCTACACCGACACCACGGCGAGTTCCGGCTCGATCGTGCGCACCAGGTTCTGGATCGCGGCCAGCGTGCCGGAGATCGAGCTCGGGCAGCTGCCGCAGGCACCCTGGTAGTGGATGCTGAGGTAGTTGCCGGCCAGGCCCACCACATGCAGGTCGCCTCCGTCGGCCTGCAGCGACGGCCGGATTCGCTCATCGAGCAGCTCGCTGATGACATCCAATCGCCCCTGGTCTTCCTTGCTCATGTGGTCGATGGACACCCGTGCCGCAAACACGGCGGCGGCCGATTGCGCAGCGGCGGCCGGCGCGGCGCGCAGCGGTACGGCAATCAGCCGCACCAGCTCCGGCCAGTCAGCGCCGCCGTCCTGCGTCACGGTCAGCCAACGGTCCACGTAAAACACGTTGCTGACATGGGGAATGGCGAACAGCGCCGAGGCCAGCGCGTCGCCGCTGGCTTGCTCTGCAGTCTCATAGGAGTGCGAAACACCCCAGGTCAGCGGCTCGTGAAGCGTGAACTTGACCGCGTTCGGGTTCGGTGTGTCGTCGATTTCGGCAATTTTCGGCATTCAAGCCTCCTGAAGAAAATGCACCTAGCGGATGTGACGCGAGGGCAATGGCAAGGTCATGAAGCCCCTGACGGATTGACCAGCGTCTTTAGCTCGCCCGACTCGTACATCTCTCGCACGATGTCGGCGCCGCCCACCAGTTCGCCGTTGACGTAGAGCTGCGGAATGGTCGGCCAGTTGGCATAGGCCTTGATACCGGTGCGGATCTCCGGGTCGGCCAGCACGTCAACGGCAGCAAAGTTGTGCACGCCGCAGGCCTTGAGTATTTGCACCGTGGCGCCTGAAAAGCCGCACTGCGGGAACTGCGGCGTTCCTTTCATGTAGAGCACCACCGCATTGCCATTGACCTGTGCGTGAATTTTTTCGTGGGTGTTCATGTGAGTTCCAAAGTTATTGAGGAATCGATTTCGCCCAGGCCTCGGGCGTGAAGGTTTGCAGCGACAGCGCGTGGATTTCCGAGCGCATGCGATCGCCCAGCGCCTGGTAGACCTGCTGGTGCTGCTGGACCCGGGTTTTCCCGGCGAACTGCGGGCTCACGACCACCGCCTCGAAGTGCTGGCCGTCATCGCCCAGCACCTGGGCGTGGTCGCAGGCCAAGCCGTTCACGATGTAGTTTTTCAGTTCATTTGCCGTCAGCATGTTGGTCTTTCAAGGGAGTAAACCGTCATAAAAATCTACGTTTCTGTGCTGGCCATGGCCTGCGAATTGAAAGCGGCCTGCAGCGTGTGCCACGGCAAAATCGCGCACTTGACGCGCGTGGGCAGATCTCGCACGCCGGCAAAAACCGCGAGCCGCCCGATCTGGTTGGGCTGGTTCAGGTCGAGCTTGCCGGTGGCCATGGCCAGAAATTCCTGGCTCAAGGCCTGGGCCTGCTCACGCGTCTTGCCTTTGACGGCGGCCGTCATCATCGAGGCCGATGCCTTGCAGATCGCGCAGGACTCGCCCTGGAAGGCGATCTGGTCGATGGTCTCGTCCTGCAATCGCAGTGCCACGCTGAGATGGTCGCCGCACAGCGGGTTGTGGCCCTCGGCGTGGTGGCTGGGGTGGGCCAAAGTGCCGTAGTTGCGCGGCTTTTTGTTGTGGTCCAGGATCACCTCCTGGTAGAGGGCTTTGTAGTCGGCCATTACGCAAACACCTGTCGAACGCTGCGGATGCCGGCAATCAGCGCATCCACCTCGGCCATGCTGTTGTAGAACGCAAACGAGGCGCGCGTGGTGGCTGGTACCTTGAAGCGCGTCATCACTGGCTGCGCGCAGTGGTGGCCGGTGCGCACCGCAATGCCGTCCTGGTTCAGCAGCGTGCCAACATCGTGCGGGTGGATGCCGTCCAGCGTGAATGACAGCACCGCCGCCTTGTGCCGGGCCGTGCCGATGAGACGCAAGCCGGGCAGCTCGCGCAGCAGGCCGGTGGCGTACTGCAGCAGCGCGTGCTCATGCCGGGCAATCGCGTCCATGCCCAGGGATGACACGTAGTCGACCGCCGCGCCCAGCCCGATGGCGGCAGCAATTGGCGGTGTGCCGGCCTCGAACTTGTGGGGGATGGTGTTGTAGACCGTCTTCTCGAACGACACCGACAGGATCATGTCGCCGCCGCCTTTGAAGGGCTGCATTTTTTCGAGCAGCGCCGCTTTGCCGTAGAGCACGCCAATGCCGGTGGGCCCGCACAGCTTGTGGCCCGAAAAGGCGTAGAAGTCGCAGTCCAGGTCCTGCACGTCCACCGGCAGGTGCGGCACCGCCTGCGCGCCATCGACCATCACCGGCACCCCGTGGCTGTGCGCCAGCGCAATCATCTGCTTGACCGGATTGATGCTGCCCAGGGCGTTGGAAACATGGCTCACGCCAACCAGCCTGGTGCGCGCGTTGAACAACGGCTCGAACTGGTCCATGCACAGCTCGCCAGCATCGTTGATCGGCAGCGCGCGGATGATCGCACCGGTTTCTTCGGCCAGCATCTGCCACGGGACGATGTTGGAATGGTGCTCCAGCGTGGTCAGGATGATTTCGTCACCGGCCTTGATGAACTTGCGGCCGTAGCCGTGCATCACGAGGTTGATGGCCTCGGTGGTGCCGCTGGTGAAGATCACCTCGCGCTCGTCGGGCGCATTGATGAATCGCTGTAACGTGACACGCGCTGCCTCGTAGGCTGCGGTTGCACGCTCAGACAGGGTGTGCACCGCGCGGTGGATGTTGGCGTGCTCCGTGCTTTGGTAGCGCGCGAGGCGGTCGATGACGGGCTGCGGCATCTGGCTCGACGCGGCATTGTCGAGGTAGACCAGGGGCTTGCCACCGACCATGGTCTGCAGGATGGGAAAGTCGGCGCGCACGCGCTCGACATCCAGATCGGTGGGCGCGGCGATCACAGCATTCAGGCGGGCGTTCATGGCAGGCCGCCGGTTCGCGCCAGCATGCGCTGTTGCAACTGGTGTTTCAAAGAGGCGAGGGGAATGCGATCGAGGATCTCGGCGCCGAAGGCGTACGTCAGCAGCTGTCGCGCGGCGCTGTCCGACAGGCCGCGACTCTGCAGGTAAAACATTTCTTCAGCACCGAGCTGGCCAATGGTGGCGCCATGGGTGCATTTCACGTCGTCGGCAAAGATCTCCAGCTGCGGTTGGGTGTCGACCTGGGCCCGGCCGCTCAGCAGCAAGTTGCGGCTGGACTGCGCAGAGTCGGTGCGCTGGGCGCCGGGACGCACGATCACCTTGCCGTTGAACACCGCATGCGCGCTGTCGTCGGCAATGCACTTGTGCAGCTGGCGGCTGCTGCCGTGCGGCTGGGCGTGGTCGATGCAGCTGTGGGTGTCGGCCAACTGGCTGCCGGCCACCAGCGCGAGGCCGTCTACGGCGCACCCGGCACCCTCGTCCAGCAAAACCCGCAGGGAGTAGCGAGACAGCTGTGCGCCCATGGCCACGCTGACCGATTGGTAGTTCGCCGAGCGCCCCACGGACACTGCGCAGTTGGCAATGTGAAACGCCTGCGCAGCGTCGCGCTGCACGCGGACATGCGTGAGCTGCGCCTGCGCAGCCAGCACGATTTCCGTCACCGGATTCACCAGATAGGCCATGGAGGCTGAGTCCTGCAGCGCCACGTAGTCTTCAATCAGCGTCGCGCGGCTGCCCGCTTCGGCCAGCACCAGGCAGCGCGGGTGGCTGAGCGCGCCCGCCTGCGTCGCCACGAACAGCAGGTGCACCGGCTGCGCCAGCTCGATGGCGCGCGGCAGCACCACGACCGCAGCGTCCTGCACAAAGGCGGTGTTGAGCGCTGCAAACACGTCGTCGCCCAGCGCCTGCTGGCGACCCAGTTGCGCCACCAGCGCGGCCGTGTGGGTGGCCATGGCGGTCGGCAGGTCGCGCACGACCACCCCGCTTTCAGGGGCCAGGCTGGACAAGTGCGGCGCATGAACGCCATCCACAAACACAAGCCGGCAAACGGCGTCATCAAGACAAAACGGCGCGATGTCCTCAAGCTGCAGCCGGCTTGCCTGGAGCGCCAGCTGGAACTTCTGCTGGTGCAGCGGCGCCAGGTCGGTGAAGCGCCAGGCCTCGTCGCGCAGCGTGGGCATGGCAAGCGCACCCAGAGCCGCCTGGGCCTGTTCCCGCAGCGTGTTCACGTATGCCCACTGGCTTGGCGCCAGCAGCGGCTGACCGGCCAGCAGCGTGGCCAGGTGGTCCACCGTTGGCGGGCGCAGGGCGGTGGCGCTGCTCATGCATTGACCTCGTTGTGGCTTGCCGCTTCATGGTCGGCGCTGACCCAGTCGTAGCCGCGCGCCTCCAGGTCCAGCGCGAGCTCCTTGCCGCCGGTCTTGATGATGCGGCCGGCTTCCATCACGTGCACATAGTCGGGCACGATGTAGTTCAGCAGCCGTTGGTAATGCGTGACCAGGATGACGGCGTTGTCGGGGTTGCCGAGCTGGTTCACGCCCTGCGAGACGATGCGCAGCGCGTCGATGTCAAGACCGGAATCGGTCTCGTCCAGAATCGCCAGACGAGGCTCCAGCAGCGCCATCTGCAGGATTTCGTTGCGCTTTTTCTCACCGCCTGAAAAACCTTCGTTGACGCTGCGATCCAGAAAATCGGGGCTCATCTCAAGCAGCTTCATTTTCTCGCGCACATGGTCGTCAAACTCCAGCGGGTCCAGTTCTTCCTGACCTCGCTGCGCCTGCAGTGTGTTGTAGCTCAGGCGCAAAAACTGGCTGTTGGCCACGCCGGGTATTTCAATCGGATACTGAAAACCCAGAAACACGCCCGCCAAAGCGCGCGCTTCGGGTGCCAGCGTCAGCAGGTCTTGACCCTCGAACTGCACGCTGCCGGCAGTGACTTGATAAGCCGTGTGGCCGGCCAGCACTTTGGCAAAGGTGCTCTTGCCCGAGCCATTGGGTCCCATGATGGCGTGGACCTCTCCGCGCCTGACCGTGAAGTCCAGGCCCTTGAGAATGTCGATGCCGTTGACGCTGGCGCACAGGCCGCGCACTTCAAGTAAAACCGGGTTGTTGGGGTGAATCATCCGACTGCTCCTTCGAGTTTGAAGCCGAGAAGCTGAGTCGCTTCGACAGCGAACTCCATCGGCAATTGTTGAAAAACATCCTTGCAGAATCCATTGATGATCATGGACACCGCCGCTTCGGCGCTGATGCCTCGCTGGGCAAAATAGAACAGCTGTTCCTCGCCGATCTTGGAGGTCGATGCCTCGTGCTCGACCTGGGCGCCGGGATTGCGCACCTGGATGTAGGGGAAGGTGTGTGCGCCCGATTTGTCGCCGATCAGCATCGAGTCGCACTGCGAATAGTTGCGCGCGCCAGTGGCCGTGGGCGCCACCTTGACCAGGCCGCGGTAACTGTTGCTTGACCGCCCGGCAGAGATGCCTTTGCTGACGATGGTGCTGCGTGTGTTCTTGCCCAGGTGGATCATCTTGGTGCCGGTGTCTGCCTGCTGGTGGTGGTTGGTCACCGCCACCGAATAGAACTCGCCGACCGAGTTGTCTCCGCGCAAAATAACCGATGGGTACTTCCAGGTGATGGCCGAGCCGGTTTCAACCTGCGTCCAGGAAATGCGCGAGTTCACGCCTTTTGCCAGGCCGCGTTTGGTGACGAAGTTGTAGATGCCTCCCACGCCGTTTTCATCGCCTGCATACCAGTTCTGCACCGTCGAGTATTTGATGTCTGCGTTGTCCAGTGCCACCAGTTCAACCACGGCCGCATGCAGCTGGTTGCTGCTGAAGGCGGGTGCGGTGCAGCCTTCGAGGTAGGACACGGTGGCGCCTTCTTCGGCCACGATCAGCGTGCGTTCGAACTGGCCCGACTCCTCGGTGTTGATGCGAAAGTAGGTGGACAAATCCATCGGGCACTTGACGTCTTTGGGGATGAAGCAGAACGAGCCGTCGGTGAACACCGCTGAGTTGAGCGCGGCGAAGTAGTTGTCGCCTGTCGGCACCACCGTGCCCAGGTACTTTTTCACCAGCTCTGGGTGTTCCAGCACGGCTTCGGACATCGAGCAAAAAATGATGCCCGCTTCGGCCAGCTTGGCCTTGTAGGTGGTGGCCACCGACACGCTGTCAAAGATCACATCGACCGCCACGCCGGCCAGCGCCATGCGCTCGTGCAGCGGCACACCGAGCTTCTCGAAGGTGCGCAGCAACTCGGGATCGACCTCATCCATGCTGCTGAGCTTGGGCTTCTTCTTCGGTGCAGCGTAGTAGCTGATGGCCTGAAAGTCGATCTTTGGGTAGTGCACATTGGGCCAGGCCGGCTCGCTCATTCGCAGCCAGACTTGATAGGCCTTGAGCCGGAATTCGAGCAGCCAGGCGGGCTCGTTTTTCTTGGCCGAAATCATGCGAATGGTGTCTTCGCTGAGTCCCTTGGGGGCGACATCGGATTCAATGTCCGTGACGAACCCATGCTTGTAGGGCTGGTTGACGAGTTGTTGCAGTAGTTCACTCATGGTGTTCCTTCTGGCGGGTTGTCTGGCTTGAAGAAAACGTGGGCGGCACAGCGCCTAAGTTTTGGTGGGACTGGCCGTTTTCTTGACGTTGAAGCTTTCACCGCAGCCGCACTGGCTGTCGACATTGGGGTTGTCGAACTTGAAGCTTTGTTTGAGGCCTTCGGTGACGAAGTCGATGTTCGAACCGTCGAGAACCACCAGGCTCTCGGAATCGACCACCACGAGCGCACCGTGTGACATGAAGCTGTGTTCGCCGGGGCGAATCTCATCGGCGAGTTCGAAGGTGTGGGCCAGCCCCGTACAGCCCACCTTCTTGATGCCTATGCGCAGCGCGATGCCCGAGCCGCGTTTTTCGAGCTGGCGCCGGATCTGCGCTGCGGCACGGTCAGTCAATGTCATCGTCATGGTCGATCCTTGTTTGAAAACCTGCGCACCAACAACCCCGGCGGGGTCCTTGCAGTGCATCGCTGGTCCAGTCAGCCGCGATCGCGACCTGCAATGCGACTTTCTTTGTGGCATCCGACCCGTCGGACAAGACCGCTTTGCCAGCGTTGATACTTGAGTAATTCAGTCAACTATAGGCGTGTGCGGCGCTGCTGCGTGGGGGGCCGGGAATGGGGCGGATCAGCGCAGGGACATTCGCGTCACATCGAGCTGCCACGCAGGGCAGTCGGCGCATGTCGATTGAAGCGAGAGATGCGGCTGACATGAGCGAGGACAAAGCCCGGACGATCAAAGCCCCGACGCCGACAGGCGCGGCGGCGACACGATCGCCAAGCTCTGGGGCAGCCTTGCCGCCACATCACGCGGCCAGCGAGGACCAACGAATCGAACCAACGCAGCCTTGGGTATGCGGAGATAGAGATGAAAACGTCCAGGTACTACGGCATCAAGCGCCCGGTGGCGTCGCCGTTGGAGTTCACGAGTGGCCATCGAACAGCCGCTTTGTGGCAGCGAGATCCAGCGAATCTCCGTCGGCATTGCCCCAAGAGCTGACCTTCAATCCGTGTGCTTGCACTGGGCTTGATGACCGCAACTTGGAGGAGACAGTGCGCCAGTAATGGCGTCGTCAATGTCGTCAACCGCTGCGCACCAGTCCTGGACCTTGGCAGGTTGACCGGCTGCAACGGGCCCTGAACGGACGGTGAGATTCGAAATGAAGAGGCCTGCTATGGCTATTTGAGCAGGCTTATCACTGCTCCAGCACATGCCATCAATGCGAAGCAGACCAGCGCGGCGCAGCAAACGTGATAGGCCACAGGCCGTTCCGAGTGGGAGATGACGGCCCCCCATCGACGAAGCGGTGCCCTGCGACTCCAATGGCGAATCAGCATGGCGGTCGTCATCACGCCAAAAGCAAGCGCGGTGCTCGCAATGCCGTACTGATTCCGATAGCCCGCCCACATCGAAACCATAAGCACGAGGAGGAAAATGCCGCTGGCAATCCAGAGCCAGTCGAGAAGCCCTGGCCGCCTGTAGTTGGATGAGCCTCTGACTAAGACCTTCATGCTTTCTCGAACTTCCGCTTCTGGCCGATCGGCGTCATCGTAGCCGAGGCAGCATCACCCTCGGAAATGCGCTCCAAGCTTGGCGACAACACCCCAGGAGACGGTTGTGGTCAGGCGGAGCACTTGGCGCCAGTCGCTTTGACTTTGGCGTCCTGCGCCTGCCCGCGTCAGATAACCAGCACGGCGCGGAAATCGTTCACGTTGGTGTGCGTGGGGCCGGTGATCACCAGGTCGCCCAGCGGCTGGAAATAGCCGTGGGCATCGTTGCGCGCGAGGTGCTCGGTGACCCTGAGGCCTTTCGCTGCGGCGCGGGCCAGGGTATCCGGGGCAACGATTGCGCCGGCGTTGTCTTCCATGCCGTCGATGCCGTCGGTGTCGGCGGCGAGTGCCCACACACCGGGGATGCCGTTCAAGGCCTGCGCCAGGCCGAGGCAGAACTCACCGGCACGGCCGCCCTTTCCCCTGGCCTGTCCTTCGACGCGGGGTCGAACGGTCACGGTGGTCTCGCCGCCGCTGAGGATCACGCACGGCGTCTTGAAATCGCTGCGGCCCAGCGCGGCCGAACGGGCCAGCGCCGCATGCACCTTGCCCACCTCGCGCGACTCGCCTTCGATTTCGTCGCTGAGCACACAGGCGTGCAGCCCGAGCGCGCGTACGGCGGCGGCCGCCGCCTCCAGGCTCTGCTGCGGCGTGGCGATCAGGTGCACCTCGTGGCCCTGCAGCCGTGCGTCGCCGGGCTTGGGCGTTTCGAGTTCGCCGCGCTCGAGCTGCGCGCGCACGGCTGCGGGCACCTCGATGCCGTAGCGCTGCAGGATGTCGAGCGCATCGGCGCAGGTGGTGGCGTCGGCCACGGTGGGGCCGCTGGCGATCACGCTCACATCGTCGCCCGGCACGTCGCTGATGGTGAGGGTGACCACGCGGGCGGGTGCACAGCCGGCAGCGAGCCGCCCGCCCTTGATGCGCGAGAGGTGCTTGCGCACCGTGTTCATCTCCAGGATGTTGGCGCCGCTGTGCAGCAGCTCGCGGTTGATGCGCTGCTTGTCTTCGAGCGTGAGGCCCTCGGCCGGCAGCGTGAGCAGCGACGAACCGCCGCCGGAGATCAGGCAGAGCACCAGGTCGTCGGCGCTGAGGCCCTGCGTGAGTTGCAGGATGCGCTGCGCCGCAGCCAGGCCCGCGGCGTCGGGCACCGGGTGCGCGGCTTCCACCACCTCGATGCGTTCTTTCAGGCCTGCGGGACGCGGCGGCGTGTGGTCGTAGCGCGTGACGACCAGGCCCGAGAGGGGCGCGTCTGCGGGCCACAGCGCTTCCACCGCCTGCGCCATGGCGCCACCGGCCTTGCCGGCGCCGATCACCACGGTGCGGCCTTTGGGCGGCGGCGGCAGGAAGGCGGCCGTGTTGTGCAAGGGCAGCGCGCGCTGCACCGCCACATCGAACAGGTGGCGCAGCAGGGCTCGGGGGTCGGCGAGGCCGGAGGATGGGGTCGTGTTGGGCATGGCGGGGAGTTTAGAGAATGCAGTCCCTTACCCCAAACCTCTCCCGCGAGCGGTAGAGGGAGTGCATGGAAGTCACGCCCCCGGCTCTGGCGCGATCGGGTGGTTTGCCATCAGCTCGAGGCTTCGGCACAGCGCCGAGTGGTCCAGGGCCGCCATGCCGTGCGCCGCGCAGCTCTGCATCAACTGCGCCGCACTCGCCGTGTGCGGCAGGCTCAACCCCAGCTCACGGGCGCCCTGCAGCGCGAGGTTCAAATCCTTCTGGTGCAGCTCGATGCGAAAGCCCGGCTGGAAGGTGCGCTGGATCATGCGTTCGCCATGCACCTCCAGAATGCGGCTGGCTGCGAAGCCGCCCATGAGCGCCTGGCGCACCTTGGCCGGGTCGGCGCCGGCCTTGCTGGCGAACAGCAGGGCTTCGGCCACGGCCTCGATGTTGAGCGCCACGATGATCTGGTTGGCCACCTTGGTGGTCTGGCCGTCACCGTTGCCGCCCACCAGGGTGATGTTCTTGCCCATGGCCTCGAACAAGGGCTTCACGCGGTCAAAGCCGGCCTGTGAACCGCCCACCATGATGGTGAGGCTGGCGGCCTTCGCGCCCACCTCGCCGCCGCTGACCGGCGCGTCCAGGTAGTCGCAGCCCAGCGCGTTGATCTTCTGCGCGAACGCCTTGGTGGCCATGGGGCTGATGGAGCTCATGTCCACCACCACCTTGCCGGCCTGCAGGCCCTTGGCCACGCCGTGTTCGCCAAACAGCACGTCGTCCACGTGCGGCGTGTCGGGCACCATGGTGATGATGATGTCCGCGCGGCGGGCCACCTCGGTGGCGTTGGTGCAGATGGTGGCGCCCTGCTCGGCAAAGGCCTCGGGCACCTTGCTGCGGCTGCTCACGAAGAGGGTGTGCCCGGCCTTGAGCAGGTTGAGTGCCATGGGCGTGCCCATGGTGCCCAGGCCGATGAAGCCGACTTTGAGTCCGTTTTTGGTCATGTGGGTTCCGGGTGGTGGGTTCAAAGCTGTTGACCGTGCGCGGCCAGCCAGGCGAGGCCCCGGTCGGTGCCGCCAGGTGTCGCGTCTTCGGGTTTGTATTCGCAGCCGATCCAGCCGGTGTAGCCCAGCGCATCGATGTGGTGAAACAGGAAGCGGTGATCGATCTCGCCGGTGCCGGGCTCATGGCGGCCCGGGGTGTCGGCCAGCTGCATGTGATGGATGCGCGGCAGCAGGTCCCGGATGGTGTTGGCCAGCTCACCCTCCATGCGCTGCGCGTGGTAGATGTCGTACTGAAGGAACACGTTGTCGCAGCCGACCTCGTCCATCAGCTCGATGGCCTGGCGCGGGCGGTTGACGAAGTAGCCCGGCATGTCGAAGTGGTTGATCGGCTCGATGAGCAGTGGAAGGCCGAGCTTGCCGGCTTCGGCGGCCGCGTGGCGCACATTGCCCACCCAGGTCGCGCGCGCCTGCGCCTGGCTCACGCCGGCAGGCACCAGGCCGGCCATGCAGTGCCAGCGCTGCACACCGATCACCGGCGCATAGCTGGCCGCCTTGGCCACGCCGGCGCGGAATTCGTCTTCACGCCCGGGAATGCAGGCCATGCCGCGCTCGCCCGCGGCCCAGTCGCCCGGTGGCAGGTTGTGCAGCACCAGTTCGAGGTGGTGGTCCTTGAGCCGCTTGGCGACCTCCTCGGCGGGGTGGTCGTAGGGAAACAGGAACTCCACCGCCTTGAAACCGGCTTTTGAAGCGGCGGCAAAACGGTCGAGAAACGGCAGCTCGTTCCAGAGCATGGAGAGGTTGGCAGCAAAACGGGGCATGTCGGTTTTCTTTCAGCAATCAGTGGAGCCGTGGCGGGGGTGTCATTCCAATAATCCGGCTGCCACAAGACCTTCGCGGCCCTCGGGATGCAGGCACTCGATGTCTTCGAACTCGTTGATGGCGTTGATCTCGGTGCCCATGGCGATGTTGGTGACCTTCTCGAGAATCACCTCCACCACCACCGGCACACTGTACTGGCGCGCCATCCGCTGGGCTTCGCGCAACGCCTCCTGGATCTTGCCCGGGTCGGTCACGCGCAGCGCCTTGCAACCCAGGCCTTCCACCACCGCACGGTGGTCCACGCCGTAGCCCTTGAGCGCCGGGTCGTCCACGTTCTGGTTCTCGAAAGCCAGCTGCACGCAATAGTCCATCTCGAAGCCGCGCTGCGCCTGGCGGATGAGGCCGAGGTAGCTGTTGTTCACCAGCACCTGCACATAGGGCAGGCGAAACTGCGCGCCCACGGCCAGCTCTTCGACCAGGAACTGGAAGTCGTAGTCGCCCGAGAGCCCGACCACGGTTTTGGTGGGGTCGGCGGCCACCACACCGAGCGCAGCGGGAATGGTCCAGCCCAGCGGGCCGGCCTGACCGCAGTTGATCCACTGGCGCGGCCCGTAGACATGCAGGAACTGGGCACCGGCGATCTGCGACAGGCCGATGGTGGACACGTAGACCGTGTCGCGGCCGAAGGCGGCGTTCATCTCTTCGTACACCCGCTGCGGCTTGATCGGCACCTGGTCGAAGTGCGTCTTGCGCTGCATGAGCTTCTTGCGCTCGGCGCAGCGCGCCGCCCAGGTCGTGTAGTCGTTGAGGGCACCAGCTGCCTTGCGCTCACGCGCCACCTGCACGAAGAGTTCGAGCGCGATCTTCGCGTCGGACACGATGCCCAGGTCGGGATTGAACACGCGGCCGATCTGGGTCGGCTCGATGTCCACGTGCACGAAGGTGCGGCCCTGGGTGTAGACCTCCACCGAACCGGTGTGGCGATTGGCCCAGCGGTTGCCGATGCCCAGCACGAAGTCGCTCGCCAGCATCGTGGCGTTGCCGTAGCGGTGGCTGGTCTGCAGGCCGCACATGCCGGCCATCAGCGGGTGGTCGTCGGGAATGCTGCCCCAGGCCATCAGCGTGGGAATCACCGGCACGCCGGTCAGCTCGGCCAGCTCCACCAGCAGGTCGGACGCGTCGGCGTTGATGATGCCGCCGCCGGCCACGATGAGCGGCTTGGCGGAGGCCGCCAGCATGTCCAGCGCCTTCTCCACCTGCTTGCGCGTGGCAGCGGGTTTGTAGACCGGCAAGGGCTCGTAGGTGTCGATGTCGAACTCGATCTCGGCCATCTGCACGTCGATCGGCAGATCGATCAGCACCGGGCCGGGGCGGCCCGATCGCATCAGGTGGAAGGCCTGCTGGAAGGCGCGGGGAACGAGCGCGGGCTCGCGCACCGTCACGCTCCACTTGGTCACCGGTTTGCTGATGGCCTCGATGTCGACCGCCTGGAAGTCTTCCTTGTACAGGCGGGCGCGCGGCGCCTGGCCGGTGATGCACAGGATCGGGATGCTGTCGGCGATGGCCGAGTACAGG
Source organism: Hydrogenophaga sp. (assembly GCF_030373225.1). GTDB lineage: Bacteria > Pseudomonadota > Gammaproteobacteria > Burkholderiales > Burkholderiaceae_C > Hydrogenophaga. The sequence goes on along the minus strand of NZ_JAUCZG010000021.1, from coordinate 38,622 downwards.
CCGGTGATCATGTCGGTGCCGGCCGGCCCGCTGGTGCCGATGCACACGCCGATGTTGCCGGCCCTGGCCCGGGTGTAGCCCTCGGCCATGTGGGACGCGCCCTCCACGTGCCGCGCCAGCACATGCGCAATCGTCTGGCGCTCGCGCAGCTGGGCATAGAGCGGGTTGATCGCGGCACCGGGCACACCGAAGGCCTGGGTGATGCCTTCCTTTTCCATCACGAGCACGGCGGCCATCGCGGCTTTCATCTTGGGCATGTCGATTCCTTCGGGGGGTGGGTGAATGAACTGGTGCCGATGCTAGGGAGGCCGTGCCGTTTTGAGAATGCCACTGGCGGTACGTCGATTCGATACCCCAGGTATGCAATCGCCCGGATAACATGCGCCCATGGACCGATACAAGGAAATCGAAGCCTTCGTGCAGGTGATGGAGCACGGCAGCCTGGCGGCGGCCGCGCTGCACGCCGGCATCACGCCGGTGATGATGGGTCGGCGCATCGACGCACTGGAGAAGCGCCTGGGCACGCAGCTCATGCACCGATCCACCCGCCGGCTCGTGCTCACCGAGCAGGGTGCGAGCTTTCTCGACGAATGCCGCGGCCTGCTGGCGCAGTGGGCCAGTGCCGAGGCCTCGGTTTCCTCGCAACGCCACAGCGCCAGCGGGCACCTGGTGGTGTCGGCGCCGGCGGCCTTCGGGCGCATGCACGTGGCGCCGCACGCCAGCGCCTTCCTCAAGGCCAACCCGCAGGTGCGCATTTCCTTCAACCTGACTGACCGCGTGGTGGACCTGGTGCGCGAGGGCTACGACATGGGCCTGCGCATCGGCAACGTGATCGACCCCAACTTCGTGGCCATCAAGCTCGCGACCAACCAGCGCGTGGTGTGCGGCACGCCGGCCTACTTTCGCAAACACGGCAAGCCGAAGACACTGGACGACCTCAAGCGCCACAACTGCCTGGCCTTCAACCTGCAGGGCGGCCAGCAGCGCGGCTGGTATTTTTTGCAGGACGGCAAGACGGTGACGGTGCGCGCCGAAGGCAACCTGGACTGCAACGACGGCGAGCTGCTGCACCGCTGGGTCAGCGAAGGCCTGGGCCTGGGCTGGCGCAGCACCTGGGAGATCCAGCTGCAGCTGCAGCGCGGTGAACTGGTGACCGTGCTCGACGAGTACGCCCTGCCCGAATACGACATCCTGGCGGTCTACCCGCAGCAGCGTCACCTGCCGGCCAAGGTGCGGTTTTTCATCGACCACCTGAAGAAGATCTACGCACGGCCGGGCTACTGGCTGCGCGACACACCATGACCACCCTGCTGATCCACCACGCCACCTGCATCGCCACCTTCGACCATGCCGACCCGGCACTGGGCCGCGAACTGCATGACGCCTCGCTGTTCGTTCGCAACAACCTGATCGAGTGGATCGGAGCGGCGGCTGACCTGCCGCCGGCGCTGGCGGCTGCCGACGAGACCATCGACGCGCGCGGCCACCTCGTGGTGCCCGGTCTGGTGAACACGCACCACCACATGTACCAGAGCCTCACCCGGGCGATTCCGGCGGTGCAGAACGCCGAGCTGTTCGGCTGGCTGCGCGGTCTCTATCCCCTGTGGACCGGCCTCACGCCCGAGATGGTGCGCGTGTCCACGCAGGTGTCCATGGCCGAGCTGCTCATGAGCGGCTGCACCACCAGCAGCGACCACCTCTACCTGTATCCCGGCGGCGTTCGGCTCGAAGACAGCATCGAAGGCGCGCAGGCCATCGGCATGCGCTTCGTGGCCACGCGCGGCAGCATGAGCGTGGGCCAGAGTGCCGGCGGCCTGCCCCCCGACTCGGTGGTCGAGCGCGAAGACACGATCCTCAAGGACAGCCAGCGGCTGATCGAAACCTGGCACGACGCTCGCCCCGGCGCCATGTTGCAGATCGCACTGGCGCCGTGTTCACCGTTTTCGGTGAGCACCGCGCTGATGAAGGAAAGCGCCGCGCTGGCCCGCTCCTTCAAGGGCCAGGGGGTGCGCCTGCACACCCACCTGGCCGAGAACGACCACGACCTCGCCTACAGCCGGGAGAAGTTCAACCGCACGCCCGCGCAGTACGCACAAGACCTCGGCTGGCTCGGCGAGGACGTGTGGCATGCGCACTGCGTGAGGCTCGACGACGACGGCATCTCGCTGTTTGCCGCCAGTCGCACCGGCGTGGCGCACTGCCCTTGCAGCAACATGCGGCTGGCCTCCGGCATCGCACCGGTGCGCCGCCTGCTCGACGCCGGCGTGCCGGTGGGCCTGGGGGTGGACGGCAGCGCCAGCAACGATGGCGCGCACCTGCTCGCCGAGGCGCGCCAGGCGCTGCTGCTGGCGCGCGTGGGCCGCGCCATGCAACCGCCCGAGGTGCGGGGTGGCACCAGTTTTTTCGGCTGCGACCTGGGACCGGCAGAAATGACGGCGCGCGACGCGCTGCATCTCGCCACACGCGGCGGGGCACGGGTGCTCGGTCGCAGCGACATCGGTCACCTCACCCCCGGCATGTGTGCCGACTTCGCGCTGTTCGATCTGCGCACGCTGGGTTTTGCCGGCGGCGCGGTGCACGACCCGGTGGCCAGCCTGCTGCTGTGCGCCAGCGCGCAGGCCACGCACACCGTGGTGAACGGGCGCGTGGTGGTGCGCCAGGGCCAGCTCACCACGGTGGACCTCGGGCCGCTGCTGGAACGGCACAACCGCCTGGCCAGGGAACTGGCGCAGGCGGTTACCTGATCAATGGGCGCGGCCCGGCTTCAGGCGCGCGCCACGCCGGTCTTGAAGACCGCCACCGACTCCACCAGCTGCAAGGCCTGCTGCTTGAGGCTGTCGGCCGCTGCGGCACTTTGTTCCACCAGCGCGGCGTTCTGCTGCGTGCCCTGGTCCATGCGGGTGATGGCCTGGCCGACCTGCGCCACGCCCGAGCTCTGCTCGGAACTCGCTGCGCTGATCTCGCCCACGATGTCGCTCACGCGGCGGATCGAGGACACCACTTCCTGCATGGTGGTGCCGGCCTGGTCGACCAGCGCCGAGCCTTGCTCGACACGGTCCACGCTGGCGCCGATCAGGCCCTTGATTTCCTTGGCGGCCTCGGCGCTGCGCTGAGCCAGGTTGCGCACCTCGCCAGCCACCACCGCGAAGCCGCGGCCCTGCTCCCCGGCCCGTGCCGCTTCCACTGCGGCGTTGAGCGCCAGGATGTTGGTCTGGAAGGCGATGCCGTCGATCACACCGATGATGTCGCTGATCTTGCGGCTGCTTTCGTTGATGCCCTTCATGGTCTGCACCACGCGGCCCACCACTTCACCCCCCTGGATCGCCACGCTGGACGCGCTCTGGGCCAGCTGGCTGGCCTGGCGCGCGTTGTCGGCGTTGTGGCGCACGGTCGTGCCCAGCTGTTCCATGGTGGCGGCGGTCTGCTGCAGTTCGCTGGCCTGCTGCTCGGTGCGGGCCGACAGGTCCTGGTTGCCCGAGGCGATCTCGCCGCTGGCGTGGGACACATAGTCCGAACTGCGGCGCACATCGGTCACGGCCTTGGACAGGCCTTGCTGCATGGTCTGCAGCCAGGCCAGCAGGCTGTCGGTGTCGCCCGCCTTGAGATGGATCGGTGTGGTGAGGTCGCCCTCGGCCACGGCCCGCGCAATGCTCACCGCGGTGCGCGGCTCGCCGCCCAGCTGCCTGAGCATGTTGCGGGTGATCATCAGTGCCAGCGCGATGCCGAACACCAGCGCCAGGCCGATCAGCCCCATGACGGCAAAACGCGCCTGGTCGTACACCGCGGTCACGTGCGCGGCCGATGTTTCACCGCCGTCGTAGTTGTACTGGATCAGGCCGTTGAGGCCCGACACCAGTTCGTCGAACGCCATGCTGGAGAGGCCGTCGGCGATGTCGGCGGCGTCCACCTGCTGCTTGTCGCGGCCGAGCTTGATGACCTTTTCGTTGGCCTGCAGGTAGGCGGCCCAGGCGGTGGACAGCGCTGTGGTCAACGCCGTCTCCTGCTCGCCCGACACACGTTCCTGGTAACCGGCGAACAAGGCCTGCAGCGACTTGCCGGCCTCCTTCATCTTGTCTTCGTACTCGGCGTGGTAGCTGCCGTCTTCGGTGCGGCTGTGCTTGATCTCGAATTCGCGGTACTCGACCGCCAGCGCTCGGGCATCCGACAGGGCACCCACGCCCTTGAGCCATTTCTGGGACAGCGCGATGGCTTCGGAATCCACGCTGCGCAGGCCGACCAGGGCAGTGGCGCCGAGTGCGGCCGTCAACACCAGGATGGACGCAAACGCACCGAACAGCTGCTGACCCACGGTCAGTCGACGCAGCCAGCCAAAAGGATTGGGAAGGTTTTTCATCGCGCCACTCCCGTCACTTCTTGTGACCGATGTAGCTCACGCCAATGATCTTGCCGCCAGCGTCCTTGATGGGGTTGTAGCAAGCGTCGAAGGCGGTGCCGAGCACGTCGATGGGGCCGCAGTACTGCTGGCCCTTGCTCACGGCTTCATAGGCGGCGTTGCGGGCGAGTTGCGTGCCCACACCGCGCTTGCCTTCGGGCGTGAGCACGTTGGTGCTCACACGCACGAACTCCTCGCCGTCCTTGACGAACACGGTGGCGGTGGCCTGGTGGCTCTTGCGGATGCCGTCGACCACATCGAAGTTGTTGTTGATCTTGCGCTCGCCGAAAAAGATCGCGGGCACGGCTTTGCCAGCCACGGTGTCGGTGCCCTCGACACGCGGTGCGCCGATCTTGCCCAGGCGGGCGTCGAGATCGGCGATGGTGGCCTTGGGGTCGGCAGCGTGGGCAAAGGAGGCAGAGACAGCCAGCGTGGCCAGCATGAGGGCTCGGTTCAGTTTCATGAAAACTCCATAGGTGACTGGGTTGAAGGGCATCCAGCGGATGTGAATCCTTATCGGTTGCAACCTGTCGGACTTGAATCCGACCCCTGCCCATTCTGGTGATCTCCGGCCCGATCCATCCCCCGAAAAGCCGGGGCTTCCGCGCCCAGTTCCTGCTGCCGGCGGGCTGTCTTCAGGTCTCGGGCGAAACCGGCCACTGCAGCGGCCGTTCTTGGAACTCGGTGTTGAGCACCACCGTGCTGGTGGTGCGCGCCACGCCGGGAATGGCCTTGATCTTGTAGAGCACGTCTTCCAGCGCACGGGCGTGCGCTTTGTGGCCGCCGGTGCCGTGATGCTGGCCATCGCCCGCTGGCAGGGGCTGCCCTGGCCCACGGCCGTGCAATGGCGCAGCAGCGCCCTCATCGGTTCGCTGATGGCGTTTGCCGCCATGGCCCTGGTGGTGCTGGCGCAGCGCCTGGGCATCGGCTCGGGCCTGATGGCCACGGTGGTCACCACCATGCCCATGTGGCTCGCGCTGTGGACGCGCTGGGGCGGCGAACGGGTGCCCGTCACCAGCTGGATCGGGCTGGCACTGGGCGCGCTGGGCGCCTTGGTGCTGGCGCTGGAAGGCGATTTTTCGGCCACCCCGCTGGGCGCGGTGCTGGCGTTCGCGGCGCCGCTGTGCTGGAGCCTGGGTTCGTACGCGTCGCGCAGGCTGGTGCTGCCCGCCCCGGCCATGGCCTCAGGTGCGCAATGGCTGATCGGCGGCTTGCTTGGCGTGGTCGTGGCCATGGTGTTTGAGCCCGGCGCGCGCCAGTGGGACGGGTCACAGGTCAGTGCAGCCTCCGCGATGGCCTGGATCTACCTCGTGGTGATGGGCACGCTGGTCACCCTCAATGCCTACCTGTGGCTGCTGAAAAACACCACCGCTGCGCTGGCGGGCAGCTATTCGTTCGTGAACCCGGTGGTGGCCCTGTGCGTGGGCGTGATGCTGGGCGCAGAGCAACTCACCGGCTGGGTGTTCGTCGCCATGCCGCTGATCCTGCTGGCGCTGGCGCTCATTCTCTATGGCCAGACCCTGGGCCTGTGGCTGCGCCAACAGCTGGCGCGCAGCCGTGAATTCACACCAGGGTGACCGCAACCAGCCACACCAGCGACGCCCAGCGAAGAGCGCCGCCGGCGGGCAGGCGCCAGACCGAGGCCACCAGGAACAGGTTGAACGGCAGGGGTGAGAAGTGCACGGCGGCGGCCAGGGCCACGCTGCCGCCCGCCGCGACCAGGGCCAAGGCCACGCCGGTGAGCAACACGTTGATCAAGCTGCCCACCAGCAGCATGTCGCGCCAGAACAGCAGGTGAAGCGGCACCTCGGCGCGCCAGCGGCGCGTGAAGAAGCCTCCGGCGTCCGGCATCAGGGCCTTGCCAGCCGACGCACCAGCCAGGCGTTCAGGTCGGCCACTTCCTGCGGGCACACCGAATGCTCCATCGGGTAGGTGTGCCAGTCGACCGCGCAACCCAGCGCCTGCAGGGCGTCGCGCGACTCGGCGCCGCGATCGAGCACCACCACCGGATCGTGCGCGCCGTGCGCGAGAAAGATCGGCACGTCGCGGTTGGCTTGGGAACGTTCAGCCGCCGTGCTGGCTGCCAGCGGCAGGTAACCCGACAAGCCGACCAGACCGGCCAGGCGCCGGGGTGCCCGCAACCCGGCCATGAGCGCCATCGCGCAGCCCTGCGAGAAGCCCATGAGCACGGTGCGCGCGGGTGGCACACCGCGCGCCGCTTCACGGTCCAGCAGGCCCTGCACCAGGGCACAGGACTCGCGCAGACCGACTTCGTCTTCCAGCCGGGACTGACCAATGGGCGGGTGGATGTCATACCAGGCGCGCATCTCGTAGCCACCGTTGAGCGTGACCGGACGCACCGGCGCACTGGGGAACACGAAGCGCACCGGACCAATGGCGTCCAGATCCAGCTCTTGCGCGATCGGCACGAAGTCGTTGCCATCGGCGCCCAGGCCGTGCAGCACGACGATGCTGGCCACGGGTGCGGCGGCGGGGTTGCCCCCGGTGATCAATTCAAGGGTGTGTGAAGTCATGGCCCCCAGCATACCGGCTGGGGGCCGCTTCGCTACTGCATGAAACCCGGCAACCAGAGTGAAATGGCCGGGAAGGCACACAGGATGAGCAGGCGCAACACATCCACCGCAATGAAAGGCATGGTGCCCTTGTAGATCGCGCCCAGCGACACGTCGCGTGCGATCGAGTTGATGACGAACACATTCATGCCCACGGGCGGGCAGATCATGCCGAAGGTCACCGCCATCACCACGATCACGCCGAACCACACCGGGTCGAACCCGAGCTGCATCATGGCCGGGAACACGATGGGCACGGTCAGCAGGATCATGGCCAGTTCGTCCATCACGGCCCCCAGGATCAGGTAGCCCACCATGATCAGCGCCAGCACGCCGTAAGGCCCCACCGGCAGGTGCACCAGAAAGTCCACCGCGTTTTGCGTGAACTGGGTGATGGTGAGGAAGTAGCCAAACAGGTAAGCGCCCACCACGATCAGCATGATGGCCGACGACACGCGCAGCGCCCCGATGAGTGCCGACTTGATCTGTTTCCATCCCAGGCGCCGACGCAGCATGCCGATACACAGCGTGCCCACGGCGCCCACACCCGCGGCTTCCTGCACCGTGAACAACCCGCCGTAGATCCCGCCCAGCACGAACACGAACAAGACCACCACCGCCCACAGCGCGCGCAGCGAGGCAAAGCGCTCGGCCCAGCTGTGGCGCTCGCCGCGTGGCATGGCCTCGGGCCGCAACCGCGCGACGATGGCCACCACCACACAGTAAAAAGCCACGGCCATGAGGCCGGGGATGATGCCGGCGGCGAAGAGCTTGGTGATGTCCGTCTCGGTCATGATCCCGTAGAGCACAAGGATCACCGAGGGCGGGATCATGATGCCCAGCGTGCCCCCAGCGGCAATCAGCCCGGCCGAGAAGCCCGGGCTGTAGCCAGCACGGCGCATCTCCGGCAGGGCCACCTGCGTCATGGTGGCGGCCGTGGCCACCGACGAACCGTTGATGGCCGAAAAGCCGCCACAGGCCGCAATGGACGCCAGCGCCAGACCGCCGCGCCGGTGCCCGAGCCACGCCCGGCCCGCCGCAAAAAGTTCGGTGCTCATGCCCGACTGCGAGGCAAACGCCCCCATCAGGATGAACATCGGAATGACGCTGAGGTTGTAGTCGGTGAGCACCGACAGCGGCACGTTGGCCAGCAGGTTGAGGCCAGGCTGCAGGCCGGTGAGCGCGGCAAAACCGCCCACCCCGGCAATTCCCATGGCCACCCCGATGGGCACGCGCACCGCCATGAGGCCGAACATGGCCACGAAGCCCAGCAAGGCCACCAGATCACGATCCATGAGCAGCCCCGTCCAATTCGTCGCTGCTGCCGTCGGCACTGGCCGCACTGCCTTGCCACAGATGCACCAGCCGCACCAGCGCCAACAGCGCTGCCACGCTGGCGCCCGCAGCCCCTGCCGCATAAAACCACTGCAGCGGCAGGCGCAGGTCCATGGTTCCCTGGCTGCCGGTGCCACCCACCTTGACCCAGACCATCCAGGCCATGGGGAACAGGAAAGCGGCGGTCACGGTGGTGCCGATCAGGTCCACCCAACGCTGGCCGGCGGGCTTGAGGCTCTCCCACAGCAGATCCACACAGATGTGCGTGCCGTAGTAGGTGGCCAGCGCGATGCCCCAGCACAGCGCAATACCCTGAAGCATGCGCGAGCCGTCGAACCAGTCGGGGATCTGCACGCTGAAGGCGTAGCGCAGCAGCACGTTGCCCGCGGTCAGCACCGCGATCAACAGCAACGAGAGAGCGGCCATCGTCTCGATGGCCGAGAGCGCGCGCTTCATCAGTTGGTGGCCTTGCGCGCCGCCAGTTCCTTGCGCAGGTCGTCCAACGCGGCCTGCCCTGGCACACCCACGCCGTCAGCGGCCTTGACCCACTGGGTGTAGACAGGCTCCACCGCCTTCTTCCAGACGTCGAGCTGGGCCGGCGTGATCGGCACGATGGTGTGGCCAGCCGTCTTCTCCAGCTTGCCCTGGCCAGCGTCTTCCTCGTCGCCCCAGGCCGCACCCACCTTGCCGGCCCACTCGTTGTTGCAGTGGTCGTCGATCACCTTCTTCTGACCCGCGGCCAGCTTGTCGTACCAGGGCTTGTTCATGACCCACACAAAGTCCGACGTGTACAGGCGCATGTCGCTGTGGTACTTCACGGCCTTGTCGATGCCGAAGGAAATGATGGAGTTCCACGGGAAGGTGATGGCATCGGCCAGGCCTTTGTCGAGCGCATCGCGCGACTCGGGCGCCGACACCTGCACGTTGGTGGCGCCCAGCAAGGTCATGGTTTGGGCCACGGTGCCGTTGGCCGAACGGATCTTCATGCCCTTGAGCTGGGCGGGTTCGGTGATGGGCTTCTTGGCGTGGAAGGTGCCGACGTGCACGTGGGCGAAACAGAACTTCACGTCCTTCATTTCGGTCCCTGCGTATTTGCGGTACCAGGCGTCCAGACCGGCCGATCCCGGACCGGGCTTGCCGATCAGGAAAGGCAGCTCGCCGGCAGCCACGATGGGGAAACGGCCCGCCTGGTAGCCGGGGTTGACCCAGGTCATCTCGGCGATGCCGTCGCGTGCCATGTCGAAGTGGTCGGCCGCCTTGCCGAGTTGCTGCGCGGGAAACAGCGCCACCTTGATCGACCCCTTGGAGGCCGCCTCCACCGACTTGGCCCATGGCTCGAAGCCGAGCTTGGCCAGCGGGTGCATGGCCGGGAGCCAGTGGGCGAATTTCATCTCCACCGGCTTGTCTTGCGCGTACGCGCCCATGGCGGCGAGCAGCAGTGTGGCGGCGGCAACGGCACGCAGGGCGTTGTGGTTGGGGGTCTTCATGGTGTGTCTCCTGTTGTGGTGGATGTCTGTCGGTGCAGGCTTCAGGCGCCCGTGCTCAGTGGCGCTTCCTTCGTGGGCCGGGCGGCCCAGAAGATGGGTTGGGCACCGGCCGGGGGCCGGTGCGCGGTGTTGAGTTTTCCTTCGGGATCGGCCAGCGTGGCCTTGAGCGCGGCGCGCAGACCATCCGCCGCGGTGTCGGCGGCCACGGCGCCGGTGAGTGCCGGCACCACGTGTTCGGCCCACAGGCGCGCGTAGTTCAGGCGGCCACGCGCCTGCGTGTCGCCATAGCCCTTGAGCACCTGCGGCAGGCCACTGAGCACCAGGGCCAGCGCGGGCGCCTGTGGCAACACCTGGCGCATGGCGCCCAGCCACACGCGCAGCGTCTCGTGTTCCTGCGCATAACGCAGCGAGCGAGGGCGCAGCGGGCGCAACCAGGCCAAGCCGCGCAGCATGAGGAAGCCCCACAGGCTGGTGGAGCGGATGTGCAGGCCCACATGGGCCCGTCCCATCCAGCCCCGCCGGGTGGCCAGCGAGACCAGTCGCTCGCCGAGTGCGCGCGGCAGCACGGCGGCCACTTCGTCGATACCGGGCTTGAAGTGTTCGGTGACCCGGACGATGTCGCCCGGGCTCGCCTGCGCCTCCAGGGCCACCCGCGCGTAGCGGCTGCGCCGCGTCTTGAGGTCGGCCACGCGGATCACGTCTTCAAAGCACATCCACAGCGCGAGATGGCGCACCGCCTCGTCCAGCGCTTCAGCCGCTGCAGGCGTGGACGCAGCCACCAGCCCCCGCACGTTCTCCAGGAAGTCGTTGGCGTAGGCATCGTGCTGGTAATCGCGGCATCGCAAGGCGCCGTGTGCAGCGAGCAGTTGCACCGAGGCGGACCAGACTTGCAGGCGCACCGTCCAGGCCTGCCGCAAAGGCACGGGCAAATGGGCTTCGGCCAGGACCTGCAGCGCATCGAGCGACACCACGGGCTCGGGCTTTGCTGGCTGGTGCGCTTCATCAAACGCGGCAGCAAAGCCGGCCAGGCTGGCCTGAACGCCCTTGCCCGCTTCGCGAATCACGTCTTCGCACACGCTGCGCGGCCAGGGCAACACACCGGCACCGGCGAGCGCACCGAACATCACGGCCGAGATCACCGTGCCGGTCTGCACGGCCGTGGCCTCCATGTCGAACAGCACGGTGTGCCGGGCCATCGCGCGCGCCGCGTCCAGCAGGCGCTGCGGGTCCTGCCGGCCGTCGGCCATGTGCATCTTCTCCAGCGTGGTGTAGACGCGGTGGGTTGACGACAGCAAGGTGGTGCGGGCGGTGACAAACCCCCGCTCGACCATGCGTGCGGCTTCCAGCAGTTCGCTGGCCACCACCACGTCCACGCAGCTGGGCACCGGCGTCAGGCCGAACACGGGTGACGCGGCGCCGGGCAAGGGCTCGCGCAGCAGCTCGATGTAATAGCTGGTGGCCCCCGTGCGTTGCGCCACGCCGGGCACCGAGGTGGCCTGCACCGGCAAGCCGTGGCGCAGGGCGCACTGCACCAGCCAGTCAGCCAGCACGCCGCCGCCCTCGCCGCCCAAGGCTGCGATCAGGATGCCGTAAGAAGTCGTTGATGGGTTCATGGCTCAGGCCGGCTGCAACAGGCCGATGAAGAAACGGTTGAGACGGTCGGTGGTGCGGTCCCACCAGCTCGGGTGGGTGACGATCTCGACCTTGTGGAACGAGGGGCAGAGCACGGCAGCGTCGGCCACCTCGCCGCACAAGCCACAGCCCACGCAGCCGTTGGTGACGTGAGCCACCGGTTCACGCCGCAAGGGGTCGGCAGTCTCCTTGACGGTGAGCGTGGGGCATCCCGAGAGGCGGATGCACGAGTGGTCGCCGGTGCAGGTGTCTTCGTCCACGCCGTAGCGCGTGCGCACGCTGCGCCGTCCTTCCTTCAGCCGGCGCGCGCGGATCGGCTTCAGGCGGCGCTGGCGCTCGAGCTGGCATTCGCCCTCGGCGATCACAACCTTCAGACCAGTGAATGGTGAGTTGACCGCCTCTTTCAGCAGATCACGCACCTGGGACACGCGGTAGTTGTGCACCGTCCTGATCCACTTCACACCCATGCCCTTGAGCGTGTTCTCGATGGTGAGTTCGTTGACCGTGGCGCTCGCCCCCTCGGCGAGCATGCGCGCGTCCGACGCGGGCGTGGACATGGTCTCCTGCGTGCCGGTGGCCGAGGTGTAACCGTTCTTCATGATCACCAACACACCGTCGCCCTGATTGAGCAGGGTCGAGCTCACGCCTGAGAGAAGGCCGTTGTGCCAGAAGCCACCGTCGCCCATGATGGCAATCGGTCGTTTGGCCGAGAAGTTCTTCACCGCCGCACTCGACGCCATGCTCATGCCGTAGCCGAGGATGGAGTTGCCAAACGAAAACGGCTCGAAGGTGGCGAACGAATGGCAACCGATGTCGGTGGAGATGTGCAGCTTGCCGACCTCGCGCTCGACCAGCTTGAGCGCGGCAAACACCGGACGCTCCGGGCAACCGGTGCAGAAATTGGGCGGACGTGCGGGCACACCGCCGCCGAGCTCAGCGAGGGCGCGCGTGCGTGTCTCGGCCAGGTCGGAGCTGAAGCGCTGCGCCACCGCCGTGTCGAGCGTGGGCAGGTGTTCACCCACAAACGCCGTGATTCCCTTCAACAGCGTTTCTGCGGTGTATTCGCCGCCCATGGGCAGCAGATCCTTGCCGTGCAGGCGGGCCTGCAGGTCGGCTCGGCGAAGCAGCGTGGCAATGTCCTGTTCGATGAACTCGGGCTGGCCCTCTTCAATCACCAGCACCGCGCGTTTGCCGGCACAGAAAGCCGCTATCTGGCCAGGCACCAGGGGGTACACCACGTTGAGCACCAGCATGGGCAGGTGGGTCTCCCCGGCGGCGTTGCCCAGGCCGGCCTGCTGCAACGCGCGGATGGTGGTGTTGTACAGACCGCCCTGCACGATCAGACCCACATCGGCATGCTGACCGTCGAAGTGTTCGTTGAGGCCTGCCTCTTCGATGAACTTGCGCGCGGCGGGCATGCGCACCTCGTACTTCAGCTTTTCGTGGCGGAAGGTCGCGGGCGGGTGCGAGAGACGGTCGTAGTTGAAGCTGGCGGCTTCCTGCTGCAGGTGGCGGCTTGAGATGGCGGGCGCGATGTTGTCGCTGGCCACAAAGCTGCCCTGCACGTGGCAGGCGCGGATGCGCAGCTCGATCATCACCGGCGTGTTCGACGCCTCCGACAGCTCGAACGCCTTTTCCGTCATGCGCACGATGGTGGGCAGGTTGGGCCGTGGGTCCATGAGCCACAGCGCCGACTTCATGGCAAACGCATGCGTGCGTTCCTGGATCACGCTCGCACCCTCGCCGTAGTCCTCGCCCACCACGATCACCGCGCCACCCATCACGCCGGGTGAGGCCAGGTTCGACAAGGCGTCGGACGCCACGTTGGTGCCCACCACCGACTTCCAGGTCACCGCGCCGCGCACCGGGTACATGATGGACGCAGCCAGCATGGCCGCGGCCGAGCTCTCGTTCGTGCATGCTTCCACATGCACACCGAGCTCGTCCATGTAGGGTTTGGCCTGCACCATCACGTCAAGCAGGTGCGAGATCGGTGAGCCCTGGTAACCACCCACGTAGGTCACGCCCGACTGCAGCAATGCCTTGGTCACGGCGAGGATGCCCTCGCCCTGGAAGGTCTCGCCCTGGCCGAGTTTCAGCGCTTCAATTTCATTGTGGAATGAACGTTCCAACCGCGTGTCTCCTTGTGTTGAGCACGGAATCTAGGACGTACAGCACCATCTGGCCAATGGATTGATCTGATTAGGTGCATTCATGAGATGGATAATCCGGGACAACCCTTAGAGGTCTTCAGATGAACTTCCGGCAACTCGATCTCAACCTGCTGCGTGTGCTCGCGGCCATCCACCGCACCGGCTCGGTGACCGCCGCCGGCAAGGCCCTTTCACTCTCCCAGCCCGCGACGAGCAACGCGCTGGCCCGGCTGCGCGACTACTTCCAGGACGACCTCTTCGTGCGTTCGCCCGGCGGCCTGCAGGCAACGCGCCTGTGCGAGCGCCTGGCACCCGAGGTTCAGACGCAATTGCAGCTGCTGGAAACCGCGGTGACCGTGCGTGACGACTTCGACCCCGCACGCAGCGACCTGCGCTGGCGCCTGTCCTTGTCCGACCTCGGCGAAATGATGTTCCTGCCGCCACTGGCGGCGGCCCTGCGCCAGCTGGCGCCTCAGGCACGCCTGACCAACATCTCGGTGGCCGCCGACGATGTGCCGGCCGCGCTGGAGTCGCGCGAGATCGATTTCGCCATCGGCATCCTGCAGCCGCAGCATCGGGGCGTGCGCGCCGATCTCCTGTTTCGCGAACACTACGTGGCCATGACATCACCGCGCTGGCGCCCTGCCAGCGGCAAGGCCGGGCGAACGCTGAGTGCGCGCCAGCTGGCGGAGTCGTCGCTGGTGGTGGCCGCTCCCACGGCCACCTTCCATGGCAGTGTGGAGCAGATGCTGGAGCGCTTGAAGCTGAGCGATCGTGTGGTGATCCGGGCGCGCCATTTCGGCGCACTGCCCGAGCTGGCACTCAACACCGACCTGCTCACCATCGTGCCGCAGATGTACGCGGCCAACGTGGGGCAGCGCATGAACATGCGGGTGTGGGAACTGCCGCGGGCGACCGCACCCAGCTACGACGTGCGCCTAGTCTGGCACGCGAGCACCGCCAGAGACCCGGCGCACCAGTGGATTCGCGCCCAGGTGCACAGTCTGTTCGGCCGGTTGAAGTCCACCCCGTGATGCCTATGATGCGGACATGCCACCCAGCACCGACACCCTGAAGCCACAAACCCTGCTTGATCACCTGGACCGCGGCAGCCGATGGCCCGCGCCGTGCGGGTTGACGCTGGAAGCCGCCTACGAAACAGCGCTCGCCGTGCGGCAGTTGCGCATCGCCCGTGGCGAGCAACCGCGCGGCTACAAGGTGGGCTTCACCAACCGCACGATCTGGCCGCGCTACAACGTGTTTGCACCCATCTGGGGCAGCGTGTGGGACAGCACGCTCACCCTGTGCGAGGGCGAAGGCAGGCTGTCGCTGGCACACACCTGCCAACCGCGGATCGAGCCCGAAATCGTGTTCGGCCTGAAGGGCACACCCGCTACCGGGGCGACGCTGGACGACCTGTTCGAGGCCATCGACTGGGTGGCCCCCGGTTTCGAGGTGGTGCAGTCGCACCTGCCGGACTGGAAATTCCAGGCCGCCGACACGGTGGCCGGCAGCGGCCTGCACGCACGCCTGCTGGTGGGTCGCCGCACGCCGGTGCGTGAGCTCGCCGCAGACGCCAACGCCCTCGACACCCTGCTGGCCGGGGCCCGGGTGAGCCTGCTCCAGGACAATCAGCTTGCCGAGGATGGTCAGGGCTCCAACGTGCTCGACGGCCCACTGCGTGCACTGCTGCATTTCACGCAGACCTTGCGGGCCTGCCCCGGCGCACCCGACCTGCAGGCTGGCGATGTGGTCACCACGGGGACATGGACCGACGCCTGGCCGGTTGCCCCCGGTGAGCACTGGTCGGCCCGCTTCACCTCGCCCTTGTCCGGTCTCTCGGTGCGCTTCACGGCTTGACCTGGGCAGGTGTTTGCAGGTGAAACCCTCTAAACACAAGGCCGCAGCCTTGGTAGATTCCTGCGTCACACCCACAACGGAGACAAGAGTCATGTCCAAGATTGCGCCAGAACTGTTGGCCTTGCAGCGCCTGTACCACTGGGAAAAGACCGCCCCCGACCGCGTTGCCCTCACGCAGCCCATGGGCAACGGCGCCGTGCAGGATTTCACCTGGGCCCAAGTGGGTGACCAGGTTCGCCGCATGGCCGCCCACCTCCAGTCACACGGCTGGGAGCCGGGCTCCAAGGTGGCCATCCTCTCGAAAAACTGCGCCTGGTGGATGATGAGCGACCTCGCCATCTGGATGGCGGGCTATGTATCGGTGCCCTTGTACCCCACCCTGGCACCCGAGACCATCCGCCAGATCCTCTCGCACAGCGAGGCCAAAGCCCTTTTCGTGGGCAAGCTCGACGGCTGGGAAGGCATGAAGCCGGGCGTTCCTGCCGGCCTGCCCTGCATGAGCTACCCGCTCTCGCCGCCAGACGCGGTGAAGAACTTCGAGGGCTGGGACGCGGTCTGCAAGCGCAGCCAGCCCCTCAAGGGCGAGCCGGTGCGCGACGGCGACGAACTCGCCACCCTCATCTACACCTCGGGCACCACCGGCATGCCCAAAGGTGTGATGCACACCTTCGCCAACTTTGCCTGGGCGCTCGACGCCGGCCTCAAGCGCATTCCCATGACCGGCAGCGACCGCATGCTGTCCTACCTGCCACTGGCCCACGTGGTCGAACGCATGCTGGTCGAACACGGCTGGCTGCGCACGGGCATGCATGTGTTCTTCGCCGAATCGCTCGACACCTTCGCGGCCGACCTGCAGCGGGCGCGCCCCACCATCTTCTTCTCGGTCCCGCGCCTGTGGGTCAAGTTCCAGCAAGGCATCCACCACAAGATGCCGCCGGCCAAACTCAACCGACTGCTGGGCATTCCGATCCTCGGCGGCATCGTGCGCAAGAAGGTCATGAAGGCGCTGGGCCTGGACCAGTGCAAGTTCGCCGCCGGCGGCGCAGCGCCCATGCCCATCGCCCTGCTGCAGTGGTACAGCAAGCTGGGCCTGAACATCAACGAAGGCTACGGCATGACGGAGAACCTCGCGCTCTCCCACATCACCGAGCCAGGCAAGAACCAGCAAGGCACGGTGGGCCCGGCCTACGAAGGCGTCGAGCACCGCATCGACCCCGCCACCGGCGAGGTGCAGATGCGCAACTCCGCCATGATGCTGGGCTACTACAAGGAGCCCGAGAAGAGCGCGGAGAGCTTCACCGCCGACGGCTGGCTCAAGACCGGCGACAAGGGCTCGATCGACAAGCAGGGTCTGCTGCGCATCACCGGCCGGGTGAAGGACCTGTTCAAGACCGGCAAGGGCAAGTACGTGGCACCGGCCCCGATCGAGGACAAGCTGGTCATGCACGAAGCGGTGGAAGCCTGCGTGGTCACCGGCGCCAACCTCGGCCAACCCCTGGGCATCGTGATGATCAATGCCGAGGCGGTGGCCAAGGTGGCCGATGCGGCTGCGCGCAGTGAACTGGAAACCTCGCTCGCAGCGCACCTCAAGACCATCAACGCCACGCTCGATCCGCACGAGCAGCTGCAGTGTCTGGTGGTGGTCACCACCGCGTGGACCGTGGACAACGACGTGATCACACCCACCTTCAAGGTCAAGCGCAACCGCATTGAAGACCTGTACGCGCGGCACTACGAGGCCTGGGAAGCCTCGGGCAAGAAGGTGCTCTGGCAACAGGGCTGAGCGCCCGCCGGTCCCGCATGCCGCGCTGGTTAACATCGCGGCATGCACATCCTCCTCACCGGCGCCGCCGGCTTCATCGGCATGCACACCGCCCTGCGCCTGCTGGCGCGCGGCGACACGGTGCTCGGCATCGACAACCTCAACGACTACTACGACGTGGCGCTCAAGCGCGCCCGCCTGGCACCGCTGCTGCTGCACGCGGGCTTTCGCTTCGAGCAGATCGACATCGCAGACCGGGAAGGCATGGCGCGCCTGTTTGCCGCGCACCGCTTCGACGGCGTGGTGCATCTGGCGGCCCAGGCCGGGGTGCGTTACTCGATCTCCCACCCCAACGCCTACCTCGACAGCAACCTGACCGGCTTCGGCCACGTGCTCGAAGGCTGCCGCACGCAGCAGCCGGCCCACCTGGTGTATGCGTCCAGCTCCAGCGTCTATGGCGGCAACACCAAGATGCCGTTTGAAGAGACCGACCCGGTCGACCACCCGGTGAGCCTGTACGCAGCCACCAAGAAGGCCAACGAGCTGATGGCCCACACCTACAGCCACCTCTACGGCCTGCCCACCACCGGCCTGCGCTTCTTCACGGTCTACGGCCCCTGGGGCCGGCCCGACATGGCGTACTACTCGTTCACCCAGGCGGTGCTCGCCGGCCTGCCGATCAAGGTGTTCAACCACGGGCAGATGAAACGCGACTTCACCTACATCGACGACATCGTCGAGGGCGTGCTGCGCGTGCTGGACAAACCGGCCACGCCCGAACACACGGGGGCGGCGCCCTACCGCATCTTCAACATCGGCAACCACGACCCGGTGCCGCTGCTGGAATTCATCGGCTGCCTGGAAGCCGCGCTCGGTCGCACCGCCGAGAAGCAGTTTCTGCCCATGCAGGACGGCGACGTGCCCGCCACCTATGCCAGCACCACGGCCCTGCGCGACTGGGTGGGGTTTGCACCGTCCACGCCCCTGGCCGAGGGCATCAACCGCTTCGTCGCCTGGTACCGCCAGTACCACCAGCGCTGAAGCAGGCGCCTGGACAGCCGCCACCAACGAAAAAGCCCGCCGAAGCGGGCTTTTTCGCGGCGATGCGCCAGAGCTCAGATGCGGAAGTCTTCCACACTTTTGCCAGACGCCAGCACGGCGCGAACCCACTCCGGCTTGCGGCCCGGGCCACCAGCCCAGAGTTCGCCGTTGGGGCCGCGGTACTTGGGCGCGGAAACCGATTTGGATTTCGCCGGCTTCTTGCCGCTGGCCGCACCCCCGAGGTCGGCCACCGAAATACCGAACTGTTTCATCTTGGACTTGATGTCGGCAATCACGGATGACAGTTCGTCT
The DNA here is from genome assembly GCF_030373225.1 of Hydrogenophaga sp. Taxonomy (GTDB): domain Bacteria; phylum Pseudomonadota; class Gammaproteobacteria; order Burkholderiales; family Burkholderiaceae_C; genus Hydrogenophaga. The sequence goes on along the minus strand of NZ_JAUCZG010000021.1, from coordinate 20,074 downwards.
TTGCGGGCCTGTTCGGCTTGTGCCATCAGGGTTTGGGCTTGCGCCATGAGTTCGGAATAGCTTGCCATTGATGAATCCTCTTGGAAGTTGATGCGAATTGGACAGACAGATTGCAATCGGTCGAACCAGACCCGCATTCTAATCGCGTTTTTCAACGGGTGTCGGCACCCAGCTGCGCAAATCTTCCGGGAGTTCGGCCAGGAACTCAATCGGGGCATTTGTTACCGGATGCTTCAATCGCAGGCGCCAGGCATGGAGAAACATTCTTTTCAATCCCCATCGTGCCAATTGCCGGTTGAGTTCGAAATCCCCATATTTGTCATCCCCTGCAATCGGATGGCCGGCGTGGGAGAGGTGCACCCGGATCTGGTGGGTGCGGCCGGTCTTGATGGTGACCTCGAGCAGGCTCAGGCCCTGGGGCAGGCTGTCCGACAGGCCCGCTGGTGCGGGAATGCGGGCAGCCACCTTCACGAGGCTGACCGAATGCATGGCGTTTTCATCGTCCCGGGTGGTCACCTTGACCCGGCGCTCACCGTCGCCGAGCAGGTATTTGTGCAATGGCTGATCCAGCACCTTGAGACGGGCCGGCCACGCCCCTTTGACAAGTGCCACATAGGTTTTCCCGGTTTCCCGCTCCCGGAATTGATCCTGCAATGCCTTCAACGCACTCTTCTTTTTGGCAATCAGCAGCAGCCCGCTGGTTTCACGATCCAGACGGTGAACCAATTCAAGCAGTTTCGCATCGGGACGGGCCTGCCGCATTTGCTCAATCACGCCAAAGCTCACGCCACTGCCACCGTGCACCGCCACACCCGCGGGTTTGTCAATGACCAGGAAGGCGTCGTCCTCGAAAATCACCGGGAATTGGCGCGCGGGCGCGGGATGGAGTTGCTTTTCCTCGGCCTGCTGCGAGAGGCGGATCGGTGGAATGCGCAGGACATCACCGGGCTGGACCCGGTCATCGGCCCCGACGCGGCCCTTGTTCCGGCGCACTTCACCCGAGCGGATGATGCGGTAGATGTGGGACTTGGGAACCCCCTTGAGCTCGCGGATGAGGAAGTTGTCGAGGCGCTGACCGGCCGACTCTTCGTCCACCGTGAGCTGCCGCACGGCTGCGCTGGGGGGGGGTGGGGACTGGGGCAAGGGAAAGCGAGGGGAAGGCGGAGGGAAATAGGGCACCGGGGTAGCGCTTGGCTGTCTATAATGCGTCACTCGCGTCACGTGCTCTAAGTGATTGATTTGCCTTGAGTTTAAGGCAAGCACTGACGGCGCAGACCTCCCGGCCCGACAAAGCGGGAGACCGACGCGAGATGGTTGCCACCCGCAGCACCCGGCACCCCCCGCCGCACCGACAGTCATTCCCTGTGGAATCCTGGTGTGGTCAAGGTGCGGTAGACGCCGCGGGCGAACCGGTGATGAAAACAGCGAACCCGATTACGGAATACCCCGATCGACCAGCTCTCCAACGTGAAGCTGGTCGAGGACAAAGTGAACACAGAGATAACCCGGCCAGATCCATGTCGTCGACAGCCATCCAGCCTTCCCTGCTCACCCAACTCCGCGCGCCTACGCCCTGACCTGGCAGTTCGACGCGGCACTCCGGTGCCCGCCTGTGTTGAACGCCTGCCCCGAACTGCGGGTCAACGGCTCTCCGGCAATTCCCTCCCCGTTCGCTTTTTCCGCTGGTTCACGGCGAGTTGACGCCTGTGGTCTTCCGACCCGGGCGTCCTTGTGTGTTTGAACGAAGGAAATCGCATCATGAAACGCATGCTGATCAATGCCACGCAGGCCGAAGAGCGCCGGCTGGCCATTGTGGACGGGCAAAAACTGCTCGACTACGAAATCGAGATCGAGGGGCGCGAACAGCGCAAGGGCAACATCTACAAGGCCGTCGTCACACGCGTGGAGCCTTCGCTGGAGGCCTGCTTCGTGGACTACGGCGAGGACCGCCACGGCTTCCTGCCGTTCAAGGAAATTTCGCGCCAGTACTTCGCTGCCGGCGTGCCGGTCAACCAGGCCCGCATCAACGACGTGATCCGTGAAGGCCAGGAACTGCTGGTCCAGGTCGAGAAGGAAGAGCGCGGCAACAAGGGCGCAGCCCTCACCACCTTCGTGAGCCTGGCCGGCCGCTATGTGGTGCTGATGCCGAACAACCCGCGCGGCGGTGGCGTGAGCCGCCGCATCGAAGGCGAAGACCGCCAGGAACTCAAGCAGGCGCTGGACCAGCTCGAGTACCCCAACGGCATGAGCATCATCGCTCGCACCGCCGGCATCGGCCGCGACGCGCCCGAGCTGCAGTGGGACCTGAATTACCTGCTCAAGCTGTGGAACGCCATCGATGGCGCAGCCCAGGGCGGCAAGGGCGCCTACCTGATCTACCAGGAATCGAGCCTGGTGATCCGTGCGATCCGCGACTACTTCAATGGCGACATCGGCGAGATCCTGATCGACACCGACGACATCTTCGAGCAGGCGCACCAGTTCATGAGCCACGTGATGCCCGAACACGGCCACCGCGTGAAACGTTACCGCGACGACGCGCCGCTGTTCTCGCGCTTCCAGATCGAGCACCAGATCGAAACCGCCTACAGCCGCACCGTGCAGCTGCCCAGCGGGGGAGCCATCGTGATCGACCAGACCGAAGCGCTGGTGGCGGTGGACGTGAACTCGGCCCGATCCATCAAGGGCGGCGACATCGAAGACACCGCCACCCGCACCAACCTGGAGGCCGCCGATGAAGTGGCCCGCCAGGCGCGCCTGCGCGACCTGGGCGGCCTGATCGTGATCGACTTCATCGACATGGACGAGTCGAAGAACCGCCGCGACGTGGAAAACCGCCTGCGCGACGCGCTGCGCCAGGATCGCGCCCGCGTGCAGTTCGGCGCCATCAGCAAGTTCGGCCTGCTCGAGATGAGCCGCCAGCGCCTCAAACCCGCGCTCAACGAAGGCTCGTCCATCCCCTGCCCGCGCTGCGGTGGCTCGGGCCACATCCGCGACACCGAGTCGTCGGCGCTGCAGATCCTGCGCATCATTCAGGAAGAGTCGCTCAAGGACAGCACGGCCGCCGTGCTGGTGCAGGTGCCGGTTGAAGTGGCCAGCTTCCTGCTCAACGAGAAGCGCACCGAGATCACCAAGATCGAACTCAAGCAGCGCATCAACGTGCTGCTGGTGCCCAACAAGTCGCTGGACACGCCCAACTACAAGCTCGAGCGCCTCAAGCACGACGACCCGCGTCTGGACAACCTCGACGCCAGCTACAAGCTGGCCGACGAGCCGGACGAGGCCACCGGCTTCACGCGCCGCAGCCAGGAACGCACCAACAAGCAGGAACCGGTGATCAAGGGCGTGCTGCCCGATGGTCCGGCTCCGGTGGCGGCTCCCCGCCCCGAGGTGGTCGCGGCACCGGTGGTGGCACCCGCTGCCGCCAAGCCGGTGGCAGCGCCCGTGGTGGCTGCCCCGGCCGCCGCTGCGCCGGCCGAAAAAGGCTTCTTCGGCTGGCTCAAGAGCGTGTTTGGTGGCACCGAGGCCCCGACCGAAGCCCCGAGGCCGGCGGTGGCCGCACCGGTTGCCAAGCCCGGCGCGCGTGAAGAACGCGCCGATGGCCGTGGTCCGCGCGAAGGCGGCCGTGAGGGTGGCCGCGAAGGGGGCCGTGAGGGACGCAGCCGCGGTGGACGTGGCGGCGCCGAAGGCCGTGGCCAGCGCGAAGGCGGACGCGAGGGCGGCCGCGGTGGCCGTGACGGCGGTCGCGAAGGGCGCCCGGTGGAAGGCCGCGAACCGCGTGCGGAAGGCCGTGTGGAAGGACGCCCTGAGGGACGCCCGGAAGGTCGGTCGGAAGGCCGTGGCGATGGTCGCCGGAGTGAAGGCCGTGGCGAACCACGCGGGGAAGCCCGCGGTGAAGGCCGCGCAGAGCCTCGCGGCGAAGGCCGTGGCGAAACGCGCGGTGACGGTCGCCGGAGCGATGGCCGCCGCGACAACCGCCGCGACGCCGCTGCGGTGGACGGCGCAGCGCCAGCCGAGCTGGTGAACGGTGCGCCAGCAGCCGCACCGGGAGATGCCGCCGAAGGGGGCGACAACCAGCGCCGTGGACGGGGCGGGCGTGGTGGCGAGAACCGCCGCCGCTCCGCCGAAGGCACCGACGCCCAGGCCCCGGCTGCCTCGCCGGATGCAGCGCCGATCGCAGCGCAAGCTGGCGAGAGCACCGATGCACCGCGCGAAGGCGAGATGGCCGACGGCGGCGATGGCGCCCCGCGCGCCCCGCGCGAGCGCCGCAGCCGAGACCGCTACGGCCGCGATCGCCGCGAACGTGGCCCTAGGGACGCCAATGGCGCGCCCGAAGAAGGCGAGCAGGCTTTGGCGGCAGAACTGCCGGCAAGCGAAGTGGCCTTTGCCGCTGCGGCCACGCTGGCGCCGGTGCAAGAGCCGGTCGAGGAAGACGCTCCCGCACGCAGCTACTTCAGCCTGCCGGTGGAAGCTGCACCGGCACCGGTACCTGCACCTGCACCGGCAGCGGTGGTGAACGAGGTCCCGGTCGCAGCGCCCGTCGCTGTGCCTGCCGTGGAACCTGTCGCGCCTGCGCCGGCCATGGCACCGGCCGCGATGGCGCCGGTGTCGGCCCCTGTGGCAGCCCCGGCTCCCCGTGCAGCGGCGCCCAGGCCCGTGGCACCGGCGGTGAGCGAGGCACCCGCAGCCCGCGGTCTGCCCAAGGTGGCCAGCTTCTCCCTGCCCCTGGACGAGATGCAGCAGGTCGCCCAGGCCAGCGGTCTGGAGTGGGTCAATTCCAACGCCGACAAGGTGGCCCAGGTGCAAGCCGCGATCGCGGCCGAACCCAAACCCGTGCACGTGCCGCGCGAGCCCAAACCACCGGTGGTGCTGGAAGACGGCCCGCTGGTGCTGGTCGAGACGCGCAAGGACCTGCGCGACATGCAGTTGCCCTTCGAGTCACGCTGACCAGCGACACCCCTCGGGCGCTCGCCGCCAGAGGGTGCACCGCCCAAAAGAAAAGCGCCTTCGGGCGCTTTTCTTTTGGGTGGCGGACAGCGCCTCAGTCGAGCAGGGCCGCCTCTTTCCAGGCCGCCTGCGCAGCCGCCTCGTCACCGCGCTCTTCGGCCAGCCGGGCCAGGGACCGCCAGGTTCTGCGCAGCAATGCTGCATCGCCCAGTCCATGGCTGGCCTGGGTGAGCAACTGGCTGGCCTTGCCCCAGAGCTGGCGCTGCATGCAGGCCTGTCCGGCCAGGTATTGCAGCAGGGCGTTGTTGGGCGAGAGCCGTTGCTGCTGCTCCAGCCGCGCGAGCCAGGCACTGTCGAGTTGCGGCAGGCCCGGCTCGAACGCCGTGACGAGCTGTCGCTGCTGGGCGGGCTCCAGGGCATCGAACTGGAGCCACAGCGGCTCCAGCCAGGAGCGCAGGCGCCCGGCCACCCGGCGCGCTTCGTCATCGTCGGCATCGCTGCGCTGGAACACCAGCTGGTTGCCCCGTCGGGCCGCGGCCAACGCCAGCTCGGGCATGGCGCGTTCGCTGGCGTCCAGCCCGGTCCAGACTCTCTCCAGCTGGGCCATGTCGTGGGCATCGCGCAAGGCATCGAGAACCAGTCCCCGCACGATGCTGCGTGCCGTGTCGGGCGAAAACGCCTTGTGCTTGGCGAGCAGGCGGGCGGTGTCCAGCGCCTCGGCCGTGGCACCACCCAGGCGCGCCACCCGCAGCCTGAGGCGCAGCGCCTGGATGCGGCGGCCGGCCCCCTGGGGCAGCTCGGCCAGGCGGCTGCGGGCGGCTTCCACGTCCCGGTCCTCGACCGCCCAGCGAACCGCTCGCAACAAGGCGCCTTCGTGTGCGTCCGGTGCCCCCCTGGCCAGCGCCGGATCGAGTGCCGCCTGCAGGTTCAGGTCGCGCCGTTCGCGGTTCTGCAGCGACTGGGCGCTTTCGGCCACCAGCAGGTGGGCGAGCACCTGCAGCTGGTCGCGGCGCGGCCACTGGCCCGGTGCCACCGACTTGAGCTGGTCGAGCGCCTGCTGCGCAGCCGACTGTGCGCGCACGAAGCGCCCGGCGAGCTGGTGCGACAACGCGTCCATCACCGAGCCGACCACCGAACGCTCGACCTGCTGGCTGCGCCAGCGCTGCGCACGCATGGGCAGGTCGCGGATCAAGGCCACCGCCTGCAGCGCGGCGTGCAGCAGCAGGAAGCCGGCGATCAGGCAGAACAGGACCAGGTTGAACGAGACATCGAAGCGGTACGGTGGCCAGAACAGCGTGACCGTGCTTTCGTTGTGACCCACCAGCAGCGCCAGCGCCACCGCCACGGCTGCCAGCCCCAGCAGCCAGAACACGCTGCGCATCGCACCCCGCTGACGGCTGCGCATCAACGGCCTCCCGCGGCCGCGGCCAAGGCAGCCAGGGTTTCGTCGGGGCGGGGCACGTCGGTATCGACCAGATCGCGCCGCAGGCGCCCCACCAGGGCCTGCGCGCGGGCGACCGGCGCGGCGCTGGTGTCGAAGTAGCGGGCGATGGCAACTTCCACCGCGAGCAGATCGGCCTGGCTGGTGCTCAACTGGCGGGCAAGCAGGCCCAGGCGGGCATTGAGCAGTTTCAGCTTGAGGTTCTCGCGCAGGAAAAACGCCTGCTCGGGCGCGAGCAAGGCCGCCTCCGGACGGTCGATGCGACTCACCCGCACGAGCTCGCGCCCACTGCGCGTGATGTCGTTCCAGCTGCGCGTCCACACATCCCCCAGCCAGCCCGAGACGCGGGCCCAGCCGTCGCTCAGGCCGGTGTCCCCGGACGCTGCAGCGGTGCTGCCCTCCAGCGCCGGCTCCGGATGGGCCGCATCAGGCCTCCGGGACGGGGCGTCGGCAGGCGCCGCCTTGCCCAGCCCGACCTGGTTGAGCACAGGCCACTCATCGACCTGTCGAGCCAGTTCGTCCAGCCGCAGGACCAGCGCGGGAATGTCGGCCAGGGCCGCGGCCTGGATGCGGTCGATGTCTCGCGCGATGGCCCGCTGCACCGGGTTGAGGCGGGGCTGCGCTGCCCGCGCGATGCGTTGGTCGGCCGCGCGCAGCGCAGCCACCATGGGCTGGGTGCTGCCGGTGAGCTGGGCCTGCTGCTGCGCCAGCTTCACGGCCGATTCCAGGTCCTGCACCAGGTTGTCGTCGCGCGAACGCGAAAGCGCCAGCATCAGCTCTTCAAGCTGGCTGCGCTGCAGGCTGACCTCGGACAGCCGCACTTCGGCCACCGTCAGGCGCCCCTGCAGCTCCTGGGTCAGCGCCTCGGCCTGCGCGGCGAGCGTGCGCGCCTCCACGGCCTGTGCACCGCTCTCCTGGGCGCGCCGGGCCAGCTCCTGTTGCGCCAGGCCGAGTTTCTGCCAGAGCATGCCGGTGAAAACGAGGGCGATGGCGGCCAGCAGCAGGGCCATCCAGACCAGGCCCTGGCCGGGTCGAGCAGCAGCGGGCGCCGCCGGCGGTGGCGCGGCGGGGCCGGCCACCGGGGCGGACGCCGCGGGCTGGTCGGGAGGGTTCTGGGAGGGCAAGGTGCTCATGGTGCGGACCGTTCCGATTCTAGGGCGCGCAACACGTCGGGCAGGCTCGGCCGCGATTCGATCACCCGGCCAAAGCCGAGGGCGCGCGCCGCCTGGGCGATGCGCGGGTGGGTGGCCAGCGCCGTGACCGAGCCCCAGTCGGCATCGGGTTGCAACAGCTGCAGCGCGGCCAGGGCCTCGGAGCTGCTGAACAGCCAGAGGCTGCCGGCCTTCGTTGCGTCCATGATGCGTTGCCGACCGCCTTCGTCCAGTGCCGGCGCACGCCGTTCATAGGCCACGCAGCCGTCGACGCGCGCGCCCGCGGCCTCGCACTGCCGAATCAGCCAGTCGCGACCGTGGCCAGCCACCGTGCCGGCTGCAGGCGGTGCGTCGACCGAACTGCCGCGCACGATCAGCAGGCGAAAGCCGGGCCGCAGCTGCGGTGCGATCACCGGCCAGAGGTGCTCCGAATCGAACTGGGCAGCGTCCTCGGCGGGAGCGTCGATCTGCTCCCCGGAAACGCCCAGGACCGACAGCGCCTGCGCGAGCTGGCGCGCGGTGCCCGGTCCGGGTGCCCAGAAGCGCGTGTGCACCGGCAGCACCGGCGCTGCCAGCGCACCGGCCACAAAAAAATGGCTCACGGCCGCGCCGCTGACGAACATCAGCGCATCGACCTGCTGCCAGGCGGCGCGCCAGCCTTGCAAGGCGGCCCGGGCCTCGGCCGAGGCGGGCTCGCCGATGTCGATCAAGGGCAGGGCATGCGCCGGCCAGCCATGGGCGTGCAAGGCCTGCACCCAGTGCGCCGCCTCTGCCGCCGGCCGGGTGACGATCAGCCGCGCCACACGGCCGGACGCAGGCCGCCGGGCGGTGCTGTCACCCAAGGAATCAGGCCTCCACCGGCGGCGGCACGGCGCCGGCCGCGCGCAGGTCGGCGGCCACGCGCTGGCCGAGCGCTTCGGCCTCGGCCAGGGTCTGCACCCGCGCCTGGGCGTGCACCCGCACCACGGCCTGCTGCCCGCTGGGGTCGCCCCAGGCCGCGTCGAGTTTCAGCGAGCCATCGGCCTGCCAGTCGGCGTAAGCCGCCAGCGGCATGGAGCAACTGCCTCCCATGGCGCGCGAGACGGTGCGCTCGGCGGCGACACGCTGCCAGCTGGCCGGGTGGGCGAGCGGAGCCAGCGCATCGATCAGGTCCTGGCGATCGGAGCGGACCTCGATGCCCAGGGCGCCCTGGCCCGCGGCGGGCAACGAATCGGCCGGCTCGAAGACGTGGCGGATGCGCTCGCCCAGGCCCAGGCGCTTGAGGCCGGCTGCGGCCAGCACGATGGCGTGGTACTGGCCCTCGTCAAGCTTGCGCAGGCGGGTGTCGAGATTGCCGCGCAAGGGCTCGATGCGCACGTCGCTGCGACCCAGGCGGTCAAGCGATTCACGCAACAGCACCAGGCGACGCAAACTGGAGGTGCCGACCACCGCGTCGGCGGGGAGGTCGGCCAGCGATGCACAGCCCGCAGACACCCAGGCGTCGCGTGGGTCTTCACGCTCCATCACACAGGCCAGTGCGAACCCGTCGGGCAGCAGCATCGGCACGTCCTTGAGCGAATGCACCGCCATGTCGGCGCGGCCGTCTTCCAGCGCGACCTCGAGCTCCTTGACGAACAGCCCCTTGCCACCCACCTTGGACAGGCTGCGGTCCAGGATCTGGTCGCCCAGCGTGGTCATGCCCAGCAGCGTCACGCGGTGCCCCATGCCTTCGAGCAGGGACTTGACGTGTTCGGCCTGCCACAGCGCCAGGCGGCTTTCGCGGGTGGCGATGGTGATGGCCAGTGAGGTGGATTGGGACATGGAGGAAGGAAAAAACAGGAGGCGACGCAAGCCGCAAAGTTGGTACCCGGTTGGTAACCGGGCAGGGTGTTTTTGAATGCTAGCATGGCCTTCCCACCGGGTTTTCCCCAGATCACCCGGCCCTGTCGGCAGGCCCCTCGTCCCCTTCCACCATGAGCCGAACCAACGTCCGCACCACCCCCCGCCCTGCCGTCCGCTCCACCAGCCGCGTCGACAAGGACCAGCCCCTGATCGACGACATCCGCCTGCTGGGCCGGATTCTGGGTGACGTGATCCGCGAACAGGAAGGGCAGGCGGCTTTCGATCTGATCGAGCAGATCCGACAGCTGTCGGTGGCGTTTCGCCGCCACGACGACCAGTCGGCCGACAAGGCCCTCAAGAAGCTGCTCAAGGGTCTCAGTGGCGACCTGACGGTGAGCGTGATCCGCGCCTTCACGTATTTCAGCCATCTCGCCAACCTGGCCGAGGACCGCCACCACATCCGTCGGCGCGCGGTGCACGAACGCGCCGGCGACCTGCAGGAGGGCAGCCTGGCGCGCACGCTGCAGCGCTTGCACAAGGCGGGCATCGCCCCGGCGAAGGTCATTCACACACTGGCGCACAGCCACATCTCGCCCGTGCTCACGGCCCACCCGACCGAGGTGCAGCGCAAGAGCATCCTGGATGCCGAGCGCGCCATCGCGCGCCTGCTGGGCGAGCGCGACGAGCAGGAACGCCTGCCGCGCGAACGCGAGGACATCGACGCGCAGATCCGCGCCCGCGTCACCCAGCTCTGGCAGACCCGCCTGCTGCGCTTCACCAAGCTCACGGTGGCCGATGAAATCGAAAACGCGCTGAGCTACTACGAGTCCACCTTCCTCACCCAGATCCCGCGCCTGTACCGCGAACTCGAGGAAGGTCTCGGCGAAGACGGGGAGAACGCCCTGATCGCCCCGTTCCTGCGCATGGGCCAGTGGATCGGCGGCGACCGCGATGGCAACCCCAACGTGACCGCGCCCACGCTCGAACTCGCCCTGCACAGCCAGGCCGACATGGTCCTGCGCCACCACCTCACCCAGCTCCACCACCTGGGCGCCGAGCTGTCCGTCTCGGCCATGCTCACCCGCGTGAGCCCGGCCATGCAGGCGCTGGCCGAGCGCTCCCCCGACACCAACGCCCACCGCCTGGACGAGCCCTACCGACGAGCACTCACCGGCATGTACGCGCGCCTGGCCGCCACGCTCAAGGCGCTCACCGGTGGCGAGGCCGCGCGCCACGCGATCGCGCCCCAGGATGCCTACCCCGGCGCCGCCGAATTGCTCGCCGACCTGCGCACCATCGAGGCCTCGCTCAAGGCGCACCACGGCGCCGCCCTGGCGCGCGCGCGACTGCGGCCACTGATGCGTGCGGTGCAGGTGTTCGGCTTTCACCTGGCCACGGTCGATCTGCGGCAAAGCTCCGACAAACACGAAGAGGTGGTGGCCGAACTGCTGGCCACGGCGCGCATCGAGCCGGACTATTCGGCGCTGGACGAGACGGGCAAGCGGGCCGTGCTCATGGGCCAGCTCAACGACGCGCGCCCGCTGCGTGTGCCGGGCGCCAGCTACTCGGCCCACACCCTGGGCGAACTGGCCATCTTCGACACCGCGCGCAGCGGACGAGAACGCTTTGGCTCCCAGGCGATTCGCCACGCGATCATCAGCCACACCGAAACCGTGAGCGACCTGCTGGAGGTGCTGCTGCTGCAGAAAGAAGCCGGCCTGTTGCGCGGCACCCTCGATGACCATGCGGTGTGCGACCTGATCGTCGTCCCGCTGTTCGAAACCATCGAAGACCTGCGCAACGCCGCGCCCATCATGCGCGACTACCTCGCCCTGCCCGGCGTGCGCGCCATGATCGAGCGCGGCGCTGCCGACGGCTACTGCGAGCAGGACATCATGCTCGGCTACTCCGACAGCAACAAGGACGGCGGCATCTTCACCAGCAACTGGGAGCTGTACCGCGCGGAGATCGCACTGGTCGAGTTGTTCGACGCGATCAACGGGCAGGAAGGAAGATTCGCAGCGGGGGAGCGTGGGGGCGGCATCCAGCTGCGCATGTTTCACGGTCGGGGCGGTACTGTCGGACGCGGTGGCGGCCCGAGTTTTCAGGCCATCCTGGCGCAGCCCCCGGGCACGGTGCGCGGCCAGATCCGCCTGACCGAACAGGGCGAGGTGATCGGCTCCAAATACGCCAACCCCGAGATCGGCCGGCGCAACCTCGAGACCCTGGTGGCCGCCACGCTGGAAGCCACGCTGCTGCAGTCCACGCGCAACGCGCCCAAGGCTTTCCTGGCGGCCGCCGACGAACTCTCGCGCCAGAGCATGGCGGCCTACCGCGCGCTGGTCTACGACACCCCACGCTTCGCCGAGTACTTTTTTGCCGCCACCCCGATCCGCGAGATCGCCGAGCTCAACATCGGTTCTCGCCCCGCCTCGCGCAAGGCCACACAGAAGATCGAGGACCTGCGCGCCATTCCCTGGGGCTTCAGCTGGGGCCAGTGCCGCCTGACGCTGCCGGGCTGGTACGGCTTTGGTTCGGCGGTGCACGCTTTTCTGCACAGCGAAGGCCCCAAGGGCGTGGCCGCGAAGAAGGCCTTGTTGCAGAAAATGGTCGGCCAGTGGCCGTTTTTCAGCACCCTGCTCTCCAACATGGACATGGTACTGGCCAAGAGCGATCTGGCCCTGGCCTCGCTGTATGCCGAACTCGTGACCGACAAACGCCTGCGCAAGCAGGTGTTCACGGCGATCGAGGCCGAATGGCACCGCACCGCCGATGCGCTGGCACTCATCACCGGCGAGAAGCAGCGCCTGGTGAACAACGCCGCCCTGCAGCGGTCCATGCGCCACCGCTTTCCCTACATCGATCCGCTGCACCACCTGCAGGTGGAACTGGTGCGGCGTTACCGGGCGAGCGAGGCACGCACACCCACCGACGACAAGCTTCGCCGGGGCATCCACATTTCCATCAACGGGATCGCGGCAGGCCTGCGCAACACAGGGTGAACCGGTAAAACCTAGAATTGCCGAGTGAACACATTGACCAACGCCGACCTGCATTGCCACTCCGTCGTCTCCGACGGCACCCTCACGCCCGAAGCGCTGGCGCAACGCGCCCGCGACAACGGCGTGGAGCTTTGGGCCCTGACCGACCACGACGAACTCGGTGGACAGGGCCGCGCCATGGCGGCGGCGCAGGCGGCGGGCATGCGCTACCTCACCGGCGTCGAGATCTCGGTGACCTTCCTGGGCATCACGGTGCACATCGTCGGCCTGGGCGTGGACCACACGCAGCCCGCGCTGCTGGCCGGCCTGCAAGCCACACGCAACGGACGCGAACAGCGTGCCCGCGACATGAGCGACGACCTCGCCCGCGTGGGCATCAAGGGGGTGTACGAAGGTGCGCTGAAGTACGTGGGCAACCCCGAACTGATCTCGCGCTCGCACTTTGCGCGCTACCTGGTGGAAATCGGCGTGAGCAAGGACACCAACGATGTCTTTCGCAAGTACATCACCGAGGGCAAGCCCGGCTTCGTGCCCCACCGCTGGGCCAGGCTGGCAGACGCCGTGCGCTGGATCACCGAGGCCGGCGGCGTGGCCGTGATCGCCCACCCGGGGCGCTACAAGCTCACACCCAATGAGGAATTCGCCCTCTTTACCGAGTTCAAGGCCCACGGCGGCCAGGCGGTGGAGGTGATGACCGGTGCGCACAACGCGTCGGACTATGTGAAATACGCGGGCTACTGCCAGGAATTCGGCCTGGCCGCTTCCCGCGGCAGCGACTTCCACAGCCCCGAAGAGAGCCACACCGACCTGGGCAAGCTGCCCGATCTGCCCGGCAGCGTCACGCCGGTGTGGGACCTGCTCCAGGCGCGCATCCACTGATGTCCGAACTGGCACGGCGCACCCCGGCGCACGCCCTGCTGGGCATTGCTTTCCTGATCGCGGCCACGGCCTGCTTCGCGGTGCTCGACACCACCGTCAAGTACGTCGGTGCCTTCGTGTCCGTGCTGGTGGCGGTGTGGTTCCGCTATGTGTTTCATGCGGTGGCGGTCTCGGCCATCATGCTGCCGGTGCGCGGCCGCCAGCTCTGGCAGACCGCGCACCCGCGCTACCAGGTGCTGCGCGGTTGCCTGCTGCTCATGGTGAGCGTGCTGTCGTTTGTCAGCGTGCAGTTCATGCCGGTGGGCGAATTCACCGCGATCATCATGATCTCGCCGCTGGCGGTCACCCTGCTGGCTGCCCTGTTCCTGAAGGAGCAGGTGTCGGTGCTGCGATGGGCACTGGTGGTGGGTGGATTCGCCGGTGCGCTGCTGGTGGTGCAGCCCGGCGGCGATGTGATCGGCTGGGCCAGCCTGCTGCCGCTGGTGATGGTGTTCACCTACGCGTGGTTCCAGATCCTCACCAGCAAGATGGCTCGCACCGAAGACCCGATGACGATGCATTTCTTCACGGGCTGGGTCGGCGCGCTGGTGGCCAGCCTGGCGCTTCCGTTCGTTTGGCAGGCCATGCCCGATGCGCGCACCTTTGCGCTGCTGTGCCTCATCGGCCTCATGGGCACGGTGGGCCACTTCCTGCTGATCCTGGCGTTTGCGCGTGCGCCGGCCTCCACCCTGACGCCCTACCTGTACACCCAGATCGGCTTCGCCATGCTGTGTGGCTGGGTCGTGTTCGGACACACGCCGGGTCCGCTGGAGCTCGCCGGCATCGGCATGATCGTGCTCTGCGGCGCCACCGCCAGCTGGTTCACCGCGCGAGACCGGCGCCTGCCGGTCGAACAGCCCGAGGCCTGAACCCCGCACGCCATGTCACAGCTCTTTGAAGTTCACCCCGACAACCCCCAGCCACGGCTGCTCAAGCAGGCCGTGCAGCTGCTCGAGCGCGGCGGCGTGCTGGCGGTCCCCACCGATTCCAGTTACGCACTGGTCTGCCACCTCGACGACAAGACCGCCGCCGACCGGCTGCGCCGCATCCGCCAGGTGGACGACAAGCACCACCTCACCCTGATCTGCCGCGACCTGAGCGAGCTCGCAAGCTACGCGCGGGTCGACAACCGCCAGTACCGCCTGCTCAAGCTCGCCACGCCCGGGCCCTACACCTTCATCCTGGAGGCCAGCAAGGAAGTGCCGCGGCGCCTGAGCCACCCCTCGCGCAAGACCATCGGCCTGCGGGTGCCCGAGCACAAGGCCCTGCTGGAGCTGCTGGGCCTGCACGGTGCCCCGCTGCTGTCGACCACCCTGATCCTGCCCGGCCAGAGCGACCCGCTCAACGACGCGCAAGAGATCCGCGAGCGCCTGCAGCACGAGCTCGCCGGCGTGATCGATGCGGGAGCCTGCGCGCTGGAGCCCACGACCGTGATCGACCTCACCCCGATGGGCCAGGGCGGCGAGCCCGAGGTGATCCGCGCCGGCCAGGGCGCGCTGGCCCCACTCGGACTCTGAGTCCGGCCGCCGGGGCTTCGCTGCAGTCTGGGACAATACGCGTTTGCCTCCAGGCACCCCCATGGATTTCGCCCAGATCGTTCAAACCGTTGCCCTCTACGCCATCCCGGTGTTGTTCGCCATCACGCTGCACGAAGCGGCGCATGGCTATGCAGCCAGACACTTTGGCGACCGCACGGCCGAGCTGATGGGGCGCATCACGCTCAACCCGGTCAAGCACATCGACCCGGTCGGCACGATCGCGATGCCGCTGATTCTGTATTTCGCCACGGCCGGCGCCTTTCTGTTCGGCTACGCCAAACCGGTGCCGGTCAATTTCGGACGGCTGCGCAACCCCAAGCGCGACATGGTGTGGGTGGCCCTGGCAGGGCCGGGCGCCAACCTGTTTCAGGCGATCGCCTGGACCGTGCTGCTCTACGTGCTTGCCGCCCTGAACGTGCAGGAACCGTTTTTCCTGCAGATGTGCCGCGCCGGTGTGCTGGTGAACCTGGTCATGTTCGCTTTCAATCTTTTTCCCCTGCCCCCGCTGGACGGCGGACGCATCCTGGTGGGACTGCTGCCTCTGCGCCAGGCCGAACTGGTCTCGCGCGTGGAGCCCTGGGGCTTCTTCATCGTGATGGCGCTCGTCATCAGCGGCGTGGTGGGCAACCTCTGGCTGCGACCCCTGATGATGCTCACCGAGAGCGCCATCGTGGTGCTGCTCACCCCCCTTCGCATGCTGATCCTGTAAATCGAAGCCGCTCCATCCATGAAAACCCAACGCGTTCTCACCGGCATCACCACCTCGGGCACTCCCCACCTGGGCAACTATGTGGGCGCTGTGCGCCCGACCGTGCGGGCCAGCCGTCTGGCCGAGGTCGAGAGCTTTTATTTCCTGGCCGACTACCACGCCCTGATCAAGGTGGGAGAGCCCGCACGCGTGCAACGCTCCACGCTGGAAATCGCCGCCACCTGGCTGGCTTGCGGGCTCGACCCCGAGAAGGTCACGTTCTACCGCCAGTCCGACATTCCCGAGATTCCCGAACTGACCTGGCTGCTCACCTGTGTCACCGGCAAAGGGGCGCTCAACCGCGCACACGCCTACAAGGCCTGGGTCGACAAGAACACGGCGGCCGGCGAAGACCCGGACGCCGGCGTGTCGGCAGGCCTGTTCATGTACCCGGTCCTGATGGCGGCCGACATCCTGATGTTCAACGCCCACCAGGTGCCGGTGGGTCGAGACCAGATCCAGCACATCGAGATGGCGCGCGACATCGCGGCCAGCTTCAACCACCTTTACGGCGAACACTTCACGCTGCCCGAAGCGGCGATCGAAGACCACGTGGCCACATTGCCCGGGCTGGACGGCCGCAAGATGAGCAAAAGCTACGACAACACGATTCCGTTGTTCGCGCCGCGTGAGCAGCTGAAGAAACTCATCATGGGCATCGTGACCGACTCGCGCGCACCGGGCGAGCCCAAGTCCACCGACGGCTCCGCCCTGTTCCAGCTGTACCAGGCCTTTGCTTCGGCTTCGGAAACCACGGCGCTTGCACAGGCCTATGCCGACGGCATCGCCTGGGGCGACGCCAAACAGCTTCTGTTCGAGCGCATCGACCATGAGATCGCGCCCATGCGCGCGGTGTACGACGAGCTCATCCACGAGCCCGTGCGCATTGAAAAAACCCTGAAGGCCGGCGCCGAGAAGGCCCGGGCGATCGCCACGCCCTTCACCGCACGACTGCGGCACGCCGTGGGCTTGCGCCCACTGCAGGCGGTCGCGGCACCTGCGGCCAGCAAAGCCGGCAAGGCCAGCGCCCCCGCCTTCAAGCAATACCGCGAGGCGGACGGCTTGTTCTATTTCAAACTCCTGGACGCCCAGGGCTCCGTGCTGCTGCAAAGCACGGGCTTCACAGCGCCACGCGACGCCGCACAGGCCATGGCCCGATTGCAGCGCGAAGGCAGCACTGCGCTCACCTCACTCACGAACCAGATTGCGACCCGAGGCGAGTCCCATGCACTGGACGCCGCACTGCGTTTTTTCAGCGAACCGGGCACCTGAACGCCTCGCGCATGGACAAGGCGACGATGACCTGAGGAGGCGGGGCCGCAACCGCCGTGGCCCGCACAACCACCAGCGACCCATCGGCGTACCATATGGGGTATGGGGATCGGGCGCACTCGCCGACCGACATACCGTGCAGCAAGTCCCAACCCGGTCCCGTTTGCGCCCTGAGCAACTATCGCCAAAGCAACAACTTGTCGATATGCTCTTTGGTTGAAACCATCTATTACCAGCACAGCCCGTTATGAGTATTTTTGTTATTGACGACCATCCGCTGATGCGTGAGGCCGTCGTCATGTTGCTTCGCCGCTTGCGTGCCTCCACCCAGGTGATCGAGCTCGAACGACTGGCTTCGGTAAGCAAGGCAATCGCCGAACATGGTGAGCCCGAACTGGTCTGTCTCGATCTGAAATTGCCCGACACCAACGGTGTGTCCGGGGTGCGCGAAGTCCGTCAGATGCTGCCCGACACGTCCCTGATCGTGCTGTCGGCGTCGCCCTCTTCCGACTACGAAGACCTGGCGCGTGAAGCCGGTGCCGATGCCTACGTGGAGAAGTCGGCCGGTGCCGCGCAGATCGCCAAGGTTCTGCGAGAGTTTCTGGCCGAAGAGGTGGAAGACGAAAACGCGCCCACCATTCCCGACAAACTCTCCAAGCGCCAGAAACAGCTGCTGGTCATGCTGGACCGGGGTCTGAGCAACCGCGACATCGCCGAACAACTCCAGATCAGCGAGCACACCGTCAAGGTGCACCTGTGGCGCCTGTTCCGCCGCCTCAACGTGAAGAGCCGCTCGCAGGCCAGCCATCTGGCCCGCACCGCAGGCCTGCTCGACCTCTGAGTCCCACCCGCGCAGCGGACCGTGATCAGGTCTCGCTGCGCACCACCGTGGGCTCGGGCAGCCCGGTGGCTTCCTGCTGTGTGAAGGCCGGCAACATCACCCGGAACACGCTGCCGCGATTCGCCTCCGAACTCAGTGCCAGCTGATAACCCATCAGCGAGGCCAGCTTGGACACGATGGTCAGGCCCAGGCCCAGGCTGTCCTCGGTGCCCTGGTGTTGCGACACCCGGAAGAACTCCTGAAAAATGGCCTGCTGGTGCTCCCGCGCGATGCCCACGCCGGTGTCCCAGACCTCGAAAACCAGCATGTCGGCCCGATGGCGCAAGGCCAGCAACACGCCGCCCTGGTGGGTGTGCCGCAGCGCATTCGACACCAGGTTGCCCAGGATGCGGCGCAGCACCACCGGGTCTGACCACAGCGTGGTGGGGCGCGTGTGCGAACGCAGGCGCAGCGATTTGCCCACCGCCACCGGCTCGAACTGCAGCGACAGATCGGCAAACAGTTTCTCCACATCCACATGCTGCAGGCGAACCTTGTAGTTGCCGGCGTCGATGCGTGTCAGGTCGAACAGCGAGTCGAACAATTCATTGATGGCGCGTGTGGACTGCAGGATGCGCGGAGCGATGTCGCGCGCCATCTCGGGCTCGGTGGCCAGCCAGTCGGCGTACAGGCTCAGGGCGTGCACCGGCTGGCGCAGATCGTGCGCCGCCGACGCCAGGAACCGGTTCTTGGTGGCCACCGCCCGCAACGAGGCCCGCGTCTGCAGGGTGAGCGAGTCGATCAGTTCCTGGTTGGAGAACTGCAACTCGAAGCTCGCCCGGTGCACCTCGTGCATGCGCGTTCCCGTCATGAACAGCAAACCCCAGAACGCCAGCAGCAACACCATGAGGACCAGCCCGGTCTGCCACATGCCGGAGGGTTGGGGCAACAGCACGGTGACGAGCACCAGACTCGCCAGCACCGACACCATCAGCGCGTTGGCATAGGCCCGGTAGACCGGCAAATAGGCGCTGAAGGCGGTGAGCGTGAGCAAGCCCTGGCCCAGCACCACCAGCGCACACACGAACTGCGTGGCCATCGGCGCCTGCTGGTAACTCAGCAACACGGGCCCGCCCCACAACAGCGCCATGGCAACCCAGGTCCAGTGGTAGCGGTTGATGAAGGTGATGCGCTGAGGCCCTTCCAGGCTGTCGTGGCGCAGCCGGTAGATGCCGATCAGGCGGTACCGGTAGGCCAGCAGTGCCAGCATCAGCAGGGACCAGACCACCAGTCCCGCCGTGTTGACCTGGCCCGCCATCATGAAGACCAGAATGGGCAACGACACCAGCGCGGCCAGCAAAGAAGCGCCCATGTTGTCCATCAGGACGCCGATGAGCTGGGAGTTCACCCAGTGGTCACGCACCTCCGGCGAAGCCGGCATGTGCTGGTAGGTCGCGGGTTGGGTGTCGACGAGCATGGGCGGTGGGGGTCTGCGGTGGCCGGATTGTCTCACCGGCCCCGCACGCCCGGTGTGTCGAATGAGGTGCTCCAGGTGCCTGCTATACTCGCCGGTTCGCGCTGAAGACCAACACCGGAGAGGTGGCAGAGTGGTCGAATGTACCTGACTCGAAATCAGGCGTACCGCAAGGTACCGTGGGTTCGAATCCCACCCTCTCCGCCAATGTGCACAAGGGCTTGCCACTATCAATTTAGTAGCAGGCTCTTTTTGTTTTTGTGCCCGTGTAGCCACTGTGTAGCCAGCAGTACAGGGTTTCAGATGCGTCTTGCCGGTCGTTCTCCAGCAGTGTCGTGTACCCGGTTGTGCCCTGGGCATATTGACGAAGGCACCATGGCTGACTCCCTCTCTATGGGCTTCCCCCACTTGACCGGACGGTTTTCGTAGCCTGAGAAGCCTTGCTTGCCGTCAGAGGTTTCTCTGCCTTTTCGGCTGCCATTCACCCTAGCCAGCCTTGCGTACCCGCAATGCGTACCTTCCCCCGCCACAGGGCGTCCACTAGGGTCAAGTTTCACGCTAACCCACCCGCTAACTCGATGGCTTACAGGCTCACCCTGAATGTCTACAAAAGTCAGCAGGGGCCGCGTCTTGGCGCTTTCGTCTTGGCCTCACGCTCGATCTCGTGGATGCGGGCCCACTGCTCCAGCGCGCTCTGGGCGACCTGGCTTTGGTTGGCCGAGTGCTGGCATCGAACGACGCTGGCAGCCTGAACTCTTCCTCGGGCGGCAGCTGAGGACCCATTGCTGTCCATCAACCTGCGAAAGTGAACGACGGTCGAGCAGCGATTGCTGACTTTGGGGATGGGAAGCTGGGCCAGCAGTTCTTGCAGCATTTTGGTCATCCACATCTAGTGTCCTGTCCCGTAAATAACTGGCATTAGTCTTGCATGCCAGTGCGGTA
>NZ_JAUCZG010000020.1 GCF_030373225.1 Hydrogenophaga sp. | reverse complement strand
GCTGCGCGAGGTCCGCTGCCCCCCGAGGGGGCTGGGCCTGCCTTGGGGCGGCCCTTCGGCTGGCCCGGTGCTGACCCCCACGCTCCCCCGCTGCGCGCGCTTACCTGGGCGCCGTTGCGCTGGCGTGGAGGCAGATGGCCGCTGCGGCTGCGGCGTTGAGCGACTCTTCACCGCCGGGCTGCGCGATGCGCACCGACTGTGCCGCCATGGCCGCCAGTGCTTCGCTCACGCCCTGCCCTTCGTGTCCGAGCACCCAGGCGCAAGGCCAGGGCAGCGCGGCACGATGCAGCAGATCGCCCTGGTGTGAGCTGGTCACCAGCAAGGGCACGTCCAGCGCAGGCAGATCGTCCGCCGACAAACCTTCCACGAGCCGCAGTGCAAAGTGCGCCCCCATCCCGGCACGCAGCACCTTGGGCGACCAGAGCGCGGCCGTGCCCTTGAGCGCGAGCACCTGGCCAAAACCGAAGGCCGCTGCGCTGCGCAGGATCGAGCCCACGTTGCCGGCATCCTGCAGGCGGTCCAGCACCACCGCCGCTTCACCCGCCAGCAGGCCAGAGGTCTTGGGCAAGTCCCAGACGAAGCCCACGCCGGCGGGCGATTCGAGGCCACTGATGGTGGCCATGAGGGCGCGCGGCACGGTCACCGTGTGGTCGCACGCGTCGCGCAAGTCGTGTGGTGCCTGGGTCCAGGCCTCGTCCGTGAACACGGCCATGGCGGGCCGGTGCCCGCGTGCGAGCAAGGCACGGCACAGGTGATCGCCTTCCAGCCAGACCTGCCCCTGTTTGCGGTAGGCGGTGTTGTCTTGCGCCAGCACCCGCAGACGCTTGAGCAGCGGGTTGTCGCGCGAGGTGATGACGGTGGGCTCACTCATGCGCGAAGCTCCTGCCCTTCTGCGGCCCGTGCGAGCGCCCTGGCCACGGGTGCAAAGGTACGGCGGTGCAACGGCAGGGCGCCATGCTCCTGCAGCGCACGCAGATGTTCGGCCGTGCCGTAGCCCTTGTGCCGGTCGAAGCCATATTCGGGATGCTGCAGGTGCAGCTCGCACAGCAAACGATCGCGCGTGACCTTGGCCAGGATGGACGCTGCGGAGATGCAGGGCACCAGGGCGTCGCCCGAGATGATCGCCTCGGCCAGCACATCCAGTGCCGGCAGGCGGTTCCCGTCCACCAGCACCTTGGCCGGCTTGAGGCGAAGACCGAGCACCGCGCGGCGCATGGCCAGCATCGTCGCCTGCAGGATGTTGAGCTGGTCGATTTCCTCCACCGAGGCCTGCGCAATGCTGCAACACAAGGCCTTGGCACGGATCTCGTCGTACAGGCGCTCACGGCGCAAGGCGGTGAGCTGCTTTGAATCGGCCAGCCCCTTGATGGGAAAGCGCACGTCCAGGATCACGGCAGCGGCCACCACCGGGCCGGCCAGCGGACCGCGCCCGGCCTCGTCCACCCCGGCCACCAGGCCGGGCACGTCCCAGACCAGTTGGGCCTGCTCAGCCTTCAAGAACTTTTTCGATCGCATCGGTGGCCAGTTGGGCGGTGTCACGGCGCAAGGTGTGGTGCAACGCGGTGAATCGTTGCTGCAAGGCCTGGATTCTCTCAGGCGCGTCAAGCCAGGCCAGCACAGCGCTGGCCAGCGCCTGCGGCGTGGCGGCGTCCTGCAGGAATTCGGGCACCACGAACTCGCCACACAGGATGTTGGGCAAACCCACCCAGGGCTGCAACTGCTTGCGGCGCATGATCTGCCAGGAGAGCCAGTTCATGTTGTAGGCAATGACCATCGGACGCTTGAAGAGCGCCGCTTCCAGCGTGGCCGTGCCGCTGGCGATCAGGGTGACATCGCAGGCGGCCAGCGCCGTGTGCGATTGACCGGCGATCACCTTCAGCTCTGCGCCCAGGCCGGCGCTGCGGGCTGCGGCCTCGATGCGTTCGTGCAGCGCCGGCACCGCCGGTACCACGAAACGGATGTCCGGCCGCGTGCGGTGCAGACGCGCCGCGGCCTCGAAGAACGTGCGGGCAAGGTACTGCACCTCCGAGGCCCGGCTGCCCGGCAGGATCGCCACCACCGTCTCAGCCTCGCCCAGACCCAGGGCATGCCTGGCCGCGGCCCGGTCCGGCTCCAGTGCGATCACATTGGCCAGCGGGTGACCCACGTAGGTCGCGGCGATCCCGTGGCGGGCCAGCAGGTCGGGCTCGAAAGGAAAGATGCACAGCACATGGTCGGCGCTGCGGCGGATCTTCTCCATGCGCTCGGCACGCCAGGCCCACACGGAGGGACACACGAAATGCACCGTGCGAATCCCGCCGGCCTTCAGCCTGGCTTCCAGGTCCAGGTTGAAGTCGGGCGCATCGACGCCGATGAACACGTCGGGCCGGTCGCCAGCCAGCAGGCGCTGCTGCAGCTGCGCCCGGATACCGACGATTTCACGGTAGTGCCGCAGCACCTCGACATAACCACGCACCGCCAGCTTCTCGCTGGGCCACCAGGCCTCGAAGCCCTGGGACGCCATCTGATGGCCGCCGATGCCGAAGGACTGCAGGTCGGGCCAGCGCTGCCGAACCCCGCCAAGCAACAGGCCGGCCAGCAGATCACCTGACGTTTCGCCTGCCACCAGGGCAAAACGCTTTGAAGACTTCATGTCGGGATCAACGCACGATGCCGCGCTGGGGCGACACCTGCCCGAGGAAGTCCAGCATCATGGCCACATCGGGCGCGGCTTCGGGCGACTTGTCGGTCAGGGCGCGGATGCGTTCCACCGACTGGTCCAGCTTGAGGTCTTCGCGGTACAGGGCCTTGTGCATGGCTTTCACCGCCGCGATGCGCTCGGGCGAAAAGCCGCGGCGGCGCAGGCCTTCGAAGTTCATCGAGCGCGCCTGCGCCGGCTGGCCCTGGCACATCACGAATGGCGGCAGATCGGCAAACAGCAGCGAGCACATGGCCGTCATGGCATGCGCTCCGACGCGCACAAACTGATGCACCACGGTGAAGCCGCCCAGGATCACCCAGTCGTCCACCACCACGTGACCGGCGAGCTGCGAATTGTTGGCAAAGATGGTGTGGTTGCCCACCACACAATCGTGCGCCAGATGCACATAGGCCATGATCCAGTTGTCATTGCCCACCTGGGTCACGGCCCGGTCACCGGGTGACCCGATGTTGAAGGTGCAGAACTCGCGCACGGTGTTGCGGTCGCCGATGACGAGCTCGCAGGGCTCCCCCGCGTACTTCTTGTCTTGCGGCACCGCCCCCAGCGAGTTGAACTGGAAGATGCGGTTGTCGCGTCCGATGGTGGTGTGCCCCTCGATCACGCAGTGCGCGCCGATGGTGGTGCCCTCGCCCACCTTCACATTCGGGCCGATCACGGTGTAGGGCCCGACCGCCACCGAACCATGAAGCTCGGCGGCCGGGTCCACCAGCGCTGTGGGGTGGATCAAAGACACGAGGCGCCCCTCCCCACCGTCAGGCGATGGTGCGCATGGTGCACATCAGTTCGGCTTCACACGCCACCTGCTCGCCCACGCGGGTGATGCCCTTGAACTTGAAGATGCCGGCCTTCATCCGGTCCAGCGTCACATCCATCACGAGCTGATCGCCAGGCTCCACCGGACGCTTGAAACGCGCTCCGTCGATGCCGGCGAAGTAGTACACCGTCTTGTCATCGGGTGTCACGCCCAGGGTGTCGAACGCCAGCAGGGCGGCGACCTGCGCCATGGCTTCGAGCATGAGCACGCCGGGCATGACGGGCCGGTGCGGAAAGTGTCCGACAAAAAACGGCTCGTTGATGGTCACGTTCTTCAACGCCTTGATGCGCTTGCCCTTGTCGAGCTCGAGCACCCGGTCCACCAGCAAAAACGGATAGCGGTGCGGCAGCTGTTTGAGAATCTGGTGAATGTCCATCATGGCTTTGTGTTCTTCTGAAGGGCTTGTTCGATCGCGTGTTCCGCGGCCTTGAGGCGCTCGCGAATGCGGTTGAGCTGCTTGAGGGACGCAGCATTTTTTTCCCAGCTCGCATTGTCGTCGATGGGAAACATGCCCGTGTAGTGCCCCGGCTTGAGCAGGGACCGGGTGACCACCGAGGCGGCCGACACATGCACGCCGTCGGCCAGCTTCAGGTGACCGAGCACCACGGCACCACCGCCGATGGTGCAACCCGAGCCGATGTCGGCACTGCCGGCGACCCCGACACAACCGGCCAGCGCCGTGTGCGCCCCGACGCGAACGTTGTGGCCGATCTGGATCAGGTTGTCCAGCTTCACGCCTTCCCCGATCACGGTGTCATCCAGAGCGCCCCGGTCGATGCAGGTGTTGGCACCGATCTCCACATCGTGGCCGATGCGAACGGCGCCCAGTTGCTCGATCTTGATCCAGCGACCTTCGTGCGGTGCAAAGCCGAAGCCGTCCGCCCCGATGACGACCCCGGAATGAAGCACACACCGGTCACCCACCGAGCACCGTTCGCCCACGGTCACGCGAGGGTACAGGCGGGTGTTGGCACCGATCTGTGCATGTTCGCCGAGCACGCTGTGGGCACCGATGCGCGCACCGGGACCGATGCGAACACCTGCCTCGATGACGGCAAAGGCGCCGACATCGACCCCCGCCGCGAGCTCGGCGCTGGGATGGACCACGGCGCTCGCATGCACAGCGGGCTCGGGCAGCACAGCGTGCTGCTCGCGCCACCACTGGGTGAGGCGGGCAAAGTAGAGGTAAGGGTCGTCGGTGACGATGCACGGTCCCCGCGCGCTCGCCGCTGCGCGCAAAGAGGGCGTGACGATCAGGCCGCCCGCACGCGTGAGGGTGACTTGCGACGCATACCGTGCGTTGGAGACGAAGGCCAGTTCGTCGGGTTCTGCAGTGGCCAGCGGGGCGAGGCGGCGGATGCCCGCGTCGGGTGAACCGACGAGTTCTCCACCGAGGGCTTCGACAATGGAGCCCAGTGGTATCGCCACAGCCGGGTCCTGCGGCTTACTTGCTGCCGTTCAAGCCGCTGAGCACCTTGTCGGTGATGTCGTGCTTGGGGTTGATGTAGACGGCTTCCTGGATGACCAGGTCGAACTTCTCTGCCTCGGCGACCTGGCGGATGACGCGGTTCGCGCGCTCCAGCACGCTCTGCAGCTCTTCGTTCTTGCGCATGTTCAGGTCTTCCTGGAACTCCCGCTGCTTGCGCTGGAAATCCCGATCCTGCTCGACCAGCTGGCGCTGGCGGGTGGTGCGCTGACCTTCGGGCAAGGTCGGCGCTTCACGCTCGAACTTCTCCGAGGCCGTCTTGAGTTGGGCTGCGAGCGCCTGCACCTCTTTTTCGCGCCGGGAGAATTCCTGCTCGAGCTTGGTCTGGGCGGCTTTGGCCGAGTTGGAGTCACGCAGGATGCGCTCCAGGTTCACGAAGCCGATGCGCAGGTCTTGCGCGGCAACGCCGAGCGTTGCGAGCCCGAGGGCCACGGCAACGAGCGTCTTGCGGTTGAACAGGCTGGTAAGTGTCTTCATCAAAAGGAGGTTCCGATCTGAAACTGGAATTTCTGGATTTTATCGCCGGTGAATTTCCGGATGGGGTTGGCGACGGCGAATCTGAGGGGGCCCACGGGCGAGATCCAGCTCAGGCCGACGCCCACTGAAGCCCGCAGGTCCTTGGCGTTTTCACGGGTGTCGTTCTCCCCGAACACGTTGCCGACGTCCACGAACCCGAACATGCGCAGGCTGCGGTCGTTGCCGGCACCCGGGAA
The DNA here is from genome assembly GCF_030373225.1 of Hydrogenophaga sp. Lineage (GTDB taxonomy): Bacteria > Pseudomonadota > Gammaproteobacteria > Burkholderiales > Burkholderiaceae_C > Hydrogenophaga. The sequence goes on along the minus strand of NZ_JAUCZG010000020.1, from coordinate 67,791 downwards.
CGGGGTGATGAATTCGGCGCTGAGGGCGATGCTGCGGTTGCCACCGATGTTGATGCCCTCGCCGGTCAGGGAGTTCGCCACCGGCGACACAGGGCCCAACGTGCCCTGCTCAAAGCCTCGCACCGAACCCAGGCCGCCGCCGAAGAAGTTCTTGAACACCGGATAGGGGCGTCCACCAAAGCCCTTGCCCAAACCCAGCTCGGTGTTGAACGCAAGCGTGTATTGCTTGCTCAGGGGGATGTACTGCTGGAACTGGTAGCTCGCCTTGACGTAGCGGGCATCACCCGCCACGCCCAGCTCGGAATTGACGCGCTGCAGGCGACCGCGGGTGGGCACGAGTGCACTGTCGCGCGTGTCACGCGACCACCCGACCGTGAGAGGCAAGGTGTTGCTGGTCTCGCCGAAATCACGGGCGTAGTCGCGGTAGGCATCGGGCAGGAAAACGCCGGGCTCGATCGTGGTCTGCTCCACGCCCGCCCCGAAGAAGACCGTGTCGGCTTCGGTGAACGGCACCCCGAAGCGCAGCGAAGCCCCTTTGGTGATCAGGCGGTAGTCGCCTGTTTCGGACTGGGTGTCGTAGGGGCGCGTCGTGCGGTAGTAGGCGTCGATGCTGCGCGAGATGCCGTCGGCCGTGAAGTAGGGGTCGACCGTGCTCAGGACCAACTGGCGGTTGAACTTGCTGGTGTTGATGTCGATGCCGAGGTAGTTGCCCGAACCGAACACGTTTTCCTGGCGGATGCCGGCGATGATCGACAGCTGCTCGGCCTGCGAATAGCCTGCGCCCAGCGAGAGGTTGCCCGTGGGCTTCTCGACCACCGACACCGTGAGGTCGACCTGATCGGGCGAACCCGGCACCTGCTGGGTGTCGATACCGACTTCCGTGAAGAAGCCCAGGCGATCGACGCGGTCGCGCGAGAGGCGAATGCGGTCGCTGTCGTACCAGGCCGACTCGAGCTGGCGAAACTCGCGGCGCACGACTTCGTCGCGGGTGCGGTTGTTGCCTTCGACGTTGATGCGGCGCACATAGACGCGACGCGCCGGCTGGGCGCGCAACACGAACGACACCCTCTTGTTGACGCGGTCGATCTCGGGGGTCGCCTCGACCTGTGCGAACGCATAACCGAAAGCACCGAAGTAATCGGTGAAAGCCTTGACGGTGCTGGTCACGTTTTCCGAGTTGTAGGCCTCACCGGCCTCCAGGGTGATGAGCGACTTGAACTCTTCTTCCTTGCCGAGGTATTCACCCTCGAGCGCCACCGAAGACACCACATAGCGGTTGCCTTCGGTGATGTTCAGGGTGATCGACATGTCCTGCTTGTCGGGCGAGATGGCCACCTGCGTGGAATCGATGCGGAACTCGAGGTAGCCGCGGGTCAGGTAGTAAGAACGAAGCGTTTCGATGTCGGCGTTGAGCTTGGCGCGCGAGTAACGGTCGGACTTGGTGTACCAGCTGAGCCAGCCGCCGGTGTCCAGGTCGAACAGGTTGCGCAAGGTCGACTCGGAGAAGGCCTGGTTGCCCACAATGCGGATTTCGTTGATCTTCGCGACGTCGCCTTCAACCACGCTGAAATTGAGGTTGACCCGGTTGCGCTCGCCGGGCGTGACGGTGGTGACCACCTGGGCGGAGTACATGCTCTTGTTGATGTACTGGCGCTTGAGCTCCTGCTCGGCGCGGTCGGCCAGGGCCTTGTCGAAAGGGCGGCCTTCGGTCAGTCCGATGTCGCGCAGCGCCTTGGTGAGCACGTCGTTGTCGAACTCCTTGATGCCGGAGAAACTCACATCGGCCACCGTGGGCCGCTCTTCTACGATCACCACCAGCACATCGCCGTTGATCTGCAGGCGGATATCGCTGAACAGACCCAACCCGAACAGCGAGCGGATGGCCGTGGAGCCCTTGTCATCGCTGTACTGGTCCCCGATGCGAAACGGCAGTGAAGCAAAGACGGTTCCAGGCTCGACGCGCTGCAGGCCTTCGACGCGAATGTCTCGCAAGGTGAAGGGGTCGACCGCCCAGGCGGGCAAGGCGCCGAGCAAGGCGGCCGCGAGCGCTGAAAGGGTCAGGCCGCGCAGACCGTTTTTGTTTTTTGTCATGGGAAAAGTGTTCAGCCAGCCAAGCGGGCCACATCATTGAACAAGGCAACGGACATGAGCGCCATGAGGACCACGACACCACCGCGCTGCAGGCGCTCCATCCAGACATCAGACACGCTGCGACCGGTCACACCCTCCCAAAGATAATACATCAGGTGTCCCCCGTCCAAGACCGGCAATGGCAGCAGGTTCAGCACGCCCAGACTCACGCTGATGAGGGCCAGAAACAGGATGTAAGAGGTGATGCCCAGGCTGGCAGATTTGCCCGCGTAGTCGGCGATGGTGAGCGGTCCGCTGAGGTTCTTGACCGAGGCCTCGCCGATCACCATGCGCCCCATCATCTTGAGCGTGAGCCACGACACCTCCCAGGTGCGCACGACACCCTTGAGCAGGCCATCCACCGGCCCGTGGCGCACCGTCACCATCTCGGGAGCGGCACCAATGTAGGCGCCCACCCGTCCCACCCACGCATCCCCCTGCCTTTCGGGCACAGGCTTCACCGTCAGTTCAAGGCGCTGGCCATTGCGATCGACCAGCCATGTCTGCTCGATGCCTTCTCCGGCGGGGCCCGTCGCTGCGCGAATCAGCGCGCGCAGCCGCTGGCCGTCCGGGACGGTGCTGCCGTCGACGCTGCGCACGGTGTCGCCGGCGAGCAAACCCGCTGCCGCTGCGGCACCGCCCGCCATCACCTCACCCACCACGGGTTGCGTCCAGGGGCCGGTGATGCCGATTTTCTGGAACAGGGACGCATCGGCCTCGCGCACGTCCAGACCGGACAAGGGCAAGACCACCGAACGCGCTGGCCCGCCTTCCTCATTGCTGACGCGCAGGGTCATGTCTTCGTTGGACAGCGCGGCCTGGGTCAGGCGCCAGCGCAGGTCTTCGAAGGAGTCCACGCCAGCCAGGTTTTCTTCATCAGGACCCGCCTGGGCGACCCACTCGCCACCGCGCAGGCCCGCCGTCTCTGCCAGCGAGCCGATGGCGGGGCTGGCCAGCACCGGCCTGGGCTCCTCGACACCGCTCCAGTTGACGGCGGCGTACAGCGCGACGGCCAGCAGCAGGTTGGCTGCCGGCCCGGCCGCCACGATCGCGGCCCGGGAGCGCAAGGGCTGGGTGTTGAAGGCGAGGTGGCGTTCGGCCGCATCGACCGGGGCCTCGCGCTCGTCGAGCATGCGCACGTACCCGCCCAGGGGCAAGGCACACAACACGAATTCGGTGGGACTGCCCTTCTTGCGCCAGGTCAGCAGCGGTTTGCCGAAGCCGACCGAAAACCGCAACACCTTGACCCCGCAGGCCACAGCCACGCGGTAGTGCCCGTATTCATGCACCGCGATCAGAAGGCCGAGGGCAACCACAAAGGCAACGAGTGTGAGCATGGTGTTCGGATCGTGAAGTTGAAAACGTCGGCCTCAGTGCCGCCCGGTCCGGGCCTTCAGCAAGACAGGCGATCGACCTGGGCCTGCGCCAGGCGCCGGGCCTGCTGGTCGATCGCCAGCAGGTCCGGCAGGTCGTTCGGTTTGGAGGGGACCAATCCCTGCAAAGTTGCATCGTTGATGGCATGGATCTGGTCGAAACGCAAGCGCTTGTCGAGAAACGCTGCCACGGCCACTTCGTTGGCCGCGTTGAGCACCGCGGTCGTGCCGATGGGGCCTTGCAGCGAGTCCCAGGCCAGCTGCAGTCCGGGAAATCGCTGGCCATCCGGTTTCTCGAAGGTCAGAGCGCCCAAGGTTCCGAAGTCCAGCGGCTCGGCACCGGAGGCCATGCGTTCGGGCCAGGCAAGGCCGTAGGCGATCGGCACCCGCATGTCCGGCGTGCCGAGCTGTGCCACCACCGAGCCATCGGTGTATTGCACCATCGAATGAATCACGCTCTGGGGATGGATCACCACCTCGATCTGCGCGGGCGGCAAGCCGAACAGGTAGCAGGCCTCGATGACCTCCAGCGCCTTGTTCATCATCGTGGCCGAATCGACCGAAATCTTGCGCCCCATCACCCAGTTGGGGTGCGCGCAGGCCTCGTCGGGCGTCACCTGCGACAGCGACTGCAGGTCGCGCGTGCGAAACGGGCCACCGGAGGCGGTGAGCACGATCTTCTCCACCCGCCGCGACCAGGCGGCGGGGTCGTCCGGCAAGGACTGGAACACCGCGGAATGTTCACTGTCGATCGGCAGCAAGGTGGCACCGCCGTCGCGCACCGCCTGCATGAACAGCGCGCCGCCCACCACCAGCGCCTCCTTGTTGGCCAGCAGCAGCTTCTTGCCCGAGCGGGCAGCCGCCAGGCTGGGTGCGAGCCCTGCGGCACCCACAATCGCCGCCATCACGGCGTCCACCTCCGGGTCCGACGACACATCGCACAAGGCTTGTTCGCCCGACAACACCGTCACCTTCAACCCGAGTTGATGGACGCGCTCGGCCAGCTGGGCCGCGTGGGCGGGGCTGACCATCACGGCATAGCGGGGCGAGAACTGCCGGCACTGCGCCAGCATCAGATCGACCTGGGTGGACGCGGTGAGGGCAAACACACGATAGCGCTCGGGATGGCGCGCCAGCACATCGAGGGTGCTCTTGCCGATGGACCCGGTGGATCCGAGGATGGTGATGGACTGGGTGTCGTTCATGAAGATCAAAGAGTGGCAAACATCATCGCCAGCGGCAACACCGGCAGCAGGGCATCGACCCGGTCGAGCACACCGCCATGTCCTGGCAGCAGGTTGCTGGAGTCCTTCACGGCCGCGCTGCGCTTGACCAGCGACTCCACCAGGTCGCCCACGACGCTCATGGCCACCAGGAAAGCAAGACACGCCACCGCCAGCCAGGGACCGAACGACCACAGGCGTGCGTACAGGCTGACCGCGCCGCCCTGGGCCAGCGGGTCTGCCCAGAGCCACCCGGCGGCGAGCAGGAAGACGCCGACGAAGCCACTCATGGCACCTTCCCATGTCTTGCCCGGGCTGATGCCGGGCGCCAGCTTGCGCCGGCCGAACGTCTTGCCACCGAAATAGGCCGCGATGTCGGCCATCCACACCAGCAACAGCACCGACAGCAGAAAGCCTAGGCCCAGCAGCCGGGCCTGCACCATCGCCACCCAGGCGCACGCGATCAGGAACAGTCCCACCCACAAGCGCAAACCGGCTGGCCATGTGCTCCAACCCGCCACGCCACGGCGGAGCATGACCACGGCGAGCACGACCCACGAGGCGCCCACACCGATCCACAACGGGCGCCACGACCGCTCCAGGCCGCCCGACAGCCAGAAGGCAACCAGCGCCGCACCCAGGCCCAGCCCGAGCGCGAGTGCCAGGCGCGAACCCACACCATTGAGGCGGGCCCATTCCCATCCGGCCGCCACGATCAGCAGCAGCGTGAGGGCGGCAAAGGGTTCGATGGCGGAATGGAACAACGCGGGCAACAAGACCGCCAGCAACAGCACGGCGGTGATGACGCGTTGTCTAAGCATGTCGATCGCCGCCCACCGCCAGCAAGGGCTCGCCCTGGGTGACCTGCTCGGAGGTCCGGCCGAACCGGCGTTCGCGGTTGGCGTACTCCAGCAAGGCACGGTCGAGTTCGGCGGCATCGAAGTCCGGCCACAGGCATTCGGTGAACACCAGCTCCGTGTAGGCCGCCTGCCAGAGCAAAAAGTTGCTGATGCGAAGCTCGCCCCCGGTTCGGATCAACAGATCGGGATCGGGAACGTGTGACAGGGCCAGCTCGCTGTTGAGGCTCTCTTCGGTGATCTCGCGGCCCTGCGCGGCCAGTCGCTGCGCGGCCTGGGCAATGTCCCAGCGCCCGCCGTAGTTGAAGCAGACGTTGAGCACCAGCTTGTGGTTGTGCGCCGTGGCCCGTTCGGCGTCGATCAATCCCTGCACCACGCGCCTGGACAAGCCGCGACGGTCGCCGGGAAAGTGCAGCCGCACGCCGTTGCCTTCGAGCGTGGGCACCTCGCGCGAAAGCGCCACCACCAGCAAGTCCATGAGGCTGGAGACCTCTTCAACCGGACGGTTCCAGTTCTCCGACGAGAAGGCAAACACGGTGAGCACGGTCACGTCGCGCTCGAGGCAGGCCTTGACGACGCGGCGCAGGGCCTCGACCCCTTGCTTGTGACCCGCCACGCGGGGCAACCAGCGCTTTTGCGCCCAACGCCCGTTGCCATCCATCACGATGGCCACATGGCGAGGCCGGGCGCTGGCCAGCGGGTCCTGTTCGGGCATCGGTGAAGGCATGGCGTGGGGGTTTGCGGGCGAAGGTGGGTGGTGTTCAGACCGCCATGATGTCCTGTTCCTTGCCGGCGACAAGGCGATCCACCTCGTTGATCACACGATCGGTGAGCTTCTGGATGTCTTCCTGCGAGCGGCGATCGTCGTCTTCTGAGGCCAGCTTTTCCTTCACCAGCTTCTTCACCTGTTCGTTGGCGTCGCGACGCAGATTGCGGATCGCGATCTTGGCCGCCTCGCCGTCGCCGCGCACCACCTTGGTGAGCTCCTTGCGGCGCTCCTCGGTCATGGGGGGCATGGGAACGCGGATCAGGTCGCCCTGGCTGGACGGGTTCAGGCCCAGGTCGGACTCGCGGATGGCTTTTTCAATCTTGGCCCCCATGCCCTTTTCCCACGGGGCAACACCGATGGTGCGCGAATCCAGCAAAGTGAGGTTGGCCACTTGCGACAGCGGCAGCATGGAACCGTAATAGTCCACATGCACGGTGTCGAGCAGCGCCGGATTGGGGCGACCGGTGCGGATCTTGGTCAGACCGTTCTTGAACGCTTCCACCGACTGCATCATCTTGTGCTCGGCGGTTTTGCGGATGTCGTCAACGCTCATGGAAACTCCTCATTTCAGCAACTGGGTGAACACACGGGCTTCACACATGGACCAGCGTACCTTCGTCCTTGCCCATCACCACGTCCCGCAATGCGCCGGGCTTGAAGATGGAAAACACCTTCACGGGCAGTTTCTGGTCGCGGCACAGGGCAAAGGCCGTGGCGTCCATCACCTGCAGGTTCTTGCTCATCGCCTCGTCAAAGGTGATGGAGGCGTAGCGGGTGGCGGTCGGGTCCTTGTTCGGGTCGGCGCTGTACACGCCATCCACCTTGGTGGCCTTGAGCACGATCTCTGCCCCGATTTCAGCACCGCGCAGGGCCGCGGCCGTGTCGGTGGTGAAGAAGGGGTTGCCGGTTCCGGCGGCGAACACGACGACCTTGCCCTCTTCGAGGTACTGCAATGCCTTGGGACGCACATAGGGCTCGACCACCTGCTCGATGGCAATCGCCGACATCACGCGCGCCACCAGTCCGGCCTTGTCCATGGTGTCGGCCAGCGCGAGCGAGTTCATCACCGTGGCGAGCATTCCCATGTAATCGGCGGTGGCGCGGTCCATGCCGACCGAGCCGCCAGCCACGCCGCGAAAGATGTTGCCGCCGCCAATGACGATGGCGACCTGAACCCCGAGACGCGTGACTTCTGCGATTTCTTCCACCATGCGAACGATGGTCGCTCGGTTGATGCCGAAGGCGTCGTCGCCCATCAGGGCTTCACCCGACAACTTCAGCAGAATCCGTTTGTAGGCAGGCATGTGGCACTTTCAGGTAGCAAAAACAGAAAACCCAGCCGGCAAGTGTACCGAGGAGACGCCCATCGGCACCGGTGGTGCACAAGACAACGGGCCTTGCGGCCCGTGGTCTTGTGCAAGGCAGCATGGAGCTGCATGAAGCAGGCGAAGCCCGGTCAGGCGCCTTTGGCGGCGGCCACCTGGGCAGCCACTTCGGCGGCGAAGTCGTCCACCTTCTTCTCGATGCCCTCGCCCACCACGTACAGGGTGAACCCCTTGACGGTGGTGCCCGTGGCCTTGAGCATGGCCTCGACGGTCTGCTTGTCGTTCTTCACGAAGGGCTGGTTGAACAGCGACACTTCCTTGAGGTACTTCTGGACCGCGCCATCGATGCGCTTGGCCACGATTTCGGCGCTTTGCGCAGGCTTGCCGGCGGCCAGCAGCTCCTTGTTGGCTTCGTCGGCCTTGGCCGTGGCCACCGAACGCTCGCGCTCGATGAACTCGGCAGGCACGTCGTTGCTGGTCAGGGACACGGGCTTCATGGCGGCCACGTGCATGGCGACATCCTTGGCTGCGCCCTCATCGCCTTCGAATTCAACCACCACGCCGATGCGGGTGCCGTGCAGGTAGCTGGCCAGCTTGGCCGCGCCGCTGTAAGCCTTGAAACGGCGGAACGACATGTTCTCGCCGATCTTGCCGATCAGGCCCTTGCGCACATCTTCCAGCGTCGGGCCAAAGCCGTCCTGGCTGTAGGGCAGCGCGCCCAGCGCCGCCACGTCGGCCGGCTGGTGTTTTGCCACGAGCTCGGCGGCCGCGTTGGCCAGTGCCAGGAAGCTGTCGTTCTTGGTCACGAAGTCGGTTTCGCAGTTGACTTCGATCAAGCCGCCGTTGGCGCCTTCGATGAAACCGGCCACGACGCCTTCAGCCGTCACGCGGCTGGCGGCCTTGCCGGCCTTGGTGCCGAGCTTGACGCGCAGCAGTTCCTCGGCCTTGGCCATGTCGCCGTCGGCTTCGGTCAGGGCTTTCTTGCACTCCATCATGGGAGCGTCGGTCTTGGCGCGCAGTTCGGCGACCATGCTTGCGGTAATTGCCATCTGGGTTCTCCTTGTCGCCGCCGCACCCGCTGGGTGTGGTCGGCTCTGTTCAGTGATCGGATTTCGGTGTGAAAAAGGGGCTCACAAGCCCCTCTTTCATGGGAGCACGGCCTTCAGGCGGCGGTGTTTTCCTTGACTTCGACGAATTCGTCCGAGCCTTCTGCGGCAACGGCCTTCACGACGTCGTTCACGGCGTTGTTGCGGCCTTCGAGGATCGCATCGGCGATGCCGCGGGCGTACAGCGCCACGGCGCGTGCCGAGTCGTCGTTGCCGGGGATCACGTAGTCGATGCCGACAGGCGAGTGGTTGGTGTCGACCACGCCCACGAGCGGGATGCCGAGCTTTTGCGCTTCAAGCACCGCGATCTTGTGGAAGCCCACGTCGATCACGAAGATGGCGTCGGGCAGGGCCGTCATGTCCTGGATGCCGCCGATGTCCTTCTCGAGCTTTTCCATCTCGCGGGAGAAGGTCAGCTGCTCTTTCTTGGTCATGGTGTCCAGGCCGGCTTCTTTTTGAGCCTGCATGTCCTTCAGACGCTTGATCGAGGTCTTGACGGTCTTGAAGTTGGTGAGCATGCCGCCGAGCCAGCGCTGGTCGACGAAGGGCACGCCGGCACGACGGGCTTCCTGGGCCACGATGTCGCGCGACTGGCGCTTCGTGCCCACCATCAGGATGGTGCCGCGGTTGGCCGAGAGCTGACGCACGAACTTGGCCGCGTCTTCGAACAGCGGCAGCGTCTTCTCGAGGTTGACGATGTGGATTTTGTTGCGGTGGCCGAAGATGTACGGAGCCATCTTGGGGTTCCAGAAGCGGGTTTGGTGACCGAAATGGACACCGGCTTCCAGCATTTCGCGCATGGAGATTGACATGAGTTGACTTTCCAGAGGTTGAGTCTTAAATCCGGCCCCGATCGCCTGTGACCGACCGATCACTCTGGATTCGGTGGCATCAGGCAACACCCGGTTGGGCCGGTTTGCGATTGACCTTGCGGTGTCAGGGTGGCAGGGATGCCGGCCGCTGACTGCAAAGCCCGTCGAGTATAGCAGCCTGCCCCCTCCTCCCGGCCTCGGGCACTGGCCGGCGGCCGGCACAATGGAGCTTTCAGGGAGCCTGGTTTGAAAATCGCGGTGGTCGGAGCGGGGGTCGTGGGCATCAGCAGCGCGCACGAATTGTCGTTGGGCGGGCACGAGGTGACGGTGTTCGAGCGCCGAAGCACGGTGGCCGAAGAAGCCAGCTTCGCCAGCGGAGCGCTGATCGCGCCGGGCTGGGCCGCGGGCTGGGGGCTGGCCGGGCGGCAGCTCGGGTGGCCGTGGTCCAGCCACAGCGACGGCCTGCACCTCGCGCGCCTTCCCACCGGCAGCGAATGGCGCTGGCTCTGGCAATGGCGCCAGCTCCGGCGTGGACCGCAATGGGCCGCCAGCCAGGGCCAGGTGCAGGGCTTGATGCGCTACAGCCAGCAGCGTCTGGAGGCCATCACCGACCAGTACCAGTTCGATCACGACCGCAGCCACGGCATGCTGGTGTTGCTGAGAACCGAGCAGGAGGTCGCCCACGCACAGGCGCCATTGCAGCAGCTGCGCGACCAGGGGCTGCCCGCCCAGCTCATCACCGCGGCCGAAGCCCGGGGTCTGGAGACAGCACTCAGCTCCGAAACGCCGCTGCAGGGCGCGATCGAGCTCGGTGGGGAAGCGGTGGCCAACTGCAGGGAGTTTGCCGTGCTGCTGCGCGCTCGGGCCCTGCAGGCGGGTTGCCGGTTCGAGTTCAACACCGTCGTCGGCCGCATCGATGCGCTGGCACCCACGGGCTTTCGTCTCGAACTGGCCCACACCGCGTCACGCCCGCCCAACGAAGCTGCGAGCGCGTCGGCCCGAACATTCGATGCGGTGGTGGTGTGCGCCGGGGTGGCCAGCGCCGGCCTGCTGAGGCAGCTGGGCCTGAACCTGCCCCTTCAGTCGGTGCAGGGCCATTCGCTCAGCGCTGCGGTCAGGGAGCCGATGGACGCCCCGCAGTCGGCCGTGCTGGATGCGCACCAAGGTGTGTCGATCGCCCGCCTCGGGCAGCGCGTGCGCGTCGCGGGCGGCCACGACTGGGGACGTCGCACCGGAACGCCGTCCAAAGCCGCCTTGCAACGGCTCTACAAGGTGCTGTCCGACTGGTTTCCCGGCGCGGTTCGGCTGGGCGGCCCGGCGGGCAACGTGCAGGCGTGGTGTGGCGCGCAGGCCGAGCTGCCCGACGGCCTGCCCTTGATCGGCGCCAGCCGGATACCAGGCCTCTGGCTGAACCTGGGCCACGGCGCCTGCGGCTGGTCCATGGCGTGCGGCTCGGCGCGGGCACTGGCCGATCAGGTCGATGGCCGACCGAGCGACATCGATCTGACCCCTTTTTCACCCCGCCGGCACGGAATCTGAGCCAGACTGCGACCATGCGAAGCATCGACAGCCACCAGCGCGAAGCCTTGTTCGACACGGCGGGCACCCGCCAGTTGGAACAGGTGGCGCAGGCCGCCCTGCCCGCTCACACCCTGATGGCGCGAGCCGGGCTTGCTGTGGCCCGGCTGGCCCGGGCACTGGCGCCCCATGCGCAATGTATCTGGGTGGCCTGCGGCCCGGGCAACAACGGAGGTGACGGCCTGGTCGCGGCGATGCATCTGCACCGTTGGGCCGCGGGCAGCAACAGCGGTCTCAGAGTCATCGTCACCCACGCCGTGGACGGGCATGCCGGCGAAGAAGCGCTTCCAGCGGATGCCCGATGGGCCTTGGCAGAGGCACGTTCGGCCGGCGTGGTCTTCCAGCCGGATGCGCCCGAAAGCTTCGACCTCGCGATCGATGCACTGCTGGGCATCGGCGCCGGCCGGCCTCTGCAAGGACGCCTGGCGAGCTGGGCCATGGGGTTGCGCACCACGGACGCACCGGTGTTGTGCGTCGATCTGCCCAGCGGTCTGCAGGCCGACACAGGGCAGTTGGCACCGATCGAAGAAGCGTCTGCGGTTCGTGCCCATCGAGCCGGTCCGCGCCACACCTTGGCACTGCTCACCCTGAAGCCCGGTTTGTTCACCCATCAGGGCCGCGACGCGGCCGGCAGGGTCTGGCTGGACGATCTGGGCGTGCGTCCATCCGCGTCGGTGGCGCCCACAGCCTGGCTCGCGGGCCGAGCGGCGCCAGGCGCGACCAGAGCGGACAAGGCACACGCCAGTCACAAAGGCAGCTTCGGCGACGTGGTGGTGATCGGCGGCCAGGGCATCGCAACCAGCGGCGCCGGCATGACCGGCGCGGCCGTGCTGGCGGCCCGGGCCGCCCTGCACGGCGGCGCCGGAAGGGTGTTCGTCGGCCTGCTGGAAAGCGGCGCGGCCAACGAAACCCGCTGGGATCCGGTCTGTCCGGAACTGATGTTTCGACGTCCGCAAACCTTGGCCGACGAGGCCTGGGTGGAGCGAGCCTGCGTGGTCTGCGGTTGCGGCGGCGGCTTGTCGGTGGCAGCGGTCCTGCCCCGGTGGATGGCCGCCGCCACCCTGGTGCTCGATGCCGATGCACTCAACGCGGTGGCCAGCGACACCGCCCTGCAGACCCTGCTGGCGCAGCGCACGTCCACCGCGCAGGTGACGGTGCTGACCCCTCACCCGCTGGAGGCGGCCCGGCTGCTGGGTTGCAGCACCGCGCAGGTGATGGCCGACCGGCTGCGGGCGGCCCGGACGCTGGCCGAGCGGTTTGGCGTGATCTGCGTGCTCAAGGGTTCGGGCACGGTGCTGGCCGCGCCGAACCGTGTGCCGATGATCAATCCGACAGGCAACGCCGCGTTGTCCACGGCGGGAACGGGCGACGTGCTGGCGGGCATGATCGGCGCCGCACTGGCGGGCTCCCCGGCACCCGGGCAGGGCACCCTCGATCGGGTGGCTGGCGCCGTGTTCCAGCATGGCTGGCTGGCCGACCATTGGCCTGCCGACGGTCAATCGCCTGGGGTGCCAGCGGGTCTGGTGGCCGGCGAACTGGCCCGTCGCGTCAGGCCGTTCGACTGAAGAACGCCGTTCAGCCGAGCAGCATCAGGCCGATCTGCAGCAGGATGATGAGCAGCAGAACCGACAGATCGACACCGCCAACCAGCGGCACCACGCGCCGGATCGGGCGCAGCAGGGGTGCACACAGCCGATCCAGCGTGGCCAGCACCGGCGACTGCGGCTGTACCCAGGACAGGATCGCGTAGCCGATCAGCAGGATCATCAGTCCCTGCAACAGGGTTCGCACCAGGATGCGCAGCGCCATGGTGAGGATGGTGATGACCCAGGTGGCGGGCGACACCGACAGGTCGGACACGCCCGAGGCCAGCATCAGCCAGATGCCGCCATACGCCAGCGCCAGCAGGATCGCCGACAGCAGGCTTCCCCAATCGATCCTGCTTTGCGCCAGCGCGCGCGGCAGGATGCGCCGGACCGGCTGCACCAGCCAGTCGGTGACCGCGATCGAAAACCGTCCGGGTTGGGCCGACATGTGCACACGCAGGTGGTTCATCCACGCGCGCAGCAAGGCCATCGCCATCAGGAAGAAGAACAGCGTCTCAAGCAGGAAAAAAACGATGCGCATGCTGTGCGGGTCCGGTTGGGAATGACAGTGAAAGGTGTCTCGTTGCCCGGTCGGTGGAGCGCCGTCCGCTCACGCGCCCACCAGCCGCAGCGGTGGCCGGGGCACACGTGGATCGGGCTCGCGGCCAGCGGTCAGGCGCTCCATCGCCGCCTCGCGGGAGGCCTCGAGAAAGTCCAGCATGATGGGCGAACTGTCGGCCAGCGCGTGACGACCGTGATGGAACTCGGGGTGCCACTGCACGCCCCGTGCGTACGCGTCGCCCGTCCAGCGGATCGCCTCCACCAGACCATCGAGCGTCGACACGGCCTCAACCACCATGCCCTTGCCGAGCTCTGCGACCGCCTGGTGGTGGATGCTGGTCACCCGCAATTGCGAAGCGCTGGGGTAGAGCTTGGTGAGGGCCGTTCCCTGCAGAAAGGTCACGTCGTGTTCGAGTTGGTCGTACAGATCGGTGTCCACATGGGCGTGGGCGGCCGGGCATTGGGTGGAGATGTCCTGGTAGAGGGTGCCGCCAAACGCCACGTTGAGCAGCTGCGCCCCACGGCAGACGCCGAGCACCGGCTTTTTTTGCGCCAGGAATGTCCTGAGCAGGGCCAGTTCGTACCGGTCGCGCACCACGTCGCCCTGCCAGCGCGGGTCGATCGGCGCCTGACCGTAAGACTGGGGCGCCACATCCGCCCCACCCTGCAACACCAGCGCGTCCAGTTCCTGGACCACGTGCTCCACCTTGAGGTGGCGAGCGGCGTGTTTGCTGTCGTGCGCCACGGCGGGCACCATGAAGGCAATGGCTCCATGCTCCATGATCCAGTGCGCCAGCGACTGCTCGATGTACTGCAGGTTCTTGTTGCGAAACCCCAGTTCCAGCGGTACCTGGTAGAGCAGGCGGGCCGACACGCCGATGCGCAAGGAGCGCTCGGTGGGCAACGGGCCGACCTTGGGGACACGCTTGATGGCTGGCGCCAACCGCACACGGGTGCTCGAAACGGCCTCCAGCGCAGCGGATCGCGCGGGGGCCTTCTTCAACCCGGAAGTGACGGTTTTGCGCTCGCTCAACGCCGGCTCTTTCTGGGCTGGTTGGCGGTGCTGCGTGCAGCGCCGCGATCGGACTTCTTGCCCGCTGCCTTTTTGCCCGGTGGCTTGGTGTCCGGCGCCGGTGCGCGGGGCGCCCTGTCCTGGCGGCCAGCGGCTGCGGGCTCGGCGCCCCTGCCCCGGCTGGCCTTGCCGCCGCGCCCAGGGCCCGCAGCGCCTTCGGGGGTGCCAGCCTGACCGGTTTTGTCACGCATCGCGCGCAACACCAGGTCGTCCTCGCCGCTGACCAATCGAAAGTCGATCCGCCGACCATCGAGGTCGACGCGGCTGACCTGCACCTGCACGCGGGTGCCCAGTGCGTAGCGGATGCCGGTTCGCTCGCCGCGCAGTTCCTGGCGGGCCTCATCGAAACGGAAGTACTCGCCGCCGAGTTCGGTGATGTGCACCAGACCTTCAACATACATGGCATCGAGCGTGACAAACAGACCGAAGCTCGTCACCGAGCTCACGACGCCACTGAACTCCTCGCCCAGGTGTTCGCGCATGTACTTGCACTTGAGCCAGGCCTCGACGTCGCGGCTGGCCTCGTCGGCTCGGCGCTCGTTGGCACTGCAATGCAGGCCGGCGGCCTGCCAGGCCAGCGTGTCGACCGACGGCTTTTTCACCACCTCCCCCACCGCCAGCGGCTTGGCGCGACTGGCCAGGCGTTTGCTCAGCTTGGCGTGGGCCTCGCCCGGCGTGGGCAGCACGGGCAACTCGTAGCGCTGGCGGGCCAGGATCGCCTTGATGACGCGGTGCACCAGCAAATCGGGGTAACGGCGGATCGGGCTGGTGAAGTGGGTGTAGGCTTCGAAGGCCAGGCCGAAGTGCCCGCTGTTGACCGGCGTGTAGATGGCCTGTTGCATGGACCGCAGCAGCATGGTGTGGATCTGCTGCGACTCGGGACGGTCTTTGGTCGCGGCCGCGATCTTCTGGAAGTCGGCCGGCTTGGGGTTGTCGCCGATGGTCTGCGACACGCCCATGGCCTTGAGGTAGTTGCGCAGGATCTCCTGCTTCTCCGGCGTGGGGCCTTCGTGCACTCGGAACAGGCCGGTGTGTTTGCCCTCGCTGATGAAATCGGCCGAGCACACGTTGGCCGCCAGCATCGCTTCTTCGATCACCTTGTGTGCATCGTTGCGCGTGCGCGGGATGATCTTCTCGATGCGGCCTGATTCGTCACAGACGATCTGCGTTTCGGTGGTTTCGAAATCGACCGCGCCGCGTTCACCACGCGCGGTGAGCAAGGCGCGGTACACGTCGTGCAGATTGAGCAAATAGGGCACCAAAGCCTTGCGCTGACTTGCTTCGGGCCCACGCGTGTTCTGCAGGATGGCGGCCACCTCGGTGTAGGTGAACCGCGCATGGCTGAACATCACCGCCGGGTAGAACTGATAGGCGTGCACCTCGCCCTTGGCGTTGACCAGCATGTCGCAGACCATGCACAGGCGCTCCACACCGGGATTCAAGGAACACAGCCCGTTGGAGAGCTTCTCCGGCAGCATGGGAATCACCCGGCGGGGGAAGTACACCGAGGTGGCTCGCTCGTAGGCGTCAACGTCGATGGCCGAGCCTGTCTGCACATAGTGGCTGACATCCGCAATGGCCACCAGCAGGCGCCACCCTTTGCCTTTGCCGACCTTGGCCGGCTCACAGTAGACAGCGTCGTCGAAGTCGCGTGCGTCTTCACCATCGATGGTGACCAGAGGCACATCACGCAGATCGACACGGTTCTTGTGATCGGCGGCGCGCACATGGTCGGGCAGCGCGCGCGCCTGCGCCATCGCCGCATCCGAGAACTCGTGCGGCACGCCATATTTGCGCACCGCAATTTCGATCTCCATGCCGGGATCGTCGATCTCGCCCAACACCTCTTTCACCCGACCCACAGGCTGGCCGTACAAGGCAGGTGGTTCGGTGAGCTGCACGACCACCACCTGCCCGGGCTTGGCCGAGCCGGTGGCCCCCTTGGGGATCAGGACGTCCTGCCCGTAGCGCTTGTCTTCGGGCGCCACCAGCCACACACCACTCTCCTGGAGCAGGCGGCCAATGATGGGGGAGTCAGAGCGTTCGACGATTTCCGTCACGCGACCTTCGGGTCGACCCTTGCGGTCCAGCCGCACGATGCGGGCCTTGACCCGGTCCCGGTGCAGCACCGCTCTCATCTCGTTGGACGGCAGGTAGATGTCGGCCTGACCATCGTCGCGGACCACAAAACCATGGCCGTCCCGATGACCGGAGACGACACCTTCAAATTCGGCCAACAGGCTGTTTTTTTCGTTCACTTTTTCTCTGCTATGATTGCGTTTTTCCTGAAATGCCCAGGTGGCGGAATTGGTAGACGCACTAGTTTCAGGTACTAGCGCTGAGAGGCGTGGAGGTTCGAGTCCTCTCCTGGGCACCAATCATAAAGGCTTGCAAACGTGATGTTTGCAAGCCTTTTTCTTTGGTCCCGGCAGCAGCAAACGAACCAACGCTTGCTGGCGCGCTGCAGAGATGCTGCGAAATCTGAAGCAGGCAAAGGAGGGCCGGTGCCGCGAGGCCAGGGCTGAGCCGGACCCGCGCCATCGCCTTCAAATCGGGACCGCCAGCAGGTCGTGCCCCTGCGCAGCAACGATCCTCGCCTTGGTGAATTCACCGACCTTCAAGGTCTTGCTGATCTTCTCGGGCGGCAGCAAACGCACCAGCCCATCGATCTCCGGTGCGTCGGCATAACTGCGGCCGACACCGCCCTTTTTGCCCATGCCGGGCGCCGAATCCACCAGCACCTGCATGGTCGCGCCCACGCGCTGCTGCAGCTTTTGCGCCGACACCTCCTCGGCCACCGCCATGAAGCGTGCGCGACGTTCCTCACGCAGGGCGTCGGGCACCGCATCGGGCAGCGCATTCGCCACCGCCCCCTGCACGGGTGAATAGGCAAAACAACCGGCACGGTCGATGTGCGCCTCGCGCAGGAAGTCCAGCAGGTGATCGAACTCGGCTTCGGTCTCGCCAGGAAACCCCGCAATGAAGGTACTGCGCACCACGATCTCCGGGCACAGTTCGCGCCAGCGTGCAATGCGCTCGAGGTTTTTCTCGCCGCTGGCCGGGCGCTTCATGCGGCGCAGCACATCGGGGTGGCTGTGCTGAAGCGGCACGTCAAGGTAGGGAAGGCACAAACCCTCGGCCATGAGCGGAATGATCTCGTCCACATGCGGATAGGGATACACATAGTGCAGGCGCACCCAGGCGCCATACCCCTTGGCCAGCTCGCCCAGCGAGCGCACCAGATCGAACATGCGCGTCTTGACCGGCTTGCCATCCCAGAAGCCGGTGCGGTACTTCACGTCGACGCCATAGGCCGAGGTGTCCTGGCTGACCACCAGGAGTTCCTTGACGCCCGACTCGAACAGTTTGCGCGCTTCGGTCAGCACATCACCGATCGGGCGGCTCACCAGATCCCCGCGCATCGACGGGATGATGCAGAAGGTGCAGCGGTGGTTGCAGCCTTCGCTGATCTTCAGGTAGGCATAGTGGCGAGGGGTGAGCTTGATGCCCTGTGGCGGCACGAGGTCCACGAAGGGATCGTGCGGCTTGGGCAGATGCAGGTGCACCGCGCTCATCACCTCGTGCGTGGCGTGCGGACCGGTCACCGCCAGCACGCTGGGATGCATCTGCCGCACCAGATTGCCGCCGCCTTCGCCCTCGCGCGCGCCCAGGCAGCCGGTGACGATCACCTTGCCGTTCTCCGCCAGGGCCTCACCAATGGTGTCCAGGCTCTCGCGGACCGCGTCGTCGATGAACCCGCAGGTGTTGACGATCACCAGATCGGCGCCGGCAAAGGTCTTGGAAGTTTGGTATCCCTCGGCACTGAGTTGTGTGAGGATGAGTTCGGAGTCGGTGAGCGCCTTGGGGCAGCCCAGGCTGACAAAACCGACTTTGGGGGCCGCGTTGGCGACCGGGACAAGCGTTTCAGACATCGCCCGATTGTCTCAGACCTGCTGCAACAGCGCAGAGCTCACGAGGGCGTGTCGATCCGGCCCTCGGGCGCCGCGGGCTTCGGCGGCGCGCGAAGCCCGGGGTTCAGCGCTTGAGTCCGAGCGCTGCGAGCATCTGCTCGCTGTTCTTCTGCATCTGCTCCTGCATCTGCGTGAACGCGCTGCGCGACTGTTCAAGGTAAGTGCCCATCATGCCCTGCATCATCGGCGACTGCACATTCATGAATTGCTTCCAGGCTTCCGGGTTCGCGCCGCTGGATTGCTCGGTCATCTTGTGCTGCAGGTCCATGAAGATCTGCACGTTCTTCTCGAGGTAGGCGCCCATGAAATCCTGCATGGCGTGCCCGTAGAAACGGATGATGTTGGCCAGCACCTGCTCGGTGAAGATCGGCACGCCCGCGGTTTCTTCCTCCAGGATGATTTGCAGCAGGATGCTGCGCGTGAGATCGTCGTTGGTCTTGGCGTCGCGAACGACAAAGGGCTCGTTGTCCATCACCAGCGTCTTGACTTCGGCGAGCGTGATGTAGGAGGACGTGTCGGTGTCGTACAGACGCCGGTTCGGGTACTTCTTGATGACGCGCACGGCGGGCTGGCTGCCGCTCTCGGCCTTGTTTTTTTGCACTGATGGATCTTTCTGGGAATGGGAAGGGACCCACCGCTGCAGGCCGGGGATCGCAGACCATTCTAAAAACGCCGGCGCCTCGCCGGGCCATGGGTTTTCCCTGTGCACAAAGAGGGCAGCGCGGGCGTTGAATTCGGCCAGCACCAAGGCGCGTGGGCAACAAAAAAGCCCGACACAGGGCCGGGCTTGCTTGCTGGATGCCTTGCATCCGGAAAAAGTTTGGTAGGCGCGATTGGACTCGAACCAACGACCCCCACCATGTCAAGGTGGTGCTCTAACCAGCTGAGCTACGCGCCTACAAACGATTCGAAGCTGCGAAGTATAGCAGGCCCGAGAGGCCGTTTTCAGCGCCGGCGCACCTCGCGCACACCGGGCACGTCGCCCACCACGGCCATCGCTCGGGCAACCTGCCTCGCGTCGACCACTTCGATCGTGAAAGTCATCCACGCCACCCCGCGCACAGACTGGGTCTGCACGCCGATGACGTTCATCTTTTCGCGGGCGAAGACGTCGGAGATGTCGCGCAGCAAACCCTGCCGGTCCTGCGCTTCGATGCCCACATCGACCGGATACACCGCGGCCTGGCCGTCGCGCCCTGCTCCGCTTTGCCCGCTCCATTGAACTTCGATCACGCGGTCCGGGTTCTTTCGCTGCAGGTGGGCGAAGTCGGTGCAGTCGGCGCGGTGGATGCTCACGCCCTTGCCGCGCGTGACAAATCCGCCGATGTCATCGGGCGGTGCGGGCTTGCAGCATTTGGCCAGCTGGGTCATGAGCGAGTCCACGCCCACCACCAGCACGCCCCCGGCCGCCGGGCCGGTGTTTTTGCGGGGCTTCTTGAGCCACACCGGTTGCTCGTTCGCCGGCGCCACTTCGGGAGGACGCAGGTGCTGCTCGATGGCGCGCAAGGACAGCTCGTCCTTGCCCACCTGCTCGAACAGCTCCTGGGCCGACGCGAGCCCCATGGACATGGCGAGGTCGTCGAACTTCAGGGCCGTGCGGCCTTCGCGCTGCAGCAGCTTCTCGACCGCCTCGCGCCCGCGCGCCATGGTCTCTTCCATGGCTTGCGCGTTGAACCATGCGCGCACCTTGCTCTTGGCGCGGTGGCTGACGAGGTAGCCCAACTCACCGTTGAGCCAGTCGCGCGAAGGACCGCCTTCCTTGGCCGCCGTGATCTCCACCGTCTGGCCGTTCTGCAACGGCGTGTTGAGCGTGACCATGGCGCCGTCGACACGCGCGCCGCGGCAGCGATGCCCCAGGCTGGTGTGCACGGTGTAGGCGAAGTCCACCGCGGTCGCCCCCTGCGGCAGTTCGACGATGGCCGCGTCGGGAGTGAGCACGTAGATGCGGTCTTCAAACAGGCCGTGGGCCGCACCGCTGAGGTCGCGCTCCCAGGCCAGCAGTTGGCGCAGCACGGCGATCTTGGCGTCGTAATCCGAGCTGGCCGTCACACCGGCATAACCCTTGGCGCCGGCCTCCTTGTAGGCCCAGTGCGCCGCCACGCCGTGCTCTGCATGGTCGTGCATGGCCTGCGTGCGGATCTGGATCTCGAAGGCGCGGCCCTGCTCGTCGCGCACCACCGTGTGCAAAGACTGGTAGCCATTGGCCTTGGGTTTGGCGATGTAGTCGTCGAACTCGTCCGCCACCGGCACAAACTGGGCATGCACATGCGCCAGCACGGTGTAGCAGTCGTCCAGTTGCGGCACGATCACGCGCAGCGCCCGGATGTCGAACACCCGATCGAAATCGAGCGACTTGCCGCGCATTTTCTTGACGATGCTGTAGATGTGCTTGGGCCGCCCCTGCACCGAGGCCGCCACACCTTGGCGCTTCAAGTCGTCCTCGAGTTGCTGGCGCACCTGCTCGACGTGGAGTTCCCGCTCGGCGCGCTTCTCGTCCAGCAAGCGGGCCACGTCCCTGTAGGTGTCGGGCTCCAGGAACCGGAAGGCGAGGTCTTCCATTTCCCATTTGATCTGCCAGATGCCCAGGCGGTTGGCCAGGGGGGCGAACACGTGCAGCGATTCGCTCGCCAACCCCAGCCCCGGATCGCCCTTGCAGGCGGCAAAGTAGCGCAAGGTCTGCAGGCGCGAGGCCAGTCTGAGCATGACCACACGCAGGTCGCGGGAGAAAGCCAGCAGCATCTTGCGGACGTTCTCGGTCTGGCTCGCGGCCAGCTCGGACACCGGGCTCTTGTTCGTGGTCGATGCGACCTGATCGAGCGCTGCCAGCCGCTCCTCTTCCTTCTTGGCCTGAACCTCGGCGGTCTTGATGCGGGCCTGGCGCTGCAACTGCACCAGCTTGGTGGTCTCCAGGGCAAGGGCGGCGAAATTTTCGCCAAATGCCTTGGTGATCACCTCCTGGGGCCGGTTCAGGTACTGGCAGGCATACACCAGGTAGGCAGCAGCCTGCATGGCCTCGGAACCGCCAATGTCGGCCAGCACGTTGGCCACGGCATCGGCATGCGCCAGGATGTTCTCACCGGTGTCGAGTTCTTCGTGGGCGAGCAAGGGCTCTGCAAACGCCCTGGCCCGCACCAGTGCCTGCGCCTGGTGGGGCAAGCTGTCGGCGGTGGCCGCGACGATGGCCGACGGCACCACCACCGGCGCGTCGGCCACGTCGGCCTGGCCCGAAGAAGAAGATCGCTTCATGCCGATCGCCCCGTCAGGCCGACCACAGGAAATCCCGCACCGCCGCCACCTGGTCGTCCGCCACCAGGGTGGGCGCATGACCGACGCCGGCAAAGGTCACCAGCTGCGCCATGGGCCCGCGCCGGGTCATCTCCAGCGCGGTGGCTTGCGTGAGCAGATCGGACATTTCGCCCCGCAGCAGCAGCGTGGGGGCCTTGATCGCGTCGTACAGGCCCCAGAGCGCAGCCTCGCCAGCCTGCACGATCTGCCGGGCCGTCGCCTCGTCCGCGCTGGCGGTCATGGCCTTGAAGGGCACGGCGATCGCAGGGTCGTAGTGCAACCACCAGCGACCGTCTCGTTCGCGCAGCAGTGGCAGCGACAGCGCACGCCACTGCTCGGGCGTGTGCGGACCGAAACCGCTTGAGATGGTGGCCAGGTAGTCCACCGCCGACTGCTCGCTGTCGAACGACGGATTCAGACCGAGGTAGGTGCCGATGCGCAGCAAGGCCTCCCACTGGATCACCGGGCCCACATCATTGAGGACCAGTCGCCGAAGACCCACCGCTGGCTGGGCCGCCAGCGCCATGCCGATGAGGCCACCCATGCTGGTGCCGACCCAGTCGATCCGGACATCGGGCGTTTGCGCTTTCAGGTGCGCCACGAAGGCAGCGAGGTCGCCCGCATAGGTCGCGATCTGGTAGCCCATCGGATCGGCCAGCCAGTCGCTGTGTCCGCGTCCGGCCACATCCACCGCAATGACCCTCGAGCGCTGGCACAAGGTTCTGGCCAGGGTGTTGAAGTCCAGCGCCTGGCGCGACAGGCCGTGCACACAGAGCACAACACTGCGCAGATCAGCGGCCTGGCACGACCACTCGTGATACGCCAGGCGACGGGGTGCGCCGGTCGTGGCGGCAGCGCCGCCCACGGTGAAATACTGGAGTTGGTTGGCTTGCATGAGGCGATGGGGTGAAGGGGCCGGAGGTGTCCGTGATAATCAGGTGGCCACCGTTCAATCAATCGTAATGGAAGTGAGAATTTCACATGCTTGCCAACAAAACCGCCCTCGTCACAGGCTCCACCAGCGGCATCGGCCTGGGGATCGCCAAGGCCCTGGCGCGCCAGGGGGCCAACATCGTGCTCAACGGGTTCGGTGACATCGAAGGTCCGAAGGCTGAGATCGCTGCCCTGGGCGCCAAGGTGGCCTACCACGGTGCCGACATGAGCAAGCCCGCCGACATCGAAGCCATGATGGCGTTCGCTGCCGCCACCTTCGGGCAGGTCGACATCCTTGTGAACAACGCCGGCATCCAGCATGTGGCGCGCATCGAAGACTTCCCGGTCGAGCGCTGGGACGCGATCATCGCGATCAACCTCACCAGCGCCTTCCATGCCAGCCGTCTGGCCTTGCCCGCCATGCAGAAGGCCAACTGGGGCCGCATCATCAACGTGGCCTCGGTGCACGGCCTGGTGGGTTCGGCCGAAAAATCGGCCTACGTGGCGGCCAAACACGGCATCGTGGGCCTGACCAAGGTCACTGCACTGGAAAACGCCAGCAGCGGAGTGACCTGCAATGCGATCTGCCCCGGCTGGGTGCTCACGCCGCTGGTGCAGAAACAGGTCGACGCCAAGGCCGCAGCCATGGGCATTTCCAACGAAGACGCCAAAAAGCAGCTGCTGGGCGAAAAGGAACCGTCGATGCAGTTCACCACGCCCGAGGAGCTGGGCGAACTGGCGGTGTTCTTCTGCTCACCCGCGGGCAACAACGTGCGCGGCGTGGCCTGGAACATGGATGGCGGCTGGGCCGCACAGTAGAGCCGGCCACGCAAGCGCGTGCTGCCTCCAGAGATACCGCGGAACGGGCTTTGCCAGGCCGTCGGTGTCGACCCGTTGAGGGGATCGGGCGCAGCGCGGCTGGCCTGCCTTCTATCTCAGTTGCACCGAACCGGACACCGTCACGTTGACCGTGGACTTGCCGGGTTCCACCGGCACCGCCGCATCCGACATGGCGGCCTTGGCCTCCATGGCCATCGCCCGCGGCTGAAACGGGCGGCCCTCCTGGTCGGCCGAACTCACCGACACCTCACGAAGGCTGTAGCCGGCAAAGCCGAAGCCCTTGGCGACGTCGCCAGCCTTTGACTTGAACCGTTCGATGGCCATGGCCTGGACATCGGATTCGAGTTTGAGCCTCGCCTCGCGAGAGAGTGAGAAACCCATGTTGCTCATGGTCAGCGTCTGGATCTTGCCGGCGGTGCTGCTGATGCGGGCAAAGTCGCGCCCTTCCAGCACCAGCTCGGTGCTGCCTTGCCATCCACTGATCTTGCCCTTGTCAGAGTAGCGCGGGTACAGGCTGAATTGTCCTGTGCGCACTTCCAGTTGCTGGGGTTGGGCGCTGGCGCGCGCCACCGCCAGCGCGGATTCGAGCGCGGCCTTGAGCTGGTTCTGCACGGTCACCGCATCGCTGCCTTCGCGGGTGGTGCTCAGGCTCATGCTCAACCAGTCCTGCGGGGCCTCGAGAAAGCCGCTCGCGGACAGGTTGACCACGTTGAGGGGAGGCGCCTGCAAGCCCTGGGCTTGCGCCAGGGTCCCAAAGGCCATCAATGAAGAGAGGAGAACGGTGCGAAGCGGGAAGCGAGGGGAAGTCGAGCGAAGAGCGGACGGGATCATTGTTTGAACTTGTACTCTTGAGGTGACTGGCCGCGGAGCTGCTCGCGCAGACGTTGGCGCTCTTCAACGGACAGGCGGTAAGGCTTGGCGTTGTCCTCCATGTCGTCAAAGGGTTGCCGCAACACGTCGCGCAGGCGCATGGCCGTGCGGGGCTCCCCCTCATCCACCGAAATGGGCATGACCATCACCGCTCCATTGGAAGGCAGGGGTGGGTTGCGCTGATCGTCCGGACCGGCATGCACCGAACCCAACGCCAACATCATCAGGCCCAGAGGCAAATACGTTTTCATGGTCCGGTCGAGTATCAACATTCCGGCGATTGTGGGATGTGCGAGCAGTGAAGCGTTCGGCGCTGCGGGCAACATCTGTAACAGCATGTCAGGAAAATAAAAATCCAGTGCTGACAAGCACTTGGCACTGCCACAATCGAGTTTGTTACATATTCAGGAAGCTGTCCCAATGCCACAAAACAACACACGCGCCAACAAGATCCTGGTGGTCGATGACGATGTCCGCATTCGCGACCTGCTGCGCCGCTATCTCATGCAGGAAGGATTCGAGGTCATGCTCGCCGAAGACGGCAAGTCGCTCAACCGGGTGCTGCAGCGGGATTCGGTCGACCTGATCGTGCTCGACCTCATGATGCCCGGCGAAGACGGGCTCTCGATTTGCCGCCGCCTGCGTGCCAACGGCGACCGCACGCCCATCATCATGCTCACCGCCAAAAGCGAGGATGTCGATCGCATCGTGGGCCTGGAGGTCGGCGCCGACGATTACCTCGGCAAGCCGTTCAATCCGCGCGAACTGCTCGCGCGCATCCATGCCGTGCTGCGCCGACGCCCACCGGTCGAAGTGCCCGGCGCGCCGTCGCAGGACCAGGAGGTGGTGAAGTTCGGTCCCTTCGAATTCGACCTGAGCCTGCGCACGCTGCGCAAGGAAGGCGCCGACCTGCCCCTGACCACTGGCGAGTTCGCCATGCTCAAGGCTCTGGTGCGCCATCCCCGCCAGCCGCTGTCGCGCGAAAAGCTCGCCCAGCTCGCGCGGGGCCGTGAATTCGAACCCTTCGACCGCAGCCTGGACGTGCAGGTTTCGCGCCTGCGCAAGCTGATCGAAGAGGACGCCGCCTCGCCGCGCTACCTGCAGACGGTGTGGGGCGTGGGCTACGTGTTCGTGCCGGACGGCAACGCCTGATGTCAGAAGAGTCACGGGTTCCGTTCGAAACCCGACCCACCTCGCTGGAGACGGCTCCCGCGCCGCTGGAGATGCGCCCCAGCCGGGGCGTGAGCCTGTTCTGGCGCACCTTCTTCTTTCTGGCGCTGCTGCTGGTGGGCTGCATCGTGGCCTGGCTGCAGACCTTTCGTGCGCTCGAGTACGAGCCTCGCGCATTGCAAAGCGCGAACCAGTTGGCCTCGCTGGTCAACCTGAGCCGCGCAGCGCTGGTCCATTCCGATTCGATCGCCCGCGTCTCGCTGATCAAGACCCTGGCCGACGAGGAGGGCCTGCGCATTGCGCCGCGGGAGCCCAACGACACGTTTCGCCTCTACAACACCGATGTGCTCAGCCGCAACGTGGCCGAGCGCCTGAGCGGTCGCCTCGGTCCGGACACCCTGGTGGCCCGCGAGGTCAACGGCGCGCCGGGCCTGTGGATCGGCTTCACGATCGATGGTGATCCCTACTGGCTGCTCACCGATCCCTCGCGCATCGGCCCGGTGGCGGGCACCACCTGGCTGATCTGGCTCGGCACCGCTGCCCTGCTCTCGCTCACCGGCGCCGCGCTCATCGCACGCCTCATCAACCGACCCCTGAAAAAACTCTCGTTCGCCGCCAGCCGGGTGCGCGAAGGCGATTTCAACGCGAGCCAGCTCAACGAAGCCGTGGCCACCAGCGAGATCCGCGAGGTCAACATCGGGTTCAACCGCATGGCGCAGCGCCTGTCGAAGATCGAGCAGGACCGTGCCCTCATGCTGGCGGGCATCTCCCACGACCTGCGCACCCCGCTGTCGCGCCTGCGGCTGGAGACCGAGATGAGCGTGGCCGATCCGCAGGCACGCGAACACATGGCGGCCGACATCGAACAGGTGAATTCGATCATCGACAAGTTTCTGGACTACGCCCGGCCCGACCACATCAAACCCGAGCGCGTGAGCCTGAACCAGGTGGTCGATGCGGCCGTGTTCGCCCTGGGTGACAACGAAAGCAATGTGTTCACCACCAGCATTCCGCCCGACACCGCGGTGATGGGTGACGCGGTGGAGTTGCAGCGCGTGTTTGCCAACCTGCTGGAGAACGCCTGTCGCTACGGGCGGGACCCCGGCACCGGCGTGGCCCGCGTGGAAATCGCCGCCAAGCCCAAGGACGATTGGGTGCTGATCAAGCTGCGCGACCATGGCCAGGGTGTGGACCCCGAGATCCTCGAGCAGCTCACACAACCCTTTTTCCGCGGTGACGTTTCACGCACCGCGGCCACCGGCACGGGCCTGGGGCTGGCCATCGTGGACCGCGCCATTGCCCGCATGGGTGGGCGCTTCGCCCTCGCCAACAGCAGCACCGGTGGCCTGTCGGCCCACATCAAGCTGCCGCGGGCAACCGCCTGACGGGCCGCCCTGTCAGGACCGCACGCAGAGCAGGACCACGGCACGCGCTTCCATCGACAGGCCCTGACCCACCGGGCCGATCTTCTCGGCCGTCTTGGCCTTCACATTGACCTGGGCCTCGGCCAGGCCCAGCGAGCGGGCGATGCTGGCCACCATGGCCGGGATGTGGGCCGCCAGTCGGGGTGCCTGGGCGACCACCGTGCTGTCGACATTGCCGATCTCGAAACCTGCCGCGCGCACCCGACGCGCGGCCTCTTGCAGCAGCACGCCCGAATCGGCACCCCGAAAGCGTTCGTCGGTGTCGGGGAAATGGCGACCGATGTCGCCGAGCGCGGCGGCGCCCAGCAGCGCATCGGTGATGGCGTGAAGCAGCACGTCCGCATCGGAATGACCCAGCAGGCCCTGGGTGTGCTCGATGGGCACGCCACCGACCACCAATTTGCGCCCCGGCACCAGGGCATGCACGTCCCAGCCCTCGCCAATGCGCCATGCGGGCGCGGGAATCGGGGTGTTCATGTGCGGCTCCTGAAGATGGCTTCGGCCAGGTCGAAGTCGTCGGGGTAGGTGATCTTGACATTGCGGGCACTGCCGGGCACCAGCAGCGGCCGGTGCCCGGCCAGCTCCATCGCACTGGCCTCGTCGGTCACGCCGGAGAAGCCCTGCGGGGCGGCCAGCTTCAGGGCCGCGTGCAGTGCGCCGAGTCGAAACATCTGCGGTGTCTGGGCCAGCCACTTGCCGGCGCGCGGCACCGTGGCGCTTGCGCGCCCGTCGACCGAGTCCTTGAGCGTGTCGGGCAGGGGAATGGCCAGCAGGCCGCCCACGGCATCGTGCCGGCAGGCGTCGATCAGGGCATCGATCATGGCTGCGGTGACCAGGCAGCGCGCCGCGTCGTGCACCAGCACCCAGTCGTCGGGCTGGGTGCCCTCGTCGAGCAACACCTGAAGTCCGTTGAACACGCTCTCTGCGCGGGTGCTGCCGCCGCAACCCAGCGCGGTCACGCCGTGGTCAGTGCCCGCCCAGAACCCGTCGCCTGGCGCTGCAACCACGACGATCCGGTCCAGTCGGGTCACGGCGCGCAGGGCCCGCAGGGTGTGCAGGACCATCGGCAGGCCCATGATGGGCTGGTACTGCTTGGGCTGCAGGGTGCCGGCGCGCGAGCCGGTGCCGGCGCAGGGCAGCAGGGCGTGGCAACGGATGCCGGCCTCAAGGGGCGTCTGGGGGGTCAATTCGCGGGCGGCATCGGGCATGGGTGCCTGCATTCTAAAATCACGGCTCACACACCCCCTGCCTCACCGGGCCGGGGGTGTTCGTCATGGACGGTGCGGCGCGGCTGCCCCGCTCGCCCGTCTGCTTCCCCGCCCTGCACGCCGACCACTGCCTTTCATGGACCTGCCCAAACTCACACCCGGCAAACGCTTCACCCTGCCCCACCCTGGCGGTTCGGCCGATGCCTTGCTGCTGGCCACGCTGGCCGTGCGCGACAAGGCTGCGGGTCGGCTCACCGCCATCATCACGTCGGACGCCAACGACGCGCAGCGCCTGATCGACGAGATGGCGTTCTTTGCCCCCGGCCTGCGTTGCGCCCTGTTTCCCGACTGGGAAACCCTGCCTTACGACACCTTTTCGCCGCACCAGGACCTGATCAGCGAACGGCTGGCCACCCTCTGGCGAATCTCGCAGCGGGACAAGGACACCGGTGCCGATGTGGTGCTGGTGCCCGCCACCACCGCGCTGTACCGCGTGGCCCCGCCGTCGTTTCTCGCCGGCTACACCTTCGAATTCAAGGTGAAGCAGAAACTCGATGAAGCGCGCCTGAAGAGCCAGCTCACGCTGGCCGGCTACCAGCACGTGACGCAGGTGGTGAGTCCGGGCGAATACGCGGTTCGCGGCGGGCTGATCGACCTCTTTCCCATGGGCAGCCTGGTGCCTTACCGCGTGGACCTGTTCGACGACGAGATCGACAGCATCCGCACCTTCGACCCCGACAGCCAGCGCAGCCTGTACCCGGTGCCCGAGGTTCGGTTGCTGCCCGGGCGCGAATTCCCCATGGACGACAGCGCGCGCGCGAAATTCCGCAGCCGCTGGCGCGAACTGCTCGATGGCGACCCGACCAAGAGCCGCATCTACAAGGACATGGGCAACGGCGTGGCCACCGCCGGCATCGAGTACTACCTGCCGCTGTTCTTCGACGACACCGCCACCGTGTTCGACTACCTCGGTGCGGACGCCACCGTGGTGCTGCACGGCGATCTGGAGCCCGCCTTCCAGCGCTTCTGGCAGGACACCAAGGACCGCTACCGCCTGGTGCACGGCGACCCCGAGCGTCCGGTGCTGCCGCCCGAGTCGCTGTTTCTGGGCGTCGAGCAGTTTTACGCACGGGCCAACGAACACGCCCAGCTATCGCTGCGCCCCGCTCAAGCCGGGCAGGAACACAGCGCGTTCGCCCAGAAGCTCGGCGACCTCTCGGTGGTGCGCGGCGCCGAAGACCCGCTGTCCCGCCTGCAGGGCCACATCCGCAACACCGCACAACGCGTGCTGCTGCTGGCAGAGAGCGACGGTCGGCGCGAGAGCCTGCTCGACTTCCTGCGTGCCAGCGGCGTCAACCCGCCGGCGTTCGATTCGCTGCTGGAGTTCCAGACCAGCAGCGAGAAGCTGGGCATTGCCACCGCCGCGCTGGCCACCGGTTTCTCGTGGCTGGAAGACGGCATCGATTTCGTCACCGAAACCGAGCTCTTTGCCGCCAGCCCGGTCACGCGACGGCGCAAGAAGCAGGAACAGGTCAGCGACGTTGACGCGCTGATCAAGGATCTGTCGGAGCTCAACCTCGGCGATCCGGTGGTGCACATCGCCCACGGCATCGGCCGCTACCGCGGCCTGATCCACCTGGACATGGGCGAAAAAACCGCCGACGGCGCGCCCGCGCTGATGGAGTTCCTGCACCTGGAGTACGCCGACAAGGCCGTGCTCTACGTGCCGGTGAGCCAGTTGCAACTGATCGGGCGCTACACCGGCGTGAGCGCCGACGAGGCGCCGCTGCACCGCCTGGGCAGCGGGCAATGGGAGAAGGCCAAACGCAAGGCGGCCGAGCAGGTGCGCGATGCCGCGGCCGAACTGCTCAACATCTACGCCCGCCGCGCCGCACGCCAGGGCCATGCCTTTCGGTATTCGGCGCAGGACTACGAGGTGTTTGCCAACGACTTCGGTTTCGAGGAAACCGCTGACCAGCGAGCGGCCATTCACGCGGTGATCCAGGACATGATCAGTCCGCGCCCGATGGACCGGCTGGTGTGTGGCGACGTCGGCTTCGGCAAGACCGAAGTGGCGCTGCGGGCGGCCTTCGTGGCCGTGACCGGCGGGCGCCAGGTGGCCTTGCTGGCGCCCACCACGCTGCTGGCCGAGCAGCACTACCAGACGCTGGTGGACCGCTTCGCCAAGTGGCCGGTGAAGATCGCCGAGATGAGCCGCTTCCGGTCGGCCAAGGAGATCACCGCCGCCGCCAAGGGCCTGGCCGACGGCTCGGTCGACATCGTGGTCGGCACGCACAAGCTGCTCTCGGAGAGCGTGAAGTTCAAGGACCTGGGCCTGCTCATCATCGATGAAGAGCACCGTTTCGGCGTGCGCCACAAGGAGCAGATGAAGGCATTGCGCGCCGAGGTGGACGTGCTCACCCTCACCGCCACACCGATCCCGCGCACGCTGGGCATGGCCCTCGAAGGCCTGCGCGACCTCAGCGTCATCGCCACCGCCCCGCAGCGCCGCCTGGCCATCAAGACCTTCGTGCGCAACGAAGGCAACGGCGTGATTCGCGAGGCCATCCTGCGCGAACTCAAGCGCGGCGGACAGGTCTACTTTCTGCACAACGAGGTCGACACGATCGAGAACCGCCGCCAGAAGCTCGAGGAAATCCTGCCCGAAGCGCGCATCGCGATTGCCCATGGCCAGATGCCCGAACGCGAGCTCGAACGTGTGATGCGCGACTTCGTGGCGCAGCGCTTCAACGTGCTGCTGTGCTCCACCATCATCGAGACCGGCATCGACGTGCCCACGGCCAACACCATCGTGATGGCGCGCGCAGACAAGTTCGGCCTGGCGCAGCTGCACCAGCTGCGTGGACGCGTGGGCCGCAGCCACCACCAGGCCTATGCCTACCTCATGGTCCCCGACATCGAGAGCCTCACCAAGCAGGCGGCCCAGCGGCTCGATGCGATCCAGCAGATGGAAGAACTGGGCAGCGGTTTCTACCTGGCGATGCACGACCTGGAGATCAGAGGCGCTGGCGAAGTGCTCGGCGAGAACCAGAGCGGCAACATGCTCGAGGTCGGCTTCCAGCTCTACAACGAGATGTTGAGCGAGGCGGTGCGCTCACTCAAGGCCGGTCGCGAACCCGACCTGCTCTCGCCACTGTCGGTCACGACCGACATCAACCTGCACGCCCCCGCCCTGCTGCCCAGCGACTACTGTGGCGACGTTCACCTGCGCCTGTCGTTCTACAAGAAGCTAGCCACCGCACAAACCACCGATCAGGTCGACGGCCTGCTCGAAGAGATCGTGGACCGCTTCGGCAAGCTGCCACCGCAGGCGCAGACACTGGTGGACGTGCACCGGTTGCGGGTGCTGAGTGCGCCCTACGGCGTGGTCAAGGTGGACGCAGCACCTGGCGTGATCCAGATCACTTTCCGTCCGGACCCGCCGTTCGATTCGATGCGCATCATCGAACTGATCCAGAAGAACCGCCACATCAAGCTGGCCGGCAACGAGAAGCTGCGCATCGAGCGGGCCCTGCCGGACGTGAAGGACCGGGTGCAACTGGTGCGCGACGTGCTGCGATCGCTCGGACAACCGACCAAACAACCCGCCACTGTGTGAAGGCACCCCATCCAACTCCGTTCGGGCCAAGCCTGTCGAAGCCCCCGCCAACCATGACCACCGCCACCGAATTCGCCCCCGGACTCACCATCCAAGGCTTCACGCCACCGCTCAGGCTCGCCGATTTCAAGCTGATCGCCTTCGACATGGACTCCACGCTGATCAGCATCGAATGCGTGGACGAGATCGCCGACGCGGTGGGCCGCAAGGCCGAGGTGGCGGCCATCACCGAAGCCGCGATGCGCGGCGAGATCGCCGACTACAAGGACAGCCTGCGCCGGCGCGTGGCGCTGTTGCGCGGCGTGACCGTGGCCGACATGGAGCAGGTCTATGCCGAACGCCTTCAGATCAACCCGGGCGCGGCAGAACTCATCGGCGCCTGCAAGCAGGCCGGCCTGAAGGTGCTGCTGGTGTCGGGCGGTTTCACCTTCTTCAGCGAACGCGTGCGCGAACGCCTGGGCATCGACTTCACCCGAGCCAATGTGCTCGAGGTGGAAAGCGGACCGAACTGCGGACAGCTCACCGGCCGCATGGTCGATCAGGCCTGGGGCGACATCTGCGATGGCGCCGAGAAGCGCAGAACGCTGCTGGAAGTGGCCTCCCTGCTGGGCATCGAGCCTGCGCAGTGCATCGCCATGGGCGACGGTGCCAACGACCTTCCCATGATGGGCGTGGCCGGCCTGTCGGTGGCCTATCACGCCAAACCGGCCGTGCGCGCACAGGCCATGGTGGCCATCAACGAGGGTGGGCTCGACCGCCTGCTCGACGTGCTGCGCTGAGGCGGACGCGGCACCGCCCGATGGTGCGACAGCGCACAGACGCGGGCGAAATCTCTTTTTAAAGTCAATGCATTGGCACTGGGGCACGAGCCCTGTGCCATGCGGTGACCTTGCGAACACGTCGGGCCACGCGACCCCTTCACTCCAAGGAAATCACCATGAAAACACGTCAATTCTTCCCCATCGCCATGCTCGCCGTTGCCGCATCCGTCATGACCCTGGCAGGCTGCACCACCAGCCCCAAGCAGGAAAGCGCCGGCCAGTACATCGACGACACCGCCATCACCGGCAAGGTGAAAGCGGCCATCTTCAACGACGCTTCGCTGAAGTCGGCGGAAATCAATGTCGAGACCTTCAAGGGCGCCGTGCAACTCAGCGGCTTCGTGAGTTCGCAGGCCGACATCCAGCGCGCTGTGGCCGTGGCACAAGGTGTTTCCGGTGTGACGTCGGTGAAGAACGACATGCGCATGAAGTGAGCCTCGGGCTGACTTCAACCCTCCAACTCACCTCAAGGATCTCACCATGAAATCGATTCAACTGCGCTCCATCACCGTCGCCGCATCCATCGCAATGCTGGTCGGCCTGACCGCCTGCAGCGGCATGTCGCGCCAGGACCAGAACACCGCCGTTGGCGCAGGCGCAGGTGCCGTGGGCGGCGCCGTGCTGACCGGCGGCAGCACCATTGGCACGCTGGGTGGCGCTGCCATCGGCGGCCTGATCGGCAACCAGGTCGGCAAGTGATCGAAGCCGGCCTCGGCCGGCCCTCGACGCCTGGTTCCCACTTCAAGAAAGACGCCCATGATCACCACTGACAAATCCGTCGGGGACGAGCTCTCCAACCTGGCACAGACCGCAGAACGCGCCGCCAACACGGCTCGCAACGGTATCGGCCAGGGCATGCACGACCTGTCCAACGGCCTGCAGCACGCACGCTCGGAAACCGGCAATGCCCTGCGCCAGCTCGCGTCCGAATCGGATGCCCTGATGCACCGCGGCATGGACAAGGTGCGCGACGCCTCCGGCCAGTTGCGCGACAAGTCGCTGCACGCCAGGGACACCGCTTCCAGCTACATCCAGCACGAACCGATGAAGTCGGTGCTCATGGCAGCTGCCGTGGGCGCGGGCCTGATGGCGCTGGTTGCCCTGTTCAGCCGCAACAGCCACCACGGTCGCTGATCGCGGTCGCAACGTCCATGCTCCACCCCGTGTTCCGCCTGGCGGCGTCACAACCGCAATTGCTGGCAGAGCACGCGGCCGGCTATGCCGGTCTGCTGGCCGAAGAAGTGGCCAGCAGTGGTGCGCACCTCAAACGGCGCATCACTTTCCAGGTTGTCGGGTTGTTGAGCCTGATGGTGGCATTCATCCTCGGGGGTGTCGCGCTGCTGCTGTGGGCTTCATTGCCCGCGGCGTCACTGCAGCAACCCTGGTTGATGTGGGTCACTCCGCTGGCGCCGGCCGCGCTCGGCGCACTGGCCCTCCAGATGGCCCGCAACGACGGCGAGGCGCCGGCCTTTGCCAATCTGCGCGAGCAGTTTGCCCAGGACGCCGCGCTCCTGCGCAGGACCACACCGCCATGAACCCACCCGAAACGCCCGTGCAGCGGCTGGCACGCAGCCGCACCCAGCTGGTGCAGTGGCTCGACCACGACCAGGGCCGGCGCGAAACGTTCTCGCACACCGGGCTGGGTCAGTTCACCGCGATCCCCTGGATCCGGCGCATTGCCGACCACCCCCTGGCCAGCCTGGCCATGGGCGCATTCACCAAATGGTGGATGAAACCGCGCGCCAAACGCTCATCCACCGCGACCGCGGTTGCACTGGGCACCGGCCTGGGCCTGCTGCGCCGTCGACCCGTTCTGACCTTGGGAACCGTGTCGGCCATCGGCGCATGGGTGTGGTGGACGCAGTTGCGCCGCCGCCCCGTCGCTGCGTTGAACGCTCCCTCGAGATAAGGAAAAACCATGCTCTACACCATCGCCGTCGTTCTGCTTGTCCTCTGGCTTCTGGGCCTGGTTACTTCCACCACGCTGGGCGGCTTCGTTCACGTGTTGCTGGTGATCGCTGTGGTCATGGTGCTGCTGCGCCTGATCAGCGGACGCAAACCGTTCTGACCCAGGGGCTGGCCCTCAGCCACCCGCGCGCTTGACGTTGTGGCCCTGGGCCCTGAGCGCCGCGGTCACCTTCTCGGCGTGATCGCCCTGGATCTCGATCACGCCGTCCTTCACCGTGCCACCCGACCCACAAGCGGCCTTCAGCTGCTTGCCCAGCGCGGCCAGCGCCGGCGCCGGCAAGGCCAGCCCCCGGACCAGCGTGACCGACTTGCCGCCCCGACCCTGCGTCTCGCGCGACACACGCACCACGCCATCGCCCGTCGGCACCGCCCGGGCCTCCCGACACACGCAGCTCGCCACCGGCTGACGGCACGCCGGGCACATGCGCCCGGCATCGGTGGAATAGACGAGTCCACCGCTGGAGAGTTTGTTCTTCATGGGGCTGGATCCTAGCGCGCCGCCCTCGCCGGGGCACGCACGGCCGCTACACTGGGCCGAACCCATCCAACGCCATGCCATTCCAAGCCCTGGGCCTCGCGCCCGCCCTCGCCCAAGCCGCCACCGACCTCGGTTTCTCCCGCCCCACGCCCATCCAGGAGGCGGCTTTGCCCGCCGCCCTGTCCGGTGCCGATGTGCTCGCCACGGCACAGACCGGATCGGGCAAGACCGCCGCCTATGTGTTGCCCCTGTTGCAACGCCTGCTGCCGCAAATCGGCCAGGCGCCCCGACGGGTGCGCGCCCTGGTGCTGGTGCCCACCCGGGAGCTGGCAGCACAGGTGGGTGAGGTCGTGCGCAGCATGGCGCAGCATTTGCCGGGCACCGCCAGAACCGCCGTGGTGTTCGGCGGCGTCTCGATCAACCCGCAGATGCTGGCCCTGCGCGGGGGCGCCGATGTGGTGGTCGCCACGCCGGGGCGCCTGCTGGACCTGGTCGCTCACAACGCCTTGAAGCTCGGCAGCGTGGAGCTGCTGGTGCTCGACGAAGCCGACCGCCTGCTGGACCTCGGCTTTGCCGAGGAACTCCAGCGCGTGCTGGCGCTGCTGCCGGCGGCGCGGCAGAACCTGTTCTTCTCGGCCACTTTCCCCCCAGCCGTGCAGGAACTCGCCGGGCAGCTGCTGCACGCCCCCGTGCGCATCGACGTGCCGGCTGCGCCCGTCGAGGAAGCCGTGATCCTGCAGCAGGCTTTTCTCGTCGACAGCACGCGCCGCACCCAGCTGCTGCGCCAGCTCATCAAGACCCAGGGCTGGCAGCGCGTGCTGGTGTTCGTGGCCACGCAGTACGCGGCCGAACGGGTGGCTTCCAAACTTCACCAGGGAGACCTGTTCGCCACCTCCTTTCACGGCGGCCTGAGCCAGGGTGCGCGCAAGCAGGCGCTGGAGGAATTCAAGGAAAAGCGCTGGGACGTGGTGGTGACCACCGACCTGGCCGCGCGCGGCATCGACATCAGCCAGCTGCCGGTGGTGGTGAACTACGACCTGCCCCGCTCGGCGGTGGACTACGTGCACCGCATCGGCCGCACCGGCCGCGCCGGCGCCAGCGGCCTGGCCGTGAGTTTCGTGACACCCGCCAGCATGGCCCATTGGCGCCTGATCGAAAAACGCCAGGGGCTGAGCCTGCCGCTGGAAGTGGTGCCCGGACTGGAACCCACCGAAGAGGCGCCGGTGAGCGAGCCGGGTGGCGGCATCAAGGGCAAACGCCCGAGCAAGAAGGACAAGCTGCGCGCCGCCGCATCGAGTCCACCGGCCGATCCGCAGCAGCCGTGAAACAAGCCCTTGCGAACACTCGCAAGGGCCGGACTCACAACCGGGGGCAGGAAACGGTGCAGGGCTCGAACCTGCGCTGTGTGTGCCGGCGACTGGCTGCCGGTCGCGCAGGCGCGCGCCAGCCCGTCCGGACTTGCCGGCCCGCAAAAACTTTTGCCGGTCGCTGTAACGATCCCGCGGCTGCGGCGACTACACCCTGCGAGCCCAACCGGTTGGCGAGCACCTTCCCCCATCCACCTTCCAGCACTTTCAGGAGATCACCATGAACCAACACATGACCCGCCGCAACGCCGCACAGATCGCCTCGGGCGCGGCCCTCGCCCTCGCCATGGGCGCCGCCTTGACACTGGCTGCCAGCCCCGCTGCTGCACAGAGCGCCGACAAGGAGAAGTGCTTCGGCGTTGCGCTCAAAGGCAAGAACGATTGCGCCGCAGGCCCCGGCACCAGCTGCGCCGGCACATCGAAAGTGGATTACCAGGGCAATGCCTGGTCGCTGGTGCCCAAGGGCAGCTGCGAGAAGACCGCTTCGCCCAAGTCGCCCACCGGATTCGGCCAGCTCAAGGAATTCAAGGAAAAGGCCTGAGCCCCCGCGCGTGACCGACGGACACCCGACACCGGAGAAGACGCCATGAACGGCCCTCCCGTTTCGCCATCCTTCTGCGCTCCTCCGGTCACGCTCCCTCGCCCGCGTCCCGCCGATCGCCGGCCACTGCCGCAGCGCGCGGGACTGGGCCTCAAACCCGAACACTTCGCCCATGTTCACGAGCACCGCCCGGATGTGGGCTTCTTCGAGGTGCACGCGGAAAACTTCCTCGTGGCCGGCGGCCCCATGCACCACCACCTCACCCGCATCCGCGAAAGTCATGCACTGAGCATCCACGGCGTGGGCATGTCCATCGGCGGCGTTGACGCCCTCGATACCGTCCACCTGGAAGCCGTGGCCGGCCTGGTGCAGCGCTACCAGCCGGCCGTGTTCTCCGAGCACCTGGCCTGGTCCAGTCACGGGGGCGTGTTCTTCAACGACCTGCTGCCCCTGCCCTACAACCTGCCCACACTGCAACGCGTGTGCGAACACGTCGACCTGGTGCAGAACCGCCTGGGTCGCACCCTGCTGCTGGAGAACCCGTCCACCTATGTCGAGTTCATCAGCTCGACCTGGAGCGAGGGCGACTTCCTGCGCGAGGTGATCCACCGCACCGGCTGCGGCCTGCTGCTCGATGTCAACAACGTGCATGTGTCCAGCACCAACCACGGCCGCGACCCCGAACGCAGTCTGCGCGAACTGCCCTGCCACGCTGCCGGCGAAATCCACCTCGCAGGCTTCGCGCAAGACGTTGATGCCGCCGGCGACCGCCTGCTGATCGACACCCACGGCGCGCCGGTGGCCGCAGCGGTCTGGGCGCTGTACGAGACCGCGCTGGCCATCACCGGCCCGCTGCCCACGCTGATCGAGCGCGACAACGACCTGCCTGCATTCGAGGTGCTGCAGCAGGAGGCGCGCCTGGCCGAGCAGCACCTGTCGGCCATTGCATGCAGCGCCAGCCAGGCCGGGCCTGACCTCCGTGCCAAAACCCGCTGCGCAACGGAGCAGGTGGCCTGCCCATGAACACGCAGCAGCATTGGGCAAGGGTTCTGCTCGAACCCGCGATGGCAGTGCCCACCGGCCTGACCACCTGGAACCACACCGATCCCGCGAAGCGCCTGGCCGTGCACCGCAACAATGTGGTCGTCTCGCTGGTGGACGCACTGGCCTGCACCTTTCCAGTGACGCTGCAACTGGTGGGCGAAACATTCTTCCGCGCCATGGCCCAGGTCTTCGTGCATGCCCACCCGCCCCGCACCCGCGTGCTGGCCCACTATGGCGATGAGCTCCCGTGGTTTGTCGCGCAGTTTCCACCCGCCGCCGGCCTGCCGTATCTGGCCGATGTGGCGCAACTGGAATGGCAGCGCCTGCAGGCACTGCACGCGGCCGACGCAGCGGCCATGGAAACCGCCGCCGTCGCCAGGCTGCTGGCCGATGTCGAGCGGCTGCCCCTGCTGCGATGGCAACTGCATCCCAGCCTGCACCTGCTGCAATCGCCACACGCGGTGGTGTCGCTCTGGGCGGCCCACCAGCCCGCCAGCGGCCTCGCCATGCAAGACGTCGATCCGGCGCGGTCCGAATCGGCCCTGGTCTTTCGCAGCGGGCTGAACGTGATGGTGCTGCAGGCCGACCCTGGCCTGGCGGCGCTGC
The DNA here is from genome assembly GCF_030373225.1 of Hydrogenophaga sp. GTDB lineage: Bacteria > Pseudomonadota > Gammaproteobacteria > Burkholderiales > Burkholderiaceae_C > Hydrogenophaga. The sequence continues at coordinate 29,254 of NZ_JAUCZG010000020.1, read as the reverse complement.
TGGCCGCCCTGCTGGACAACACCGGCTTCGGTGCGGCCATGGAACAGGCTTTCAGCGCCGAACCAGGCTTCGACCCGTCGCAGGGCCTGGCGGTGCTGATCCGCCACGAACTGCTGATCGGCGCACAACGCCGGCATTGAGCCTGTACCGAAACACGCGTCCCCGTTCGCTCACCACCACCCAGGAGACCCCCATGAACACCCTGACTTCCACCGAAGGCCCAACCACCAGCGGCCCGACGGGGCGCCTGACCACGCTGCTGCACAGCGTGAACAGCCTGATGGGCCGGTTGCCCAACACGCTGCTCGCCTTCATCGCGCGCTTTTCCATCGCCGCCGTGTTCTGGAAATCGGGCCAGACCAAGATCGAGGGCCTGGCCATCGACATCGTCAGCGGCACCTTCACGCTGGGTGTGCCGCGCCTGTCCGAGAACGCGGTCTTCCTGTTCAAGGAGGAGTACAAGCTGCCCCTGCTGTCGCCCGAGCTGGCAGCGGTGCTGGCGGCGCTGGGTGAACACATCCTGCCCGTCCTGATCCTGCTTGGCCTGGCCACCCGCCTTTCGGCCCTGGGCCTGCTGGTCATGACGATGGTGATCCAGCTCTTCGTCTACCCCGACGCCTACCCCACCCACGGCACCTGGGCTGCCGTGCTGCTCTACCTCATGGCACACGGCCCGGGAAAGCTCTCGATCGACGCCTGGATCGCCAGCCGACAGGCGCGCTGAGCGCGCGGCGGCCAACCGGCGCCGATCGGGCGCATGGTGACGGGATGGCCCGGCTCGCAGCGGGCGGGCCATCTCTCGAACGAGGTTCGCCTGCAAGGCAGCGCGGCACCCGCCCAGGCCGCATGCCTATGATGGGCCGTCATTGCCTCCACATTCCCTCCATGCAAGTTTCAGAACAACCCATCCTGCGCGACCTCGTGCTCGTCGGCGGCGGCCACAGCCATGTCGTCGTGCTTCGCATGCTGGCCATGCAGCCCGAGCCCGGCCTGCGCATCACCCTCATCTGCACCGACATCGACACGCCCTACTCCGGCATGCTGCCCGGCTACATCTCGGGCCACTACAGCTTTGACGAGGTGCACATCGACCTGGGCCGCCTGGCCTCGTTCGCCGGTGCGCGCTTCATCCACGGCGAAGTCACGGGCCTGGACCGGACCAGCCAGCGCGTCCTGCTCAAGGATCGGCCTCCGGTGCCGTACGACCTGCTGTCCATCAACACCGGCTCCACCCCCAATGTGCGACAGGTGGAAGGCGCACAGGCCCACGCCGTGCCTGTGAAGCCGATTGCCCAGTTCAACCTGCGCTGGCTCAAGCTGCTGGAGCGCGTGCGCGAACTGCGCGGCCGCTTCACGATCGCGGTGGTCGGTGGCGGTGCGGGCGGCGTTGAACTGGTGCTGTCCATGCAGTACCGCCTGCGCAGCGAATTGCAGAAGCTGGGTCGCAACCCCGACTGGCTGCACTTTGTCCTGCTCACGGCGGGCGACTCGATCCTGCCGACGCACAACCCCGGGGTGCGTGCGCGCTTTGCCCGCGTGCTCCAGGAGCGCCAGGTGGCGGTGCACACGCACGCGCAGGTGGATCGGCTCTCGCCAGGCGGCCTGCACACGCAGGACGGCCGAAGCTTCGATGCCGACGAAACGATGTGGGTCACGCAAGCCGGCGGGCCGGCATGGCTGCAAGGCACCGGCCTGGCACTGGACGACAACGGCTTCGTCAAGGTCAACGACCGGTTGCAGACGCTGGACGACCCCAAGGTTTTCGCTGCCGGCGACGTGGCGTCGTTCACCGACCGCCCGCTGGAGAAGGCCGGTGTGTTCGCCGTGCGCATGGGCCCGCCGCTGGCGAGGAACCTGCGTCTGTGCCTGCGTGGCCAGCCGCCGGTGGCATTCAACCCGCAACGCCAATGGCTGGCGCTGATCTCCACCGGCAATCGATACGCCGTGGCCTCGCGCGGCTCCATCGGGTTTGCCGGTGCCTGGGTCTGGACCTGGAAAGACTGGATCGATCGCCGATTCATGCGCCGATTCACCGAGCTGCCGGCCATGGCGCCCGGTGCCGCCCCGTCGGCCGCACCGGCCAGCAGCCTGGCGCTGAGCGCCGAAGAATCCCGCCAGGCCATCTCGGCCATTGCCATGCGCTGCGGTGGCTGCGGTGCCAAGGTGGGCGCCAGCATCCTGAGCCGCGCGCTGAGCAACCTGCAACCGGTCGAGCGCGACGATGTGCTGATCGGGCTCCACTCGCCCGACGACGCCGCCGTGGTGCGCGTGCCACCGGGCAAGGCCATGGTGCACACGGTGGACTTCTTCCGCAGCTTCATCGACGACCCCTACCTGTTCGGCAAGGTCGCGGCCAATCACGCCCTGGGCGACATCTTTGCCATGGGGGCTGAAGCCCAGTCCGCCACGGCGATCGCCACCGTGCCACCAGGCCTGGAATCCAAGGTGGAGGACCTGCTGCTGCAGATGATGACCGGCGCGGTCGAGGTGCTCAACGCCGCCGGCTGCAGCCTGGTCGGAGGGCACACCGGCGAGGGCCGCGAACTCGCGCTGGGCTTCGCCATCAACGGACTGATCGACGAGAACATGGACGGCGTCATGCGCAAGGGCGGCATGCAAGCGGGAGACGTGCTGCTGCTCACCAAGCCCATCGGGACCGGCACGCTGTTCGCGGCCCACGCGCGCCACGCCGCCAAGGGCCGCTGGATCGATGCGGCACTGACCTCCATGGTGGTGTCCAACCAGGTCGGCGCGCGGATCCTGCGCGAGCACGGCGCCACCGCCTGCACCGACCTGACCGGTTTCGGCCTGCTGGGGCATCTGGTGGAAATGACCCGCCCCTCGGGCGTGGACGCCGAGCTGCAACTGGGCGCCCTGCCCTTGCTCGACGGCGCGCTGGAATGCATCGAAGCGGGCATTGTCAGCTCGCTGCAGCCGGCCAACGTGCGGCTGCGCCGCGCCCTGCGCAACGCCGAAGACTTCGTGAAAGACCCACGCTATCCGCTGCTGTTCGACCCGCAGACGGCCGGCGGCCTGCTCGCCAGCGTGCCGGCCGACCGCGCCGCCGACTGCATCCGTGCCCTGCAGGCGGCCGGCTACCGGCACACCGCAGCCATCGGACGCATCAGCGGCGCGTCCGACGCGTTGGAGCCGGTGGTGCTGGGCCTGTGAGGTGCCGGACCCGATCCGCGTTTTCCGGGATCAGGACCGGAGCTGGGACACCCATGTCTTCTGGGCCTCGGACATCGCGTCGTCGGGCGTGAGCAGCGCCCCGGTGAGCGCTGTCCGGATCGAGGTTTCGGGCACCGGGAGCGTCTGCGACAGCAGCGCGTCCAGCAACCGACGTGCCTTGGCCAGGCTCTGACCGTAGAGCTCGAACACGGCCGACACGCTGACGTGTTGCGTGGGGTCGTCGAGCCAGCAGTCGTAGTCGGTCACCAGGCCCACGGTGGCATAGGCCATCTGGGCCTCGCGCGCCAGAAACACCTCGGGAGCATTGGTCATGCCCACCAGGTGGCAAGCCATCTGGCGCAGCAGGTGGCTCTCGGCCTGGGTGCCCAGGCGGGGACCGTCCACGCAGGCGTAGGTCAGGCCGCGGTGCACTGTGAGGCCAGCCTTGTCGGCAGCGGCCATGACCGCATCGACCAGTGCGCTGCTCACTGGCTTGGCGGTGGACACATGCGCGGCAACGCCGCCACCGAAGAAGGTTCGCTCGCGCGCACCCCGCGTCCAGTCGATGTACTGCTCGGGCATCGCGAGGTCGCCGGGAGCGACCTGCATGGCCAGGCTGCCCACGGCCGAGAAGCCCAGCATCATGGTGGCGCCGGCACGCTTGAGCGCGTACACGTTGGCGCGGTAGTTCACCTCGTGCGGCAGCAGCCGGTGACCGGCCCCGTGGCGCGCGAGAAACAGCACCGTCTGGCCGTGCAGGGTGCCGCGCAACACCTCACCCGACGGCGTGCCGAACGGCGTGTCGCCGCCCAGGCGATCGTGGATGTCGAGGCCGTCGAGTTCGTAGAGGCCGGTGCCTCCGATGATGGCGAGCATGGTTCAGTTCTCCTCGTGGCGCACGGCGTCCTGCAGCTGGTAAGCCGGACCGTGCTGGATGCGGTTGAAGTACGAAGCGTGGGCGTCGCTGCCCTCGGGCCACAACCGTTGGAATTGCCGCTGCCAGGCGGTGCTGTCGATCTCGATGGCGATGGCGTCGACATGGACACCGCGCTCGACCACGCCGAAGCGACGCTCGGCGCCCGTGTACGACGCGAGCGCGATGCGGGTGATCAGGCCCGCCGCATCGCCCTGGAAATTGGGCATGCCGGTGGCGCCGTTGTTGAACACCCAGCGTGCGTGGGCGTCCGGTCCCGACCTCAGGCGCTGGAACACGGGAAGGCAGGTGTGCGTGCTGGCAAAGGCGTGCACGCCGGCCTGGTCGAACCAGCGCTCCACCTCCTCGCGGTGCGCGGCGTCGCGCAGATGCTCCTGGGCAAAGCCCCAGCCGGCGAGCGACTGCGCGTCGCCGTGCACCAGGCCCAGGCGCAGGGGGCCGACGTCGGCGCGTTGCCACATCGGCAGGGACCGCAGTTCGCGCTGCTGCCCGGGCGTGACGCAGCTGCGCAGCGCTGTGTGAATGCGGTTCGAGCGTTCGACCACCTGGTCGCCCACCCAGTCGGGGTAGGCGCAACCGCAGCCGGCATCGGCGTCGGCGTTCTCGTCGGCCAGCTCGGTCTCGACATTGCCACGCAGCGCATCGAAGCGCAGCACCGATTGCTGGATGCGGGTGAACACGGCGGGATCGGCGTCGAACCAGTGAAAGTCGCCGTTGAAGACCATGCGGGCACGCCCGCGCTCCTGCCCGAACAGTTCAATCACGCGCTGCAGCGCAGCCTCGTTGCCGTACAGGCCGCCCACGACATAGAGCACGTCGAGATGGGCCAGGTGTTCCGGCGCCTCGCTGGCAAACACCGAGGGCGCGTAGCGGTAGTGCAGTGGGCAGCTTCGGCCGGCGGCCGCCGGCGCGGCCTCGAGCGTGGGTGCATCCAGGGTCATGGTGTGTTTCCTTGCAAGGTGGGCCGACAGGCCATCAGCGCCGGCGCCGGGTCCGGACGGGAGGTTGGAGCCTGGGTTTGAGGGGAAGTGGGAGCGGGCGTCGGGCCGGGTTCGTACAGCGCCTGCAAACGATCGACCCCCACCTCGGCGATCGGCAGGTCGAACACCGGCGCACCGTCGCGAAGGCCGATCACCCGGTCGGCCAGCAGCGGCAGCAGCGCGGGCTGGTGCACCACGGTGATCAGGGTGGCACCCGGCGCGATGCTGCCCAGCCAATGGCAGGCATCGGCGGCGGCGGCCGGGTCCAGATTGGCCGTGGGTTCGTCGGCAAGGATCAGGCGCGGGCGCTGCAGGCGCAGCCGTGCAATGCTGAGCTTCTGGCGTTCACCGCCCGAGAGACGGTCGGTGCGGGCATCGCCCCGACCCTGCAGGCCGACCAGGGCGAGCGCCTGGTTGGCTTCGTCCACCAGCGCCGCCGGGTACAGCCGGCTCCAGCTGCGCCAGCCGCTCAGGCGTCCCAGGGCACCGATCAACACGTTCTCGCGCGCGCTCAGGCGCGACACCATGTGCAGCCCCTGCATGACCTGGCCCACCTCGCATCGCCAGGCGCGCAGCGCGGCGTCGGACACCGGTTCCCGCAGAGGTCGCCCCAGCACACTGACCGAGCCCTCGGCAGGCTCAAGCAGGCCGCCGATGACGCGCAGCAGGGTCGACTTGCCCGCGCCGTTGTGCCCGACGATGGCCACCCGCTCGCCGGCACCGATGTGCAGTTCGTCCAGCCGCAGCAAGGTCCGGGAACCGGCCTTCACGGCCAGATCACGGATGTGGATGTCGAGTGTTCCGGCGCTCACAGCAAAGCCTGGCGGATGCGCCGCGAGAAGCTGTCGAACGCCACCACCAGCGCGATGACGACGAGCAGGATGGTGGCCAGGCGGCTCCACTGGAACAGGCTCACCGCCTCGGAGATCAGCAAGCCGAGTCCGCCCGCGCCGATCAGGCCGAGGATGGTCGAGTCGCGGATGTTGAACTCCCAGATGTAGAGGTGGTTCGACACGAACTGGGGCAGCACGGCGGGCCACACGGCGTTGAAGAAGACCTGGGTGCGCGACGCGCCGGTGGCCTGCACCGCGTGGACGGCCCCCATGTCCAGCGACTCGACCGACTCCGCGTACAGCTTGCCGTAGGTGCCCATGGAGTGCAGCGCAATGGCCAGGATGCCGGCGGTCGGGCCCAGGCCGACGATGCCGACCAGCACCAGGCCGAACACCAACGTGTGAATGGCGCGCAGCACGTCGAGCAGACCTTTGCTCGCCCAGGCCAGCCAGCGCGGCGCGCCCAGGTTTCGCGCGCTCAGCAGACCCAACGGCAGGGCCAGCAAGGCGCCCAGCAGCGAGCCCAGGGTGGCGATCTGGAACGTGACCCAGGTGGCACGCCCCAGCGCCGCCAGAAAATCGGCCTCCACCACGCGGCGGTTTTCCACGCGCAACAGGGTGCCGTCGTCGCTGCGGTATTCCAGCCGCTCGGGCCCGAACCACACATCCAGAAAGCTCGGGTAGGCGAACTCCCCGATCGACTTGATCAGGTTGGCCACGGGGTTGCGGCCCAGCGACAACTCGCCCGCGACCCAGAGGCTGCCCAGGCAGGCAGCCACCAGCAGGCCATAGGCAAGCACCAGCAGCAGGAAGCGCGTGCGGCCCGACCACGGCAATGGCCAGAACGTCCGCTGGATCGGCAGCGCGTTCACCTGGGCTGCAGGGTGCCGGTGGCCAGACCTGCGTCACGAATCGGCTTATAGGCCCGGTTGTCGCTGTTGATGAAGCCGGTGTAGCTCGGCGGCATCAGTGCGGGCTGCGCCTTGAGCAAGGGGCCGACCTCGGCGAGGGCCGCCTGCAGTCGCGCCACGAAGGCCTTGTCCTGGTGGAGCGCTTCGCTGACGGCAAACGCGTCGTTGGGCAGGGGGTCGGACTGCCAGATGATCTTGGAGCGCTCGGCCTTGATCAGGCCCTGCGCGATCATCGCGTCGCGGTTGCGGTTGTAGTCGGCGCCGGCGTCGATCTGCCCGGCGGTGACCTGGGTCTGGATCGCCTGGTGCTTGGTGTGCAGCACGCGAGAAAAATGCTTCGCGGGGTCGATGCCCTGCTTCATGAAAAAGTGCAGCGGGATCAGGTAGCCGGAGGTGGAGCCCTTGTCGCCAAAGGCGAAGGTCCGGCCTTTGAGATCGGCCACCGAATTGATGCCCGAGTCCGGATGGGTGACGATCATCGCGAAATATTCGGGCTTGCCTTCGTACAGGATGGTCGAGACCACCTGGGCATTGGCCGCCTGGTTGGCCAGCACATAGCCCCACGGACCCATCAAGGCCAGGTCGGTTTCACCATTGGCCAGCGACTTGGCCAGGCCCTCCCAGCTGTCGACCGTGCGCAGCTCCACCGGGCGGCCCAGGCGCCGGGACAGGTGTTGGGCCAGCGGCCGGTAGGTGGCGTCGTTGCGCTCGCGGTCGGGCTGGAACAGGCCGACACCGAACTTCAAGGGCGTACCTTGCGCGTGCGCAGGCAAGGCTGCGAGCAGCAGCAACAGGCTGGCCAGCCAGCGGGTGAACGCGGTCATGGGGTCGCTCCTGAAGTCACGGATTGGGGGGTACCGGTGTGCACGACATGAACGGCCACGGTTGCGGTGGCGGTGTCAGCCGACTCCAGCGCACCCCCGCAACTGCTGCCCTGGCCTGCGGTGCAGCCGTAACAGTGGTCAGCGATCCGGATGGCCTCGCCTTCGGGATCGGCCTGCAGCAGGTCGCGCAACTGCGGGCGCCAGGTCTTGCCCAGGCGGGCCGGCAGGCCCAGCATCTGGTTGAAGTCGCAGTCGTACAGATCGCCCTGCCAGTCCACGCTGATCATGGAGCGGCACATCACGGTGTCCAGGTTGTCGGCCTGGTACGACTGCTTCAGCAGCTGCATGTAAGCGCCAAACGTTCCCTTGGACACCAGGGTGCTGCCGAAACGCTGCACCGGCATGTTGGTCAGTGCAAACAGGTGGTTGAAGCGGATGCCGAAGTGCTGCAGCAGCTCGCGCTTGTAGTCGGCCTCCAGCGCACCCTGCGGCGGTGGCAGTGAGGGGCCTTGAGGGTTGTAGACAAGGTTCAGCGTGAGGCCACTGCCCTCCACCCCGTATCCCAGCGCGTTGAGTTGCTGCAGCCCGGTGATGCTGAGGTCGAACACGCCGTCGCCGCGCTGGCGATCGACGTTGGCCGGGGAATAGCACGGCATGGAGGCCACCACCTGAACGCCTTGCCCGGCGAGGAAGGCAGCGAGGTCCTCCTGCCCGGGCTCGCTGAGGATGGTCAGGTTGCAGCGGTCGATCACCTCGACACCCAGGGCCCGGGCCGCCACCACCAGCCGCCTGAAGTGGTCACTGAGCTCTGGCGCGCCGCCCGTGAGGTCCAGCGTGGTGATGCCCCGGGCCTGCAGCACCTCGATCACCAGGTCCACGGTTGCCCCGTCCATCATTTCGGTGCGGTTGGGGCCTGCGTTGACATGGCAATGCAGGCAGGACTGGTTGCAGCGGTAACCGAGGTTGACCTGCAGCGTGTTCAGGGCTTGGCGCCGGATGGCGGGAAAGTCGGTGGCTTTGAGCAGCGGCAGGGTGTCGTGCATGGGGCGGGCTGGTGATGTTGAAGGTCGGACGCCATCAGTCGTTCACCACCGCCTGTTTGTTACAGCCCGACAGAAAAATACCGCCAGGGGCGTTGTCGCTGCCTCACCACCGCAGCAGCCGCGGCCCGAGGACTGCGCCCAGCAGCCCTGTCAGCAAGATGCCGAGTGAGTACCAGACCGCCACGAACGTGGCCGAGACCTCGGGGCACACCAGGGAGTAGCCCATGGCGCCCAGAGCACCGGCCATCAACCCGGCGTGGAAGCCGGCGGACCTGAGCTCGGTGGGTGCCAGCCCGCGCAAGGCCCACAAAGCGCCGGCCAGCGCCGGCAGCGACAGCAGCACCACGTTCCTGGGACAACTCAGCCAGGTTTCACCAAACAGCGCCGCCAAGCGCTGGTCCGGCGCGCTGGTCACCAGCGTGAGCGCGCCCAGGGCCAGCATGGTGGCAAAAACGGCCAACACGGCCCGCACGGGCCAACGGGTGCGCGCCACCGGCCGGGACAGCCGAGCCGTCAGCCAGCCCGCCGCCAGCGCCAGGCTGGCGCCGTACATCAGCTTGAGCCAGGGCGCCGAGGTGGCCCACATGGCCGCCGGGATCGATCCCATGCTCACCAGGGCGAACAAGGCGCTGGCGATCAGGCCGAGTGCCATCACCGGAGCCAGTCGCCGCAGCACGGGCGCCTGCGGGGCAGGCCCTGCGCCCTTGGCCAACATCTCGATCAACGATTGTGTTTTCATGTTCCTGTGTCCTTCACCCATTGCGCCAGCCGCTTCAATCCTCTGTGCACCTGCACCTTGATCGCCGATTCCGAGATGCCGGTGCGCTTCGATGCCTCGGACACCGACAGGCCCTCGATCTTCGTCAACTCGATGGCCTGGCGCTGGACATCCGGCAACGCCGCAAGCAGCTTTTCAAGGTCGCGCTGTGCACCATCCTCGACCGGCTCGGCGGCCAGCAAGGCCTCGTCCACATCGTCCAGCGCGTCGTGGAGGTTCTCCCGACGCCCACGGCGCCTCCAGAGATCGACCAGCTTGTGGCGCGCGATGGCCGTGACCCAGGCGCTGACCGGCAAGCTCGGATCGAAGGTCCCGCGTTGCAGATGAAGCGCCAGCAGCGTTTCCTGGACCAGGTCTTCGATGTCATCCGGCGTCGACTGCATGCGCCGGCGCAGGAATCCACGAATGCGCACCGCGATCTTCTCCAGCGCCTCGCGGTAAGCCACCTCGTCGCCCTGCTGCGCGCGCAGCCACAGCGGTTTGAGGCTGGCTTCGAAGTCGTTGTGACCTGTCTCCATGGGCATTTCGTGGCAGCTGCTGCTTTGGTTACACAGATGGGGGATGGTTGGAACCAGTGCCGACCAAAGGCATGGTCGGCCCGGGATTCTGCACTGCCTGTAACCGAAAGGCCTGCGGCTTCGTAAAACCAGTGCCCTTCCCTCCCTTTCAACCCGTCAAGGCAAGCCCGATGAAAACCCCTTCAACGCCCACCTCGCGCGCAACCACGGCGCCCGCGACCGTGAGCGCTGTCATGACCCCCCGCCGACGCCAGTTCCTGCTCTTCACTGCCGGGTGCCTGCCGGCCTTGTGGCCCATGGGCCAGAGCCATGCTGCAAGCTTCGATCACACCCACGCCGCCTGGACCGGTCTGCTCAAACGGCATGTCGTGCTGCTTCGTGGCGGGCAGGCCTCGCAGGTTCGCTACGCAGGCTTCGCGCAGGACCGCGGTGCGCTCACGGCCTATCTGTCGTCCCTCTCGGCCATCACCGAAGACGCCTTCTCGACCTTTTCGCCCGCGCAGCGCCAGGCGTTCCTGATCAACGCCTACAACGCGTTCACGGTCGAACTGATCCTCACCAAATACCCGGACCTGACATCGATCAAGGCGTTGGGCAGCCTCCTTTCCAGTCCCTGGAAGCCGACATGGATTGCCCTGTTGGGCCGCAAGGTGTCGCTGGACGACATCGAACACGGCATGCTGCGCAAGCGGGGCGTGTACGACGACCCCAGGGTGCATTTCGCGGTGAACTGTGCGTCCATCGGTTGCCCGATGTTGCGCGAAGAAGCCTTCGAGGCAAGCCGCATCGACGCCCAACTCGAAGAGCAGACGAACCGTTTCATGGCCGACCGCACGCGCAACCGGTTTGATGAAACCCGGGGGCGGCTGCAGCTGTCGCGCATCTTTGACTGGTACGCCGACGACTTCAAGCGAGGCGACCGGGGCATCACCTCCCTGCAGGCGTTTGCCGGCCTGCACGCCGAACGCCTGTCCGATTCCCCTGCGGGCCGGGAGCGGCTTCGCAGCGGGCGTTTCGACATTGCATTCCTCGACTACGACTGGTCCCTGAACAGCGTTCCCCGCTGATGCGCCCAGACCGATCGCTCGATTCTTCTAGGACTCTCTGCCCGCTGAAGACAGCGCGGGACCCGATCACGCGGCAGATGCGATGAGCTGCGGTTGTTTGAAGCAAGAAAAAAGCCCTTGCAATCGCTTGCAAGGGCTTGTTTCACAGCTGTGGGCTGGTGGGCGGTGCAGGGTTCGAACCTGCGACCCCTGCCGTGTGAAAGCGAAATAGGGGCTTTTTTGGCTTGTACAGGGTTGTACTTCGCAGCACTTTTTAGCACTTTGCTGGACTCCTGAATACTTCGATGCACCCAGCAAATTCCTTGCGGGACCCCTGCCCTGTCGAATATCCTTGAACTCAGTCGCACTTCACTGCACTTGTTCTAGCGTGGAGTCCCGGCAGGAGTCCACGGGCTCCCTGCCCTACCGAAGCAAGGGTCCGCATCATGGCCGCAGTCATCACCGCGAAGCTCACGAAAACCTACATCGCCGAACACATCAAACCCACTGGCGAGCGCAAAACCTATCGTGATGCCGAGTGCCGTGGGCTGATCTTACGAGTGGGCGCCACCGGCAAGATGTCCTGGGCCTATGACTATCGCGACGCTGCTGGTAAGAGACAGACCTGGACCATCGGCACCCTGGAGCAATTCGACCCGGGGCGCGCCAGGCTGGCGGTCGACAAGGTACGCGGCAAAGACCCAGCTGGCGAAAAGCGCGAGGTGCGCGTCGAAGACGCGAAGGCCGAGTCGCGCACGGTGCGCAAGTTCGTCGAAGGCAGGTACTGGACTGATTGCCTGATCCGCGCCAAGAGCGGCTCGGACACCAAAAACCGCATCCTTTCCGCTTGGAAACCCATCCTCGACGACGACATGGCCACCCTGGATATCCAAAAGGTCGTGGCTCACCGTTCAGATAGGCTGACTGAGGAGATTGCCCCGCAGACTCTGAACCGTGATCGCACCGCCCTCCTCGCCCTTATGAACAAGGCTGTGGAGTTTCGTGTCATCGACAAGAACCCCCTCGACGACCCTGCGTTCAAACCGTTCGGGCGCGACCTCATCGGCGACGACAAGCGCGTGCGGTGGCTTGGCCAACGGGATGAGCAGGAAGAGATCTTCGATGACCAGGGCAACAAGCTGGGCGAGCGCGCCCGGTTCATGCAGGCCCTCAACCATCCGGACACCCCGGCGTACCTGCGCCGACTGTGCATCCTGGCGCTGAACACCGGTATGCGGCGCGGTGAAATGTTCAAGCTGCGGTGGGAGAACGTCTCAATCCAACGTGCTGAGCTGATCGTCACGGCGGCATCGAGCAAGGGCAACAAGACCCGCCACATCGCGCTCAACGCAACCGCCGTTGGCGTGCTGCAAGAGCTGGCGGCCGAGCGCGACGCAGCCGCACGCGAGGCCAAGGCCGCCGGCGAGCCAGTAAAGCTTGCGCCGTTCGTATTCGTGAACGCCGATACCGACAAGCCCTTCGTCACCTTGAAGAAGTCTTGGGCGGTGCTGATCGAGCGGGCCCAGCTGAACGACCTCACCTTTCACGATCAGCGCCACGACTTTGCCTCGCGCCTGGTGCAGGCCGGCGTGGACCTGTATCAGGTGAGAGATCTCCTCGGCCATTCGAGCATCACTCTCACCGAGCGCTATGCGCATCTGGCACCTCACCAGAAGCGCGCGGCCGTGGCCTTGCTGGACGCAGCATGAAGACCCGGGTCAACAACGCCACCGAGGCGCCCACAGACCCAACGGCGGCCAAGGCCATGCTCCGCAGCAGCTACCTGCAGACCGAAGGCTACGCACCCGCCCTGAACCTCCTGGATGTGCTCATCGCAGCGTATCCAGAGGCACAAAGGCCCGCTGAGGACGGGGAACCAGGCGGTACTGACTGGCAGCTGCTCGCTTGGCAGCTAGCCATGGATTTTGTTCCAGCGTTTCAGGAAGGTGGGGCTCCCGGCCGGCCGGCATCAGGAAAAGACGGGCTGGTGGAAGCTGTTGAGGGTCTCATAGCGAGCGGTAAGGCCAGCAGCATCACCCAGGCCTGCAACATTCTGGAGCGCCGTGCGGCGTTCCCGGAAATCGAGGACGTGCGCCAAGCCTACTACCGAGAACGCCGGAAAAAGAATCCGTGACATAAATCGACAGAAGGTTTCTGTCCCGAAATAGTTGGCTGCAGAGGCCCACGGTGGGCCTTAGGAGCCCTCTCATGAACACAGCCAGCCAGTCCAGCACGCAGCGCAAGCATCGGCCGCCGAGCGTGATCGTGCCTCGAGCACTTCGCGAAAAGGAAGCCGCCCAATACCTTGGGCTGAGTCCCAGCTTTCTCCGAAACACCCGCGTCGCAGACATGCGCGCCCTTCGTGAGAGCAAGCCCGGTAAGGGCCCACGGTGGGTGACGCTCGCCACGGCCGTCCGATACCTCGTCACTGACCTGGATGCTTGGCTCGTGCAGCACCGCGTCGGGGGTGCAGCATGAGCCCGAGCGACATGCGCATGGCTGCCACCGAGGTGCAGGCCATCCTCGAGCTGGCGAAGTTTCGTCTTGCCGCCAAGGAGCCGCTCGAGGCCTACGGTGTGTTCTGCGTCGAGGTTGCCTTGAGCGTGGCCAGTGGGCTGCTAGACCCCGTGGTAGTCCCTGAAGAGGGCGGTGTTAGGCCGCTGCTGGTGCAGGCACCGGGAGCGCTTCAATGAGCGTGCATCGCGTGCCGGGCGCAGTCGAACTTCTGACTCACCTGATCGCGGTGTACCGGGCCGAGGCCGAGGCCGACTGGTGCAACCAGTCGAAGGATTTCCACCGCGCTGTCGCTGCCGATGCCGAGTGGACGCTGGCCAAGCACACGGGCGCACCGCTGGGGAAGCGCACCCCGCACGCAAAGCCAACTTTGAAGAGGGCCATCCATGAGGTGTGCCGCGAGCTGGTGATCTGCTGCCTGGCGGACAGGCGGAAGCGAAATCGCAGGGGTGGGGTTTCCTACCTCGCCGCGAGGAGGAACGCGGCCGAGTTGGTAGGGGTGCCTTACGCCGTTTTCATCAAACTCTACACCGGGGTGATCCCGAAGTGCGTAGTGCTTGAAGGAGGTCGGCCATGACCGGCACCACAGCGTTGACGCCGAGCGATGCGAAGTGCCTGATCACTGCGCGCGCACATATCGCCCTGGTCGACCTAGAGCACCTGGCCGCAGAGGTCACAGGCGGCCGGCGGTGACGCGGCCGGTACGCAATGAGCGCGGGCTGTTTCTGGGGGACCACCACCAGAGGGCCATCCTGACGCAGGCCCAGGTCGACGAGACCTTCGAGCTGCGAGATGCCGGGTGGTCACAGCAGGAGCTGGCTGACAAGTACGGCGTCGCGCGCCGCACGATTCGCGATGCCCTTTCAGGGAGATCCTGGAACAAAGCCGCAGCAGTGGGCACGCAGTGGCAGGCCCGCCAGGCTGATGCACTGATCTACCAGTTCAACGCGTTGTTGCTGGCTTGGAGCACGCCCCCGCCATGAAGAACGAATTCATCCGCCTCATGGCAAAGCAAAGAAGGAAAAGGCCCCAGCCGCCACAGCCGAGGCCCCTCAAACATCAGATCAAAGAACCATGACGATACTTCAAGAGACGGTGCGGTATGCGCCATTAGCTAAAGCTGGATCCACCGCCGCGCCCGGCAGCGGCATCCAGATTTCGAACGAACAGTTCCTGCTCGATGTCTTTGGTGACGAGTACATGCTCGCCCACGTCACGGCGTTCACTGAGTCACCAGATACGCTCGACCCACATAGTCGCAAGCAATCGGCGCGGTGCTGGGCCGGCGGCTGGTACAGCGACAAGGCCCGCGCGCTGGTAGCGCGCAGCAACACCTACTTCACCATCAGCCTGTTCGAGCCTTCCGTCGAGGACGGCATCAAGAAGGCCAGGCGGCGCAAGGCGCTGCACCGGGTTACCTGCTGCATCGTAGTCGACGACGTCGGCACCAAGGTGCCGCGAGACGTGGTGACGCTGCCGCCATCCTGGCGGCTTGAGACTTCACCAGGGAACTGCCAGGTTGGGTACATCATCTCCGGCGGTGGCGAGGCCGACCAGGTGCTTGTCGAGGGCCTGGTGAACGCCATGGTGGCCAAGGGTCTGGCCGTCGAGGGAAAAGATCCAGGCATGAAGGGCGTGACTCGCTACGTGCGCCTGCCAGTGGGCAGCAACCGCAAGTCGGCGTATCTCGAGCGGTTTGGGGCTGATGGTTACCTCTGCCAGATGCTCGAATATGTGCCTGAGCGCAAGTACACCATAGCCCAGATCGCTGAGGCGTTCGGCATCAGTGCGGACGACATCAGCAAGCATACCGACTGCGATGGGGCCAAACCTGCGCGTCACGACGCGGTTGTTGGTGGCGATCCGGTGCTCGACGCCTTCGCTGCCATCGGAGCATACAAACACGCACTGTCTGACGGATGGCACGACGTTACCTGCTGCAAGGTGTACGAGCACACCGACAGCGCCGACAACGGCGCCGCAGTGCGGCTCAACAGCGATGGCAGTTACGGTTACCGCTGCCACCACCGGCATGGCGGCGAGCTGAAGTTCCCCCAGGTGCTTGAGTGGTTCGAGCGTGAGCACCCTGAGCTGGGCCTCTCGGCAGCTGTGCCATCGCGTAGCAGCCCAGCCGGGGCAGCGGAGTTCGAAGACTTGGAGGCGGTGGACAGAGACAAGCGCGACTACATCCTGGGCATGATCGAGATGGCCGAGAGCGAAGGGGTCGCCGCCACTGATCTGATAGAGATGGTCAAGGCGGAATTGCCAGCACTGCACCATGCCCAGGCGATGGTCGATTCGGTGCTAAAGCGCCTTTCTGGCAAGACCGGTGGGACGCCCGAGAAACTGGCCGAAGACTTGGGCGTTGAGGTCAAAACGGATAGGCACCCGGTCGCGCTGGATTGGTCAAGGATGCCGGAGGATCCGCCCGAGATTCCGTTCGTCATACCGGGCTGGATGCCCGACAAGGTGGTGACGATGTTCGCGGCGCATGGCGGCACCGGCAAGAGCTACATGTCCGTGTACATCGCACTGTGCCTGGCTACGGGGCGGCACCCGTTCGACCCTGACCAGAAGATCCCGCGGACCCGGGTTGTGCTCTACAGCGCCGAGGACAACCTTGACGTGATGCACCTGCGCTTCGCGCGGTACATGCGCAAGCTGAAGATTGCCCGTTCTGATCTGGAAGGGTGGCTCCACGTGTTGGACGCAACCGAGAGCGACAACGTGCTGTTTGCTGGGGAGGAAAAGGTCAACGGCCGGACGACGGAGAGGTTCAAGTGGTTGGCGAAGGAGGTCAAACGCATCGACGCCAAGGTGTTGATCTTCGACAACGCATCCGACGCGATCGACGCGAACGAAAACGACCGGGCGAAGGTACGGCAGTTCATGTCGCACCTGAAGCGGTTGGCGTCGGCGGTACTGCTGCTGTCCCACGTCGACGCCGCCAGCAGCATGGCCGAGGTTGGCGAGGCCAAGGGGTATTCAGGCAGCACCGGGTGGCACAACAGTGCCCGCTCTCGCTGGTTCATGGCTAGGGTCAAGGACAGCGACGAGATCGTGCTCACGCTGCCGAAGGTGAACTACGCCAAGGCCGGCGCCGAGGCGGTTATCAAGTGGAACGACGGGCTCAAGCTGTTCGATGTCGTCACGGTTCGCCAAGGGCGTGCCCGAGCCGAGGATCACCGCGACATGCTGCTAAACCTTTTGGACCAGGCCATCAAACAAGGGCGCCGGGTCAGTCCAAAACAAAACTCTAGCAACAGCGTCTTCAACACGCTGAAATCGATGGAGGGTATGCCGGCGGGTTTGAAGTCGGCCGACGTCATGAAGGAGGTCAACCGGTGGCTCGGTGAAGGGTTCGTAAAAGTGGACACTTATCTGATGAGCAACCGCAACGCGGGTGAGTGCCTGGCTTTGACCGAAAAGGGGCATGAGACCGCCGCTGGTGTTTTCACGCCGGAGGGTGAGCTGTGAAAACCACGTGCAGCCAAGCCGGGTGCACAGCTGCACGCACTCGGTCCCTTGTACCCTACACACACAGTGCGTGCAGGCAAACGCACTCTGCGAACGTGGTTGCACACGGTGCAGAAGATCAGACCGCGTGCACCGCGTGCAGGTTGTGCTGGGGGATTTTCGGTGCGGGGGCACACGGTGTCGGTGTTTCACGCAAGACAGCCCATAGCGCCTTGAACGAGCAGGAAATCTGCAGCTCACCCCGCCGGCTAAGCGCTCCTGCGTGGAAGGGTCCAGCAACATGCTGATACCGCGGCACACGAACCGTTTTGGGCAGCCGGTGGGCGAGGCCAATCACTTCCATCGGTTCACCGACGTAGAGGTCGCTCGCGCCCGCGAGCTAAGAGCTGCCGGTACCACCTCGCGCGCCATCGCGGCGCTCATCGGCTGCCGCCACTCCACGGCGTTTCGCTGGATCACCCAGCGCGCTATATTGCCGGCGGTCTCGCTGCGCGTCGTTCGCGCAAAAGCACTGGCTATGCCTCGCCACGGCAGAGGTCCAGCAAACTTCGCTTGGGTAAATACACCCTCCTCCACATGTGGACTCCCACCGGGACTCCATGACCACCACTACTCGTCCGCCAAGTGCACTACTGAAGTCACGCACCTTGAATGCGCACCAGCTCTCACGCGCGCCAGCCCATACGACCTCAATCTATTCAACCAGGCCGCCTACGGTCTCGCCGGCTACCGGTTCAACTTGATTCCGAAATGAGAAGCGAAAACCGGGGAGGGTTGCGTGCGGGAGCTGGCCGACCAGGAAACGCCTGCCATGTGGAAGATGCGAGGCGCTTGGATATTCGCCAGATGCAGAAAGCCGGTCTATTTCGGACTCCGTGGCAAGGCATGTGGTGGTGGAAGAACCCTGAGACGCTTGCGACGACATCGACCATCTCGGTCAGGACATTACAAAACAACATGGAGATTTCCTACGCGGTTGGTGGCCTACTCGTGCACGAGACCATCGATCTGAGCCATGCCGCATGTGGATTCGGGGGAACTCGGGTGATGATGCTGTGCCCTGGATGTCGGCAGCGCTGCTCCGTGATGTTCTTCGGCAACAGAACTTTTCGCTGCAGGCACTGCCACCGGCTGTCCTACGAGTCGCAAAGCGAGTCTCGGCTGGGGCGCCTAGCGATCAAGCGACAGAAGATCCTCCGACATTTAGGTCCTCATGGCAGCCGAAGAAAAGGCATGCACCTCGACACCTACCGCCAACAGTTTGAAAAACTACAGGAGGTTGAAATGGCGATCGACGATGAAATTTGCCGACTCTTGCGATGGCCGCCAACTCTTCGAATTGGAGCTTAGCCATCAGTTCTTTGGGCTGGAAGTTTCGATTGACGACAAACTTGCCGCCTGATTCGGCTATATCCCCGATCTTTCAGAGCAATCTTTCTGACATCCCCCTGAATTCCGGACTTTCAAAACTAGAGGTACGGTTGCCTTCCGGCATGCTCGCAATGGCGCAGGGAGGAGCAAATGTGTTCATCGCCACGGAGCTCCCATCACCTGCAGGATGTCGCGCCGCGACAGCACCCGGGTGCACTCGTCCCATCGGTTTTGTTCGCTGCTCACGGTCGATCCCCAGGTCTCCTCGAAAATATTAGAAACCTGACCTCGTAGATGTAGATGAGTCTGCGCCAGGTCCTCGAACTCCTGGATGTCTTCGATCCAGTCGTCGTCGATGCAATCCGGCAGCCCACCGAAGATGTCAAAGCGGTCCTTCATCCGTGACGAAATCGTGTTGTAGACGTCCTCATCTCGTGTGGCGTGATAGGTCAGGTTGAGCATGTCCACGGTATCGCGGGCTTGGCCAAATCGCTTGATGCGGCCCAGGCGTTGTTCAAGCCGCGATGGGTTCCACGGCAGATCGATGTTGATGAGCGTACCCAGAGTCTGCAAATTGAGGCCCTCGCAAGCTGCGTCGGTGGCTACCACCAGTTGGACTTCCCGGGTCTTGACCAACTTCTTGATCTGGTCGCGGTCGACGCCGATGAACTCACCGTCACGGAAGAGGCCGCTCTTGCCGGCGCCGGCATACACGGCGACTACCTTGTCGGGGAAGTCCTTGGCGAGTTCAGTGGCTACCCAGTGCGCGGTGTCGTAATACTGCGAAAAAATGATGCAGCCGAGCTCGCTCCAAGTCTGTCCACCGCTTCGATGCTGGCTCAGGAACCAACGGACGGCGTTGAGCTTCGGGTCGATCGCCTCCGCACGTGTCAACTCGTCGCGAATCGCCTCGAGATATCCGACCTCTTCATCGGTCAGCGTTTGCAGGGCGCCGAGCTCGACCATCTCCAGTTGCGGGTTGTCGCCGCTGGTGTCGACCCGCCGCGCCAGCATGCGTTCGACCGTCAGGCGCCCCGACTGAAACGACGAACAGATTCGCTGTAGGAACACCGACCGCAGCAGCTTCGCGCCCTTCGTGCGCTGGCTGAGGATGGCAATGAACGCCTCCGCAGCTTCATAGGCCAACTCAAAAGGATGGTTGGTCATGAGGCCGCGGCCCAGGAAAGTTACGCCGGGATAGGTTCCAGGCGGTGCCTCCGGGTCAGGATGGACATCGACAGCGATCTTCTCCAGCAACCCAGCGTCCTCGAGTGTCTTCCGTCGCCTAAGAACGACATGGCGCACGAATGGATTGTTTCGCTGGAAGAAGTTTGTCTTGACCAACGCCTGCAGGTCCGAACGCGTGAAAGGGCTCAGGCTTGTCGAAGCGTCAGAGACGTGAAACTGGCCGTCGGGCAGGTTTAGGTCGTTTCGGATCGCCAGGACCAGAGGTCTGCAGATCACATCCATCATCGGTGTGGTCTTCGCGGGTAGCGGCGAACGCAGCAGGTCCCAGGCTGTTGCCTCATCGGGCACGAATTCGCGGCCGGTGATGATCGGGTGCGTCCTCTGCCAGAACCGCCAGATCGACGCTTGGTCCCGGCCCATTACGAAGTCGGCGTTCTGGTTCAGGATCATCAGCAGATCCCACAGCTCGCGTACCGCCGTCTGGATCGGTGTAGCTGTGCCGAGAAGCACGTGACGGGCGTTGTGAGCCATGTCCATCATGAAGGCCAACAGGTTATTGGGCTCCGGGTCGTCAACGCCAAGTTGCCCGCGGCGCCGAGCCTTATGGCTCTCATCCAGGATCAGCGTGCCCACCCGTACACGCTTCAACACGTTGGCTTCGGTGGATTGGTGAACAATCAATCCGGTGGACACGATCGCGACCTGAAAAGGGCAGCGCGCGATGTCCTCCGCACCACGCGTCATGATCGTGCGCCCCTCGGCGTCCAGCCAGCACTTCTGGTTGCTCACCCAGACCCCGCTTGGAATTCCCAGACGGTCCTTCATCTCGGCCTGCCACTGCAAGGTCAGAGTTGCCGGGCACAGAATCAGCACCGGGCCATCGCCCAGCAGTGAACTGACTAAAGCCGCCGTAGCCATGGATAGCGTCTTACCAAGCCCTACCTCATCCGCTATCAGGAGCCTGGCCTTGCCGTAAATTTCTCGGTGCTGCAGAAAGGTGGCGACGAACGACCTCTGCCAGGGCTGCAGTTGCTCGCCGCCACGGTAGATGGGGGACTCCACCATCGTCGCCGCGGGCAGGTCTTTGGCCGGCAGGTCTTTGAAGGTGACCTCCACTCGCTCGGCGATGCGTTTGACCTCAGTGAGGATGGCATCGGGCAGGTCATGCCCCTCGGCCCACAGCGCATCGAATTCCTCGTCGACCCAACGGCAACCCTCCTCTGAGGGGTCCTCCCACAAAATCTCATAGTTCTCCGCGAACGCGGCGCGGCTTTCGTTGATGCTGCCCAGGAAGCTGGTGCGCCGCCCATCTGCCAGCGTAATCACGCCAGCCTTGCCATGCAGAAAGACCCGGTTCTTCGGCACCACCTTGATCTGCACGCGGCCGCTGCTAAGCAAGTTGTACAGGCGCCGGTAGCGTTCTCGATGGAAAAAAGCCTCGGTCTCAATCGGCTCCTGATTCCAACGTTCCTTCAGCGCGACTTCGCGCGCTGCCTTGGACACCATGACGTCATGCGGATCCAGCTCGCTGTTGCAAACGATACGGACGTCCTCGATCTCCTCGATCTGTTCGCCGACCAGTTCCAGGATGGAGGAGCGAAAGTACCCCGCGATCCGCTTGTAGGACCGTGCACCTTTGAGTCGATCGGCAAGGAACACATGGTCCAGGCGCTGACGCAGGGAAGAAAAACGTTGGATCACGGCTTGGGCTCCTTCGCCACCGAGCCTGCACGCTCGACGAAGCAGAGAGCTCCGTCACTCGACCGAGCGAATGGACACCACCCAAGTCGCCTGTTCAATGCGTCTTTTGCTCGTTCAAACACTCGGGCGGGATAGTAGTTGTTGGCCCCGTAGCCAGTGATAGTGACCCGAGGAATGTCGCAAGTCCGAAGAATCGCGGCCATCCTGCGATTCAGAGTAATCCGAGGCTCGTGCCCTCGACCCGATAGATTGAAGCCGCGCTTACGCCGCTCAATACCACATGCTTTCTCGACTTCCTCGCGGATTGCCGAGTAGAGCTGCTGCTGATCTGTGAGGTCACCGAGCTGAGCCATTGGAGCGAACAACGTCGTGAAGATTCAAACGCGCTCGCGCCGGACCAGATCGCGCAACACCATGGCGTTCGAGCTTTCGTCCGGCCGTGTCTTCGCGGTCTTCTTGCTCACGTAGTCCGCAAGAGCAGTAATACGCTCCCGCTCGCGGAAGTAGTCAGGCACCAAGTCACGGAGCTGGTGCAAGACGTCCTCGGGTTTTATCTTGTCTTCCTGCAGCAGGTGCACGGCGTACAGCACGCTTCGCAGCAAGGTTGGGCCGAACTCTTCGGCCGCCGTCATGCCCCGTTTGCCGAGCTGCGAGGCGCTTTTCAGATTGGCATGGTTTGCCTTGACCTCATCCATCACCACGCCGTAGTCCTGCACCTTGAACGCCTTGGCGAAGTTCTGATAATTCGACAGGACGTGAATGTCTTTGGACTCCATATCAAGCATCTTCAAATAAAAGCGTTCGATGCCAGCACTCTTTTCCCAAACCGCACGGTCCACTCCGTCAGGCACCAAGTATTCGTTAGCGATATTGACAGCAAACGCTATCAGCTCGTCAATCATGGTCGTCTGGCCCTTCACACGCGGCCTCATGGCTTCATGTGGCATCGACACACCGTCAATGGTGCAGTACCGGGTAAGCACCCTCAGTGCTGCCGCGTAACCGGCCATCTGCAGATCAGCGTCCTCGAATAGGTTTTCATCGCGGTACAAATCCTTGACGTCCTTGTTCAGTCCCGTTAGCAAGTCAACCTGATTCTTAACCTCTTCGGCCAACTCATAGGCCAACTCGTCGCGCGCCGTATCAATGGTTTCTAGGCGCTTACGCAAGACAAGCAAAATTGTTCCCTTGACGTACTGCCCGTCCCGCAGAGCGCTATCTGTTTCGGTTACTACATACCACGCTGCCGTAACTCGCAGCCCGCTAGCCCAGACAATATTTGCCATGTCCGTCCAAATTGAGCCGGATTGATGGGTAAACATCACAATTTGTAGGCCATTCTCTGGCATACGCTCGGCCATCCGCTTGTAAGCGGCGACCATCCCCAATTTGAAATCATGATCCTCTCCCTTGACCGCTATGGCGCGGCGGGAGTCCCAAATCCAATCTTTAAATTCAGGGATATTCCTCTTTCGTACCCATGCTATGAAGAAATCGAGGAGTTCTTCATATTTGACGGCATCCCCGTAGGGCGGGTCAGTTATGAAAAGGTCTGCACTGCTCGTAAATTCAATTGCCGGACCATTCACTATGTCGTAATCTCCGGCGATTGGAGCATGTGATCCGAGCGATGAAATGAAAGGAGTCAGATATGCGAGTCCACGACTGCCGTAATCGTAAAGTGGGTTCAAGGCTTGATTCATGAAGACCTTCTGAACACTACCGCCACCACCATGAGATCTGTGCCAGACACTGAGCCGAGAATTAACGTCAAGGCCGCGTATCGTCATCCCCAGACTCTCCGCCGTTTGACAACAGGAGAGTAGCGTGGCATTCAAAAGTATTTGTCTTGGATTGAACGCATGTTGCCAGCGTGTCCATCCACGCTCGACGACGAGACTCCGACCTTGATACCGCGGGGGAGCGCCTGGCTCGATTTTAAGGTCTGGCACATATCCAAGTCTCTGCCACTCACCTAAATTGACTCTTACATGCTCAGTGACGAGTTCTTCCCGCGCTAAATCCTCTTCTGTAACATCTCTGAATTCACTTTTCGGTCTGCTCGCTGCAGATTCCTCTATCCATTGGATTGCATACAACCTCTCGCCGAAGATATCCTCTTCTCGAAAAAGTAAATCGGAGTTTTCCCACTGCCTCAGGCGGTTCCTCGGACGTTCGACGCCATCCTCGTTGCTGGCATTGTCTCCACGGATACCTGAAATAGAGTTCCTGTGAAGAACGCCGTTGACGGTATGGGTCAGGTAAGCCTCGCCGTAACGACTGTTGCGCGTTATCGTGCCCGTCTCCGCGGTCTTGAGTTCGAGGTCCGAGGCATTGTGGCCGAGTCTAATTTTGTAGCGCTTATTTGTTGGATCTGGCACAAGCTTGGCCACAACCCTGTACCCGACACTGACGACTAGAGATTGAAGAACAGGAACCCTCCACCCAGAAGTTGGACAAAGAACTTCAAGGCAATAGAGGTAGACTTTTCCCCTCCATCCCTTACCATCCGTCTCTACACCTAACGCATCAATCTTCGACTTTGCCTCAGCAATTACTCTTGCCTGTTCATTTGCGATTTCAGCACGTCGACTGTCACTAGCACCTGCGATCTTAAAGGCGCTCCAAGTCAACAGGCAGGCAATTGGATTTAGGTCCGAGGCGTAAACATCGCAACCTAATCGGGCAGCCTCAAATGGTATCTGACCCGAACCCGAGAATGTATCGGCAACCCTCGGCCGATGTCCAAAGCGCATGATTCCGAGCTGTTCAACCAACTGCACATAGTTGTTTGCACATGTACCAAGATGAGAATTTACCCTTTCCCAAATATGGGTATGAATAGTTTCGAAAATTTCTTCGGCTCGCTTCCCTTTACTGGCGAGGGCTTTATAGGAAAGTGATGGCAGCTGCTCTGCATCATCAAGTTGAAGCCGCTTACGCATGGACTCATCGTCCATTCCCATTAGAAGCTCAAATACTTCAAGATCCTTCTTTGTGTTTTCAGATGCGGGTAGGAGTGCACCCAGAATGCATGCTCGGTTTAGTACAAGCGGCTTTCTACCCTTCCAATATGAGCCTAACGACGTAAGAGTTTGGCCCGAGCCGGCCATTCGCTCCTTGTAGACATCAATTGATAGTCTTTGGACGGGAAGGACCTTTTCGATAAGAGAGGGTGCATTCTTTAGACTGAACTCAACTATTTCCGATCTCGCTGTCATTATTCTTTTTTCCATAAACTAGGTTCCGTTGTCATCCGAACAGGCTGAAGGTCTTGTCGTCATCCAAGAGGGCTTGCCGGCCTTTGCGTGGCTCGCCGGCCTCAATATCAGAAAGCGCATAAAACAGGGCTTTGCGCCATCCACGTTTCCCATCTTCCGCAAGACCACCTTGAGCCGCAGTCATGGCGTAAAGCCACCATCGCTCCTCTGGGCGCAGCGCGGTCCACTTGATGCAAATGGCATCAAGCTGCTCCTCGCTGGCATGCTCCGCAGCCCATATGAGCACGCAAAGCTCTTTGCCCAGCATGCGATCCAGGAAGTTGGCTTGCGGCTTCCATGTACTGGGTGGGACCTTGCTGCTACGAAGTCGGGCGTTGAAATCCTTGCGGGCGGCATCCGCAAGCTTTCCCCACTTGGCGCGGGGCAGGATGGCCCGGATTTCGAATTCGGGTGTGCCCTCCTGCCCGGCGAGGTAACCATATGCCTCGGTCAAGACCACATCGCCCGACCGGCCGGCCGGGATATTGACAGTGAACACATGGGCGCCGTACTCGGCACTGGCACCAAAGCCAACAAAACCCGCCGGCCCGGGACTAGCAGTCGAGGGTGGGTTTCCAGACGGAGAGTGACGCGTCATGGCGCCTCCGCCCACTCACCGGCATAGGCCAGGTCCAGCGACTTGGTAAAGTCGATTAAATCTTGCCCAGTTGGGAACCGGGCTCTGAATTGCATGGTTACGGGAGTGGACGGCGAAAAGCCTGCCGAGAGGGTCTCCAGCGCCTGCTGGATTCGCTCGGCCTTGCTGCTCTTGCCCTGCAGTCCGAATTGGCCGAACGCGGTACCTTCCTGGATGCGCAGCACGACGTCGGTGAACTCGATGTTCCTTTCAACCGCCTTGGCCAGCGCGGCGAATACCTGCTCACGCGATGTGACTTGCGCGTTGCGCTGCGTCGGATAGGACACTGGCTTGTTGAGGGGTGGTTCGATCGGCTTCGTCTCGCCGCCACCACCGCCGCCACCCAAGGCTGGAATCCTGAACTCCGCCCTGCCTTCGAGCCCGCTGGCCTCGCTGTAAACAAGCAGCAGTGCGGCATCGCCTCCGACGGAGAAGGGTCCTGCATAGCTTGTTCCGTTTCGCGGCTCTGCACCGTTCAAGGTGTAACGCACCACATCCGCGTGAGGTAGCACCGTGAGGGATACTGAGCGTTGTCCATTGCTCCCCGGTTTAATCTCCCACTGAACGAGAAGTTTGTTCTGCCAGACGTGCGGTGCGCCCTTCTCGGTGCGACTGGAATGGTCGACGGCCAGAAACGCGACTCGGAGCGCCTTGGTGCTGAGCTTATCGTCGCTCAGCTTTGGGCAAGCCTCAGACACCTCGCCGTCCTCGGCGTAATAGACGCTCGTGGTCTCTGGGCTGGCGTTGATGACGCCGATCTGCAGCACAGTGGACCCATCGTCCTGCATCTTGCCGACCGGCGTGACCTGCACTCCGGCTTGCTTGGGCTTGGGCTTCTTGGTGACGTAGCCGTTGCCCAGGTCCTCCCAAAGACCCTCGTTGATGGCGCGGATCTTGATCTTTTCCAAGTCGCCCTGCGGCAGGAAGTACATCGAACAGTCGGTCTGCGCCTTGTCCTTGATGTCGGCCCAGGCGACATCGTCTTGCGGGCCGAATAGGCGCTCAACGCGCGACCTGACGCCTGCAAACTTGGTCGTGTCCTGCCAGTCCAGGTACAGCTTGATCGGGTCCTTGATCAGCGTCGCCTCGATGCGCGCCTCCCCGTCATTGGTGTCGCCACTTTGCTCCAGGTTGCGGGGTTGCAGCTTCGGGGCGGTACTCGGCGTCTGGAAGGGGAACAAGAGCTTGTCGAACAGCGTCTTCACGACGCCTGTGAACGTCAGTTCAAACTGCTTGCGGAGGTCTTCGAACTCTTCCCACTGCGGGCCGCCACGTTCGATGCGCCGCTGGGCCTCGGCCTGGTTGGCGGAATAGACCATCCGGGCCGCGTCCCAAAGCTTGTCCATCTCGAACGAGCGTTCGCCACACAGGATGAGCAGGTTGTTCTTGCGCGTCAGGCCGTCGAAAAGCTTGACCACCTCTTCGGGCGGCAGTGCAGAGTCCGGCGGCACGATCGCCAGCACGCGTCCAGCCTGCACATCCGCCTGTATTTCGTCGATCATTGGCAGCGCAAGGACCTTGCTGTAGGCCGACTTGCGCTTGGGCTCGAACATCTGTTTAAGCCGTGTCGACACCAACTCCTTGACCTTGGGCTCCGGCGCCCGTTCGGCCATTCCGACCAACATCTTGGTCAGGTTCTCCATCTTGTCGAAGTAGATGCGACCCTCAGTCGTTCGGTGCATGTACCAGGCCGACTTCTGCAATGAATCAAGCGCTGCTTCGAAGAAGCTGAGGTCGGCAATAGGGGAAGCCAGGCACTCCAGCGTTTCGGAGCGGGTCAGCCCCTTCACCGGATTGACGGCGGTGGACATGCTGGAGATAAGAAGCAGGTTCGCAGCCTGCGTGGCGCAATCGCTGCCGGCATTGGCGTCGATGACCTGGGCGTGGGCGCCACCCTCCTTGGAGTAGATGTCCCGGGCGACCGCGTCCTCGAGCCGGGATATCGAAATGACTTTTTCGCGAACCTCGTCAATGCTAAGGTCGAAGTGTTGCGGTCCTATCAAAAGGACATCATCGGACTTGCGTGACCAAACCGAGTTGAGCAAGCGCGAGGCAAGCTCCATCAAGCCGCGGGTCTGCTGGTATTCCTTGTTCTCCTTAAACAGGGCGAACAGATTCTTCATCTGTGGGTGGAATGGATAGGTCTGCTCCACCTCCATCGCCAACTGCTCGGGCGTCTTCTGCTGGTCAATCGTGCGCGACTTCTGAGCCTGCTCGATGGACTTGGCATACATCTGGGCCAGATGACCGATCTTGTTCGCGTCTGGCAGCGTAGCGAAGAGCCGCTTCTTCAAGATGGCGTAGGTCTCATCACCCGCAAGGTCAACAGGTGTGATGTTGAACTCGACACGGCTCAGTTCCTTGCGCGCATTCTCCAAAGCGGCATTGATGATCTGCGTGCCTTCCGCGTGAGAGGCTTCGAGGTCGGACACGACGACGCATATATTATTGCGCGCCATGGCTGCCGTTAGCATGTTCGCGAACGCACGCCCGGCCACGTCGGCCACAGTGCCCCCACCAATCGGCTGCGTCTTGTAGTACGCGAAGTAGGTGGGCATTTCGTCCAACAAGATCAACGCAGGTGCATCGATCTTGTTGAACAGGGCCGTCCAATGGTTTTCACCTGGTGCCTTGACACCGGGCTCGAAAAATCCGTCGTGGCCCAACTGCGCTGCGATGCGCCCCCAGAAGTAGTCGTCTGGCTGCTCGCGGCCATTGAAGAAGGTGACCCTCGCGGCGCCGAACTGGTACCGGCTGGCCGCTTCGCTAAAGAATTCAGAGCGAAGGAGTTCATGGCGAGCTAGGAATGCCATGGTTTTGATCAGGTGGGTCTTACCGCCACCCATGGCCTGCTTCAGGCGAAAAACGGGCTTACCGCCCAGGCCACCTGACAGCCGCTTAAAGCCCTCCTGGACCAGTTCGACCATGCCTTTGGTCAGGTAAGAGTGCTTGAGAAACAGGCGCCCATCGTCGATGCTCTGGGTCTCCTGGTCGACCCGCTCTATGCCGTCGCTAATGCGGATGTTGAGCGCGCCTTCGTTCAGCGTGCAAGCTTGTCTAACCGTCAATAGCATCTATAGCTCCCTCAATTCGATTTCGATCTTGTACCTCGTGCCGCCAGCGGCGACACCGAGAACGCACTACGCACCGCCACCCTTGACTTCATCACCATCTGGTCCGGTGCTCTTATGCGCATCTATCCATCCCTGAATGTCCGCGCGCTGGAAGCGCCAGGCACCGGCTACCTTGAAGCCCGCCAGTTCACCTTTCTGGGTGAACCGGTAGATAGCCTTGTCGTCGACGTTCAGAAAGGCTGCGACATCCTTGACCGTCATTGCTGGTTCTAGTGGGTTTTACATAGGCGATCCACGAGCATACAAGAGCGCAGGGTGGAACAGTCCAAACACGGTGTGTTGAGGTTTGCGAGGGCCAACGGGATCGGATAGGCTGCCGGCTGAACTGGAACTGGGCCAACGCCCAAGCCAACCTCCCCGTCCCGGGCAAAGTGGAACGCGAAAGCGGATGCGGCTCCCTCGTGAGCAACCAAGCGGGAGCAGCGCCGGCCCGTCCATGATGGAGAGTTTTTTTGTTCGAATCGATCATCAGCGCTGAAACGGCGCAGGCCTACAGGGAAACTGAATACCGGGTCCTTGGCGATGCTCCATTCGTCATGCTCGTCGATGAACGCTCCTCTGCATTAGCGGTAGCCCACAAGCGTCACCACGTTGACTGCAGCGCCTACGTCACTGGGTGCAATCCGCTCAGCCAATCCCTTGATGGCGCGGCAAACGCAGAGCGGCATGCCGCACTTGGACGTGAACTAAGCGCGCGCAGCCTTGCTTTCGTCGAGGGGGTTGGTCAGCATCTTTCGAACCAGTGACCTGGCGAGAGCAGCTTCCTCGCCCTTGGGTTGACCCTCGAGGCGGCCATGACCTTGGGATCGCGATGGGAGCAGAACGCTGTCGTCTGGACCGGCGGCGATGCGGTGCCGCACTTGATTCCGTTGCGATGAGTGTTGACGCCGACCAATGGGATGGACGCCCCCACCCGTAACGGCATCGATGTGCC
>NZ_JAUCZG010000019.1 GCF_030373225.1 Hydrogenophaga sp. | reverse complement strand
TTACTCACTGATTTATCAGGGGGAGGTGACGCAGGTCATATTGGCACGGGGGGGATCTGAAATTGACCGCGTGGTGGGCAACTCAGAGATGAAGGAGTCTCTCGCCATCGCTGGATTTGAGACCTTGACGCTTTCTCCAGAAGATTCTGCACGCTCCTTGAAGCTCGAAACCGAGAAGTGGGCCCGAATCATCCGAGAGAACAACATTCGCGGCTCTTGATACGCGTTCACCACGATCTGTCTATGTTGTCTCACTCACTTGCTGGTCTGAAAGTCATCGACTTCACACAGATCGCAGCTGGCCCTACCTGCACCATGATGCTGGCTGATCTTGGCGCAGATGTCGTCAAGATCGAAGCACCTGGCGGTGAACTTGGCCGTGTATTCGTTCCGTGCGTCCAGGGCGAGAGCGTTACCTTCATGTCGCTCAATCGAAACAAGCGAAGCGCCTCGCTTGATCTCAAGAATCCAGATCACCTTCGCGTGTGTAGAGAGCTTTTGCTGGAGGCCGACGTGGTGGTCGAAAGCTTTCGACCGGGGGTGATGAAGCGGCTCTCGCTCGACTACCACGAGGTGAGCAAGGCCAATCAACGGGTTGTCTATTGCTCTATATCGGCCTATGGCCAAAGCGGCCCATGGAAAGACAAGCCGGGTGTTGATGGTGTGATTCAGGCGGTTTCTGGATTGATGAGCGTGACTGGCTCGGCAGGCGACCCACCTTGCAAGGTTCAGGTGCCTGTGGTGGACATCGTCACGGGCTATCTCGCATCCATCGCTGTGCTCGCTGCCATCGCACAGCGAGAAACGTCGGGCACAGGCCAGCACCTGGACGTCAGCATGTTCAGCAGTGCAGTTGCGCTACAGCAGTCAGCGCTGGCAGCCTACTTCTCCAATCACATCGTCCCCGAGCGGATTGGCAGTGCGGCGCCCTATGCAGCGCCCAACGAAGCCATCCGTTGTGCTGACGGCTGGATCATGGTTGCGGCCTACCAGCCGAGCCGCTGGAAAGCACTGTGCGAAGCCATTGGCTTTCCTGAACTGTTGGTAGACCCGCGATTCACCGACCTTGCTGGGCGCATTCGCCATCGCGCTGAACTGGTTTTGGCGCTCGAATCTCGAATGACCTTGAAGCCTAAGCTGGCGTGGATCGAAGTGCTCGAGGCCGCCGACATCATCTGTGGCCCCATCAACAACTATGCCGAGGTGGCTGTCTCGCCTCCTTTTGTTGATGCGCGGCTCAACGAAGAAATCGAGCATCCATCGGCCGGCTCCATCCACCTGCCCCGTTTCACTTTGGGAGCTGTTGGCGAATTTCCCGTGGCCAACCGACCACCACCGCGCATGGGCGAGCACACGCGCGAGATTCTCGAATCATTGGACTACAGCCCTTTGGAAATCGATACGCTGCTGGGCATTCCACCCTCCGACAACCAAGGATCTTGCTAACCATGCCCGTCACTATAGATGTCTGCAACTTCGTCGCAACGGTCACTCTTGATCGTCCCGAGGCGATGAATGCGCTGGATCCTGAATCGGTGATTCAGCTGAACGCAGCTTGGGAGAGAATTTCAGCTGATCCTTCGATACGAGTGGCGCTCCTTACGGGTGCCGGTGAGCGCGCTTTCTGCACGGGTGCGGATTTGAAGAAGACCATGCCGCCCACGGAGGGGTTTGCCGAGCTCCACTTCGGATCAACGCATGGAGCGCCGAGTCTCGCTAACTTGCGAACGAACAAGCCTGTGATCGGAGTGATCAACGGTTTCGCGCTGGGGGGCGGGCTGGAGTTGGCCCTGCAATGCGATATTCGGATTGCATCAGACCGAGCGAGCTTCGGTCTTCCGGAGGTTTGCATCGGCAGCATTCCAGGCGCAGGAGGAACACAAAGGATCGTCCGTGCGATCGGTCAGTCAGACGCGATGTTGATGCTGCTGACGGGTTCTCGCATCGACGCACAAGAAGCGCTTCGAATCGGTCTGGTTAGCCGCGTCGTGGGGGCAGCTGATTTGATGGAGACGGCGCTGGCCATTGCTCACCAGATTGCTGGCAACGCTCCGCTGGCGGTGTCCGCGGTGAAGCGGTTGGCAACCCTTGGGGTTGAAACGACCCTGTCATTGGGGCTAGAGCTTGAGCAGCAGTCATTCGGCCTTCTTCGCAACAGCGAGGATCGCCTGGAGGGTCGCAAGGCCTTCGCCGACAAGCGCAAACCTGTCTTCATGGGCAAGTGACGCAAATGCTTGCCGTGGACCTCACAACCAGATCGCCCCACGCCAATGGATCGCCGTCTGGAGACGGCGCAACGCCGAACCTTCACGATTCACTGCTCGATGTGAAGGACGTTGTTGTACGGTTTGGCGGAGTGATTGCGCTCGACCAGGTCAGCTTCAGCATTCCTCAGGGAAAAGTGGTGTCGCTAATCGGCCCGAACGGTGCTGGCAAGACAACGCTGTTCAATTGCCTGAGTCGGCTGTACACGCCAGATGAGGGTGAAATCCGCTACCTTGGAGAGTCTCTACTTAACGTCCCAGCTCAAAAGATCGCAGCGTTGGGCATTGGACGCACGTTTCAGAATCTGGCCCTGTTTCAGAATCTGAGCGTCACCGAAAACATAAGGATCGGGCTGCACACCCGAACGAGCGGGAATGTTTTCACTGATGCGCTGCGCCTGCGGGCAAGCCGTCGATCAATTTCTAGATCCAACGCAGCAGCCAGCAGTCTTGTGGACTACCTGAGGCTGCAGTCCGTGGCAGACACCAAGGTCAAAGATCTGCCTTTCGGAACCCAAAAGCGGGTTGAACTGGCAAGAGCACTTGCCACCGAACCCAAATTGCTCTTGCTGGACGAGCCTGCGTGCGGCCTCAACCATGAGGAGGTTGATGAGCTGGGGTTGATCATTCAAAAGATTCGACAGGATTTTCGACTTTCCATTCTTTTGGTAGAGCACCACATGGGGCTGGTGATGTCGATATCGGACCATGTCGTCGCGCTGAATTTTGGCCGAAGGATCGCAGAGGGGACGCCCGAAGAGGTGCAAACGCACCCCGATGTGATTGCTGCCTATCTGGGTGGAGAAGCGACATGAAGGGCCAACTTGTCGTCAAGGATCTCGTCGCCTCGTACGGAAGCACCAAGATCCTCCAGGGGATCAGCCTTGATATCCGTGCTGGAACGATTACCGCATTGCTTGGTGCCAATGGCGCAGGTAAGACCACCACACTAAGAGCGATTTGCGGCATGTTGTCTCGTCAAGGACTTGTCGAGTTTGAAGGTCGGCGTATCGACCAGCAATCCACAGAAGAGATTGCCCGGTTCGGTATTGGACATGTGCCTGATGGACGGGGAACGTTCGCGGGACTGAGCGTCGCTGAGAACTTGCAGCTCGGCGCCATCCTGCGCAAGGACACAACCGACATTGGAAAGGATGTCGAACGGATCTATGGCTACTTTCCTGTGCTTCAGAGGCGCAGGGATCAGCAGGCCGGAACCCTCTCGGGAGGCGAGCAGCAGATGCTTGCTGTGGGGCGAGCGCTTATGTCTCGGCCGAGTTTGCTGCTGCTGGACGAGCCATCGTTTGGTCTTGCCCCGATCGTGGTTCGTGATCTCTTCGAGATATTCAGAAGACTGAACGAAGAGCAGGGGATCAGCATTCTCCTGGTTGAACAAAACGCTCGTCTCGCACTGGCCCTGGCGAGCCATGCGTACCTGCTGGAAACCGGTCGCGTTGTCTTCTCTGGAACATCCGATGAAATCCAGAAGAACGACAGCGTTCGCCGGGCCTACCTGGGAGGTTGAACATGGAACTCTTCATACAGCAGCTGGTCGCGGGAATCTCGACGGGCACCATCTATGCGTGCGTGGCTTTGGCCGTGGTCATGATTTACCAGGCCATTGGGCATGTGAACTTCGCTCAGGGAGAGATGGCAATGCTGTCTGCCTTTTTGGCGTGGCAGCTTCTGGAGTTCGGAATACCTTACTGGCTGGTATTTCCGGGCACGGTGGTTGGGTCGTTCGTTTTAGGCATGCTCTTGGAGCGCACCTTGATGCGCCCACTTCGCAATGCTCCTCCGTTGAGCCAGGTCATTGTGTTCATCGGTCTGCTACTCGTGATCAACAGCGTGGCAGGTTACGTATGGAGCTTCACAGTCAAGGCGTTTCCAACGCCGTTTGGAACGGGTCCGTTCATGGGAAGTGTGTGGATCAGCCGTCATCAGGCCGGCATGATGGCCACCACTTTGGCGCTCCTCGCAATCCTGTACGTTTTCTTCAAGTTCTCCAAGGTCGGATTGGCGATGCGTGGCGCTGCGAACAACGCCGGCTCCGCGCGTTTGCTAGGCATCCGAGTGAAGGCACTGGAGGGACTCGGGTGGGGCATGGCTGCCGCCATAGGGTCGGTCGCAGGCATGTTGATCGCCCCAGTCGTATTCCTGGAGCCCAACATGATGGCCGGCGTCCTGATCTATGGATTTGCTGGCGCGGTGCTGGGTGGACTCAGCAGCCCCGCGGGTGCAGTTCTGGGTGGCGTCCTGGTGGGCGTTCTTGAAAACCTTGCAGGGACATTCATCCCGGGGATAGGCGGGGAGCTCAAGCTCACGCTGGCTCTGGTCACGATCGTATTGGTCCTGGTCGTCAGACCACAAGGGCTGCTCGGAAGAAAGCTGGTCAGCCGCGTATGAACCACCAACCCAATCGCAAGCTGCCTGCCCGGCTGACTCTCGTGTCGATGTTGGTGCTGATGAGCATCGCACTGACACTGCCGATGCTCGCCAAAGGATTTCTCCTTTTCCAGATCACCTTGGTGATGATTTACGCCATCGCCATTCTCGGACTGAACCTCCTGGTCGGATTCAGTGGTCAGTTGTCCCTGGGGCACGGAGCTTTCTTTGCAGTGGGTGCCTATACGGCAGCCATCTTGATGGGGACCTACGACTTGCCTTACGGAATTGCCATTCCTGCAGC
Source organism: Hydrogenophaga sp. (assembly GCF_030373225.1). GTDB lineage: Bacteria > Pseudomonadota > Gammaproteobacteria > Burkholderiales > Burkholderiaceae_C > Hydrogenophaga. Next base: position 70,179 of record NZ_JAUCZG010000019.1, on the reverse strand, counting down.
GGGCGCCGTCGCCTTCATCTTCGGCTTCCTGTTTGGTCTCCCTGCGCTGCGACTCGAAGGCGTCTACCTTGCCATGGCGACGTTCTCGCTGGCTGTGGCGATGCCCCAGGTCCTCAAGATGTCCGCGCTGGAGCAGTGGACTGGAGGATCCCAGGGCCTCGCAGTGGCCAGACCTCAGGCTCCTGCCGGACTGCCTCTCAATGAGGACCAGTGGCTGTACTACATCGCGCTAGGAACCGTACTGCTTCTCTTCCTTGCAGCACGGAACCTGATCAACAGCCGTTCTGGACTCGCACTTCTTGCGGTCAAAGAGAACCCGGTGGCCGCCAAGGCGATGGGCGTTGACATCGCCATGTACAAGACCCTGGCCTTTGGACTCAGCGCTGCGTTCAATGGCATTGCAGGCGCGTTGAGTGCAATGGCCGTGCAGTACATCGCACCAGACAGTTTCACGTTCTACCTATCTGCGTTCATCCTGGTTGGTCTTGTCGTCGGTGGCGTTGGCTGGCTGCCTGGAGCTTTCTTTGGCGCAGTGTTCGTGCTGATCGTGCCCAACCTTGCAGAAACTGTCTCCAAAGGGCTGTCCGGTGCCGTCTACGGAGCCTTTCTCATCGCACTCATTTTTTTCCTGCCCTCAGGTGCAAGCACCTTTCGAGACCTTCTTTCCAATCGCATCCGACGCAAGACCGGTATTTCAAACTGACCACAACCAGGAGTGAGACATGCAAAACAGCAACAACCAGACCCCATTCGGTGAATCCGAGATCGCCTTCGCAGAGGGCACTCGCAAGAAAATCCCAAGCGGTAGTCGTCCGGCCAAGACGAAGTACCCGCGCCTATCGAAGTGGCTGACCGCAGCCGTCCTTGGCGGTCTCAGTCTCTCAAACGCATGGGCACAAAAGACGCAAGTCCCAGGCGTGACAGACACCGAGATCCGGATTGGCAACACGGCTCCTTACAGCGGCCCTGGATCAGCCTACAGCACCATCGCCAAAGTCGAGGCTGCGTATTTCAAGATGATCAACGACAGCGGTGGAATCAATGGTCGCAAGATCAATTTCATCTCTTACGACGACTCACTGAGTCCACCGAAAACGGTCGAGCAGACTCGCAAGCTGGTGGAAAGCGATGAAGTTCTCGCGATGTTCAATACCATTGGTACAGCCGCAAACCTGGCCGCTCAGAGGTATCTCAACGCGAAGCAAGTCCCTCAACTCCTGGTCGGTGGTGGTGCCACGAACCTCGTAGATCCCAAAAAGTATCCATGGACGTTGGGGTGGCAACCCACCTACTACAGCGAGGGGGTGATCTACGGCAAGCATATTCTGGCCAATTTCCCGAACGCCAAGATCGCAGTGCTGTCGCAAAACGACGATTTCGGAAAGGACTACCTTTCTGGGCTCAAGCAAGGCCTGGGCGAAAAGGGCCAATCCATGATTGTTTCAGAGGCCACCTACGAGCCTTCCGACCCCACCATTGATTCTCAAGTGCTCAAACTGAAAGCAGCGGGCGCTGACGTCTTGATGAACATCACGACGCCCAAGTTCGCCTCTCAGGTGATCAAGAAGATTGCCGAGATTGGTTGGAAGCCGACCCACTACCTGATCAATATTTCGGTTTCGGTCGGGGCAGTGATGAAGCCTGCTGGCATCGAGAACAGCCAAGGCATCTTGAGCACTGCCTATCTGATGGAGTCCACCGATGCGCGTTGGAAAGACCATCCAGACATGAAGGCCTGGGTTGCCTTCATGGACAAGTACGTGCCTGGAGCGAACAAGGCCGATTCGATGAACGTTTATGGCTATGTGACAGCTCAGGCACTAGTACAAATTTTGAGCCAAAGCGGAGACGATCTTTCTCGAGCGAACGTGATGAAACAAGCAGCCAGCCTGAACAGGGTGCCTTTCAAGTTGATGCTCCCAGGCATCGTTGCCAACACCACACCAACAGATCTGTATCCGATTCAGCAGCTTCAGATGATGCGCCTCAAGGGGGAGCAATGGGAGCTTTTCGGACCCGTCATCAGCAGCGGAGTCGCGCAGTGAGCTTGATACAGATAAGACCTGATGTCTCCGCTTTGGAGGCTCCGGTCTTCTGGTGCCGGACATGAACGAATACGACTACATCATTGTGGGCGCAGGCTCCGCCGGATGCGTCCTGGCCAATCGCCTCTCGGAGAACCCCAGCAACAGGGTTCTGTTGCTTGAGGCGGGTCCAGAAGACAAAAGCATCTGGATGAAAATCCCGGCCGGTGCTACGCGTGTCTTTGCACCTGGGCCGACCAACTGGGGCTACTTCACAGAGCCCGAAAGGCATCTGCGAAACCGAAGGGTGTACTGGCCGCGAGGGCGTACCTTGGGGGGGTCCAGCTCGATCAATGGCATGGTCTATCTCAGAGGCCATCCAGAGGACTACAACGAGTGGGCCCGTCTGGGCAACCCCGGCTGGGGATGGGACGATGTCATGCCCTATTTCAAGCTTAGCGAGAACCAGCAACATGGTTCGAGCGTGATGCACGGTGCCAACGGGCCACTGGCGGTAAGTGATCCAGCAATCGATGACGAAGGGAGTCGGCTCTTCATTCAATCCTCGGTCAATGCAGGACTGCCCTTTCGACGGGACCTGAATGATGGCATCCAAGAGGGTGTCGGGCGGGCTCAGGTGACCGTGAGGAACGGGCAACGCAGTTCCACGTCTGCAGCATTTTTGCATCCAGTCAGACAGCGCAAGAACCTGCATGTCGTCGTTGAGGCCCTGGTTGAGCGGGTCAACGTCGAAGGGAAACGAGCCAAGGGAGTCGACTACACCAAGGGCGGCCAGCGCCACACGGCCACAGCTCGCTGCGAGGTGATCCTGGCGGGTGGGGTTATCAATTCACCTCAGTTATTGATGCTGTCCGGCATCGGCCCGGCGAAGCACTTGCAGGAGTTGGGCATCCAGGTTCAGCACGACCTGGGCGGTGTTGGCGCGAACCTGCAGGATCACCTTTACGTATATTACATCGCTGAGTGCGACAAGTCGATTTCGCTCAACCATCAGCTGACAGGAGCGCGCATGTACTTCCAGGCGCTCAAGTACTTTGTCAATCGAAGTGGCTATCTGAACATTGGTGCGGTGCAGGCAACAGCTTTTCCAAGAGTGGGGCTGAACGCAGATCGACCTGATGTGGAAATCAGCTTTCGCCCAATGAGTCTGACCATCAGCAAGAAGGGCGCGATCGTTCTCGACAAGTTTCCTGGGATCAACGCCTCATGCAGTTTGCTGAGGCCCAGGGCTCGCGGATCCATTCGACTTGCCAGTCCGAATCCTCGCGATCCTGCTCGCATCCACGCCAACTACCTCGACAACGCAGAGGACTTGCATGTCATGCGGGAGGGGATGCGCTGGATTCGAAAGGTGTTCGAGACACCACCACTGGCCGACTTCATTCAGCGTGAGGTCTCTCCTGGCGCGTTGATCAAGTCTGATGGCGAGTGGGAAAACTACATTCGCGATGAAGCTCAATCGGTCTACCACCCCGTTGGCACGTGCTCCATGGGAGCAGATGCCAAGGCGGTTGTCGACACAAACCTAAGGGTTCATGGCATAGCAGGTCTGCGGGTGGTGGACGCATCGGTCATGCCGCGTGTCACCTCCTGCAACACCAATGCGCCGACCATCATGATCGGAGAAAAAGGCGCCGCCATGATTCTTGCCGATCAAAAAGCACGCTGATATCAGCTCACACCAAGGACAAACTCATGTCTCAAAAATACGATATGTACATTAACGGTCGATTCGAAAAGCCGAGCTCTGGCCTGTACTTCGACTCGATCAGTCCGAATGACGGAACCGTCGTCGCCCAGGTTGCACAAGGAAACGCTCAGGACGTCGACGCGGCCGTTCGCGCTGCCTATGCCGCCAGGCGCGCGTGGGCAGAAATGAATCCGTTGGAGCGCGGGAAGATCCTGCGAAAGCTGGCTGACTTGCTGGTGGAAAACGCTGCACAGCTGGGGAAACTGGAATCAGACGAGATGGGCATGCCGTCCACGCTCGCGCCGATGATCGTTGTCGAGTCAGCCAAGTTCTTCGACTACTACGGAGGTCTGGCCTCTTCGATTCATGGCGACACGATCCCCATCAACGCGCAGATGTTTTGCTACAACCTCTACGAGCCCTATGGCGTGGTCGGCATCATCACACCTTGGAACGGCCCACTCAATCAAGCAGCCCGAAGCGTGGCTCCGGCACTTGCAGCGGGCAACACCGTGGTTCTAAAGCCAAGTGAGTTCTCCTCGCTGACGGCTCTGGAGATGGCTCGACTTGCCTCCCAGGCGGGTATGCCCAACGGCGTGCTCAACGTGGTGACGGGTGACGGGGCCAGTGTTGGCTCCCCGCTCGTTGCGCATGAGTTGGTCCGGAAAGTCGCTTTCACTGGCTCTGTGAAGACTGGTCAAGCGATCGGAGCTGTCGCCGCGCAGAAGATCATGCCGCTCACGCTAGAGCTCGGGGGGAAGTCGCCCAACATTGTTTTCGAGGACGCAAATCTCGAAGCTGCAGTGCCGATGGTTCTCATGGGTTTCATTTTGAACAGCGGTCAGATATGCACGTCTGGCACGCGAATCCTGGTCCAGCGCACCATATTCGATTCTTTCAGCGCCAAGATTGCTGCAGCCGCTGAGGGGTTTCCCATGGGTCGCGACAGGCCATTTCCCACACTGGGCCCGATTGCCAATCAGGTCCAGTTCGAAAAGATCCTCGGCTTCTTTGAGAGCGCGCGACAGGAGGGCGCGACGTGCCTGACAGGTGGTGATCGAGCCTCCGGAGGTGGCCTCGAGCTTGGGCTGTACATCAAACCAACCATCTTCACCAACGTCACCTCAGAGATGAGGGTGGTGCGCGAAGAGATCTTTGGGCCGGTTGGCGTACTGATTCCCTTTGACACGGAGGAGGAGGCGATCCGCATTGCCAACGACACCGAGTACGGCCTCGCCTCTGGCATCTGGACGCAGGATGTGAGCCGGGCGCACCGCGTGGCTGCTCAGCTTGAAGCTGGCACTGTGTACGTGAACACATACCACGAACGAGCCATCGAGGCGCCAATGGGCGGCTACAAGAAAAGCGGCATAGGGCGCGAAAAGGGCATGGCCTCGCTTCACGACTACATGCAATTGAAGAACGTCACCATGAAGCTGATATGACGCAAGCTCTGTTGCACATCTTCGACGAACCCGAGATCTGCTGAAGCGAGACGAGACTGAATAGGCGGCTCGCGGCATGCGGGAATGGCCGACTAGATATCTGGACGGCTGCACAGATTCCTCGCTTCGTGGTCGCCGGCTGGATGATGACTATGTACGCCAGGCCATCCAGCTCACCTTGGCCCACTGGGATGTGTCGATCAGATGACTTGGTCGCGCGAGGAGGACATGACGCAAGACTTTCCTCGACGCTGACATTCAACCGCGATCTAAAGAGGCATCTGCGGCCTGCCAAGCTGGATGACTGCAGCTCCCTCAATACCTGTCATTGATACCGTCGCACTGCCGGGTGAGCCAACGACTGCTCCCTGTCAGGTACCGCGAATCCAGCTCCTGGCAGAGACCGACCGAGATCGCTGCAGAGCCGTCGCTGAAAACAAATATTGTGACCAGCGACCCAAGCATTCCCAACAGCACACCGGTCAATCGACACCTGTTCCCAACCTACACGCAGTCAAACGTCGATGTTGCCCGCCCGCAAAGCGTTGGCCTCGATGAAGTCCCGGCGTGGTTCCACCTCGTCGCCCATGAGCATGGTGAACACCCGGTCGGCTTCGATCGCGTCGTCGATCTGCACGCGCAGCAGGCGGCGCACGGTGGGGTCCATGGTGGTTTCCCACAGCTGTGCAGGGTTCATCTCGCCCAGGCCTTTGTAGCGCTGGCGTGCGGTGGTGCGCTCGGCTTCGCTGATGAGCCAGCGCATGGCCACGCGGAAGTCGGCCACTTTTTCTTCTTTCTGTCGCTCGCCTTCGCCGCGCATGACCTTGGCGCCTTCGCCGAGCAGGCCACGGAAGGTGTCGGCGGCGGTGGCCAGTGCGGCGTAGTCGGCGCCGTGCACGAAGTCCTGCGTGAGCACGCTGCTCTTGGTGTTGCCGTGGTGGCGACGGCTGATGCGCAGGACGGGTTTGTCGGTGCGCACATCGAACTCGGCCGCCACCTCGGCGGGCACGCCGGTGGTGGCGAGTTCACGCAGCTTGGCCTGCAGTGCGATTGCGCTGGCCTCGGCCTGCTCCACCGTGTCCAGGTTGAGCGAGACGCCGTCGGCAATCGAGCGCAGGGCTTCGGCGTCCATGAAGTTGGACAGGCGGGCAATGACACTCTCTGCGATCTGGTGCTTGCGCGCGAGCTCGCCCAGGGTGTCGCCACTCAGGGTGGTCTGGGTGGCACCGCCGGTGAACACGCTGGCTTCCTTCAGGGCGATGCGCAGCAGGAAACCGTCGAGCGCGGCGGCGTCCTTCAGGTACAGCTCTTCCTTGCCCGCCTTCACCTTGTACAGCGGTGGCTGCGCAATGTAGATGTGGCCGCGCTCGACCAGCTCGGGCATCTGGCGGTAGAAGAAGGTCAGCAGCAGGGTGCGGATGTGGGCGCCGTCGACGTCGGCGTCGGTCATGATGATGATGCGGTGGTAGCGCAGCTTGGCGACGTTGAAATCGTCCTTGCCGTCACCGTTGGCGCCTTCACCGCCGGCCTTGCCGATGCCGGTGCCCAGGGCGGTGATGAGGGTGAGGATCTCGTTGGAGGTGAGCAGCTTTTCGTAGCGGGCTTTCTCCACGTTCAGGATCTTGCCGCGCAGCGGCAGGATCGCCTGGAACTTGCGGTCGCGACCCTGCTTGGCGGAGCCGCCGGCGGAGTCGCCCTCGACGATGTAGATCTCGCAGAGTGCGGGGTCTTTTTCCTGGCAGTCGGCCAGCTTGCCGGGCAGGCCCATGCCGTCGAGCACGCCCTTGCGGCGCGTCATCTCGCGCGCCTTGCGCGCGGCTTCGCGGGCGCGGGCGGCTTCCACGATCTTGCCGCAGATGATCTTGGCGTCGTTCGGACGCTCCTGCAGGTAGTCGGTGAGCAGCCGGCTGACGATGTCTTCCACCGGGCCACGCACTTCACTGGAAACCAGCTTGTCCTTGGTCTGGCTGCTGAACTTGGGCTCGGGCACCTTGACCGACAGCACGCAGCACAGGCCTTCGCGCATGTCGTCACCGGTGACCTCGACCTTGGCCTTCTTGGCAAAGTCGTTGTCGTCGATGTACTTGTTGATCACCCGCGTCATGGCCGCGCGCAGGCCGGTCAGGTGGGTGCCACCGTCGCGCTGCGGGATGTTGTTGGTGAAGCACAGCACCTGCTCGTTGTAGCCGCTGTTCCACTGCATCGCCACTTCCACCCCGATGTTGGTGCCCTGGTCGCTGTGGCGGTCGCCGAGCGCGTGGAACACGTTGGGGTGCAGGACCGTCTTGCCCTTGTTGATGAAGTCGACAAAACCCTTGACGCCACCGGTGCCGGAGAAGTCGTCTTCCTTGCCGCTGCGCTCGTCCTTCAAGCGGATGCGCACGCCGTTGTTCAAGAAGGAGAGCTCGCGCAGGCGCTTGGACAGGATCTCGTAGTGGAAATCGGCGTTCTCGCGAAAGATGTCGTAGTCGGGCAGGAAGTGCACTTCGGTGCCGCGCTTCTCGGTGGGGCCGGTCACGCGCATGGGCGAGATCTCGATGCCGCCGGGCGTGGTTTCCAGCAGGCGGTTCTGCACGAAACCGCGCGCAAACTCGATCTGGTGCACCAGGCCTTCGCGGCGCACGGTCAGGCGCAGCCACTGGCTCAGCGCGTTCACGCAGCTCACGCCCACGCCATGCAGGCCGCCGGAGACCTTGTAGCTGTTCTGGTTGAACTTGCCGCCGGCGTGCAGTTCGGTGAGCGCGATCTCGGAGGCCGAACGCTTGGGCTCGTGCTTGTCGTCCATCTTCACGCCGGTGGGAATGCCGCGGCCGTTGTCGGTCACGCTGATGGAGTTGTCGCTGTGGATGGTCACCACGATGTCGTCGCAGTGGCCGGCGAGTGCTTCGTCGATCGAGTTGTCGACCACCTCGAACACCAGGTGGTGCAGGCCGGTGCCGTCCGACGTGTCGCCGATGTACATGCCCGGGCGCTTGCGCACGGCCTCCAGGCCCTCCAGGATCTGGATCGAGCCCTCTCCATACCCCTCGCTGGCGCCGGCCTGGTGGGCGTCGATGGTGGGCTGGAAATTGGAACTGTCGGCGCTGGCCGCCCCGGTGTTGACGGAATCGGCGGGCTTGTTGGCTTCGGACATGGGGACTTTTCTCAATCGCTAGAAAGGCCAAACCCGCTGGGCAGCGGGTCGGGCTTGGGGGAGAGGGGATCGCGGCCGATCAGATCCGCATCGGCATGACAACGTACTTGAAGGCGTTGTCGTCGGGGTTGGTCACCAGCGCGGAGCTGTTGCCGTCAGACAGTTCGATGCGAACCATCTCCTGCGACATGTTTTGCAGCGCGTCGATGAGGTAGGTCACGTTGAAGCCGATCTCGATGGTGTCGCCACCGTAGTCGATGTCGAGCTCGTCGACCGCCTCTTCCTGCTCGGCGTTGCTCGAGGCCACGCGCAGGACGCCGGGCTCGATGTTCAGGCGCACGCCCTTGAACTTCTCGCTCGTCATGATGGCGGTGCGCTGCAGCGAGGCCAGCAGCGGCAAGCGGCCGAGTGTCACGATGTTCTTGTGGTTCTTCGGGATCACGCGGTTGTAGTCGGGGAACTTGCCCTCGACCAGCTTGGTGACGAATTCCATGCCGTCGAAGCTGAACTTGGCCTGGTTGGCCGCGAACTGCATCTCGATCGCGCCTTCCTTGTCGGAGAGCAGGCGCTGCAGCTCCAGCACCGTCTTGCGCGGCAGGATCACTTCCTGTTTGGGCACTTCCACGTCGAGCGTGGCGGAGGCAAAGGCCAGGCGGTGGCCGTCGGTGGCCACCAGGCTGAGCTGTTTGCCTTCGGCCACGAACAGGATGCCGTTGAGGTAGTAGCGGATGTCGTGCACCGCCATCGAGAACGACACCTGGCCCAGCAGGCTCTTGAGCGTTTTCTGCGGCACCGAGAACACCGGGCCGAAACTCGCGGACTCCTGCACCAGCGGAAAGTCTTCCGGCGGCATGCTTTGCAGCGTGAAGCGGCTCTTGCCGCCCTTGAGGATGAGCTTGCCCGCGCTGGACTCCAGGCTCACGCTCTGGTCGCCCGACATGGTGCGCAGGATGTCGATGAGCTTGCGCGCGCCCAGGGTGGTGGCGAAGCTGCCGCTGTCCCCGTCGAGCTCGGCCGTGGTGCGGATCTGGATTTCCAGGTCGCTGGTGGTCAGTTGCACCTGCGAGCCGGTCTTGCGCAGCAACACGTTGGCCAGGATCGGCAGCGTGTGGCGGCGTTCCACGATGCCGGCCACCGACTGAAGCGCGGCCAGAACCTTGTCCTGGGTCGATTTGAAAACGATCATGTCAGACTCTTTCGTCTCTGGTTGCTTGTGATCCGGAGGTTGCCTCCCCGGCGGGCCCTTCGTCTGTCGGAGCCAAATCCCCGCTATTTTCGCTGTTTTGGCAGCGCACCCGGCAAAACGCTGTCCGGCTTGACAGCGGCCCGGGCCCGGGGGTGGTCGCAGCGCCACAACTCATTCGGACTGCCTCATCCCTTGAGCGTCTGTTCGAGCACGTGCAACTGCTGGTTGAGCTCGGTGTTCTGCTGGCGCTCGGCCCCGATCTTGCGCACCGCGTGCAACACCGTGGTGTGGTCGCGCCCGCCGAACAGCTCGCCAATCTCCGGCAGGCTTTTCTGCGTCAGCTCCTTGGCAATGAACATGGCGATCTGGCGCGGACGGGCAATGCTGGCCGGGCGCTTCTTGCTGTACATGTCCGCGACCTTGATCTTGTAGAAGTCGGCCACGGTCTTCTGGATGTTCTCCACGCTGATCTGCCGGTTCTGGATCGACAGCAGATCCTTGAGCGCCTCGCGCGCCAGTGCGATGGAAATCTCTTTCTGGTTGAAGCGCGAATACGCCAGGATCTTGCGCAGCGCACCTTCGAGTTCGCGCACGTTGGAGCGCACGTTCTTCGCCACAAAAAACGCCACCTCTTCGGGCATGACGGCGTTTTCCACCGCCGCCTTGTTGATCAGGATCGCCACCCGCATCTCCAGCTCGGGCGGCTCGATGGCCACGGTCAGGCCCGAGTCGAAGCGCGAAACCAGCCGCTCGTGGATGTCGGCCAGGCCCTTGGGATAGGTGTCGCTGGTGAGCACGATGTGGCTCTTCTTGGCCAGCAAGGCCTCGAAAGCGTTGAAGAATTCCTCTTGCGTGCGCTCCTTGTTGGCAAAGAACTGCACGTCGTCGATCAACAGCAGGTCCAGCGAGTGGTAGCGCTCCTTGAATTCGTCGAAGGTCTTTCGCTGGTAAGCCTTGACCACATCCGACACAAACTGCTCGGCATGGATGTAGAGAACCTTGGCCTGTGGACGGTCGGCCAGCAGGTGGTTGCCGATGGCATGCACCAGGTGGGTCTTGCCCAGGCCGACACCGCCGTAGATGAACAGCGGGTTGTACAACTGGCCCAGGCTGCCGGCCACATGCATCGCGGCCGCCCGCGCCATGCGGTTGGCCGATCCTTCCACCAGGGTGGAAAACGTCAGCGCCGGGTTCAGACGCGTTTTGGCGCCGCTGGGTGCCACCACCTCGGGTGGGGCCAGATCGGGCAGTTCGGCGAGCACCAGTTCTTGCGCCGTGCGCGGAGCAGGTGACGTGCGGCTGGGCCCTTCACGCGGAGCAAGCACCAACTCCAGTGACACGGGCGTGCCCTGGATGAGCTCCAGCAGGGCACTGATGCGGGGCGCGTACTGCGACCGGATCCAGTCGAGCTTGAAGCGGTTGGCCACCGAAACGGTCACCCGCGACGCGTCGGCCGACACGGTGGCCGACAGCGGCCGGATCCAGGTGTTGAACTGCTGTTCGGGGATGTCCTGGGAGAGTCGGTCCATGCAGGCCGACCACAGGGAGAGGGTGTCTGGACTGCCGGAAGGCAGGGACACGCTGGGGAGATGGCCCTCGGTCATGCTGGGTGGCGGTGTTGTTGTGGTTGTGGACAAATGACGCGGGACGCTCGCGGCATTGTAGGACGGCCAGGTACTTATCCACAAGCCGGTCGGCGTACCGCCGTGACCGTGGCGGCCGGGGCTGTTGCTGAAGTGGATCGTGCGCACCCAAGGGCAAGTGCTTGCCGCACCTGGGTTTTCTTTGCGATAATTGCGGGTTTTCCCGATTTGTAAGAGACCACCATGAAACGCACCTACCAGCCCTCCAAGATCCGCCGCGCCCGCACCCACGGCTTTCTCGTTCGCATGAAGACCCGAGGCGGGCGTGCCGTGATCAATGCCCGTCGCGCCAAAGGCCGCAAGCGCCTGGCTGTCTGAGTCGGCGCTTTGAATCGGCGCATGTCGTGCCGGCGTCCCTGTGCCCGGTCCGTCTGCCGCCAGATGCTGGCGCCTGTGCAGTGACCCAGCGCCTGCGATCCCGTCCGCAATTCCAGGCCGTCATGGCTGGAGCGCCCGTGGCCAAGACCCCTCACTTCGCCCTGCACCGCGCGGCCCTGGACGCACACGTCGAGGGCAAGCCGTTGTTTCCGGTGGCCGATGCCTGGCTGGGCGTGCTCCTGCCCAAGCGTTGGGCGCGCCGGGCCGTTACACGCAATGCCATCCGGCGCCAGATCTACGAAGCGGCGCGGCACCTGCCTGTGGCGCTGCCGCATGCGGCGTGGGTGGTTCGATTGCGCAGCGAGTTCAGCCGCAAGCAGTTCGTGAGCGCCACGTCCGACGCGCTCAAGCGCGCGGTGCGCCTGGAGCTGGAACAGCTGCTCTCGCGTGTCCAGTTGCCCAGGCCGGCCGTGCCGGTGGAGACCCGCGATGTGGGTTGACTGGCCGCGCCAGGCGCTGGTGGGTCTGGTCAAGGGCTACCGGCTGCTGTTGAGTCCGTCCCTGGGCAGTGGTTGCCGCTTCGAGCCCACCTGTTCTGCCTATGCCATCGGCGCGCTGGAGCGGCACGGCGCGGCGGCCGGCACCTACCTCACGGTCGCGCGGCTGGTTCGCTGTCATCCCTGGTGCGACGGCGGCTTCGATCCGGTGCCCGAGACCCGACCGGCCCTCTTTTCCCGCCTGCTTTCCCCCTCCTCAGCAAAGAAGAACGCGTCATGAATGACATCCGTCGGTCCATCCTGTGGGTGGTGTTTGGTCTGTCCATGGTCCTGGTCTGGGACAAATGGCAGATCCACAATGGACAGCAGCCCACCTTTTTCCCGGGATCCGCTCCGGTGACGGCACCGGCCGCGGCGCCGGCACCGGCTGCCGACGCCAGCCTGCCCGCGGCTGTGGCCGTGCCCTCGGGCACCGCCCCCGCCAGCACGGTGCCGGGTGAGGCGCCCACCGGTGCGCCGAGCCCGGTCGCCGCCCGCCATGAGGTCACCACCGATGTGTTCAAGCTGGTGTTCAACACCGAAGGCGGCTCGCTGGTTGGTGCCGAACTGCTCAAGCACGCCGAAGCCACGCAGCAAAGCAAGGACCAGAGCGAGCAACCCTTCACCCTGCTGACCCAGAGCGCCGAGCGGATCTACGTGGCGCAGTCCGGCCTGATCGGTGGGTCGTTTCCGACCCACAAGACGCCGATGACCCTGCTCACCCCCGAGACCACGCTGGCCGATGGCCAGAACGAGTTGCAGGTGCGCTTCGAGTCCGGCGATGTGGGCGGCGTGAAGCTGGTGAAGACCTACACCCTCAAGCGCGGCAGCTACGACATTGCGGTGAACCACGAAGTGCAGAACCTCGGCACGCAGGCGGTCAATCCGCAGCTGTACGTGCAGCTGGTGCGCGACGGCAGCAAGCTCAGCAGCGAGACGCCGTTCTATTCCACGTTCACCGGCCCCGCGGTCTTCACCAACGAGCAGAAGTACCAGAAGGTCGAGTTCGACGACATCGAGAAGAACAAGGCCGAATTCACCAAGACGGCCAGCGACGGTTATGTGGCCATGGTGCAGCACTATTTCGCTTCGGCCTGGCTGCTGGGCGAGGGGGTGGCACGCGACAACTTTGCCCGCAAGATCGACAACAACCTGTTTGCGGTGGGCAGCATCACGAACCTGACGGCCATCGAGCCCGGACAGACGCAGAGCGTGCAGGCCCGCCTGTTTGTCGGCCCGCAGGAAGAAAAGGTCCTGGAGACCATCGCTCCGGGCCTCGAACTGGTCAAGGACTACGGCTGGTTGACCATCCTGGCCAAGCCGCTGTACTGGTTGCTCGAGAAGATCCATGGCTTCGTGGCCAACTGGGGCTGGTCCATCGTGCTGCTGGTGGTGCTGATCAAGGCCGCGTTCTACTGGCTCAACGCCAGCGCCTACCGCAGCATGGCCAAGATGAAGAAGATCAACCCGCGCATCATGGAAATGCGCGAGCGCCTCAAGGGCAACCCGCAGCAGATGCAGCAGGAAATGATGAAGATGTACCGGGAAGAAAAGGTCAACCCGCTGGGCGGCTGCTTCCCCATCCTGATCCAGATCCCGGTGTTCATTGCGCTCTACTGGGTGTTGCTCTCCAGCGTGGAAATGCGCAATGCGCCCTGGCTGGCCTGGATCACCGACCTGTCCTCGCCCGATCCTTACTTCATCCTGCCGCTGGTGATGGCCGTGACCACCATGATCCAGACCGCGCTCAACCCGCTGCCGCCGGATCCCCTGCAGGCCAAGCTGATGTGGCTCATGCCGCTGATGTTCTCGGTGATGTTCTTCTTCTTCCCGTCCGGCCTGGTGCTGTACTGGATCACGAACAACGTGCTGACCATCCTCCAGCAGGCGTTCATCAACAAGAAGATGGGTGTGCCGCTGAAGTTCAGCATGCCCGACTTCAAGAAATGACCCCAAGGCAAAGGTGACCCCCCTGCGCCGCTGATGCGGGGCACTTTGTTCCTCGCCGGGCCTGCGTTGCAGGCCCTCGTTGTTTCCGGGCCTGGCCCTTTATGCTCGACCCCCATGCTCGCTGCCTCGCGTGATCCCGTCGTTGCCATTGCCACCGCGCCCGGTCGGGGCGGGGTCGGCATTGTTCGCGTTTCGGGCAGGGGGTTGACGCCATTCGTGCAGGCCTTGCTGGGGCGCCTGTTGACGCCGCGCGAAGCGACCTACCTGCCCTTTGCCGACGCAGCAGGTCAGCCCATCGACCACGGTCTGGCCTTGTGGTTTCCGGGCCCGAATTCGTACACCGGTGAAGACGTGCTGGAGCTGCAGGGTCATGGCGGTCCTGTGGTGTTGCAGTTGCTGGTGGCGCGCTGCCTCGAGGCTGCGCGCGATGTCCTGCCTGCCTTGCGCGTGGCTCGCGCAGGCGAATTCACCGAGCGCGCCTTCCTCAACGACAAGCTCGACCTGGCGCAAGCGGAGGCGGTGGCCGACCTGATCGATGCGAGCACCGAAGCCGCGGCGCGCAGCGCCTCGCGCTCGCTCGCCGGCGTGTTCTCGGGACGCATCCATGCACTGCGCGATGCCCTGGTCAACCTGCGCATGCTGGTTGAAGCGACGCTGGATTTCCCCGAGGAGGACATCGACTTTCTGCAGAAGGCCGACGCTGCGGGGCAGATGCGCCGACTGCGCGAGGCCTTGCTGGCGGTGCTGGCGCAGGCCACCCAGGGCGCGTTGTTGCGCGATGGCCTGCAGGTGGTGATTGCGGGCCAGCCCAACGCGGGCAAGAGCTCACTGCTCAACGCGCTCGCCGGCGCCGAACTGGCCATCGTCACACCGGTGGCTGGCACCACGCGCGACGTGGTGCAGCAGACCATCCAGATCGAGGGCGTGCCGCTGCACGTGGTCGACACGGCCGGCCTGCGCGACAGCCCCGATGTGGACGAGGTGGAGAAGATCGGTATCGAGCGGGCCTGGGGACGCATCCGGCAAGCCGATGTGGTGCTGTTCCTGCACGACCTGACCCGCTGTGACGCCGCCGCCTACCAACAGGCGGACGAGGTGATTGCCACCAGCCTGGCGCTGGCGGTCGGCGCGGGTGTGCCGGTGCTGCATGTGTGGAACAAGCTCGACCAGTGCCCCGCGGCAGGCATCGACCTGCAAGGCGGCCTGGCCATATCGGCCCGACAGGGTGAAGGGCTGGAGGCCTTGCGCCAGCGCTTGCTGGCCATCGCGGGCTGGCAGCAGCCTGGCGATGGCCTCTTCATGGCACGCACCCGACACCTGCAGGCGCTGCACCGCGTCGACGCTCATCTGGCGCAGGCCGATGCCTTGCTGGCCTGTCGCGCCGATCACCTCGACCTGCTGGCCGAGGAGCTGCGGCTGGCTCAGCGCGCGCTGGGCGAGATCACCGGTGAGTTCACGGCCGACGATCTGCTCGGCGAAATCTTTTCGCGTTTCTGCATCGGAAAGTAGGCCGCGCACGCCGCCCGGAACGCAGCGAATGCCGCTCGGCGGTGCAGTTGTAAACACTGGTAAGTACAGCTTGCGCGGGCATGCGGGACGCGGGTATCTTGACGTGATGCATGTCACACCACCGACATCCCTGCGCTTCGACATCAAAGGCCTGGCCGAGTCCATGCGGCACAGCAGCGCGCTCGACGCGGTGCCCCTGAACCTGACCGAAATCCAGTGGCCGATGCTGGCCAACTACCTGCAGCCGGTGGTGCTGCAGCAGGGTCAGGTGCTGATCGAGCAGGGTGTGAAGGACCGCACGGTTTATTTTGTCGAGAGCGGCACGCTCACCGTGCACTACGAAGACGACAAGGAGCGCGTTCGCATCGCAGTGGTGGGCTCGGGTTCGCTGCTCGGCGAAGGCGCGTTTTTCAGCCACCTGCCCCGCAGCGCCACGGTGCACGCCGGCAGCGACTGCCGGCTCTGGTGCATGACCCCGCTGCGTTTTCGCGAGCTCTCCAGCCGACACCCTGAAGTCGCGCTGGAAGTCACGGTGGCCATGTCGGCGGTGCTGGCCCGGCGCATGTACAACAAACCCAAGCGGGTGGCTGTCACTTGATCGCCCCGAGGACGGTGCTGGCCCATGGCTGCGAGCAGCACCGCTTTCACCTCTCTGTTCCGAACACTTCAGCGCAAGGCCTTGTGCACACTTTGACCATGTCCTTCATGAGCTGGCTGCAAGCCAAAAAAACCAACGGGTCGGGAAAAGGGCGTCTGGCCCGCGCGCGCAAGTCCTTCGGGCAGACCACCTTGCCGCTGATCTCGCCGCGCAAGGGTCGGCGCATCCTGCGGCGCGAGCAGTTGTTCGCTGTGGTGCGCGAGTCGCTCATTCGCGGCGGCGTGCTCTCCACCAGCTACGAATTCAAGGTGCTCACCCTCGATGCCAATGGCGATTCGTTTCTGGTCTTGATCGATCTGGCGCTGCCTGCCGAGAGCATGCCCGACGAGTACCTGCTGGAAATCGAAAACTGGATCCAGCAAAGCGCCAAGGCCCGCCACGGCATGCTGGTGCGCTCGGTGTACTGGCGCCGCCGCGCGGTGCACGATCAGGTGGGCGTGGCCCTGCGCTCCTCGGTGTCGGTGCAGACCCGGCGCGACGCCGAGGTGTTCAGTGCCACGGCCATTCCCAAGCCCAACATCCGTTCGTCACACGCGCCCATGCAGGCGCTCGGTGAAGACGAGGTGGCGGCGTTCCGGCAGGCACTGCAAGCCGCAGCCAAGCCGGCCTATCCCTCCCCGGAAGACGCGAAACTTCCGGTGCCCGAATCGCACAGCGACTTCGCTGCCCTCAGCGAGACCCAGCACGGCAAGCTTTGACGCCCCGGGCCTGTTCGCTTGCGTTCAGTGGCCAGAGAAGTCCACCAGCGTGAAGAGCTTGAGGCCGGATTCGCGCAGCTTCTGCGATCCGCCCAGCTCGGGCAGATCGACGATGGCCGCACCCTCCATGACCTCGGCACCCAGTTTCTCCAGCAGTCGCCTCCCGGCCATCATCGTGCCGCCGGTGGCAATCAGGTCGTCGATCAGCACCACCTTGTCGCCGGCCTTGACCGCGTCGGTGTGCAGCTCCACCGTGGCGCTGCCGTATTCCAGCTCGTAGGTTTCTTCCACCGTGGTGAAGGGCAGCTTGCCCTTCTTGCGGATCGGCACGAAGCCCACGCCGAGTTCGTAGGCGAGCACCGAGCCGATGATGAAGCCGCGGGCATCCAGACCGGCCACCACGCCGGGTTTGAGCGCCGGGTCCATGTAGCGGTGCACGAAGGCATCGATCAGCACGCGAAACACATGGGGGTCTTGCAGCAACGGTGTGATGTCGCGGAACTGCACCCCGGGTGCGGGCCAGTCGGGCACCGTGCGGATGTGGGCTTTGAGAAAGGCGGAGGTGTCCATGGTCGTCGGGTCTTGGGAGAGTGCCCCATTATCGACCGGTCAAAAAAAAAGCCCCGGCGCGAAGGCCGGGGCAGGAGACCATGGCGACCCTGTCAGGCCATGGGTTTGAACTGGTAGCCGTTGCCCGAGGCCTCGATGGTGCCCAGCGCGGGGAACGGGAAATGGAAACCGCCCATGGCCATCTTGTCCTTCACCAGCGTGTCGTAGATGCGGCGACGCGTCTGGCGGGCCATCTCGGCGTCCATGTCGAATGCGACGGCCCAGTCGGGGCTGCGCGCAAACAGCGAAGGCACGTTGGTCACGTCGGCCGTGTACATGAATGACTGTCCTTCAGAACGCACCGTGAACACCGACATGCCCGGCGTGTGGCCGAATGCAGCCGACGACTGGATACCGGGCGCGAGCTCTGCGCCTGGCTCGAAACGCACCAGGCGATCGGCCGGGACCGCACCGAACACGCGGCGCGCATTCTGGAATCCGCCCTGGGCTGCGGGTGGCGCGGCTGCCATCTTGGCGTCGTCCATCCAGAAGGCCATTTCGGTGGTCGGCACATGGATCTTTGCCTTGGGGAACATCAGCGAGCCGTCTTTCTTGATCAGGCCGTTGATGTGGTCCCCGTGGAAGTGGCTGATGATGACGTGGTCGATGTCTTCGGGCTTGTGACCTGCGGCGGCCATGTTGGCCACCAGGCGGCCGGTGGTCGGGGGACCGTTGTCGGCGAAGCCGGTGTCGATCAGGAACCGCGTGTTGCCGCTCACGATCAGGTAGGGCGTGAACGGAATGTCCACGTAATCGGTGGGGAGGTTTTGCGAGGCGAGCATGGCCTTGACCTGCTCCAGCGGCGCATTGCGAACGAACTCTTCACCCAGCGGACGGCGCAGGGCACCATCGTTGATCGCGATCACTTCCATCGCGCCCAGTTTCATCTTGCGAAAGCCTGGCGCAGGCAGGACCGGTGCGCCGAAGTTGGGGGTGTTTTGCGAGAACACCGACGATAAGGTCAGCGCAGAAGCACCGGCGACGCCAGCACCAAGAAACAAACGACGGTCCATCATGGGATTGGTCTCCGGGAAGGTTGAAGAGACCGTGAGGATACATACTGATTGGTCACAAACAAAACCCGGAGGTTGGAATGTCCACTGACAATTCGGGAAATTCCCCGGGCCGTCGCTTTGCCCGGCTTCAGCCGGACAGCAGTTTGTCTTCCGCCAGTGCCAGTGCCGGCGCCTTGCCGCTGAGCACCAGCGTGTCGCCACCCTGCAGGACCATGTCGTCGGACAGCGCGGCCGGCATGCCGCTGGCGTGGCGCAGGCTCACCACCCGAACGCCCACCGCATGCAGTGCCAGGCTCTCCAGCGTCCTGCCCACGTTGCGTCCGGCCGCCGGCAGCGTCACGGTGTTCAGGCGCTCGTGCTCGATCTCGTCCGCACTGCTGTCGTCGGCGCCGTGAAAGTAGCCGCGCAGCAGGTTGTAGCGCGCATCGCGCTGTTCCTGCACCACGCGGATCACGCGGCGCATGGGCACGCCCACCAGTGCGAGGGCATGGCTGGCGAGCATCAGGCTGGCCTCGATGGCCTCGGGCACCACTTCGGTGGCGCCCGCCGACCGCAGTTTCTCCAGGTCCACGTCATCCACCGTGCGCACCACCACCGGGACGTTCGCCGCCTGTTCATGGGTGTGGCGCAACACCTTGAGTGCGCTGGGGGTGTCCAGGTAGGTCACCACCACCGCGCTGGCGCGGTGCAGGCCGGCTGCCATGAGCGCCTGCAGGCGGGCGGCATCGCCAAACACCACCGAATGGCCCGCAGCCGCGGCCTGGCGAACCCGGTCGGGGTCCAGGTCGAGCGCCATGTAGGGAATGCCCTCGCCTTCAAGCAGCCTGGCCAGGTTCTGGCCGCATCGACCATAGCCGCAAATGATCACGTGCTTGTCGGCGTTGATGGCCTTGCGTGCGATGCTCGTCATCTGCACCGACTGCATCAGCCAGTCGCTGCCGACCAGGCGCGTGACGATGGTGTTGGCATACATGATCACGAACGGCGTGGCCAGCATCGACAGCACCATCGACGCCAGGATGGGGTTGAACAGCGCTGGCGGAATCAGGTTGTTGTTGCCGGCGAGCGTGAGCAACACCAGACCGAATTCGCCGGCCTGCGCGAGGTAGAGGCCGGTTCGCAGCGCCACGCCCATGGGCGCACCCAGGGCGCGCGTCAGGCCGGTGATGAGCGCCAGCTTGAAGCCGACCGACATCGTGAGGAGCAGCAGCACGAGTTGCCAGCGGTCGAACACCAGACGCCAGTCCAGCATCATGCCGATGGTGATGAAGAACAGACCCAGCAAGACGTCGTGGAACGGACGGATGTCCGTCTCCACCTGGTGCTTGAACTCGGTCTCCGAGATCAACATGCCGGCCACGAAAGCGCCCAGAGCCAGCGACAGGCCGGCGTGTTCGGTCAGCCAGGCCAGCCCCAGCGTGATCAACAGCAGGTTGAGCATGAACAACTCGTCGCTCTTGCGCCTTGCAACCAGGGTCAGCCACCAGCGCATCACCTTTTGCCCGCCGGTGAGCAGCAGGCCGAGCAGCAGCACGGCCTTGAGCGTGGCCCAGCCCAGCGCCGGCAGCAGGTCTTCGGGCGCAGCAGCCAGCGCGGGAATGAGCACCAGCAAGGGCACCACGGCCAGATCCTGGAACAGCAGGATGCCCAGCACGCGCTTGCCGTGCTCGGACTCCAGCTCCAGCCGCTCGGCCACCAGCTTGATCACGATGGCCGTGCTGCTCATGGCCATCACACCGCCCAGCGCCAGCGCGGTCTGCCAGCTGATGTCCCACCAGGTCGGCAGCAACAGCGTGAGCACCATCGACGCTGCGGTGGTGATCACCACCGTGAGCACCACCTGCGACAGGCCCAGGCCGAACACCAGTCGCTTCATCGAGCGCAGCTTGGGCAGGCTGAATTCGAGCCCGATCACGAACATGAGGAACACCACGCCGAACTCCGCCAGGTAGCGGATGCCGCTGGAATCCTGCGCCAGCGCCAGCGCGTGGGGTCCGATCAACACCCCCACCACCAGGTAGCCCAGCATCGGTGGCAGGCGCACCAGGCGGCAGGCCACCACGCCCAGCACGGAGGCCAGAAGGTACAGCAGCGCGATGTCGAGCGAGGTCATGCAGGGATGTTAACGGGCGGTGGTCTCTTCCCCGAAGGCGCTGCGGCCAGCGGGTCGACGGCGATAATCGATGCATGTCGCTGAACCCCCACTTTGATGCCGCCCGCGCCCTGGCGATGGCCCGCGAAACGCTGAGCATCGAGGCGCAGGCCGTCACCGCGATGGCGCTTCGCTTGAACGAGACGTTTGCCGCGGCGGTGACCAGCATGTTGTCGTGCCGCGGTCGCGTCGTCGTCATGGGCATGGGCAAGAGTGGCCACATCGGCCGCAAGATCGCGGCCACGCTGGCTTCCACCGGCACCCCGGCCATGTTCGTGCACCCGGCCGAAGCCAGCCACGGCGACCTGGGGATGATCACGGCAGACGATGTCGTGCTCGGCATCAGCAACAGCGGAGAGAGCGAAGAGCTCACCGCCATTCTTCCGCTGATCAAACGCATGGGCGTGCCCCTGATTGCGCTCACCGGGCGACCCGGCTCCACGCTGGGGCGCCATGCGATGGCGGTGCTGGACAGCTCGGTGGACAAGGAGGCCTGCCCCCACAACCTGGCGCCGACCGCCAGCACCACCGCACAACTGGCCATGGGCGACGCGCTGGCCGTGGCGCTGCTCGATGCGCGTGGCTTCAAGGCCGATGACTTTGCCCGCTCGCACCCCGGTGGCGCGCTCGGACGCAAGCTGCTCACCCACGTGAGCGACGTGATGCGCAGCGGGACAGACGTTCCGCGCGTCGGCCCCCGGTCCAGCCTGATGGAGCTCATGGGCGTGATCAGCGCCAAAGGTCTGGGCATGAGCGCCGTGGTGGATGCCGACGGGCGCGTGCTCGGCATCTTCACCGATGGCGACCTGCGCCGTCTGATCGAGAAGACCGGCAGCAGCGCCGACCTGCGCGCCCTGCAGGCGGCCGACGTGATGCACCCCGACCCCCGCACCGTGCGCGCCGACGCGCTCGCGGTGGAAGCCGCCGGCGTCATGGAGGCCAGCCGCATCACCAGCGTGCTGGTGGTCGACGGGGACGGCCGCCTCATCGGCGCGCTCAACACCAACGACCTGATGCGGTCGAAAGTGATCTGAATGAACGCCCTGCCCGCCCTGCGCCCGGTGCTCGCCTTTCCTCCTGAACTGCTGCTGCGGGCGCAGGGCATCCGCGTGGTGTTCCTCGATGTCGATGGTGTGCTCACCGATGGCGGCCTCTACTTCGGTGAATCGGGTGAAACGCTCAAGCGCTTTCACACGCTGGACGGCCACGGCATCAAGCTGCTGCAACGCGCGGGCATCGGCGTCGCCGTGGTGACGGGCCGCGATTCCGCGGCCTTGCGCGCCCGCCTGGGGGCGCTGGGTGTGGTCCACGCGCGCTTCGGCACCGAAGACAAGCGCCCGGCGGCCGAAGAAATCCTGGCCGAGCTGGGTCTCGATTGGTCGTCGGCCGCCGCCATGGGCGACGACTGGCCCGACTTGCCCATGCTGCGCCGTGCCGCCCTGGCCTGCGCGCCCCCCACCGCCCACGCCGAGGTGCTGGCCGTGGCCCACCATGTCAGCACGCGACTGCCCGGCCAGGGTGCCGTGCGCGACCTGTGCGACCTCCTGCTCGTGGCCAGTGGTGCCTACGCCCGCGAACTGGAAGTGGCGGCGCGATGAGTCCCTCCGACCCGCTGGACTTTCTGGACACGGTCGACCTGACCGAACCCGCGGCGCGTCCACCCAAGCGCAAGCCCCAGCTGCTCGACCGCATCTCCATCTACCTGCCGGTCTTGCTGATGGGCGTGCTGGCCCTGGCCTCGTACTGGTTGCTGCGTGCCACTCCCGGGCCCGAAGCGCCGGAGCCCACGCGCCCTTTGAGCAGCGAACCCGACTATTTCATGCGCGGGTTTTCGGTCAAGGCCTTTGACGCCGACGGTTTGCTCAAATCCGAAGTGGTCGGCGACGAGGCCCGCCACCACCCCGACGACGACCGCATCGAAATCGACAACGCGCGCATCCGCAACATGGGTGATGAAGGCCGGCCCACGGTGGCCAGTGCGCGCCTGGTCACCACCAACGCCGACAACACCCAGTTCATCCTCGAGGGTGACGCCGTCGTGGTGCGCGAAGGAGGTGTCGGCGCCGCGGGCCAGGCGCTGCCCCGGCTGGAATTCCGGGGCGAGTACCTCAAGGTGTTTGTCGACCCCGAGCGGGTGGTTTCCGATCAACCGGTGACCCTGCTGCGGGGTGCCGACCGGCTGGTCGCAGACTCGATCGACTACCGCGGCGACACCGGCGTGGCCGATTTCAAGGGCCGCGTGAAGGTCCAGCTCCTTCCACGCTGACACCTGACGCCAATGAACCCGAATCCCGTCACCAACATGGCGCCACTGGCCTTCATCACGGGCGCCTCCAGCGGCATCGGTCAGGCGCTGGCACTGCGCTTTGCGCGCAGCGGCTACCGCCTGGCACTGGTGGCCCGGCGCACCGCCGAGATGCAGGCCTTCGCAGACGCCCAGGGTTGGGACGCCGGGCGCTGCCGGGTGTACGGCGCAGACGTCTCCGAGATCGACAGCATCGTGGCCACCGGCCGGGCCTGCCTTGAGGCCCAGGGCGTGCCGGACGTGGTGATTGCCAACGCCGGCGTGAGCATCGGCATGGACACCACCGAGCGCGAAGACCTGGATGTGATGGCCCGCACCTTTGCCCTCAACAACACGGGCGTGGCGGCCACCTTTCATCCTTTCGTGGCGGCCATGGCACAGCGCGGCAGCGGCGCACTGGTGGGCATTGCCAGCGTCGCGGCCATCCGGGGCTTGCCCGGCCACGGCGCCTATTGCGCCAGCAAGGCCGCGGTGGTGGCCTACTGCGAAAGCCTGCGGGGAGAACTGCGCGGCAGCGGCGTGTCGGTCGTCACGCTGTTGCCAGGGTATGTGGACACTCCCCTGACCCGCGAAAACCGCTACGCCATGCCGTTCCTGCTCAGTGCCGATGCCTTTGCCGAGCGGGCCTTCCTCGCCATCACCTCCGGCGCCAGCTACCGGGTGATTCCCTGGCAGATGGGCGTGGTTGCCAAGCTGCTGCGGATCTTGCCCAACCCCTGGTTTGACCGGCTCCTCGCGGGCAGGGCGCGCAAGCATCGGCAAAAGCCATCGAACGGTCCAGGCTGACCCGCCGAAGGCCAGCGCCCATGAAAAAAGCCCCGGGGCCAGGCCACAGGGCTTTTGTCTGTCGGGCGGGCCGCAAAGCTCGCCGGATCAAGGGGATCGGTCTGGCCGATCAGTAGCCGCCACGGCCGCCGCCGCCGCCACCACCTTCACGACGGCCACCGCCACCGCCGCCACCACCGTAGGGGCTGCGGAAGCCGCCGTCGCTGCCGCCGCCACCACCGCCACCGCCGTAGCCGCCACCACCGCTGCGACCACCACCGCCGCCGAAGCCGCCACCACCGCTGCGGGGAGGACGGGCTTCCATCGGACGGGCTTCGTTCACCACCAGGCTGCGACCGCCCAGGGACTGGCCGTTCATGCCTTCAACAGCGGCCTGCGCTTCGGCGTCGTTGCCCATTTCGACAAAGCCGAAACCCTTGGAACGACCGGTGTCGCGCTCCATCATGACCTTGGCGCTGTTGACAGAGCCATAGGCGCTGAATGCTTGTTGCAGGTCTTCGTCGCGGACGGTGTATGGCAGATTGCCAACGTACAGTTTGTTGCCCATGGTCGGGACTCCTAATAACACTGAGGAAAATAGCGATGGAGCCCCGTTAGCACACAAAAACCTGTAGCACGCGAAACCGACCGATCACTTGTCAGAACGAGCGCCTTGGGCGCTCGCCACGCGATTATGCTCGCAGCGCCGCGCAAACAGTAACTATTTTTCGGGACACCCCGGCCCGCTTTGACGTCGACGCGGCTTTACAACAGCGCACCTGCGATGGCGTTCAGGGTGGCGAACGCCGCCGGTAGATCACGTGATAGGCCAGGCCCACGAGCACACTGCCGCCCAGCAGGTTGCCGGCGATCACCGGCAGCAGGTTGCCCAGCAAACCCAGCCCGGTCACGGCCGGGGTGCCGGCCGCAGCGCCCGACGCCTGGACCAGCATGGCGAGGGGAAACAGGTACATGTTGGCGATGCTGTGCTCGAACCCTGCGGCCACGAAGGCGGTGACCGGGAAAACCACCGCCACGGCCTTGTCGACCACGCTGCGACCGGCCATCGCCATCCAGACCGCCAGGCACACCAGCACGTTGCACAGCACGCCCCGAAAGAACGCTTCGTGCCATGGCAAGGCCTGCTTGGCCAGGGCGATTCGCACCACCTGCTGCCCGATGGCACCTTCGTTCAGACCGGTATGCCCACTGGCATGCACCAGCAGCGCCAGACCGGCCGCGCCGACGAAATTGGCGGCGCAGACCAGCAGCCAGTTGCGCAGCAGCTCCCGGGTGGTGATCTGCCGGTCGGCCCAGGCCATGGCCAGCAGGTTGTTGCCGGTGAACAGCTCGGCGCCCGCCACCACCACCAGCAAAAGGCCCAGCGAGAACACCAGGCCGCCGAGCACCTGGCCGGCGGCGAAGCCCAGAGTCGGGTCGGACTTGACGATGACGAAAAACAGCGACCCCAGCCCGATGAAGGCCCCCGCCAGCACACCGAGCAGGCACAGCGGCAGCGTGGCCATGCGCGCCTTGGCCACGCCGACGGTCTCCAACCGCTGGGCAATTTCACGCGGTGCGTAGGCGTCAAGTCCGAACAGTTCCGACATGGTTGCTCGAGGTGGTGAGGGGCACGGGATCGTGCGCTTCAATTTATACTGCCAACCCTCAGCGCCGATTTGTTCCGAATTGCGGGCGCTTTAAAAATGCCGCTAAAGAAGAGACGTCTGGTCCAGCATCCCGGTCTCGCTCTTGGCGGTACCGGGATTTTTTTCGGGCGCGCAGCGCCCACAGGACACCAGATTGATCGTCACGCCCCAAACGTACCGATTCGCCGAACCGCTGCCATTGCGAAGCGGCGCCTGCCTGCCTGCCTACGAGCTGGTGGTGGAGACCTATGGCACCTTGAACGCCGATCGCTCCAACGCGGTGCTGATCTGCCATGCGCTCAATGCCTCCCACCATGTGGCCGGCTGGCACGCCGACGAACAGGGCCGGCCTGTGGCACGCAGCGAGGGCTGGTGGAACAACATGATCGGCCCCGGCAAGCCGGTGGACACCGACCGTTTCTTCGTGATCGGCGTGAACAACCTGGGCTCGTGTTTCGGCTCCACCGGCCCGACCCACAGGCATCCGCAGACGGGTGAGCCCTGGGGCGCGGACTTTCCCGTGGTCACGGTCGAGGACTGGGTGAACGCGCAGGCCCGTTTGCTGGACGTCATGGGCATCCAGACGCTGGCGGCCGTGATGGGCGGCAGCCTGGGCGGCATGCAGACCCTGAGCTGGACCCTGCAATACCCGGACCGGGTTCGACACGCGGTGGTGGTGGCCAGCGCACCCAACCTCACGGCCGAGAACATCGCCTTCAACGAAGTGGCGCGCCGCGCCATCGTGACCGATCCCGATTTCCACGGCGGCCACTACCTCAGGCACAACACCCTGCCCCGGCGCGGCCTGCGCATCGCCCGCATGATCGGCCACATCACGTATCTCAGCGACGACGTGATGAACGAAAAATTCGGCCGCAGCCTGAAGCCGGCCGAGCTGGAGCAGGCGGCGCTTGCAGAGGCCAGACCCGCCGCCGGGCCGCCCCAAGGCGGGTCAGCCCCCTCGGGGGGCAGCGGACCACGCGAAGCGGGGGAGCGTGGGGGCAACGGACCCGCCGCCGGGCCGCCCCCAGGCGGGTCAGCCCCCTCGGGGGGCAGCGGACCACGCGAAGCGGGGGAGCGTGGGGGCAACGGACCCGCCGCCGGGCCGCCCCCAGGCGGGTCAGCCCCCTCGGGGGGCAGCGGACCACGCGAAGCGGGGGGGTACAGATACACGACACAGGACGTCGAGTTCCAGATCGAGAGCTACCTGCGTTACCAGGGCGACAAGTTCAGTGAATACTTTGACGCCAACACCTATCTGCTGATCACGCGCGCGCTCGACTACTTCGACCCCGCGCGCGAGCACGGGGGCAGCCTGAGTGCGGCGCTGTCCAGGGCGCAGGCCCGCTTTCTGCTGGTGAGCTTCACCACCGACTGGCGCTTCTCGCCCAGGCGAAGCCGCGAAATCGTCGAGGCCCTGCTGGAAAACCGGCGCGACGTGAGCTACGCCGAGATCGATGCACCCCACGGGCACGACGCCTTCCTGCTCGACGACCCGCGCTACCTGAGCGCAGTGCGCGCCTACTTTGATCACACCATCGCGCGGGGGCTGACATGAGCGAGCAGGCCATCATGGAATCGATCGCACGCCTGGTGCCGCCCGGTTCGCGCGTGCTCGACCTGGGTTGCGGCGACGGTGCGATGCTGGCCCACCTGCAGAGCACGCGTGCCTGCAGCGGCTACGGCGTGGAGATCGACGATGCCAAGGTGCTGGCCTGCCTCAGGCGTGGTGTGAACGTCCTGCAGCTCAACCTCGAAGACGGCCTGAACACCTTTGGCGACAACGCCTTCGACGTGGTGCTGCAGATCGACACGCTGCAACACCTGCGCAATGCCGAGACCATGTTGCGCGAGACCGCGCGCGTGGGTCGCATCGGCGTGGTGGCCTTTCCCAACTTCGCCCACTGGCCCAACCGGCTGGCGGTGGTGCAGGGTCGCATGCCCGTGACCAAGCGGCTGCCCTTCCAGTGGTACGACACGCCCAACATCCGGGTCGGCACGCACGCCGACTTCGAGGTGCTGGCGCGGCGCAACGGTTTGACCATCGAGAAGAGCTTCGGCCTGCACGAAGGTGCAGAAGTGCACCGCTGGCCCAACCTGCTGGCCAGCACCGCCGTGTTCCGCTTCACCAGCTGACGCTTCCCCGCGCTGCGCCTGGCAGACGCTTCAGGGGGCGCCGGCCTCACGCGCCGCGTCGGCCGCAAAGTCGCCGGCGATCGGGTGGCCGGTGCCCATGGCGGGGTACACCTCGGCGAACGCGGCCCGGATCTGCGCCAGCGGCAGGTCGTCGAAGCTGCCGCGTTCGTTCACGTATTCCATGTGCTGGCGCCCGGCCCGGTCGAACGCGTGGTAGAGCGAATCGTGCACGCCGTCGAATGCCAGCGGCAGCAGGCCGAACTTGTCGCACAGCTCGATGTTGAACGCCGGCGTGGCCTTGCGCCAGGCGCCGTCGATCCAGAGTTCGGTGTAGCCGTGCCACACGAACACGTCGGTCTGCATGGTCTGGCGCAGTTTCTCGGTGGAGAGGTGGTTCTTCACATCGGCAAAACCCAGCCGCGCGGGAATCCCGGCAGCCCGCGCCACCGCGGCCAGCAGCACCGCCTTGGGCACGCACCAGCCGAAGCCTTGTGCCAGCACGGTGCTGGCGGTCATGCCGACGTCACCGAGATCGATGCGGTAGGGGTCGTAGCGCACCTGGTCGCGCACCGCCAGGTACAGCGAGACGGCCCGGTCCCGAACGCTGTCGCCTCCTGCATGGGCTTGAGCGAAGGCGACAACGGCGGGATGGGCACAGTCGATGGTGGGCGTGGCCGACAGGCAGGCTGCAGGCACCGGGCTTGGGCGTGGGTTCATGCCGTCAAGTTAACCGATGTGCCCGTTGATCGCTTGAGCCCCTGATGACACTCAAGTCGGGAAGGATTTTGCCGCCTGTGTGCGAATTCGCTCATTTCGGGTCTGCGCGTGAGTGTTTTGGCCTCAAGCCGATGGGGGGTGCACCGATAGGTTTCACACCAGACGGTGGCGCAGGTCCTGACGTGGACCCGCGGCGCTGGCTGCCGGGACAGTCGCACCCCGATGACCTTGCGGCACTCATGACGAACCACCATGTCCTTACAGAAGCCCATCCGGGTACGAACCCAGCTCACAGCCCTGTGCGTCCTCCTGATCACCCTGATGATGGCCATCGGCCTGTGGGGTGCTGCGCTGGCTCGCCAGCAATCCACGCTCATGCTCTCCATGTACCAGGACCGTGTGGTCCCGCTGGCGCAACTCAAGAGCGTGGCCGACCAGTACGCCGTCAACATCGTCGATGCGGCCCACAAGGCGGCTGACCGCTCGTTCTCACCAGAACAGACCCTGCAGGCGGTTGCCCAGGCGCGCGAGACCATCCGCGACGCCTGGTCGGCGTATCTCGCCACCGAGCTGGTGAGCCAGGAGCAGGCCTTGATTGCACGCCTGAAGCCCTTGATGCAGGCCGCCGACGCCTCCGTGGTCACCTTCGAATCCCTGGTGCGCTCCGGCGATGCTGCGCGTCTTCAGGACTACACCGCCCGCGAGATGTATCCGGTCTTCGATCCCATGCAGGAGGTGGTGGGCCAACTGATCCAGCTGCAGGTCGACGTGGCGAAAGAGAGCTATCTGCAGGCGCAGAAGGACATTCGCGAGGCTTTCATCGGCATGGCCGTGCTGGCCGGCCTGGCCATCGTTCTGGGCTCTGGCGTCGCGTTCTGGATCATTCGCCGGCTCGACCGGTCGTTGGGCGCCGAGCCGTACGAGGTGCGTGACGTGGCAGCCGCCATCGCAGAAGGCGACCTGGGCCGAACGCTTCAGGTGCGCCCGGGCGACGCCACCAGTCTCATGGCCGCCATGGACCACATGCGCCAACGCCTGCGGGTGATGGTGACCGAAGTGCGCGAGAACGCCGGCGGCGTGGCATCGGCCAGCGAACAGATCGCACTGGGCAACCAGGACCTGAGTTCCCGCACCGAAGAGCAGGCCAGCGCCCTTCAGCAGACGGCAGCCTCCATGGAGCAGGTGGGCGCGACCGTGACCCACAACGCGGAAAACGCCCGGCAAGCCAGCGAACTGGCCCACGAGGCCTCTGCGGTGGCGACCGCGGGCGGCGCGATGGTCGCGAAGGTGGTTGCCACCATGGACCAGATCAACGGCAGCAGCAAACGGATGAGCGACATCATTGGCGTCATCGACGGCCTCTCCTTCCAGACCAACATCCTGGCGCTCAATGCCGCGGTGGAAGCGGCCCGGGCCGGCGAACAGGGGCGTGGCTTTGCGGTGGTGGCGGCCGAAGTGCGCAACCTCGCGCAACGCAGTGCGGCGGCGGCCAAGGAGATCAAGGTCCTGATCGGTGCCAGCGAGGACCAGGTGGGCCAGGGCGTTGCGCTGGTGGACCAGGCGGGCAGCACGATGCAGAAGGTGGTTGAGTCCATTCACCGGGTTTCGGCCATCGTGCGCGAGATCAGCGACGCCAGTCGCGAACAGAGCTCCGGCGTTTCACAAGTGGGTGACGCGGTCAGCCAGATGGACCAGGTGACCCAGCAGAACGCCGCGCTGGTGGAAGAAAGCGCGGCAGCGGCGGCCTCGCTGACCCACCAGGCGAAGCGCCTGGTGCAGGCCGTCGCCGTGTTCCGCCTGGAGTCCGACCAGCTCCAGCGGGCCTGATGGCTCCTTCAACAGGAGTGCCAAAGCATTCACGGCCCGGTTTTGACCGGGCTTTGTCTTTTTATTTCAGGCTTTAGCCCGGGCCTGACTCGCCGATATTTAGCAGACCAACCCGAAAACCGAGGACCCTTCCCATGGACATGCGCAACGAAGCCCACCACATCGCCCGTCACGACGGTGCTCGCGCGGCGGCCGCACAAAAGGCCAGCGCCGAATTCCTGACCTTCCGCCTGGGCGGCGAGGAATACGGCATCGACATCCTGCGCGTGCAGGAGATCCGCTCGTACGAGGAGCCCACCCGCATCGCCAACGCACCCTCGTTCATCAAGGGCGTGGTCAACCTGCGCGGCGTCATCGTGCCGGTGGTCGATCTGCGCATCAAGCTCGGTTGCGACAAGGTGGAATACAACGGCTTCACGGTGGTGATCGTGCTCAACGTGCACGGCCGCGTGGTGGGCGCGGTGGTCGACTCGGTCTCCGACGTGCTCGAACTCGCCGGCGAGCTCATCAAGCCCGCGCCCGAGATGAACACCAACGTGGACACCAGCTTCATCACCGGCATCGCCAGCGTGGGTGAACGCATGCTGATCCTGATGGACATCGAAGCCCTCATGTCGAGCGCCGACATGGGCTTGATGGACGCCACCCAATCACTGCAATGAGCGAGCGGGCGCTCGCCCACCCGCCCCCCCCTTTTCTGGAGACACAACATGTTCGACAAACTCAAAATCGGCCGGCGCCTGGCACTGGGCTTTGCCAGTGTGCTCACGCTGCTGGTCGCCATCACGGCGGTGGGCTGGAGTGGTCTGGAAGCCGCCAAGCAATCGATGGCACGAGTGGGGGTGATGGAACAGCGCCTGGCGCTCACGGACGAGTGGCTGGCCAGCACGCGGCTCAACATCAACCGTGTCCTTGCCCTGGCGAAGTCGGGCGCCAATCCCGAGGTGGATGCTTACTTCAAGCCCCTGATCGCACAGACCACCCAGCGCATCAACGAGGTGCAGAAAACGCTGGACGCCGAACTCACCAGCGACCGAGGCAAGGCCTTGCTCACGGAGATCGCAGAGCGCAGGACCGAATACATTTCCGTGCGCAAAACCTACTTCGACACGCTCAAGGGCGGCGACTTCGACGTCGCAGCCCAGCAGTTGGACAACGCTCTTCTGCCGGCGGCCAACCGCTACACCGACACCATGGGCAAGCTGCAGGTGTACCAGCGCGAGCTGCTCGATGCCGCTTCGGCGGCCACCAACCAGACGATCTGGAACCAGGAAGTCCTGATCATCTCGCTGGCTGCGCTGGCGATGTTGTTGGCCAGTCTGCTGGCCTGGCGCATCACCGTGTCGGTGACCGCACCGCTGCGCGAAGCGGTCGGCATTGCCACCGCCGTGGCTGCGGGCGACCTGAATGGCGAGGTGCAGACCACCCGTCAGGATGAGCTGGGCGATCTGCTGCGCGGACTGGCTGCGATGAAATCCTCGCTGATCCAGACCGTGGGTCAGGTGCGCAGTGCCACCGACAGCATCAACACCGCGTCGTACGAAATTGCCTCGGGCAACCAGGACCTGAGCGCGCGCACGGAGCAGGCGGCGAGCAATCTGGAGGAGACGGCGGCGAGCATGGAGCAGCTCACCAGCACGGTGCGCCAGAGCGCCGATGCGGCGCGCCAGGCCAACCAGCTGGCGGCCAGCGCGGCCGAGATCGCGGTGCGCGGTGGCCAGGTGGTGGGTCAGGTGGTCACGACCATGGACGAGATCAACCACAGCAGCAAGAAGATCAGCGACATCATCGGCGTGATCGACGGCATCGCCTTCCAGACCAACATCCTGGCGCTGAACGCGGCGGTGGAAGCGGCGCGGGCGGGTGAGCAGGGCCGTGGCTTTGCGGTGGTGGCCGGCGAGGTGCGCAACCTGGCGCAGCGAAGCGCTGAAGCCGCCAAGGAGATCAAGAACCTGATCGGTGCCAGCGTGGACCGGGTGGAGGCGGGATCGCGGCTGGTGGCCGATGCGGGGCAGACCATGAGCGAGATCGTGGGCTCGGTGCAGCGCGTCTCCGACATCATTGGCGAGATCACGGCAGCCGCCGGCGAGCAGAGCGACGGCATCGGGCAGGTCAACGTGGCGGTCACCCAGCTCGACCAGATGACGCAGCAGAACGCCGCGCTGGTCGAGGAGAGTGCGGCGGCTGCCGAAAGCCTCAAGGACCAGGCCAGCCGCCTCACCGAAGTCATCAAGATCTTCCGCATCGACGCCACCCAGGCTTACAGCGCGCCGGCTTCGGTGGCGGTGGCCAAGCCGGCCAGCACCTTCAAGCCGGCTCACAAACCCGCCAGCCTCAAGCCGGCCAGCGACAAGCCCGTTGCATCCAGGCCCGCGACGGCCAGCGAGGCGAACCCCAAGCCGGTGGCACCGGCCCCGGTCGCGCGCCCGGCGCCGGTGGTGTCTTCCCGTCCTGCGGTCGCTGCCGGTGCAGAAGGCGACTGGGAAAGCTTCTGAGTCCTGATGCAGCGGCGAGAGCCGCTCAGCAACGCCTTCCTTCCACATCGAAAACGCACACCGACCGCCATGTCCATTTCGCACGCTTCACAGGCCCCGAAGCCTCATGTTCACAACGCCCAGGCCGTGCTGGGCGACCGGGTGATGCTCGCAGCCATCGTCGTGAGCGCGCTCGCCGCCGTGGTGATCGGCTTTACCTACTACGAACCCATGCTGGGTGTGGTGGGTGCCCTGGTGTTTTCAGGGCTGGGCCTGGCGACCTACCTGATGGGGCGCGGTTCGCTGACCTCGCGCCTGCTGCTCACCGTGGCGCTGTCTTGCCTGGTGGCGTTGCACATTCAACTGGCCCATGGGGAATCCGAGTTCCACTTCGGCATCTTCGTCACCCTGGCGCTGGTCCTGGTCTACCTGGACTGGCGCCCGATCGTGCTGGCTGCAGCCTTCTTCGCCGTGCATCATGTGCTGTTCGACCGGCTGCAGGCCATGGGCCTGGGCTTTTACTGCACCACCGAGGCCAACTTCTGGCGCGTCATGCTGCACGCGGCTTACGTGGTGATCCAGTCGGCGCTGGAAGTGGTGCTGGCTGTGAGCATGGGGCGCACCGCACGTGAGGGTGCCGAGCTGGTGCAACTGGTGCGGGCCATCGACCAGCAGAACAGCATTTCGCTCGATGTCGGCGGCATGGCGGTGAGCACCTCCGGTGCACGAGCCTTGCAGGCCGCCTTGCAGAAAATGCACACCACGGTGGCGTCCGTCCAGTCGTCGGCCGTCTCGATCGAATCGGCCAGCCGTGAAATTGCCTCGGGCAACCAGGACCTGAGCGCGCGCACGGAGCAGGCGGCGAGCAATCTGGAGGAGACGGCGGCGAGCATGGAGCAGCTCACCAGCACGGTGCGCCAGAGCGCCGATGCGGCGCGCCAGGCCAACCAGCTGGCGGCCAGCGCGGCCGAGATCGCGGTGCGCGGTGGCCAGGTGGTGGGTCAGGTGGTCACGACCATGGACGAGATCAACCACAGCAGCAAGAAGATCAGCGACATCATCGGCGTGATCGACGGCATCGCCTTCCAGACCAACATCCTGGCGCTGAACGCGGCGGTGGAAGCGGCGCGGGCGGGTGAGCAGGGCCGTGGCTTTGCGGTGGTGGCCGGCGAGGTGCGCAACCTGGCGCAGCGAAGCGCTGAAGCCGCCAAGGAGATCAAGAACCTGATCGGTGCCAGCGTGGACCGGGTGGAGGCGGGATCGCGGCTGGTGGCCGATGCGGGGCAGACCATGAGCGAGATCGTGGGCTCGGTGCAGCGCGTCTCCGACATCATTGGCGAGATCACGGCAGCCGCCGGCGAGCAGAGCGACGGCATCGGGCAGGTCAACGTGGCGGTCACCCAGCTCGACCAGATGACGCAGCAGAACGCCGCGCTGGTCGAGGAGAGTGCGGCGGCTGCCGAGAGCCTCAAGGACCAGGCCAGCCGCCTCACCGAAGTCATCAAGATCTTCCGCACCGCCAGCGCCTGAACGGGCTGCTGACGATCCGAAGCTCATTTTTCTGTCCACGCCCAAGCGAAGATCGATCATGCAAACCCTGATGCGCCAGTTTTCCATCCGCACCCGAATGGTGGGGGCCATCGGCGTCGTGCTGATCCTGCTGACCATGGTCGGCGGCGCCGGCCTCTGGGGCATGAACCGCCTGCACGATCTCAGCGTCGAATTCGTGGAGCACGCCTTTGAAGAGACGTTGACGCTGTCGCGCCTGCAGGTCGCCCTGGGCGACATGGGCCGATTTGAGAAAGACATGATCATCGGCTACGAAAAACCCGAGGCGGTGCTCAAGGCCAAAGCCCAATGGCAGGGTGCCCGGGACGCGGCCCTGCAGCAGATGGACCACATGCTGGTGGGCGAGGAAGACGATGACAACGTCATCGTTCGGGCCATGAAGGACCAGCTCACCGCCTACACCAACGCGGTGGAGCCGGTGACGCGCCAGCTGGTTGACAACGGCTACGACACCGCCACCGTGGCCAACCGCATGCTGGGCCGCGCCCACGAGCAGTACGCCGGCATGCTGGCCAATCTCCTGCGGGTGGAAGAAGTCCTCAAGGTCGAGGCCGCGAGCCTGCAGCAGGAGGAACGGGACATCAATGCCCAGACCCTGCTGGTGTTTGGCCTCGCGGTGGCGCTGGCGGCGCTGGTCGTGGTTCCCACCACGCTGTCGAACATGCAGAGCATCTGCCAGCCCCTCGACCAGGCGCAGCGCCTGGCCTCGGCCATCACCCGGGGAGACCTGACCCATCCGGTTCAGACCACGGGCAGGGACGAGCTGGCGTCGCTCATGCAGGCCCTGGGCGCCATGCAGGACTCGCTCTCGCGCATCGTCGGCGAGGTGCGCAACAGCACCGACAGCATCGGCACCGCCAGCGAACAGATCGCCAGCGGCAACCAGGACCTGAGCGCGCGCACGGAACAGGCTGCGAGCAATCTGCAGCAGACGGCTGCCAGCGTCGACCAGATCAACAGCACCGTGCGCCAGAGTGCCGAATCGGCGCGTCAGGCCACGCAGATGGCGGTGGCCAATGCCGAGGTTGCGGTGCGCGGCGGCCAGGTGGTGAGCCAGGTCGTCACCACCATGAACGAGATCAACCAGAGCAGCCAGAAGATCGGCGACATCATCGGTGTCATCGACGGCATTGCTTTCCAGACCAACATCCTCGCCCTCAATGCCGCGGTGGAGGCCGCGCGTGCCGGCGAGCAGGGCCGCGGCTTTGCGGTGGTGGCGGCCGAGGTGCGCAACCTGGCGCAGCGCAGCGCGCAAGCTGCCAAGGAAATCAAGGTGTTGATCGAGGCCAGTGTGGGCAAGGTCGAGACCGGTTCGCGTCTGGTGGCCCAGGCCGGCAGCACCATCGGCGAAATCGTCGCCAACGCGGAGAAGGTTTCCGCCTTCATCAGCGACATCACCACCGCCGCCCAGGAGCAGTCGCAGGGCATCGGCCAGGTCAACGCCGCCGTCAGCCAGCTCGACCAGATGACGCAGCAGAACGCCGCGCTGGTCGAGGAGAGTGCGGCAGCCGCCGAGAGCCTGAAGGACCAGGCTGGCCGCCTGGCCGAGGTGGTTCGGGTGTTCCGCCTGTCGGGCGCTGCGCCGGCCTGAGACCCGGCGTTCCCTCGACAAAGCTCACAGACGACGGCACAAAAGCGCCGCTCTGCCTATACTGTTCCGGGAACCGTCCCGGTCTTCGCGGGGCGCCCTGTCGGAGACCGCCTTCATGAACGCCCGTTTGCCCCACGCCGCACCACCGCTGGACCCGCAGGCCCTGCAAAGCCACATCGATGCGGCCTGGTCGCAGACCATCATTCCCGAGCTGGTGCGCTACATCGAGGTGCCAGCCAAATCGCCGGCGTTCGACCCCGACTGGGCCAGTCACGGTCTGCTCGCGCGTGTCCTGCGCGACGCAGCCGACTGGGTGCAGGCGCAACAGGTCGAGGGCCTCACGCTGGAGGTCATCCAGCTCGACGATGGCCGTGGTGTGCCGCGCACGCCGGTGCTGTTCTTTGAAGTGCCGGCCTGCGCCGGGCGCGACGGCACGCCGGCGCCCGCCTCGGGCCAGACCGTGCTGATGTACGGCCACCTCGACAAGCAACCCGAGTTCACCGGCTGGCGCAGCGACCTCGGCCCCTGGACACCCAGGATCGACAACGGCAAGCTCTACGGCCGCGGCGGTGCCGACGATGGTTATGCGGTGTACGCCAGCATCGCTGCGCTGAAGGCGCTCAAGGCCCAGGGCGCGGCGCATCCGCGCATCGTCGGCCTGATCGAGACCTGCGAGGAAAGCGGCTCCGGCGACCTGCTGCCCTACGTGGACACCTTGCGCACGCGGCTGGGCGACGTGGGCCTGGTGATCTGCCTGGACAGCGGCGCCGGCAACTACGACCAGCTCTGGCTCACCACCAGCCTGCGCGGCATGGCCAGCGGTGTGCTCAAGGTGGAGGTCCTCACCGAGGGCATCCATTCCGGCGACGCGTCGGGCCTGGTGCCGTCGAGCTTTCGCATCATGCGACAGGTCCTCGACCGGCTGGAGGACAGTGCCA
This sequence comes from Hydrogenophaga sp., assembly GCF_030373225.1. Taxonomy (GTDB): domain Bacteria; phylum Pseudomonadota; class Gammaproteobacteria; order Burkholderiales; family Burkholderiaceae_C; genus Hydrogenophaga. The sequence goes on along the minus strand of NZ_JAUCZG010000019.1, from coordinate 33,620 downwards.
CTGGCCGGTTGCTGCCGGCCAGCTTCCACTGCGAGGTGCCGGCCGAGCGTGTCGAACAGGCGCGCGCCACCGCCGCCATCCTGGGCGACGAAATCCACAAGCGGTTTCCGTGGGCGCACCACGACTGCGGCGGCTCCACCGTGTTCGCGCTGCCCACCACCACCGACCCGGTGGACGCGCTGCTCAACCGCACCTGGCGGCCCACGCTGTCGGTCACCGGGGCCGACGGGTTTCCCGAGTTGCGCAACGCCGGCAACGTGTTGCGGCCCTACACCGCCTTCAAGCTGAGCCTGCGCCTGCCCCCGCTGGTGGACGCCCCCAGGGCGGTGCAGGAACTCAAGGCCCTGCTGGAGGACAACGCGCCCTACCAGGCCCGGGTCACCTTCGAAGGCGAAGGGGCGGCCAGCGGCTGGAACGCGCCGGCCACCACGCCGTGGTTCGAACACGCCCTGCAGGACGCCTCGCAGGCGCATTTCGGCGCTGGCTGCGGCACCATCGGGCAAGGCGGCACCATTCCGCTCATGAACATGCTCAGCAAGGGGTTTCCCACCGCCCAGATGATGGTGTGCGGCGTGCTGGGCCCCAAGAGCAATGCGCACGGCCCCAATGAGTTCCTGCACCTCGATTACGCGCAACGCCTGACCGCCACGGTGGCGCAGGTGATCGCCCGCATGCCTTGAACCCCATGACGCACTCCCACCGCACCTGCATCCCGGGTGGTTTCCTGCGACGCACCGCCGATGGATGGTGAACCATGACCGACACGACCCAGGCGCCCTTCACGCTGCGCGACGGCCTCAACCTGGCCCTGTACGACTGGCCACTGCCGATGCGACGCCGCCCGCGCGGCGTGGTGCTCATCGTGCACGGACTGGGTGAGCACGCCTGGCGCTACGACGCGGTGGCTCGCCGCCTCAACGACTGGGGTTTCGTGGTGCGCGCCTTCGACCAGCGCGGCCATGGCGACTCCGGCGGCGCGCAGGGCACGCTGCCCGACGACGACGCGCTGCTGGAAGACCTGGCCGAGGTGCTGGATGACACGCGCCGCCACATCGCCGAACCCTGGGCCTGTCCACTGATCCTCATGGGTCACAGCATGGGTGGCCTGGTGTCGGCCACCTTCGTTCAGCGTGGCCTCGGCAAGATCGACGGGCTGGTGCTGTCATCACCCGCGCTGCAGGCCGGGCTCGGCCTGGTGCAGCGCAGGCTGATCGACCTGATGTACCGCTACGCGCCGAACAAGACCCTGTCCAACGGGCTGGACGCCAGCAAGATCTCGCACAACCCCGCCACCGTGGCGGCGTACGAAAGAGACCGCCGGGTGCACGACCGCATCTCGGCCCGCCTGGCGCGTTTCATCGACAGCAACGGGCCACGCGTGCTCGCTGCGGCACCCCACTGGAGCGTTCCAACCCTGCTCATGTACGCCGGCGACGACCACCTGGTGAAGCCGGAGGGCAGCCGCGCGTTTGCCGCTGCGGCGCCACGCAACACCGTGCACGTCCAGGCCTTCGAAGGCCTCTATCACGAGATCTTCAACGAGGCCGATCCGTCGGCGGTGTTCGGCACGCTCAAGGCCTGGCTGGATGTGCAGGCCCCACGTCCGCAGGCCGCCTGAGGATTCAGCGACGCGGCTGCATCAAGCCGCCGAGCATGCCCATGAGATCGGCGCCGGCGGGGCTGCCCCGGGTGCCGAGCAGGTCGCCAAGCGCGCCCAGGCCATCGTCGGCCGGTACCCGACCCTGCGGTGTGAGCTGGTCGATCAGACCGGGCAGCAGCTCTGCCAGGGCGGTGGAGGCTTCCTCCTGCCGGCCACCGAGCTGGGCGGCGATCATGCCCATCAGGTCCGGCCCCAGGGCTTGTCCGAGCTGCTCTGGATTCACCGGCTGGTTGGCGCCGGTCCCCACCCACGATTGCGCCGTCTCGCCCAGCCCGGCCGATTGCAGCCTGGCCAGCAAACCCTGCAGGCCACCCCCATGGGTAAACAGCGTGCTCACCAGGGTGATCAGCAACTGGGGATCAAGGCCACCGGCGCCGCCCGGCGGTGCGGCGCCGGGCTCACGCCGGGCGCCCATGGCGGCCTGCGTGGCCGCCCCCATCAGTGAATCCAGCAGTCCCATGGCGCGTCTCCGTTGGCTGTTCGTTCAGGCCGGATTGTGGGCCTGCCGACCGCGCCACGCAAGCCAGATCAGGGCCAGCGCGGTGAGGGCCAGCGGCAGCAGCGAGCCCAGGTTCAGCCACTGCCAGCCTTGCGTGGTCACCAGCGCTCCCGAGGCGAACGAGGTGAGGGCCATGGTGGCGAACACGCAGAAGTTGATGGCTGCCTGGGCCCGGTCCTTTTCCTCGGGCCGGTACGACTGCAACGAGAGCGTGGTGCTGGCGGTGAAGAGGAAATTCCAGCCCACACCGAGCAGGAACAGGGCGATCAGGAACTGGTGCAGCTCCACGCCCGACAGCGCGATCACCACACAGGCCACGTTGAGCGCCACACCCACTCCCATGATGCTGAGCACCCCGAAGCGCTTGATGAGGTGTCCGGTGAAAAAGCCGGGTGCGAACATGCCGATGACGTGCCATTCGAGCACCAGTGCCGCGTCTTCAAACGGATAGCCGCAGACCTGCATGGCCAGCGGCGTGGCCGCCATGAGCAGGTTCATCACGCCGTAACCCAGGGCCGCGCCCGCGGTGGCCACGATGAACACCGGCTGGCGCATGATCACGCCGAGCGGCCGGCCGGCGTCGGCATGGGCGGCCTTCGGGGGCACCGGCGGGAAACGCACAAAAGCCATCACCGCCATGGAGAGCAAGGCCACCAGCGCCAGCGACACGTAGGCGCCCACGAAGGGCACCTCGAACAGGCCGCGGGTGCGGCTGGCCAGATTGGGTCCGAGCACCGCGCCCACCAGTCCCCCGGCCAGCACCAGGGACACGGCCTTTTCGCGGAATGCCGGCGCGCTCAGTTCGGCCGCGGCGAAGCGGTAGAGCTGTCCGTTGGCGCTGTAATAGCCCGCGATCACGGTGGCCGCCACCAGCAGCCAGAAGTGGCTGTTCATGACCGCCCAGGCGCACAGCAGGGCTGAGGCCAGCGCCACCAGCAGGCCGATCTGGAACGAGACCTTTCGCCCGAACGCGCTCTGCGTGCGCGCCACCAAGGGCGTCGACAAGGCCCCGCCCACCACATAGCCCATCACCGGCAGCGTGGCCATCCAGCCCAGGGGCGCCAGTGACAGCCCGACCAGACCGTTGATGGCGATGAACACCACGTTGTTGGTGAGAAACAGGCCTTGTGCGGCGGCCAGCAGCCAGAGGTTTTTGTTCATGGGGAGGTGGTTGTGGTCATGACGAGGGCCGCCAGCGCGGCGGTCTCGGCGCGCAGCACGCGCGGGCCCAGGGTGACGGGCAGAAAACCGGCGGCGCGGGCTTGAGCCTCTTCCTGGGGATTCAGACCTCCCTCGGGTCCGCTGAGAAAACACACGGGCGTGTCGCTCGCCACGGTTTGCACGACCCGGGCCAGCGGCTCGGTGCCTTCGGCCAGCGAGAGCAGGCAGCGCAAGGTGGGCGTTGCAGCGTCGACCCGGGGCAGCGCCTTGAGCCAGGCGGCAAGGTCGGCCACGGGCGCCACGGTGGGCGGGCGGTTGCCGCCGCACTGTTCACAAGCGGCGACCGCCACCGACTGCCAGTGCGCCTGCTTTTTGGCGGCGCGCTCGCCCGACAGGCGCAGCACGCTGTGGGCGGTGTGCAGCGGCTGCAGCGCGGCCACGCCGAGTTCGGCGGCCTTCTCGACCAGCCAGTCCATGCGGTCATTGGCGGGCATGCCCATGGCCAGCGTCACGGCGCGGCCGGGCTCGCGCTCGGTGGCCGTGTGCGCCTCCACGGTCACGTCCACCTCGCTGCGGCCCATGCGGGTGATGGTGGCCTGCCACTCACCGCCTTCGCCGTTGAACAGGGTGATGCCCTGCCCGGGCTGCAGTCGCAGCACCTGCACATGGCGCGCCGCGGAAGCGGGCAGCGCAAGGCTCTGGCCGGCGATCAGCGGCGCGGGGCAGTGAAACCGGGGCATCAGAGGCGCCCGAAGGCGTAGCCCGATGCGGCCTGCAGGCCCTCGACCTCGTCGATCAGTTGCAGGAACGGGCCGAGCGCCCGGTAGCGGTGCGCGGTGTGGCGGATGTAGCCGATGAAGCGCGGCGTGTCGGCCAGATACCTGGGCTTGCCGTCGCGCAACGTGAGCCGCGCGAAGATGCCCGCCACTTTCAGGTGGCGCTGCAGGCCCATCCACTCGACCGAGCGGTAGAACGCGCCGAAGTCGGCATGCCAGTCTTCGAAGTCCATCAGGCCGGCCTTGCGCGCCTTTTCCCAGTAACGCACCGTGACGTCGATGACGAAGTCCTCGTCCCAGCTCAGGAAGGCGTCGCGCATCAGGCTGGCGACGTCGTAGGTGATGGGGCCGTGCACCGCGTCCTGGAAGTCCAGCACACCGAGTTGTTGCGCCGGGGTGTTGCCGGGCTCGCGGGGCAGCATCAGGTTCCTCGGCATGAAGTCGCGGTGCACATAGACGCCGGGCGCATGGAGGTTGTGCGCCACGATCGAGTCGAAGGCCTTCTGCAAGGTGTTCGCCTGCGTGTCGTTGAGCTCAAACCGTTTGTGCTCCCGCAGGTACCAGTCCGGGAACAACTGCAGCTCGCGGCGCAACAGGGCCTCGCTGTACGGGGGCAGCACGCCGGGCTTCGATGACAGCTGCCACGCGAGCAGCGCGTCGAGCGCCTGCATGTAGCGCCCATGGTTCGCCTGGGCATTGTCCGGGTCGATGCGATCGAGCATGGTCTCGTGACCCAGGTCGCTGAGCAGCATGAAGCCCTGCGGCTCGTCCCAGGCGAGCACCTCGGGCACCAGCAGGCCGGCCTCCCGCATGAGCGAGGCCACGTGCACGAAGGGCTGGCAGTTCTCCTGCGCGGGCGGGGCATCCATCACGATCAGGCTGTGCCCGGCCTGCGCGTCGATGCGCAGGTAGCGCCGGAAGCTGGCATCGGCAGACGCCGCGCGCAGCGTGCCCGGGCGCAGGCCCAGGCGCTCGGCGAGCGGCGCCATCCAGGCGGCAAAAGCGTTTTCGCGCCTGGGATCGGCCCACTCGACGGCGGTGTTGGACTGGGTCATGCTGAAAGGAGTTTTTTCGCCGCCTGTCAATGGGCCGGGCGCACGAACGGGCAGTGGATAATGGCCGCTGATTCTACAAACCCCCTGTGCTGACCCGCGCCTTGCGCCTGCTTTCGGTCAGCCCGGTCCATCACACCTTCCCCTTGAATCGCCGCACCCACCCACCCTGCGTTCCAGCCATGCCCGGTGGGCGAACACACGCCCGGCCCCGGGTGGCGCCCGTGGCGCTGGCGGTTCGCGGGCTGATGGCGGTGCTGGCGCTGGGCGCGCACACCCTGGGTCAGGCCCAGTCGGGCGACGGTGATGACGCCGCGCGGCCAGGCGTGCTGCTGCGCTCCAGCGACATGCTGCTGGAGGCGTTGCCCGACGACGCGAAGCGGCTGGCGCCGTCCTTCATTTCGGGTGAGCGCATCGAAGGCCAGACCGACGGCATCACGGCGGTCGAGGGCAAGGCCGAACTGCGCCGCCACGACACCGTGATCCGCGCCGACCGGCTGCAACTCGACCAGCGCAACAACGAAGCCCGCGCCAGGGGCAACGTGCTGATCAACCGCAGTGGGGACCGTTTCGAGGGCCCGGAGCTGCAGCTCGATGTCGAGACCTTCGAAGGCACGTTCACCCAGCCCACCTTCAATCTGCTGAAGAACGAAGGCAAGGGCGACGCCAGCCGGGTGGACTTTCTCGGAGAAGACAAGGCCGTGGCGCACGACGCGCGCTACTCCACCTGCCCGCGCACCCCGGGTGCCGACTGGATGCCGGACTGGCTGGTGCGGGCCACGCGCATCGAATTCGACAACGTCGCCCAGACCGCAGCGGCCACGGGCGGTGTGCTGGAGTTCAAGGGCGTGCCGATCCTCGGCTGGCCCTATTTCACCTTCCCGCTGAGCGATGCGCGCAAGTCGGGGCTGTTGCCGCCCACGCTGAACCTCGACAACATCAGCGGCCTGGAAGTCACGCTGCCGTACTACCTGAACATCGCGCCCAACCTCGATGCCACGCTCTACCCCACGCTGATGAGCAAGCGCGGCGTGGACCTCGGCGGCGAGCTGCGCTACCTGCAGCCCACTTACGCCGGCCAGGTGCGCGGCGCCTTCATGGCGTCCGACCAGTTGCGCGGTGCCAACCGCTGGGGCTACTCGGCCCAGCACAACCAGAACCTCACCGGCAGCAAGCTGGCTTTCGACGGGTCCGCGGGCCTGTACGTCAACCTCAACCGGGTGAGCGACGACGACTACTGGCGCGACTTTCCGCGCGCAACCACCTCGCTGACCACCCGCCTGCTCGCCAGCGACGTGGCCTACAACTGGGCGCAGGGGCCGTGGGCGGTGAGCGCCGGGGCCTACACCTGGCAAACGCTGCAGGACATCGACGCACCCATCACCCCACCGTACGACCGCCTGCCTTCGGTGGCGGTGCGTTACGGCCGCAGCGACGCGCAGGTGGCCAGCCTGAGCGGCGTCGACTGGTCGGTGCTGAGCGAGTACACGCGCTTCCAGTCGGTGCCCGGGCTGACCCGCCAGACCAATGGTTCGCGCGCTTTGACGGTCGCCCAGATCAGCCGGCGCTTCCAGACGCCGGGCCTGTTCATCACCCCGCGCGCGCAGCTGCATGCCACGCAGTACAGCTTCGACACTGCGCTGGCCAACGGCGCGCGCAGCGCCTCGCGCGTGTTGCCCACGTTCAGTCTGGACAGCGGGCTGGTGTTCGAACGCGACGCCGGCTACTTCGGTCGCCGTTTCACCCAGACGCTCGAGCCCCGCGCCTTTTTCACCTGGACGCCCTACCGCGACCAGCGCCTGCTGCCCAACTACGACTCGGCGGCCAACGACTTCAACCTGGCCTCGATCTACACCGAAAACGCGTTCGGTGGCAACGACCGCATCTCGGACACACGCGCACTCACCGTGGGCGTGAGTTCCCGCCTGCTCGACCCCGACAGTGGCGCCGAGGTGGTGCGCCTGGGTGTGGCGCAGCGCTACCTGTTCCGGGATCAGGAAGTGTTCCTGCCCAACGCCAGCGGCCTGCCCGGCGGCGACCCGGTCAACGAACGCCTGAGCGACATCCTGCTGGCCGCGCGCGTGCAGTGGAGTTCCCGATGGCTGACCGACGCCAATGTGCAGTACAGCCCGGGCAACCGCGAATCGGTTCGAACCACGCTCAGCGGGCGCTACACCCCGAGCAACTTCCGCGTGGTCAGCGCGGCGTACCGCCTTCAGCGCGGCAGCAGCGAACAGTTCGATGTGGGCTGGCAGTGGCCGCTCAACGACCTGTTTGGCGAACCTGCACGCACCGAAGTGCGCGGCCGTGCCCTCGGCCCCGGCCAGTGGTACAGCGTGGGCCGCATCAACTACAGCGTGCCCGACCGCAAGATCGTCGACCTCGTGGCCGGCTTCGAATTCGACGCCGGCTGCTGGCTCGGGCGCATCGTGCTGGAGCGCCTGCAGCGCAGCAATGCCTCGGCCAATCAGCGTATCCTGTTCCAGCTGGAGTTCAGCGGCTTCTCCCGCCTGGGCTCCAACCCGCTGAAAACCCTCAAAGACAATGTGCCGCGCTACCAGTACCTGCGCGAAGAAATCAACCCGCCCAGCCGGTTCCAACAATATGACTGACCGCTTTCCACCCATCTCCCGAGCCGCCTCGTGGCTGCTGTGCTGCTCGATGCTGGCCGCCCCGCTGGCGCAGGCCCAGGCACTGCGCCCCTCCAGCGGCCTGCGGGCGCCGGTCACGCAGCCGTCTGCCGGTCCTCGCACCGCCGACTTCATCGTCGCCCTGGTCAATTCGGAGCCGGTGACCAACAGCGAAGTGCGTCAGCGCCTCATGCGGGTGGAGCAACAACTCAGCCAGCAGTCGAGCGCCCTGCCTGCGCGCGAGCAGCTCGCCCGCCAGGTCCTGGAGCAGATCATCAGCGAGCGGGCCCAGTTGCAGCTCGCTGCCGAACTCGGCATCCGGGTGGAAGAAGCAGCGCTGACGCAGGCCGAGCAGTCGATTGCTGCGCAGAACCAGCTCACGCCCGAGGAATTTCGCCGCCGCATCGCGGCCGAGGGCGTCGACATCAACCAGCTGCGAAACGATCTGCGCAACCAGATCCTGCTGCAGCGCTTGCGCGAGCGCGAGGTGGAGTCGAAGGTTCGTGTGAGCGAAGCCGACATCGACGATTTCATTCGCGAGCGCCAGGGTCGCAACGACGTCACCAGCCTGCAGCTCAACCTGGCACAGGTGTTCGTGGCGGTGCCCGAGGACGCGCCGGCCGAACGGGTGCAGACCCTGCAGGTGCGCGCACAAGGCGTGGCCGATCGGGCCCGCGCGGGTGGCGACTTCGCCGAACTGGCCCGCGAGTTCTCCGACGGGGCGGAACGCGCCAACGGCGGGCAGTTCGGTCTGCGCCCCGCCGAGCGCCTGCCCGAACTCTTCGTTGAGGTGACCCGCTCGCTGAGCGCGGGAAGCATTGCCGGCCCTGTGCGCAGCCCGGCCGGTTTCCACGTGCTCAAGGTGATCGAGAAGCGCCAGTCCGGCCTGCCGGATGCCATGGTCAACGAGACCCGGGCGCGCCACATCCTGCTGCGACTGGGCCCACAACTCAGCGAGGCCGATGCCGTGGCACGGCTGGCCGGCTTCCGACAACAAATCGCCAGCGGCCAGGCCACGTTCGAGGCATTGGCCCGCGAACACAGCCAGGACGGTTCGGCACAGGAGGGAGGCAGCCTGGGCTGGGCCCAGGCCGGGCAATTCGTGCCCGAGTTCGAAGCCGCGATGAACCGCCTGCGTCCGGGCGAGATCTCGCCGCCGGTGGTGTCGCGCTTCGGTGTGCACCTCATCCGGGTGGAGGAGCGTCGCCAGAGCACGCTCTCGGCGCGCGATCAGCGTGAGATGGTGCGCTCGCTCGTGCGTCAACAAAAGGCCACGGAAGCCTTGCGCACCTGGGTGCAGGACGTTCGTGGACGCGCCTACGTGGAATTCCGCGACGCGCCCCAGCCGTGATGCGCCGGGCCCGCCCGGCTGCCTTCGCATGAAGCACATCGCACGCAAGCGCTTCGGTCAGCACTTTCTGACCGATGGCGCCATCATCGACGCCATCGTGGATGCGATCTCACCGCAGCCAGGCGACGCGATGGTGGAGATCGGCCCCGGTCTCGCCGCGCTCACGCAACCGCTGGTGGAGCGGTTGGGGCGTCTCACCGTGATCGAGCTGGACCGCGACCTCGCGCTGCGTTTGCGTGCCCACGCGCAACTCTCGGTGGTGGAGTCCGACGTGCTGAAGGTTGATTTCACCGCGCTGGCCAGCCAGCTGGGCGCACCGAAACTGCGTGTGGTGGGCAACCTGCCCTACAACATTTCCACGCCCATCCTGTTTCACCTGCTCGAGCATGTGGCCGTCGTCCAGGATCAGCACTTCATGCTGCAGAAGGAAGTGATCGACCGCATGGTGGCTCGCCCGGCCACCTCCGACTACAGCCGGTTGTCGGTGATGCTGCAGTGGCGCTACGCGATGGACAACGTGCTGTTCGTTCCGCCGCAGAGCTTTGATCCGCCTCCGCGTGTGGACAGTGCCATCGTGCGCATGCTGCCCCTGGCCGAACCGCCGGCCATCGACGTCGCCCGGTTTTCAGCGATGGTGCAGGTGGCCTTCAGCCAGCGCCGCAAGATCCTGCGCAACACCCTCGGCCGGTGGCTCGATGAGCAAGGCTTCAGCGGAGCGTTCGACCTGCAGCGCCGTGCCGAAGAAGTGCCGGTGAGCGAATACATTGCCCTGGCCCAGGCCACGCAGGCATGAAAAAAGCCGCTGCAAAGGCAGCGGCTCTCCGGAACACCGCAGACGCGGCGCGGGGGCGTCCGATCAGGCCGCAGCCAGCCAGTAGCCGGCGTTGAAGGGACTGCTCATGCGCAGCGCCATCGGGCTCACATCCAGGATCTTGTCCGTGGGCATGGGCTCGTCGCTCTGCACTTCGATCTGCTCTTCGCCTTTGGGTGAGCGAGCCACCGAGAACGAGTAGAAGCAGCGGAACGGGATCTTGCGGTCCGACCAGTAGTCAGCGGCGTCGCGGAAGATGTCGAGCAGCTGCTCGCGCGCTTCCTTGTCGAACTTCGCGTGCGCAGGGATGTGCTCCAGCACGACGATGAAACCGGTCTGCGGTCCCGACTTGTGGACCATGTCGGTCATGCAGTCGTAGAGCGCGTCGAAGTTCTTGCCGAAGTGCGAAGGCAGGGTGTATTGCGCCGCGATCAATTCCAGCACGTCCTGCTTGCTCTGGGCCTTGGCCAGGTTGGCATACAGGAAGTGATGGCCCAAGTGCTCGGCCGCAGCCTGCAGGTCTTTCACGCCATGGGCGCGAATCGACTGAACGATATTGGGTCGTACGTTACGAAGTGGCGTGTCCATCTCCGCGTCTCTTTCAAAGGTCAAAGTTAAAAAACCGTTCGCACCACCCAAGAGTCACTGCAGGATCAGCCGAAAGCTGCTGTAGTGGTCTTCGGTGTAATAACAGGCCTCAGGCGTCCTGGGCTGCAAGCCACCACACACGATCCTTCTCGCACCCCGATGACCCAGACTGGGGGTGGGCACCGTGTACTCACGGTAGAACCCTCGCCGCTGGTCGGGCAGCAACCGCTCCCGGTTGCCGAACACCGTGCCGTCCTTCTCGTACCGAAAGGGTCCACCCTGCCGTATCAGCGCCATCACTTGCCGGCCCTGGGGGGGCAAGCCGGATTCGGCGAGGGAAACGGCTGCGGCGCTGGAGAAGGTCGGGTCTGCCGGACCTCGAGCCTGCACCAGAAAGGTGCCCAGCGAAGCCGTCAGAACCAGTGCCAAGGACAGTGTTGCCACGGCCCTCACACTCCCGATCCGCGCCCGGATCCGCTTCAGGTCCATGAAATCCCTTGCTCCTGATGCAATCAACCCGCCACCAACACCGGCCAAACACACCCCATCGGGTGGCATTTGCAGCGGTGTCGCGGGGCGGGTTAACCCTGTATTCCAAGCGCGCTATTGTGCCTGAGGCGCCTTGAAAACGCAAGCACTTGCTGAAAAATCGGGCAAACGAAGCGGCTTGAAATGTGAAAAAAAGTTAGCGCTTGCTATTTGCTCAGGCTTCAACGGGAAACGTTGGCGTCGGCCACGGTGAGTGCTGTCATGTTCACGATGCGGCGCACGGTGGCGCTGGCGGTGAGGATGTGCACCGGCTTGTCTGCGCCCAGCAGCACCGGGCCGATGGCGATGTTGCCGCCGGCTGCCGTCTTGAGCAGGTTGTAGGCGATGTTCGCGGCGTCGATGTTGGGCAGCACCAGCAGGTTGGCCGCGCCCTTGAGGGTCGAGTTGGGCATCATCGTGGCGCGTGCTTCCGGGTCCAATGCCACATCTCCGTGCATTTCCCCGTCCACCTCCAGCCACGGTGCCTGCTCCCGCAGCAGCTCCAGCGTGCGGCGCATCTTGAGCGCGCTGGGCTGGTTGCTCGAACCGAAATTGGAATGGGACAACAGGGCCGCCTTGGGCTGCAGCCCGAAGCGCAGGATTTCCTCGGCCGCCATGACGGTGATCTCGCACAGCTGTTCGGCTGTCGGGTCGTGGTTCACATGGGTGTCGACCAGAAACACCTGGCGACCGGGCAGCATGAGGCCGTTCATGCAGGCGTAGATGCGCACGTCCTGTGCCGTCCTCGGGCTGCCGCCGGCGCGCTTGCCGATCACCTGATCGATGTATTCGAGGTGGTTGTGCGTGTTGCCCCAGGTGCCGCAGATCAGACCGTCGACCTCACCCTTGTGCAGCAGCATGGAGCCGATCAGCGTGAGGCGCCGGCGCATCTCGATCTTGGCCAGCTGGGCGGTCACACCCTTGCGCTCGGTCATTCGGTGGTAGGTCTGCCAGAAGTCCCGGTAACGCGCATCCTGCTCGACGTTGACGATGTCGTAGTCGAGTTCCTCGCGCAGGCGCAGACCGAACTTCTCGATGCGCTGTGCGATGACGGCCGGGCGGCCGATCAGCGTGGGTCGGGCCAGACCTTCGTCCACCACGATCTGGCAGGCGCGCAGCACGCGTTCTTCCTCACCCTCGGCGTAGGCCACCCGTTTGCGCGCGGCGGTTTTGGCCGCGGCGTAGATCGGCTTCATGATCGTGCCCGAGGCGAACACGAAGCTCTGCAGGCGCTCGCGGTAGGCCGCCATGTCGGTGACCGGGCGCAGCGCGACGCCGCTGTCGGCCGCCGCTTGCGCCACGGCCGGCGCGATCTTCATCATCAGGCGCGGGTCGAACGGTTTGGGGATGAGGTAGTCGGGGCCGAACATCAGCTGCTCGCCGGCGTAGGCCGCGGCGATCACGTCGCTCTGCTCGGCCTGGGCGAGTTCTGCGATGGCATGCACCGCGGCAATCTCCATCTCGATCGTGATCGTGGAGGCGCCCGCGTCCAGCGCGCCCCGGAAGATGTAGGGGAAGCACAGGACGTTGTTGACCTGGTTGGGGTAGTCGCTGCGGCCGGTGGCCATGATGGCGTCGCTGCGAACGGCCCTCACCTCTTCAGGCAGGATCTCCGGATTGGGGTTGGCCAGCGCGAAGATCAGCGGATTCGCGGCCATGCTCGCCACCATGTCCTGCTTGAGCACACCACCGGCGGACAGGCCCAGGAAAATGTCGGCGCCGGCGATCACCTCGCGCAGGGTGCGTTGCCCGGTTTTCTGCGCGAAGACGATCTTGTCCTCGTCCATGAGCTCGGTGCGGCCCTCGTACACCACGCCGGCCAGATCGGTCACCCAGATGTTCTCGCGCGGGATGCCCAGCTTGACCAGCAGACCCAGGCAGGCCAGCGCGGCGGCGCCCGCGCCGGAGGTCACGAGCTTGACGCTTTTCGGGTCTTTGCCGGCCACTTTCAGGCCGTTGAAGATGGCCGCACCGACCACGATGGCCGTGCCGTGCTGGTCGTCGTGGAACACCGGGATCTTCATGCGCTCGCGCAACTTGCGCTCGATGTAGAAGCAGTCCGGCGCCTTGATGTCCTCGAGGTTGATGCCGCCGAAAGTGGGTTCGAGCGAGGCAATGATCTCGACAAGTTTGTCGGGGTCCTTCTCGTTGATCTCGATGTCGAACACATCGATGCCCGAGAACTTCTTGAACAGCACCCCCTTGCCTTCCATGACCGGCTTGGCCGCCAGCGGGCCGATGTCGCCCAGGCCGAGCACGGCGGTGCCGTTGGTGATGACGGCCACCAGATTGCCGCGGCTGGTGTACTTGAAGGCATTGACCGGGTCCGCCACGATTTCTTCACAGGGAGCAGCAACGCCGGGGGAGTAGGCCAGGGCCAGATCGCGCTGGTTGGTGAGCTGCTTGGTGGCGGCGATGGACACTTTGCCGGGTGTCGGGAACTCGTGGTATTCGAGGGCGGCGCGGCGCAACTCGGCGCGTTTGTTCTCGGGGCTGTTGTCCATCGTCATGATCTGGTCTCCGGTCGTTCTGAATCTTGCTATGTGAAAGGCAATTGCGCATTCTAGTTCTGTGACCGGGAAAACCCCAGTCGGTAGAACTGCGCAATCGGTTGCGGCGGTGCTGACTTTTTCAGGGGCAATGCACCGCCGTTCAGACCACCTGCACCTGAACCAGCGCTTGCAGCCGGGCCACGTCCTGCGGCAGGCACAAGCCGGTGCCCGGGGTGAGCAGTGCGGCCGAGCCGGCAGCCATGGCCCAGCTGAATGCGGCGGGCAGGGCTTGGCCTTGTTGCAGGGCCCAGACCAGCGCGCCCACGAAGCTGTCGCCCGCGCCCACCGAGCTGGCCACTTCAATCGGCAAGGCCTCGGCCTGCCACGCGCCTTCGCGCGACAGCAGCAGCGCACCGCGCTCGCCCAGCGTGAGCGCCACCACCTCCGCCTGGCCATGGTCGATCAGCGCCTGCGCGGCTGCCCGCCACTCGGTGGCCGTGGTCAGCGGCAGGCCGGTGAGCTCGCGCAGCTCCCTCAGGTTGGGCTTGACGAGGAACACGCAGCCCCGCAGTGCCTCGGCCAGCGCCGCGCCGGAGCTGTCGAGCACCAGGCGGGCGCCGCGTTGCCGGGCCACGCTGGCCAGGCGGGCGTAGAAATCGGCCGGCACGCCCGGCGGCAGGCTGCCGCTGGCCACCACCAGGGCCAACGCATCGGGCCAGCTGCCCACCGCATCGAGGCCGGCCTGCCATTCGTCTGCGCCCAGCGTGGGCCCGGGCAGCACGAAACGGTACTCGGCGCCGCTGTCCAGCGCCTGCACGGTGAAGTTCTCGCGTGTGTCCTGCGCGATCGGCAGGGCGAGCGCGGGCAGGCCGGCTTCGGCAAGGTGTTGCGTGAGCCATTGGCCGGCCGGTCCACCGGCCGGGTACAGCGCTCGGGTGCGGCCCCCCAGCCGGTGCACCACGCTGGCCACGTTGAGGCCGCCGCCCCCGGCATCGCGACCGGCAGGACCACAGCGCAGCTTGTCGGCGGGCACGACCCGCTCGGTGTGGGTGGACACGTCGACCGAAGGGTTCATGGTGAGGCACAGCACGGTGCCCGAAAGAGGAGTCATGCCAGCGTTGTGTTCCATGCGTGCGGCTTTCAGCGCGTGTGCTTGAGGCGTCTGGTGGCAAAGGCCTCGCTCACCCTCAGGCCGCGCGTGCCCGGCTCCAGCGTGAAGGCCTGACCCGCTTCGATGGTGCCGGGCTGCGCCACCGACAAATAGAAGCCGGGGCAGAGATGCTCCATCATGAGGCGGCCGCCATCCGGCAGGTCCATCACGGCGTTGAACTTGTAGCAGGGCTCGCGCGGTGCGCTCACACGCAAGCTGCAGGCGGGCCAGTGCAGCAGGTCGCCGATCCAGACCTCGGTCTCCAGCAGACCTTCAATGGTCAGGTTCTCGCCGAGGAAACCCGGAGGCAGCGGGTCGTCGAACAGCTGCACACCGCTCTGGCGCCGCTGTCTTTCCCAGAACGCGTAGTGCTCCAGCGGGTAGGCATAGACCGCCTTGTCCAGGCCGCCATGCACGCTGGGGTCGGCCTGTTCGTCGCCCAGCAGACCGAGGGGCAGGACCGGCACCGGACCGTGGACCGCGCGCTTGCCGATGGCCGAGACCACGGTGCGCGAACCCACGCGCAGGTCTTGCACAGAGCCGGTGTTGACGCTGACGACGCGCACGTCCTCAGCCGCGCATCAGGGCTTCGATGTCGCCGGCCTCGACCGGCACGTCGCGCGAGATCAGCTCACAGCCCGTCTCGG
Source organism: Hydrogenophaga sp. (assembly GCF_030373225.1). GTDB lineage: Bacteria > Pseudomonadota > Gammaproteobacteria > Burkholderiales > Burkholderiaceae_C > Hydrogenophaga. The sequence continues at coordinate 18,275 of NZ_JAUCZG010000019.1, read as the reverse complement.
TGACGATGGCGTCGTCCTCGATGCGGATGCCGATGTTCCAGAACTTTTCAGGCACCCCTTCGGCCGGCCGAACGTAGAGGCCGGGCTCGATGGTGAGCACCATGCCCGGGCGCAGGATGCGGCTCGGGCGGTCCTTGATGGTCTCGCCGCTCAGCGGGTCCTTGCGTTCGTTCACCGTGCCGAGCTCGGAAGGCTCGACATAGCTGCCGCAATCGTGCACATCCATGCCCAGCCAGTGGCCGGTGCGGTGCATGTAGAACTGGAAGTACGAACGGTTGGCGATCACGTCCTGCGCGCTGCCCACCTTGTTGGTGTCGAGCAGGCCCACGTCCAGCAGGCCTTGGGCCAGCACCGCCACGGTGGCCTCGTGCGGATCGACGAAACGCGCGCCGGCCCTGGTGGCATTGACCGCTGCGACCTGACTGGCCAGCACCAGGTCGTACAGCACGCGCTGGGGGCCGGTGAAGACACCGTTGGCCGGGAAGGTGCGGGTGATGTCGCTGGCATAGCCGTCGAGCTCGCAACCGGCGTCGATCAGCACCAGTTCGCCGTCGCGGATCGGCGCGGTGTCGGCGCGGTAGTGCAACACGCAGGCGTTGGCGCCGGCGGCAACGATGCTGCCGTAGGCCGGGTATTGCGAACCGTGTTCGCGGAAGGTGTGCAGGAGCTCGGCGTCCAGGTGGTATTCACGCACGTCGTGCCCGGCACGCAGCATGGACGCGCTGCGTTGCATGGCCCGGATGTGGGCCTTCGCGCTGATCTGCGCGGCGCGGCGCATGGTGTCCTGCTCGAAAGCGTCTTTCACCAGACGCATCTCGTCGAGCACGCCACACAGGTCGCGCTGTGACTCCGGGCACAGTGCGCCGTAGCGCACACGGGCGCGAACCGGCTGCAGCCAGCCGTTGACGCGGCTCTCCAGGCCCGTGTGGGTGGCAAACGGGTACCACACGGTCTGGCGGTTCTCCAGCAGTCTGGGCAGGCGCTGGTCGAGCTCGGCGACCGAGAACGCATCGCTCACGCCCAGGTGCTGCGGCGCGGCTTGCGGCCCCAGGCGAATGCCGTCCCAGATCTCGCGCTCGACATCCTTGGGCTGGCAAAACAGCGTGGTTTCGCCTTCGGCGGTGATCACCAGCCAGGCGCCGGGCTCGGTGAAACCGGTGAGGTAGTAGAAGTAACTGTCGTGCCGGTAAAGGAAGTCGCTGTCGCGGTTGCGCGGGCGCTCCGGCGCGGTGGGCACGATGGCAATGCCGCCGGGGCCGAGCGAGGCGGCCACGCGCGCTCGGCGCTGGGCGTACAGGGAGGTGTGGGTGGTGGAATCCATGTGATTGATTCTCTGACTTTTGGTGCGCGCCCGTGGTCCGAGGGATTCAGCCCTGGGCGTTCAGCTCTTCGAGCCGCTGCGGAGTTCCCACATCGACCCATGTTCCGCGGTGGATCTGTGCACTCACCTGACCGGCGTCCATGGCCCGGCGCAGCAGCGGTGCCAGCGGCTCGGCCGTGCCCTGCGGGTTGCCCGGCAGCACCTCGCACCACGGCGGCTCGAAGAGTTGCCGCCGGTACAGGCCGATGGTGCTGAAGGTCCAGGCCTGCTCGGCCCGGCTGATCGCGATGCCATCCGGGCCCAGGCCGAAATCGCCGTTCGGGTTGTGCGGAGGATTGGGCACCAGCCAGATGTGGGCCAGCAGGCCGCTGGTCTCGAACCGGTCCATGGCTGCTCGGCTGAAGGTGAAGTCCGGCGCGAAGATGTCACCCGCCAGCACCCAGAACACATCGGACAGCAGCGGCAGCGCGCGGGCAATGCCGCCGGCCGTCTCCAGCGCGTAGCCGAAGTCGGCGCCTTCGCGCGACATCACCACCTCGCATCCCGGTCGCTCCTGGCTCCACGTTGCGCAATGGTCGTCGATCTGCTCGCCCAGCCATGCGGTGTTGACCACGAAGCGATGGAAACCCGCTTCGAGCAAGGCCTCCATGGGCCACTGCATCAGGGGCTTGTTGTGCACGAGCAGCAGGGGCTTGGGCGTGACGTCGGTGAGGGGGCGCATGCGCATGCCGCGTCCGGCGGCGAGCACCATGGCCGTGGCACGGGAGGGGGTGGGTGGGGGAGCTGTGGCGAGTCGGTTCATGGGTGGCCAGAGAGTGCGCGGGCCGTGCGCTCAGGGCCGCACACGCCGTTGAATTATGGGCCGGCATACCCGATGCACCCGCCGTCCCCGGCGCCGAGAGCGGGCGGACCGATAAAATCTGTTGTTTTGCGCCATCGCGCGGATTTCGCTTCCTCCCCACCTCCAGCATCCCCATGTCCGACACCGCCAGCATCCCCACCTCCACCGCACCCGCCGTGTCGCCCCAGACCCAGGCCAACGCCATTCGCGCCCTGGCCATGGACGCGGTGCAAGCCGCCAACTCGGGCCACCCGGGCGCGCCCATGGGCATGGCCGACATGGCGGTGGCCTTGTGGGGTCGTCACCTGCGGCACAACCCGGCGAACCCGCAGTGGGCCAACCGCGACCGCTTCGTGCTGTCCAACGGACACGGCTCGATGCTGATCTATGCGCTGCTGCACCTCACCGGCTACAAGCTGCCGATCGGCGAACTGAAGAACTTCCGCCAGTTGCACAGCAAGACCGCCGGCCACCCGGAAGTCGGCCACACGCCCGGGGTGGAAACCACCACCGGCCCACTGGGCCAGGGCATCACCAACGCGGTGGGCATGGCGCTGGCCGAGAAGCTGCTGGCAGCCGAGTTCAACCGTGACGGTCATGCGGTGGTGGACCACCACACCTACACCTTCATGGGCGACGGCTGCCTCATGGAAGGCATCAGCCACGAGGCCTGCGCCCTGGCCGGCGCCTGGAAGCTCAACAAGCTGATCGCCCTGTACGACGACAACGGCATTTCCATCGACGGCCAGGTCACGCCCTGGTTCATCGACAACACCGCGCTGCGATTTGCCGCCTACGGCTGGAACGTCATCGGCCCGGTCGATGGCCACGACGTCGATGCGGTGGACCGTGCCATCAGCGACGCGAAGAACAAGGCCGATGGACCCACGCTGATCATCTGCAAGACCCACATCGGCAAGGGCAGTCCGAACCGCGCCAACACGGCCAAGGCCCACGGCGAGCCGCTGGGTGCTGAAGAAATCAAGCTGACGCGCGAAGCGCTGGGCTGGACGCACGCGCCCTTCGCGATCCCCAAAGACGTGTACGCCGCATGGGACGCCAAAGAGGCCGGCAAGGCGTCCGAGGCCGCGTGGAACACCACGTTTGCCGCCTACAAGGGCGCCTTCCCCGGGTTGGCAAAAGAGTTCGTGCGCCGCATGAAGGGTGAGTTGCCGAAGAACTTCGCCCAGGTGGCGGTGGACGCCGCCGTGGCGGCCCACACCAAGGCCGAGACCGTGGCCAGCCGCAAGGCGAGCCAGCTCGCGCTCGAGACCTTCACCGCCGCGCTGCCCGAGCTGCTGGGCGGCAGTGCCGACCTCACCGGCTCCAACCTCACCAACACCCGGTCCACGCCCAGCCTGCGCTTCAACCTGGCCGGAGACGTGGTGAAGAACGAACAGGGCCAGGGCGGCCGCCACATCAACTACGGCGTGCGCGAATTCGGCATGGCCGCGATCATGAACGGCGTGGCGCTGCACGGTGGCTTCATTCCTTACGGTGGCACCTTCCTCACCTTCAGCGACTACAGCCGCAACGCGATCCGCATGGCCGCGCTGATGAAGCAGCGGGTCATCCACGTCTTCACGCACGACTCCATCGGCCTGGGCGAAGACGGCCCCACCCACCAGTCGGTGGAACACGCCGCCAGCCTGCGCCTGATCCCCAACCTCGATGTGTGGCGCCCCGCCGACACGGCCGAGACCGCCGTGGCCTGGGCCGTGGCGCTCGAAAACGCCACCCGCCCCACCGCACTGCTGCTCAGCCGCCAGAACCTGCCTTACGCGCCCAAAAGCGATCTGGGCGACATCAGCAAAGGCGCCTACGTGCTGGCCGAACCGAGCGAGGTGGGCCTGAAGAAAAAGACCCAGGCGGTGATCATCGCCACCGGCTCCGAAGTTCAGCTCGCGTTGAAGGCGCAGGAGCTGCTGGCCAGGGAACACAAGATCGCCGTGCGCGTGGTCTCCATGCCCAGCACCACCACGTTCGACCGCCAGTGTGCAGCCTTCAAGGCCTCGGTGCTGCCCGCCGGCGTGCCGCGCGTGGCTGTGGAAATGGGCTCCACCGACGGCTGGTGGAAATACGGCGTGGCCGCGGTCGTGGGTCTGGACACCTACGGCGAATCGGCACCGGCCCCGGTGCTGTTCGAGCACTTCGGCTTCACCCCTGCGAATGTGGCCGACACGGTGCGCGCCGTGCTGGCGAAACAATAAGCCCGTTCGGGCTGAGCCTGTCGAAGCCCCCGCCCGGGTGACCTCTTCGACAAGCTCAGGGCGAACGGATCGGTTTTTTCAAACGAAGGAGCATTCATGACCATCAAGATCGGCATCAACGGCTTTGGCCGCATCGGGCGCAATGTGCTGCGCAGCGCACTGCAGAACTTCGCCGACATCGAAGTCGTTGCCATCAACGACCTGCTCGAGCCCGACTACCTGGCCTACATGCTGCAGTACGACAGCGTGCACGGCCGCTTCCAGGGCACGGTGTCGGTCGAGGGCAGCACGCTCATCGTCAACGGCAAGAAGATCCGCCTCACACAGGAGCGCGACCCTGCCAACCTGAAATGGAACGAAGTCGGTGCCGACATCGTCATCGAATCCACCGGCCTGTTTCTCGACAAGGTCACGGCCCAGAAACACCTGGACGCCGGCGCGAAGAAGGTCATCCTGTCGGCCCCCTCCAAGGACGACACCCCGATGTTCGTCTACGGTGTGAACCACGAGACCTACAAGGGCGAGGCCATCATCTCCAACGCCTCGTGCACCACCAACTGCCTGGCGCCGATCGCCAAAGTGCTCAACGACAAGTGGGGCATCAAGCGCGGTCTCATGACCACCGTGCACGCGGCCACCGCCACGCAAAAGACCGTGGACGGCCCGAGCAACAAGGACTGGCGCGGCGGTCGCGGCATCCTGGAAAACATCATTCCCAGCAGCACCGGTGCGGCCAAGGCCGTGGGTGTGGTGATCCCCGAGCTGAACAAGAAGCTCACCGGCATGAGCTTTCGCGTGCCCACGTCCGACGTCTCGGTGGTTGACCTCACGGTCGAGCTCAACAGCCCCGCGACCTACGCCGAAATCTGTGCCGAGATGAAGTCGCAAAGCGAAGGCGCGCTCAAGGGCGTGCTGGGCTACACCACCGACAAGGTGGTTGCCACCGATTTCCGCGGCGACACCCGCACCTCGATCTTCGATGCCGACGCCGGCATTGCGCTCGACAGCACCTTCGTCAAGGTGGTGAGCTGGTACGACAACGAGTGGGGCTACTCCAACAAATGCCTCGAGATGGCTCGTGTGGTCGCCAGGTAAGCGTCCGCTCACCTTCTTCAGAAAGCGCCTTCGGGCGCTTTTTTCTTGCTCCCACGCACGGGCGACCGGCCTCGGGTTGCCGCCATGACCGATGCGGCATCGGTCAGTCGGCGCGGGTCCCATGGGTCTTTTCCAGCCGGCGGCACAACCCTTTTGGAGCCATGCGGTGGCCGGGTTTGAGGCGCAAACACGGCGCCGGCTGGCGAGTGTGTGACGCTGTCCACACAATCCCGTTGGCACCATCAAATGATGTGGCAATGGCGTGGGCGCCCATGCTACAAACCGGGATGCTTTTACATCCTGGATACAAAAAAAAGACTTTCGCGCTGGCGTGTGCAGCCGTGATGGTCTGCACCGCTGCGCTGGCAGACGGTCGCGGCGAACCGGCCCAGGGGCTGATCATCGGCTACCGGGCATCGGTCGTTGCCGCAGATCCGGAGCAGATCGACCGCAGCCCCCGCGCGAGCGTTCGCGAGAAGGCGCTGGCCCGCTGGAAGGCGGCCTCCTCGGAGTCCCGCGAGCGCACCTTGCGCCTGGCCCGCGACGTGGGCGTCGGTGTCCGAGCGGCGGGCGAGGCGGGCAATGCCGCCCTCCTGAAGTTCGAACGGCCCTTGAAGGGCCGCTCTCTTGAGGATGCCATGCGCCGGGTGCGCCTGCATCCCGATGTCGAATGGGTCGAGCCCAACGTGCTCGTCAAGCGGCTGCAGACCGTGCCCAACGACCCCTTTTTTGATCCTTTCCAGTGGCACCTGCAACTGTCCGGCGCTGGCAACCCTGCGTCGATGAACCTGCCCCAGGCCTGGAGCCAGACCACCGGCAACGGTGTGGTGGTCGCGGTGGTGGATGGTGGCGTGCGGTTCGACCACCCCGAGCTTGCCGACCTGGGTACCCGCCTGTTGCCGGGTTACGACCTGGTGAGCGAGCTCGCGGTGTCCAACGACGGGGACGGCCGCGATGCCGACGCCAGCGACCCGGGTGACTGGGTGACCGCCCAGGAGGTGCAAGACCCGCTGTTCGCCGGTTGCGATGAGGCCGACAGTTCCTGGCACGGCACTTTCATCACCGGGCAGATCGCGGCCGCCTCGGACAATGCCCTGGGTGTTGCCGGCATCAACTGGGGCGCGCGCATCCTGCCGGTGCGCGTGGCGGGCAAATGCGGTGCCCTGGTGTCGGACCTGCTGGACGGCGTGCGCTGGGCCGCCGGCCTGCCGGTGGTGGGCGTGCCGACCAACCACAACCCGGCACGCGTGATCAACCTGAGCTTCGGTGGCGACGCGCCTTGCAGCGCAGCCTACCAGGACACCATCAACGCCGCGACGAACGCGGGGGCACTGGTGGTGGTGGCCGCGGGCAATGGCCGTGGCGCGCTCAAGCGGCCCGCCGACTGCCAGCGCGTCATGACGGTGGCGTCGGTGCGCAAGGACGGCGCCAAGGCCGACTACTCCAGCTTCGGGCCGCAGGTGGCCCTCTCGGCGCCGGGCGGATCGGTCGCTCCCGCCAACTCCGTCGAGCCGGACACCGACTGGCTGCTGCTCTCCACGGACAACAACGGCACCCGGGAACCCAACCTCAATGTGCTGGGCTACAAGCAAGGCACCAGCTTTGCCGTGCCCCAGGCCGTGGGCGTGGCCAGCCTGATGCTGGCCGTCAACAGTTCGCTGACGCCGTTCGCGCTGATCGAGCGCATGCAGCTGGGTGCCCGCCCCCATGCAGATGCCGGGCAGGGCACCTGTGCCCTGCCGTCCAGCGGCGTTTGCAACTGCACCACAGACACCTGCGGCGCCGGGCTGCTGGACGCGGCCGCGTCCGTTCAGCTGGCCACCGGTCCTGCGGCCATCATCGCGCCCGTCGGTACCGTGGACCCGGGTACGGCGATCTCGCTCAACGGCTCGGCCAGCGTTGCGCTCACGGGCTCCAGCATCGCAGCCTACCAGTGGACCCAGGTCAGTGGACCGACGGTCGCCATCGGCAACGCACAGGCTGCGGTGGCTGGCGTCGCTCTGACGTCGGCGCCGGCCACCTACGTGTTCCGGCTCACCGTCACGGACGACTTCACGCCCACGGCGCGCAGTGGCAGCGACACCGTGACCGTGGTCACGGCCTATCCCGCCACCAGCGGTGGCGGTGGTGGCTCAAGCAGCCTGGCCTGGGGGCTCGCCTTGTGGGCCTGGGTGCTGGCGGTGTGCTGGCAGCAGCGCCGCTTTCGGCGCCAGCAGACGCTGGCCTGAACAGCGCCCGAGCCGGCTCAGTTGCAGCGCTGCAGGCGCTTGCCCGCCATGGCTTCGCCGAGCCCGTCGATGGCGGCGCGCTGGGTCTCGGTGATCGCCGGCAGGCGCACCGTCGAGCTCACACTTTCCGCGCGTTCCTGGGCCACCTTGCCGGTGCGGATACCCGCTCGTTCGGCGTTCTGCAGCGCTTGCTGCGCGGCGGCTTCGGTGGAATAGGTGCCCAGTGCCAGGCCGGGCGCCAGACCCGGGGCGGTGATCTCGCGAAACGACACGCCCAGGCTGCGCAACTCGTCTTTCTTGCGCTCAACCTGCTGCTGGTTGTCGTAGCGGCCCATGTAGACGATCCAGCGGCCGCCGCTGCGCACCTCGCTGAACGCGAACCCGGAAGGCGGCAGACCCAGCAGCGCGAGCTCGGCGCGCAACAGCTCAGCCTGATCCTCGCTGAAACCACCGGCTTGCCAGCAGGCGCGGGGTCCGTCGCCGGCGGCGATCGCCACGGTCGGCGGGGCAAGGGGCGCAGTCGGCGCCGCAACCACCGGGGCGGGAACAGCGGGCGACGGGACCGGCGGAACCACCGCGGCCGCCGCGGGTGCCTCTGCCGGCGTGGCGGTGGCCAGCTCGGTCTCGGCCTTCGGGCCGTTGAGCAGGCGCAGCAGTTCGGGGCGAACCTGCTGCTCCAGGCGCTGCGGCTCGCGCTGTTGCGCCGGCGCGATTCCCAGGGTCACCAGGTAGCCCTGCGACCAGGCGAAATAGCCGGCGTTGCCCAGCACGAGCAACCAGATGACCCACTTCAGCATGGACGCACGCTCACTTCCGCGCTGGTCACGGTGTGCATCCCGGCATCGGTGAGCACCTGCAGCGCCCCGTCGTGGGTCACGCCGCAGGCCGTGCCCCGCGTGCCGTCTGACAGCTGGACCGCCTGACCCTGCAAGGCATCGAGCCGGGCGAAGCGTTGCGCGAAGGCAGCGAAACCTTGCGAGGCGAACGCCTGGATGTCGCGCACCAGGGCGGGTGCCACGCGTTCGAGCACTTCGCCCGGCGTGATGCCCACCAGCACCTCGGACAAACCCGCCGGCGCCATGGCCGTGACCGCCGCGCCGTCGGGCACCCGTGCGGCCACCGCCGACACCTCGGGCCGTGCCACGTTGAGGCCCACACCAATGACCACCAGGCGCCGGCCCTGCCCGGCCTCACCGGTGCTGGCGGTCTCGACCAGGATGCCGCCGATCTTGCGCTGGTGCAGCCAGAGGTCGTTGGGCCATTTCAGGCGCAACTCGGGGTGCAGGCTGTGCGCCAGGCTCACGCCCACCACCAGCGACAGGCCCGACCAGCTCTGCGGCGCCAGCGGCATGGCGAGGGAAAAGGTGAGGGATTGACCGGGCTTGCTGTGCCAGCCCTTGCCCAGGCGACCGCGTCCTGCGGTCTGGTCCTCGGCGGCCAGCAACACCGGCTCCATCAGGCCGCTGCGCGCGCGGCGCATGAGTTCGCTGTTGGTGGAGTCGATGCTGGGCAGCACCTCGACGGTGAAGCCGGGCAGGCCGGGCTCCACCAACATCCAGACGGCTTCTGCGTGGCGGATCAAGGTGTCGGCCATGGGCCGTTCAGCCGAGTCTGGATGAACGACCCGCACGCTTGGGCGCGAGCAGGGTGCCGCGGCACTTTTTGGCGCCGCACCAGCACGGGTACTCGGCCTTGAGCTTGGGCGTGTAGGGCTCGTCGATCACCAGGCCGTAGTCGTAGAACAGCTCTTCGCCGGCCAGAATGTTGCGACGGGCACGGATGAACACGCGCCCCTCGTCCACCTCGGCCTCGCAGTTCGGCGCACAGCTGTGGTTGATCCAGCGTGCGGAATTGCCACCAAACTTGGCATCGATCACATGCCCTTCGTCGATGTGGAAATAGAAGGTGTGGTTGGGATCGGCGGGGTCGTGCGGGTGGCGACGCAGGGCCTCGTCCCAGGTGATGACCTCACCCACATATTCAATGAGCGTCTCACCTTCGGCCAGGTCAACCACGGCAAAAACACCGCGGCCGTGCACGCCGGACTTGCGCGTCTGGATGCGTCGGCCGGTAGCGTTCGACCTGGCCACTGCCGACGGTTTTTCCGCGGGCGCACTCGACTTTCTGGGGCTTTTCGTCACGGCCGGAATATTTGGTAAGGTTGTTTCATGCAGGTGCGCGCGAGTGTGCGCGTGCCCATGTGCGCGTGTACACGCGCGTGGAAAGTTGATTGTAGAGATGAAAACTGAAGGTTCAGCCAAAACGCTGGTCATTGCCGAGAAGCCGTCTGTGGCCCAGGACATCGTGCGTGCGCTCACCCCCGTGGCGGGCAAGTTCGACAAGCACGACGACCATTTCGAGAACGACCAGTACGTGGTCACGTCCGCCGTCGGCCACCTGGTGGAGATCGCCGCGCCCGAAGAATTCGACGTCAAGCGTGGCAAGTGGAGCTTTGCCCACCTGCCGGTGCTGCCCCCTTACTTTGAACTCAAGCCGATCGACAAGACCAAGTCGCGTCTGTCTGCGGTGGTGAAACTGGCCAAACGCAAGGACGTGGCGCGCCTCATCAACGCCTGCGATGCGGGCCGCGAGGGCGAACTGATTTTCCGGCTGATCGAGCAATACGCCGGTGGTTTGAAGGGCGGCAGCTACCAGTCCCTGGGCAAGCCGGTGCAACGCCTGTGGCTGCAGTCGATGACACCGGCGGCGATCCGCGACGGTTTCGAGCACCTGCGCACCAACGAACAGATGCAGGGCCTGGCCGACGCCGCGCGCAGCCGGTCCGAGGCCGACTGGATGGTCGGCATCAACGGCACCCGCGCCATGACGGCGTTCAACTCCCGCGACGGCGGTTTCTTCCTCACCACCGTCGGCCGTGTGCAGACGCCCACGCTGTCCATCGTGGTCGAGCGCGAAGAGAAGATCCGCGCCCACCGCAGCCGCGATTACTGGGAGATCCACGCGAGCTTCCTGGCCGAGGCCGGCGAATACCCGGGCAAATGGTTCGACCCGGCGTTCAAGAAGCCCACCGGCGATGATGCCGATCCGGAGCAGCGCGCCGACCGCGTCTGGAACCAGCGTGAAGCCCTGGCCATTGCCGACGCGGTGCGCGGCAAGGCCGCCAGCGTCAAGGATGAGAGCAAACCCACCACGCAGGCCAGCGGCTTGCTGTACGACCTCACCAGCCTGCAGCGCGAGGCCAACGGACGCTTCGGCTTCTCGGCCAAGACCACGCTGCAGCTGGCGCAAAGCCTGTACGAGCGCCACAAGGCGCTGACCTACCCGCGAACCGATTCGCGCGCCCTGCCCGAGGACTACCTGCCTACGGTCAAGGAAACCTTCGAGATGCTGGCCAACAGCGGCATGAAGCATCTGGCGCCGCACGCGCTGACCGCACTCAACAACGGCTACATCCGCCCGAGCAAGCGCATCTTCGACAACAGCAAGGTGTCGGATCACTTCGCCATCATTCCCACGCTGCAGGCGCCCAGCGGCCTGAGCGACGCCGAGCAGAAGCTCTACGACCTGGTGGTGCGCCGCTTCCTCGCGGTGTTCTTCCCGTCGGCCGAGTTCATGGTCACGACCCGCATCACCTCGATCTCCGCAGCGCCGGGTCGCCCCAGGCAAGGAGACGCCCCCTCGGGGGGCAGCGAACCACACGCAGTGGGGAGCGTGGGGGCTCGCGTTGTCCACCATTTCAAGACCGAAGGCAAGGTGCTGGTGAAGCCGGGCTGGATGGCCGTGTATGGCAAGGAGGCTGCCGAAGACGTGACCGACGCCAAAGAGGGCGACAAAGGACAGAACCTGGTGCCGGTGCGCGAAGGCGAGACGGTGCGCACCGAGTCGGTGGAACCCAGAGGCCTCAAGACCAAGCCACCCGCGCGTTACTCGGAAGCCACGCTGCTCGGCGCCATGGAAGGCGCGGGCAAGCTGGTCGACGACGACGAACTGCGCGAGGCGATGCAGGAAAAAGGCCTGGGCACGCCCGCCACGCGAGCGGCCACCATCGAAGGCTTGTTGACCGAAAAGTACATGTTCCGTGAAGGCCGCGAGATCATCCCCACGGCCAAGGCTTTCCAGCTCATGACACTGCTGCGCGGCCTGGGCGTGGAAGAACTCTCCAAGGCCGAGCTCACGGGCGAGTGGGAATACAAGCTCGCGCAGATGGAGCACGGCAAGCTCAGCCGGAGCGCCTTCATGGCCGAGATTGCGCAGATGACCGAGCGCATGGTGAAGAAGGCCAAGGAGTACGACCGCGACACCATCCCGGGCAACTACGCCACGCTTGCCACGCCTTGCCCCAACTGCGGCGGCGTGGTGAAGGAGAACTACCGCCGCTACAGCTGCACCGGCAAGGACGGCGCCAGCGAAGGCTGCGGCTTCTCGTTTGGCAAGTCGCCCGCGGGCCGCACTTTCGAGCCGGACGAGTCCGAACAGCTGCTGCGCGACAAGAAGATCGGCCCGCTCGATGGCTTTCGCTCCAAGGCGGGTTGGCCTTTCGTGGCCGAGATCGTGCTCAAGTACAGCGAGGACGACAAGAACTGGAAGCTCGAATTCGACTTTGGTGACGACAGGAAGGGCGAGGAAACCGGCGAGCTGGTGGACTTCAGCGCCAGCGAGCCGCTGGGCGCCTGCCCCAAGTGTGGCGGCGCGGTGCACGAGCACGGCGCCAACTATGTTTGTGTGCGCTCCGTGCCCACCGAGCAGCAGCCCACGCCGAGCTGCGATTTCAAGAGCGGCAAGATCATCCTGCAGCAGCCCGTGGCGCGCGAGCAGATGAGCAAGCTGCTGGAGACCGGCAAGACGGATTTGCTCGACAAGTTCGTCTCCATGCGCACGCGCCGCGCGTTCAAGGCTTTCCTGGCCTGGGACAAGGAAGCCGGCAAGGTGAACTTCGAGTTCGCACCGTCCAAGTTCCCGCCACGCAAGACGGCCGCCGGCGCACCGGCGAAGAAGGTGGCGGCCAAGGCCGCGCCCGCCAAAAAGGCGGCTGCGAAGAAGACGCCCGCCGTGAAAGCACCCAAGGCCCCGCGCAAAACCACCGCCGCCACCGGGAAACAGCCCAGCGCTGAGCTGGCCGCGGTGATCGGCGAGGGTGCCGTCTCGCGTCCCGAGGTGGTGAAAAAGCTGTGGGACTACATCAAGGCCAACGGCCTGCAGGACGCGGGCGACAAGCGCCGCGTCAATGCCGACGCCAAGCTGGCGGCGGTGTTCGGCAAGCCGCAAGTGACCATGTTCGAGATCGCCGGCCTGCTGAGCCCCCACCTGAACTGAAGAAAGACCCGACCATGAGCTTCAAGCTGTACTTCGCCCCCGGCGCCTGTTCTTTCGTCCCGCACGCCATGCTCGAACTCGCCGGCGTTGAGTTCGAGCCTTCGATCGTGAAGCTGCACAAGGGCGAACAGCGTTCGCCGGAGTACCTGGCGCTCAATCCGCGCGGTCAGGTGCCGGTGCTGGTCGATGGCGACGAGGTCGTGACCCAGATCGTGGCCATCCTGCTGTACCTCGACGAGAAGCTGCCGCTGGCCGGCATCCTGCCGCCAGCGGGCCTGGAGCGCGCCCGCGCCCTGCAGGTGCTGACCTGGATGAACAACACGGTGCATCCCACCTTCACCCACGTCTTCATGCCGCAGAAATTCACCGACGACGACGCCGCGCAGAAAGCGATCCGCGAATTCGGTGCAGCTCGCTACCGCGAACTGCTGGGCGAGATCGAGACCCTCGCGGCCCAGGCCGCCCCGTGGATGGTGGGAGCACGTCCCGGGGCGCTCGATGCGTATGCGCTCACCCTGCTGCGCTGGGGCGGCTACGCCGGCATCGATCCGGCGGATTTCCCGGCCACCTGGGCGCTGGTGCAGCGCTTTGCCGAGCTGCCCGGTGTGGCCCGGGCGATCGAGCGCGAGAAGCTGCAGCTCAACGTGTACAAGCCCGCCTGATCGGGCAGCGCGGCGGGCCTGTTATTCCTGCGTGGTCCGCAGCTGGGCGGGCGTGAACCGCACCGACACGCGCAGACCCCGCCGGCTGCGCTCGGGGTGCGCATCTTCCATCGACACCGTGGCGCCGTGCTGCTGGGCGATCTCCAGCACGATCGCCAGGCCCAGGCCCGAGCCATCGACGTTGGTGCCCAGTGCCCGGTAGAACGGCTGCATGACGAACTCGCGCTCGTTCTCCGGGATGCCCGGACCGTCGTCTTCCACCTGCAGGATCTGCACGCCGCTGAAGCGGTCCAGCAGCACGCGCACCGTGACCACGCCGCCCTGTCCGGTGTAGTGGATCGCGTTGTCCACAAGGTTGCGAACCATCTCCTGCAACAGCGTCGGGTTGCCCTCGATCAGGCAATCTTCGGGCGTGTCGTCCGGGCCTTCAAAGCCGAGGTCGATGCCGGCCTCCAGCGCGCGCGGCACCGAGTCCTGCACCACGTCGGGCACCAGCTGGGCCAGATCGAGACGGGCGCTGGGCAGGGTGCGGCCGGTGGTCTCGGCGCGAGCCAGGGCCAGCAACTGGTTCACCGTGTGCGTGGCGCGCGCGCTGGAGCGGGCGATCTGTTGCAGCGAACCGCGGATCTCCACCGGATCGGTCTCTCGCTGCGCCAGCTCGGCCTGCATGCGCAGCCCGGCCAGAGGCGTCTTGAGCTGGTGCGCCGCATCCGCGAGGAAGCGCTTCTGGGTGGTGAGCGAGGCCTTGAGCCGGGTCAGCAGGTCGTTGATCGAGGACACCAGCGGTGCGACCTCCTGCGGAATGAACGACTCTTCGATCGGGCTCAGGTCGTCGGGTTTGCGCGCCCGGATGCGCTGCTCCAGCTCGTTGAGCGGACGGATACCGCGCACCAGCGCCAGCCACACCAGCAGCACCGCCAGCGGCAGGATGATGAACTGCGGCACCATCACGCCCTTGATGATTTCGGTGGCCAGGGTGGAACGCTTGCCCTTGGTTTCGGCCACCTGCATCAGCACCAGGCGCTCGGGATCGTGGCGGGCCAGCCAGGTGTAGGCCACGCGCACGTCGTCGCCCAGCACCACGTCGTCGCGCAGCAGCACGCGCCCGGGTTGCGGGGCTTCGTTGTCACGGGGCGGAGGAAACTCGATCTCGCCACTGATGAGGGCGCCGCGGGGATCGAGCACCTGGTAGTACACGAGATCGCTGTCGTCGGCGCGCAGCAGGTCGCGCGCCTGCGCGTTGAGCTTGAAGGTGATCTGGTCGTTCTCCCGCACCACGAACTGGGTGAGCGCCTGCAGGTTGAATTCGAGCGCGCGGTCAAAGGGTTTGCTGGCGATGCCCTGGGCCACAAACCAGGTGAGCACCAGCGACAGTGGCCACAGCAGCAGCAGCGGCGTGAGCATCCAGTCCAGGATCTCGCCGAACAGGCTGCGTTGCTCGCGCTGGAACAGACCGAACGACATCGGCGCCGACCGGCTCTCCTGGGGAGGCAGCGGCTCGCTGAAGATGCGACCGTCAGCTGGCGATTTTTTCAAGGCAATAGCCCAGACCGCGCACCGTCGCAATGCGGATCGGACCCTTCTCGATCTTCTTGCGCAGGCGGTGGATGTAGACCTCGATGGCGTTGTTGCTCACCTCCTCACCCCACTCGCACAGGCGCTCGACCAGCTGGTCCTTGCTGACCAGGCGCCCGGCGCGCTGCAGCAGCACCTCGAGCAGGCCGAGTTCGCGCGCCGAGAGCTCGACCATCTTGCCGTCGATGGTGGCCACGCGGCCCGCCTGGTCGTATTCCAGCGGGCCGTGACGGATGGTGTTGGTGCTGCCGCCCATGCCGCGTCGGGCCAGTGCGCGCACGCGCGCTTCGAGTTCCTGCAAGGAAAACGGCTTGGCCATGTAGTCGTCGGCGCCGTAGTCCAGGCCCTTCACGCGTTCTTCGATGCTGTCGGCAGCGGTGAGCACCAGCACCGGCAGTGCGGAGCCGCGCGAACGCAAACGCTTGAGCACCTCCAGGCCGTGCAGTTTCGGCAGTCCGAGGTCGAGGATCAGCAGGTCGAACTCGTTGTTCGTCATCAGGGCGGCGTCGGCCTCGCTGCCGCTGGACACATGATCCACGGCGGCACCGGCGGCGCGCAGGCTGCGCAACAGGCCGTCGGCCAGGACCTGGTCGTCTTCTGCAATCAGGATGCGCATGTTGTCTCCTGTGCTGGTCAGGCAGCGTTGTTGTGGGGCCGGCGCGCGCGGCGATCAAACCGCTGCCATTCTAGGTCGCATACCCCACGCCGTAACCTGTCGCAGGGTCAGGGTTTCACCGGGCCGCAACGGCCGCGCGCGCGCCGGGCGCCTCCGATCCGTAGGCTTCCAGGCCCAGCGCCACCACCGTGGCCACCGCGTCACCCACCTGGGACCGGAACTCGGATTCGGCCTGCGCCACCGCCGTGCGGAACGCCTCCAGCCACAGCAATCCGGTGTCGGTGAACACGATGCGTCGCGCCCGCGCATCGCGCGGATCGGTCTCGCGCCGCACCAGGCCCCAGGCCTCGCACTGCACCACCAGGTCGCCCATGGCCTGCTTGCTCATGCCGGCCTGGTGCGCCAGTTCGGTCAGACGCGAGCCGTGCAGGCCGAGGTGGCGCGTGATGTGGATGTGCGCCGCACCGACTTGTGCGCGTGCCGCGAGGTGAGAGAGCGCCAGCGGCACGTTGGCGTCGTGCGCCATCAGGCTGAGCACGCGCTCGTCGAAGCGGCGCAGCGCCAGCCCCATCAGGCGGCCGAGGTGGCCGCCGCGCCAGCGGTCGTCGGGTTCTGCGGGGGTTTCAGGGGTGTCGTCGGCCATCGGCAAATAGTAAGGCAAACTGACCAAATAATGACCGAACTGATTCCAACCCGGCTGTAAACTGCTGTTCAAGCATCCAGCCTGTACACAACCACACAGGTCTTGCCAATTCTTCCAACCCAGCCCAGGAGCCCCCATGGACGCAGCCGTCAAGCCCAACCCCCTCAACAGCGAAAAAGCCAAGGCCTTGCAGGTTGCACTGGCCCAGATCGAAAAACAGTTCGGCAAAGGCACCATCATGCGGCTGGGCGAAGGTGAGGTGATCGAGGACATCCAGGTCGTGTCCACCGGCTCCCTCGGCCTGGACATCGCCCTGGGCGTTGGCGGTCTGCCGCGTGGCCGCGTGGTCGAGATCTACGGCCCGGAATCCTCGGGCAAGACCACGCTCACGCTGCAGGTGATCGCCGAGATGCAGAAGCTGGGCGGCCAGTGCGCGTTTGTCGACGCCGAACACGCGCTGGACATCCAGTACGCGCAAAAACTCGGCGTGAACCTGCAGGATCTGCTGATCTCCCAGCCCGACACCGGCGAGCAGGCGCTCGAGATCGTCGACAGCCTGGTGCGCTCCGGCGCCGTCGACCTGATCGTGGTCGATTCGGTCGCCGCCCTCACGCCCAAGGCCGAACTTGAAGGCGAAATGGGCGACTCGCTGCCCGGCCTGCAGGCCCGCCTGATGAGCCAGGCGCTGCGCAAGCTCACGGCTCACATCAAGAAGACCAACTGCATGGTCATCTTCATCAACCAGATCCGCATGAAGATCGGCGTGATGTTCGGCAGCCCCGAGACCACCACCGGTGGCAATGCGCTCAAGTTCTACGCGTCGGTGCGCCTGGACATCCGCCGCACCGGCACCATCAAGAAGGGCGAAGAGGCGATCGGCAACGAGACCAAGGTGAAGGTGGTCAAGAACAAGGTGGCCCCGCCCTTCAAGACGGCTGAATTCGACATCCTGTTCGGTGAGGGCATCAGCCGCGAAGGCGAAATTCTCGACCTGGGTGTGGTGCACCGCGTGGTCGAGAAGTCGGGTGCCTGGTACGCCTACAGCGGCGAGAAGATCGGCCAGGGTCGCGACAACTCGCGCGAATTCCTGCGTGAGAACCCCGAACTGCGCGTGGAGATCGAAAACAAGGTCCGCACCGAGCTGGGTGTGCCGCTGCTGCCGGTGGACGGTGGCGCAGATGCACCTGCCGCGTCCAAGGGCAAGAAAGCCAAGGCAGGCGCCAGCGCCGAGGCGGCCGACGCCGCCTGATCGCGGTGGGATTCGACAAGCCCTCGCTCAAGGGCCGCGCGTTGCGCCTGCTGGCGCAGCGCGAACACTCACGGGCCGAGCTGCAGCGCAAGCTCGCCGTGCACGAGGAGACGCCGGGCGAACTCGCCAAAGCCCTCGACGACTTGCAGGCCAGGGGCTTCATCGACGAGCAGCGCGTGATCGACTCCCTGGTGCACCGGCGCGCCGCGCGCCTGGGCGCCGCGCGCGTGAAGCAGGAACTGCAGGCCAAGGGACTGCCGCCCGAGGCTGTGGCCCAGGCTGTGGCCACCCTGCGCCACAGCGAGGTGGATCGTGCGCGCGAGGTGTGGCGCAGAAAGTTCGGCGAACCCGCCGAGGACGCCGCCGGGCGCCTGCGCCAGATGCGGTTTCTTCTGATGCGGGGCTTCGACGCGGCGGTGGTGTACTGCGTCGTCAGGATGCCGCAGCCGGACGATCCGGCCTGAGGCCCGGCGGTCGAGGTACAGGAGCGCGTGCAAGGCACGGTGTTATAGATAAGGCCCGTTAAAGTCTGAACTTTGTCTGATTTTCGCGATCAGAGTG
>NZ_JAUCZG010000018.1 GCF_030373225.1 Hydrogenophaga sp. | reverse complement strand
CAGACTCAATCCGGGTGAACACCCGATACAACCTATTGAAGCTTCACAACTAGACAGGTCTGAAGCGCCAGACGCCGGCAGCGTCCTGTTCGCGCACCATCTCGCCCGCCATCCACAACCAGTGCAGGTGCGCCACCGCCTCGCCCATGGCGAAGGTGGTCTGGTGCAGATCGAGCGCACGGGGAAACAGCACGGGCAGGATGTCGGCCGCGCTGCTGGGCTTCGCACGGCAGGCCGCGCGCACCTCTTCCAGCCGGTCGCGGTGGTGGTCCTGCAGCTGCCGGATGCGTTCATGCAGGCCGGTGAACGGCTTGCCGTGTGAAGGCAGCACCAGCGTGTCCTCGGGCAGCAGCAGGTATTTTTCGATCGAATCCAGAAACAGCGTGAGCGAGTCGGCCTCGGGCTCCTGGTCGTAGACGCTGACGTTGGTGGAAATGCGTGGCAGCACCATGTCGCCGCTGATCAGCACGCCCAGCGCTTCGCCATGCAGCGCCATGTGTTCGGGCGCGTGGCCGTAGCCGCTGATGCAGCGCCACAGGTTCCCGCCGATGGGGACCTGCAGACCGTCGTACAAGCGGCGGTACTGCGCCGGCACGGACGGCACGAGATTGGGGTAGTAGCTGGCGCGGCCGCGGATCTTCGCCAGGCTGTCGGGGTCGCTCAGGCCTTGCGAGGCGAAGAAGGCGGCCGCGGCTTCACCGCCAAAACCGGTGGTGCTCTGCGATCCGATGCGCGCCATGGTGAAGTCGGTCGCGCTCACCCACAAACGGCAGGCCCACTTGTCGCACAACCAGTCCGCCAGCCCGATGTGGTCGGGGTGCATGTGCGTGACGATCACGCGCAGCACCGGAAGGCCTTCGAGTTCGTTGGCAAAGATCGCTTCCCACTGCGCCTTGGCCTCGTCGTGCGAGATGCAGCAGTCCACCACCGTCCAGCCCTCGCGGCCGTCGATCCGGTCGCGCAGCAGCCAGAGGTTGATGTGGTCGAGCGCGAAGGGCAGGGCCATGCGGATCCACTTCACGCCGGGTGCCACGTGCAGCGCCCGGCCGGGCTCGGGCAGTGCTTCCCCCAGCGGGTAGTGCAGGCGGGCTTCGAGCTGTTCGCGGCTGGGGTTCATGCGTCGGGATTCCGTTAAGATGCCAAAGTGACGTTGACGTAAACGTCAAAAGGGGCATTCTACGGAGCGGCACCGCCGCGCACTGTCTGCAACCCGACACGGCCTGAAACGACAGCCTCGAACCCATGGTGACGAACCCGACCTACACGATCAGCGATCTGGCGCGCGAGTTCGACCTCACCACCCGCGCCATCCGCTTTTATGAAGACATGGGGCTGCTGCAGCCGCAGCGCGAAGGACCGGGCGGACGCAACCGGATCTACACCGCGCGCGACCGCACACGACTCAAGCTCACGCTGCGCGCCAAGCGGCTGGGGCTGTCCTTGACCGAAGCCAAGGACATCATCGACACCTACGACAGCCCGCGCGACACCGGTCCGCAGCTGCGCAAGTTTCTCACCGTGCTCGCCGACCACCGGCGCCAGCTGGAGGAGCAGATGGCCGACCTGGTGGCCAACCTCGACGAGGTGAAGGTGCACGAGAAGGAAGCCCGTGCGCTGCTGTCCCGGCTGGACAAAAAACCCTGAGTTCCCCTGCCTGCGCGCGCAGGTGTCAGCCGGGGTCGTCTTTGTCTGCCTTGCGCCACGCCACCCGTCCCTGACCGGCATCGTTGATGCGGGCCACCAGCGCCGCAGCGCGGGACCCGGGAACGCGGATCGTGGCATCCACCCCGTCGCCGTGCCGCACTTCGGCCAGCATGGCGCCAAAGCCGTCGAGTTCGCGCCGCAGCCAGCCTTCGAGCGCGTAGGGCAGCACACAGCGCAGCAACTGCCAGCGGATCACCGGCACCTTGTCTGCGCCCAGCAGCGCCCGGGCCACGCTGTCGGTGTAGGCGCGCACCAGTCCGCCTGCGCCCAGCGGCGTGCCGCCGTAGTAGCGCACCACCGTGGCCAGCACACCTTCAAGGTCCTGGTGGCGCAGCACCTCGAGCATGGGCCGACCGGCCGTGCCACCGGGTTCGCCATCGTCGTTGGCCGCCGAGTGACCGCCGGCCATCAGGGCCCAGCACACATGGGTGGCGCCGGGGTGTTCGGCGCGCAATGCGGCCACCCGCGCCAGCGCCCCGGCGCGCCCGGCCACCGGCTCCACGCAGCCGATGAAGCGGCTCTTCTTGAGCGTCTGGTCGCTGTGGACCGGGGCGTTGAGGGTGAAGGGCATGGCCCGCCGAGCATAGTCCTGCCCCAAGGCCTGTGAAATTGACGTTTACGTAAACGTCAACGTAGAATCGACGACCCTTCCCCGCACCGGAGCCGCCCTGAACCCGCCCACTTTCGAACCCCGCGATCCCGACTTTGCTGCCCGGGTGCGCGCCAGCTTTGCTCGCCAGGCGGCCATGCGGACGCTGGGCGCCACGCTCGCCGTGGTCAAGCCCGGCCAGGTGGAGATCACCCTGCCTTGGGCCGAGCCCCTGACCCAGCAGCACGGCTTCCTGCACGCCGGCATGGTCGCCACGGCGCTCGACTCGGCCTGCGGTTACGCCGGGTTCTCACTGATGGCGTCCGACGCGGCGGTGCTCACCATCGAGTTCAAGATCAACCTGCTGGCACCGGCGCAGGGCGAGCGCTTCCGCATGGTCGGCACGGTCGTCAAACCGGGGCGCACCGTCACGGTGTGCGAGGGTCAGGCCTACGCCATCGATGGCGGACGCGAAAAACTGGTGGCCACCATGGGCTGCACGCTCATGGCCGTGGTGGGCCGCGATCACATCCAGGGCTGAAGCCCGCCGTTCTTTTCATCTGGAGACCTTTCCCATGACCAACCTGCCCGGCCTCAATTTCCAGCTCGGTGAAGACATCGACGCCCTGCGCGACGCGGTGCGCGACTTTGCGCAAGCCGAGATCGCACCACGCGCCGCCGAGATCGACCGCAACGACCAGTTCCCGATGGACCTGTGGCGCAAGATGGGCGACCTCGGCGTGCTCGGCATCACCGTGGACGAGACCTACGGCGGCGCCGGCATGGGTTACCTGGCCCACATGATCGCCATGGAGGAAATCTCGCGCGCCTCGGCCAGCGTGGGCCTGTCCTACGGCGCGCACAGCAACCTGTGCGTGAACCAGATCAAGCGCAACGGCAACGAGGCACAGCGTGCGAAGTACCTGCCCAAGCTCATCAGCGGCGAGCACGTGGGTGCGCTCGCCATGAGCGAACCCGGCGCCGGCTCGGACGTGATCAGCATGAAGCTCAAGGCCGAGGACAAGGGCGGTTACTACCTGCTCAACGGCAGCAAGATGTGGATCACCAACGGGCCCGATGCCGACACCATGGTGGTCTACGCGAAATCAGAGCCCGAAATGGGCGCACGCGGCGTCACCGCATTCCTCGTCGAAAAAGGCATGAAGGGCTTCAGCACGGCGCAAAAGCTCGACAAGCTCGGCATGCGCGGCAGCCACACCGGCGAGATGGTGTTCAACAACGTGGAAGTGCCGATGGAGAACATCCTGGGCGGCCTGAACAACGGCGCCAAGGTGCTCATGAGCGGGCTGGACTACGAACGCGCCGTGCTCACCGGCGGACCGCTGGGCATCATGCAGGCGGTCATGGACAACATCGTGCCGTACATCCACGACCGCAAGCAGTTCGGCCAGAGCATCGGCGAGTTCCAGCTCATCCAGGGCAAGGTGGCCGACATGTACACCGTGCTGCAGGCCGGACGCGCGTTTGCCTACACGGTGGCCAAGAACCTCGACATGCTGGGCACCGAGCACGTGCGCCAGGTGCGCAAGGACTGCGCCTCCGTCATCCTGTGGTGCGCCGAAGAGGCCACCAAGATGGCCGGCAACGGCATCCAGATCTTCGGTGGCAACGGCTACATCAACGAATACCCGCTGGGCCGCCTGTGGCGCGATGCCAAGCTCTACGAGATCGGCGCCGGCACCAGCGAGATCCGGCGCATGCTGATCGGCCGCGAGCTGTTCGCCGAGACCTGCTAACTTCCGGGGCTTCGCGTGCGATTGAAACCGCTTCGATCGCGCCGCCACCTCCCGAGACCACCGCATGACCTCGCACCTGCAGAACCTGTTTGACCACAACCGCGCCTGGGCCGCCGAGATGGTGGCGCAGCGCCCGACTTTTTTCACCGAGTTGCTCAAGCAGCAGAGTCCGCGCTACATGTGGATCGGGTGTTCCGACAGTCGCGTGCCGGCGAACCAGATCACCGGGCTTGCGCCGGGCGAGGTGTTCGTGCACCGCAACGTGGCCAACGTGGTGGTGCCCACCGACCTGAACTGCCTCTCGACCATCCAGTACGCGGTGGACGTGCTCAAGGTCGAACACCTGATGGTGGTCGGTCACTACGGCTGCGGCGGTGTGCAGGCCGCACTCCGGGATGTGCGCGTGGGCCTGGCCGACAACTGGCTGCGCCACATCAAGGACGTGCGCGACCGCCACGCCGGGCTGATCGACGACCTGCCCGAGCAACGCCGTGCCGATGCCCTGTGCGAGCTCAATGCGATCGAGCAGGTGATGAACGTGGCGCAGACCACCGTGGTGCAGGACGCCTGGAGCCGGGGTCAGTCGCTCACGCTGCACGGCTGGGTCTATGGCCTGAGCGATGGCCTGCTCAAAGACCTGCTGATCACCGCCGAAGGGTCGGCGGGGCTGGACGCCATCTACCGCACGGCCGTGGCTGCCGTGACCGCGCGCCACCTCGGCTGAACCCCGCCCGCCCCATGTTTCCCCAGCGCCTCGACTCGACCCTGGCCTACGCGGTTGCCAAGGCCATGATGGACGGCTTCAACCGGCACTACCGCTTGTTCCGCACCGAGTCGGCCCGCGCGAAACACCGGTTCGAGACGCGCGACTGGCGTGGCCAGCAGCGCGCCCAGCGCGAGCGCATCGAGTTCTACGACCTGCGCGTCAAGGAATGTGTGATGCGCCTGATGAAGGAGTTCGGCGCCGACGAACTGCCGATGGAGGTGTGGGAGCAGGTCAAGCTGCACTACATCGGCTTGCTGGTGAACCACCACCAGCCCGAGCTGGCCGAGACCTTCTTCAACTCGGTCACCACCAAGATCCTGCAACGCGCCTATTTCCAGAACGATTTCATCTTCGTGCGCCCGGCGGTCTCCACCGAATACATCGAAAACGAAGAGCCGAGCGCGAAGCCCACCTACCGCTGCTACTACCCGACGGCCGGCACCATGCAGCCCGAGGTGCTGCGCCTGTTGCAGGACTTCGACCTGCGGGTGCCGTTCGAAGACCTGGAGCGCGACGCCGCGCTGGTGCTGGGTGCGATGAAGCGGCACTTCGACCACGTGAAGCTGCGCGCCAACTTCCAGTTCCAGGTGCTCTCGGGCCTGTTCTTTCGCAACAAGGGCGCCTATGTGGTGGGCAAGATCATCAACGGCTTCCAGGAGGTGCCGTTTGCCCTGCCGATCCTGCACAACACCGACGGCAAGCTGGTGGTGGACGCCGCGCTGTTCGGCGAGGACGACCTGCTGATCCTGTTCAGCTTCGCGCGCGCCTACTTCATGGTCGACATGGAGATACCGAGCGCCTATGTGCAGTTCCTGCGCAGCATGATGCCGCGCAAGCCGCGTGCCGAGTTCTACAACGCACTGGGCCTGGCCAAGCAGGGCAAGACGCTGTTCTACCGCGACTTCCTCTTCCACATGCGGCACAGCACCGACAAGTTCCGCATCGCGCCCGGCATCAAGGGCATGGTGATGCTGGTGTTCGATCTTCCGAGCTTTCCGTTCGTGTTCAAGGTCATCAAGGACTTCTACCCGCCGCAAAAGGACACCTCGCGCGAGCAGATCCGTGGCAAGTACCTGCTGGTCAAGCAGCACGACCGCGTGGGCCGCATGGCCGACACGCTGGAGTTTTCCGAAGTGGGTTTTCCGCGCAGCCGTTTCACCGACGAGCTGATCGCCGAGATCCAGAAGTTCGCGCCCAGCCAGCTGGAGATCTCGGACCGCGATGGCGACGGCACCACCGAGGTGGTGCTCAAGCACTGCTACATCGAGCGCCGCATGATCCCGCTCAACATCTACCTGCAGGAAGCGTTCGATGCGCTGCAGGTGCAGGCCGACGACCCCGCCGCGAGCGCACAGCTCGAGCGCGCAGTGGTCGAATACGGCAACGCCATCAAGGACCTGGTGGCCGCCAACATCTTCCCCGGCGACATGCTGTGGAAGAACTTCGGCATCACGCGCCACGGCAAGGTGGTGTTCTACGACTACGACGAGATCGAATACATCACCGACTGCAACTTCCGCCGTGTGCCCGCGCCGCGCAACGAGGAAGACGAAATGTCGGGCGAGGTCTGGTACACGGTGCACAAGCACGACGTGTTCCCCGAAACCTTCGGCCCCTTCCTGCTCGGCAACCCGCTGGTGCGCAAGGTCTTCATGAAGCACCACGCCGAGCTGCTCGATGCCGCCTTCTGGCAGTCGCACAAGGAGCGCATCACCGCCGGTCATGTGTTCGATGTGTTTCCCTACGAGAGCGAGCGGCGTTTCCTGTCGCACGCGCTGGCCTGAAATTTTTCCACCCCTTCAAGGAGATTCACCATGTCCACAGCAGACCCCATCGTCATCGTCGGCGCCGCCCGCACGCCCATGGGCTCGTTCCAGAGCGACTTCGCCAGCCTGTCCGCCCACGACCTCGGTGGTGCGGCCATCCGGGCGGCTGTGCAGCGCAGCGGGGTGGACCCGTCGCAGGTCGACGAAGTGCTGTTCGGCAACTGCCTGATGGCTGGCCAGGGTCAGGCGCCGGCACGCCAGGCGGCGTTCAAGGGCGGCCTGCCGAAGTCGGCGGGCGCGGTGACACTGTCCAAGATGTGCGGATCGGGCATGAAGGCCACCATGCTGGCGCACGACATGATCGCTGCCGGCAGTGCCAGCGTGATGGTGGCCGGCGGCATGGAAAGCATGACCAACGCTCCCTACCTCATGCTCAAGGGCCGCGGCGGTTACCGCATGGGCCACGACAGGATTTACGACCACATGATGCTCGACGGGCTGGAAGACGCCTACGAGGCTGGCCGCTCCATGGGCACCTTCGGTGAAGACTGCGCCGCGAAGTACAGCTTCACCCGCGAACAGCAGGACGCGTTTGCCATTGCCTCGGTCACTCGCGCCAAGGCCGCCACCGAAAGCGGCGCCTTCGCCACCGAGATCACGCCCGTGACGGTGAAAGACCGCAGCGGCGAGCGTGTGGTGTCCACCGACGAAGGCCCGGGCAAGGTCAAGCTCGACAAGGTCACCAGCCTCAAGCCCGCCTTCAAGAAGGACGGCACCATCACGGCGGCGTCGAGTTCGTCGATCAACGATGGCGCCGCCGCGCTGGTGCTCATGCGCCAGTCCACCGCGCTGGCTCAGGGTCTCAAGCCGCTGGCGCGCATCGTGGCCCACGCCACCCACGCCCAGGAACCCAACTGGTTCGCCACCGCTCCGGTGGGCGCCACGCAGAAGCTGCTGGCCAAAACCGGCTGGAGCGTGGCCGACGTCGACCTCTGGGAAATCAACGAGGCCTTCGCCGTGGTGCCGATGGCACTCATGACCGAACTGAACATTCCACACGAGAAGGTCAACGTCAACGGCGGCGCCTGCGCGCTGGGCCACCCGATCGGCGCCAGCGGCGCACGCATTCTCGTCACGCTGCTGCACGCGCTGCAGGCGCGCGGCGGCAAGAAGGGTGTGGCGACCTTGTGCATCGGTGGCGGCGAAGCCACCGCCATGGCGATTGAGCTGGTGTAACCCGGACACGACCTGGCCATGCTGAACCAAGACCAACTCATGATCCGCGACGCGGTGCGCAGCTTTGCCCAGGAGCAGCTCTGGCCGCACGCGGCGAAGTGGGACAAGGAACACCACTTTCCGGCCGACGTGCACAAGGGCCTGGCCGAACTCGGTGCCTATGGCATCTGTGTGCCCGAGGCGCTGGGCGGCGCAGGGCTGGATTACGTGACGCTGGCCGTGGTGCTGGAAGAAATCGCGGCCGGTGACGGCGGCACCAGCACGGCGATCTCGGTGACCAACTGCCCGGTCAACGCCATCCTGATGCGATACGGCAACGCGGCCCAGCAGGAGCAGTGGCTGCGTCCGCTGGCTGCCGGACAGATGCTGGGCGTGTTCTGCCTGACCGAACCGCACGTGGGCTCGGACGCGTCGGCCTTGCGCACGACGGCGGTCAGGGAGGGCGACGCGTATGTGCTCAACGGCGTCAAGCAGTTCATCACCAGCGGCAAGAACGGGCAGCTGGCGATCGTGATCGCGGTCACCGACAAGGGCGCGGGCAAGAAGGGCATGAGCGCCTTTGTGGTGCCCACCAGCACCCCGGGCTATGTGGTGGCCCGGCTGGAGGACAAACTCGGCCAGCACAGCAGCGACACGGCGCAGATCCTTTTCGACAACTGCCGCATTCCAGCCGACCACCTGATCGGTGCCGAGGGCGAGGGTTACAAGATCGCGCTGTCCGCGCTGGAGGGCGGGCGCATCGGCATCGCCGCACAGAGCATCGGCATGGCACGCAGTGCGTTCGATTGCGCGCTGGCGTACTCGAAAGACCGCAGCAGCTTCGGCCAGCCCATCTTCAACCACCAGGCGGTGGGCTTCCGGCTGGCCGACATGGCCACGCAGATCGAAGCCGCGCGCGCGCTGACCCACCACGCGGCCGCCTTGCGCGACGCGGGCCAGCCCTGTTTGAAAGAGGCGGCCATGGCCAAGCTGTTCGCCAGCGAGATGGCCGAGGCCGTGTGCACCGCCGCCATCCAGGTGTTTGGCGGCTACGGCTATGTGAGCGACTTCCCCGTGGAGCGCATTTACCGGGACGTGCGGGTGTGCCAGATCTATGAAGGCACCTCGGACATCCAGAAAATCATCATTGCACGAGGGTTGTAACCCCCTGCGCCGCTGACGCGGCTTCCCCCTGAGAGGGGGACGATGCCAGAGGCCCGTCCTGAGCTTGTCGAAGGGCGGTTCCTCGGCATCTCCCGGTTCAGGCACGCGCTTCGGGCGAAAGGTGGAACGGTCGCAAATGCGTCAGTACCGTTCTCGGCGCGAAATGCCTTGCACCCAGGATGCCGTGGAACCGGCTCTGCCGGGCCACAGGCATCGCCCCCTGGGGGGTGACGCCGCAGGCGGCGCGGGGGGTACCATTCGTCACCATGAACATCATCATCCTGGGTGCCGGCCGCGTCGGCGAAAGCGTCGCCGAGAGCCTGGTCTCCGAGCAGAACGACATCACCGTCATCGACATGGACCCGGCCCGCCTGCGCAGCCTGGAAGAGCGGATCGACCTGCGCGGTGTGGTGGGCAACGGCATCCAGCCCTCGGTGCTGCGGGAGGCGGGTGCGAAAGACGCCGACATGGTGATCGCCTGCGCCGCCAACGACGAAACCAATCTGGTGGTCTGCAAGGTGGCGCACGACATCTTCAACGTGCCCAGCACCATTGCACGCCTGCGCTCGCCCGAATTCATCGAAGGCGACGAGCTGCTCGGCAAGAATGGATTTTCGGTGGACCATGTGATCTGCCCGGAAGAGTCGGTGATGCGCTATCTCCACCAGCTCATCAGCTACCCCGAGGCCCTGCAGGTGCTGGAATTCGCCGACGGCCGTGCCAGCCTGATCGCCATTCGGGCCACCCATGGGGGCTCGCTGGTGGGTCACACCATCGGCGAGTTCCGCGAACGCTTCCCCCACGCCGAGATGCGCGTGGTCGCGCTGTACCGGCTCGACACCGAAATGGAAGCCACCAAGACCACACGCATCCTGGCCGGCGACGAGGTGTTCGTGCTGGCCGACACGCACAAGATCCGCTACGTGCTCGGCGCCATCCACAACATCGACGAACCGGTCAAACGCATCATGATCGCCGGCGGTGGCAAGGTGGGCCTGCGGCTGGCGCGTTCGCTGCAGGGCCAGTGCCAGGTGAAGATCATCGAACGCTTCAAGCCGCGCTGCGAATACCTGGCCAGCCAGCTTCCCTCGAGCATGCTGATCCTCAACGGCGACGGCGCCGACGAAGACCTGCTGCTGGAAGAAAGCGTGGGCGAAATGGACATGTTTCTCGCGCTCACCAGCGACGACGAGGACAACATCATGTCGGCCATGCTGGCCAAGCGCATGGGCGCCGGACGCGTGATGGCCCTGATCAACCGACGCGCCTACGCCGACATGATGCAGGGCAGCACGATCGACATCGCGATCTCGCCCTCGCAGACCGTGATCGGTGAACTGCTCACCCACTTGCGCCGCGGCGACGTGGCGGCCGTGCACAGCCTGCGCCGCGGAGCGGCCGAGGCGCTCGAAGGCATCGCGCGCGGAGACGTCAAGACCAGCAAGCTGGTGGGCCGCAAGGTCGAGGAGCTCAAGCTGCCCAAGGGCGTGCGCATCGGCGCCATCGTGCGTGGCGAGGGCAACCGCTCCGAGGTGCTCATGCCGCACCACGACACGGTGATCGAGACCGACGACCACATCATCATGTTCATTCCGAACAAGCGCCTGGTGCGCGAGGTCGAAAAGCTGTTCCAGGTCGGCGCCACCTTCTTCGGCTGAAGCCGCAGCCGATCCCCATGCCGTTGTTGCGCGTCTTTCCGGTGCTGGGCGCCATCGTCATGGTGTTCTCGCTCACCCTGCTGGTTCCATGGGTGGTGTCGTGGTGGTCGCAAGACGGCGCCCAGGGCGCCTACTGGCCGGCGCTCGCCACCACCTTTCTCGTCGGCCTGCTGTTGCGCAGCGCGGTGCTCAAGGTGGGCCGCAAGGTGGAGCTGCAGACGCGCGACGGCATCCTGCTCGTGGGGCTGGTGTGGACCCTGCTGCCACTCATGGCCTGCCTGCCGC
The DNA here is from genome assembly GCF_030373225.1 of Hydrogenophaga sp. GTDB lineage: Bacteria > Pseudomonadota > Gammaproteobacteria > Burkholderiales > Burkholderiaceae_C > Hydrogenophaga. Next base: position 66,637 of record NZ_JAUCZG010000018.1, on the reverse strand, counting down.
TGTTGATGTATTTCGGCCAGACGGCCAACCCGATCAGCCTGACCGACGCCTACTTCGAGGCCATGTCCGGCCTGACCACCACCGGCGCCACGGTGATCACCGGGCTGGACGCATTGCCCGGCTCCATCAACCTGTGGCGCTGTTTCCTGCAGTGGCTCGGCGGCATGGGCATCCTGGTGCTGGCGGTGGCGATCCTGCCGATGCTGGGCGTGGGCGGCAGCCAGCTGTTTCGCGCCGAGGCCACCGGGCCGATGAAGGACGCCAAGCTCACGCCGCGCATCACCGAGACCGCCAAGGGCCTGTGGAGCGTGTACTGCCTGCTGTCTGCGGCCTGCGTGCTGGCCTACTGGCTGGGGGGCATGACGCCGCTGGACGCCTGGGCCCACATGTTCACCACCCTGAGCCTGGGGGGCCTGTCGACGCACGACAGCAGTTTCGGGTACTTTCAATCGCCCACGCTGGAGTGGGTGGCCATCTTCTTCATGCTGGTGGCCAGCTGCAACTTCGCCCTGTACTTCGTGGCCATCGCCAAGCGCCAGCCGGCGCGCATCTGGCGCGACGCCGAATGGCGAGGCACCATGACGCTGATGCTGTGCGCCAGCGTGTTCGTGGCCGGCCTGCTGCTGGTCAAGGGCACCATGACCGACCCGCTGGAGACCTTGCGGGTGGCCCTGTTCAACGTGATCTCCATCGGCTCGACCACCGGTTACGCAACGATGGACTACACCACCTGGCCGGTGTTTGCGCCGCTGTTCATGATCATGCTGTCGGGTGTGGCCACCAGCGCGGGCTCCACCGGTGCCGGCATCAAGATGGCGCGCGTGCTGATCCTGCTCAAGCAGGCGCGGCGGGAAATGTCGCGCATCATCCACCCGCGCGCGGTGTACCCGGTTCGCCTGGGCGCCTACATGGTGGACAACGGCACGCTGCTGTCCGTGCTGGGCTTCATGCTGGTCTACGGCGGCACGATCATCGGGTTGACCTTGCTGCTGCTGCTGTCCGACCTGCCGTTTGACACGGCGTTCTCGGCGGTGGTGGCCAGCGTGAACAACATGGGCCCGGGACTCAACGAGGTCGGGCCTGCGGGCAACTTCCAGGGGTTGACCGACTTCCAGACCTGGGTGTGCACCCTGGCCATGCTGCTGGGCCGGCTGGAAATGCTGTCCTTCCTCGTTTTGTTCACCCCCGGCTTCTGGCGCAAATAAACTGCCGACATGCTTTTCACGCTGCTGCCCGTGCTCTCGGTGTTCTCCCGCATCCTGCTGGCGTTCGCCCCCGCGTTTCTCGTGCCGCTGGCCTGGGCCTGGTTCCTGGACGCGCGGGACCACGCGTTGATCTGGGCCTACGGGTTTGCCTTCACCACCGCCTGCGGCATGGTCCTGTGGCGCACCACCCACCGGTTCCGCCGCGAACTGCAGGCCAAGGATGGCTTCCTGCTGGTCAACCTGGTGTGGATGCTGTTGCCTGCGTTCGCGGCCGCACCCCTGATGTTCACCGTGCCCGGGATCAGCTGGACCACGGCGTACTTCGAGTCCATGAGCGCACTGACCGCCACCGGCTCGACCGCGTTGTCCGGGCTGGACGCGCTGCCGGTGTCGGTCAATGTGTGGCGCTGCTTCCTGCAACTGCTGGGCGGCCTGGGCATCATGCTGCTGGTGGTCGCGGTGCTGCCGATGCTGGGGCTGGGTGGTGTGCAGCTCTACCGGGCCGAGACGCCCGGCCCGATGAAGGACACCAAGTTCACGCCACGGATCTCCGAGACGGCGCGCGGCCTGTGGGGGGTGTACGTGCTCTTCTCGGTGGCCTGCATGCTGGCCTACCGCTGGGCCGGCATGAGCTGGGCCGACGCCTTCATGCACATGTGCACCACCATGGGCCTGGGTGGTTTTTCCTCGCACGATGCCAGTTTCGGTTTCTGGAACTCGCCGACCATCGAGGCCGTGGCCACGGTGTTCATGACGCTGGCCGGGGTGAGTTTCATGCGCTACTTCATCGTGCTGCGCCAGCGCTCCCTGCGCCCGCTCACCCGGGACCGCGAGATCCGCACCTATGTCAGCGTGCTCGTGGTGTCGGTGCTGCTGGTGGCCATCCTGCTCACGGCGCACGGCGTGATCGACAACTTTCCCGAGGCCTTGCGCACCAGTGCGTTTCATGTCGTGTCGGTGGCCACGACCACCGGCTATGCCTCCACCGACTACTCGCTGTGGCCGGTGTTCGCACCGGTCCTGCTGATGTTTCTGGGCTGCTTTGTCTCGTGTGCCGGCTCCACCGGCGGCGGCATCAAGCTGGTGCGCATGGTGCTGCTGATCAAGCAGGCGCGGCGTGAGCTGGTGCGCATCGTGCACCCCCGGGTGGTCAACCCGGTCACGCTCGGTGGGGCGATCATGTCGACGTCGGTGATGACCGCCGTGTTCGGCTACATGCTGATCTACGGCGCCGTCACCATGGGGCTGACCATGCTGTTGCTGTTCACCGGCCTGGACATCGTGACCGCGTTCTCGGCGGTGGTGGCCACGGTCAACAACATCGGTCCGGGCCTGGGCCTGGTCGGTCCGGCCAGCAACTTCGGCGTGCTGAGCGACTTTCAGCTCTGGGTGCTGACGTTTGCGATGTTGCTCGGTCGGCTGGAACTGCTGGCGGTGCTGGTGTTGTTCACCGGGCACTTCTGGAGGAAGTAGCGTGCTCCCCCCGCGCCGCGCTTGCAGCGCGTCACCCCCCTCCAGGAGGGGGGCGGCACACTGCGGACCGGCGCAGCCGGATCCGCTGTGCCCCTGGGTTGGGGCACTTCACTCGTTGCGCTCAGCTGCGCGGCGGGATGTTCAGGCCGCGTTGCACCGCCGGGCGCTGTTCGAAGGCCGCGAGCACGCGGGGCAGTTCGGTGAATTCGCTGAAGCCCACCTGTTCGCTGGCGCCGTAGAAGCCCACCAGGGTGCGCAGCCAGGGCCAGATGGCGATGTCGGCGATCGTGTAGTCCTGTCCCATGATCCAGTCGCGCCCGGCCATGCGCTGGTTCAGCACGGCGAGCAGGCGCCGGGTTTCGTTGAGGTAGCGGTCGCGTGGGCGCTTGTCCTCGAAGTCCTTGCCGGCGAATTTGTGAAAGAACCCGAACTGGCCGAACATCGGCCCCACGCCGCCCATCTGGAACATCAGCCACTGCAGCGTTTCGTACCGCGCGGCCGGATCGGCACTCAGGAACCGGCCGGTCTTCTCGGCCAGGTAGATCAGGATGGCGCCCGACTCGAACAAGGCCAGCGGCCGCCCGCCCGGGCCATCGGGGTCGATGATGGCGGGGATCTTGTTGTTCGGGTTGAGCGACAGAAAGGCCGGCGAGAGCTGGTCGTTGGACTCGAAGCTCACCAGGTGCGCTTCAAAGGGCAGGCCGGTTTCCTCCAGCATGATGGACGCCTTCACCCCGTTGGGCGTGGGCAGCGAGTACAGCTGCAGGCGCTCGGGGTGCCGTGCGGGCCATTTCTTCGTGATGGGAAAGGTGTCGAGCGGTGTCATGTGGGGTCTCTCCAGGACGGGGTCTTGATTGGAACACCTGTGCCGCACCACCCGGGTGCGGCAAGGGCATCGATAATTCTCGCTTCAACGGAGACACAACATGCCCATCACCAAAGGTTCGCAGGCGCTCGTGGCCGAGGCCAGCGCCCAGATCACCACCTACAGCGTGGCCGAGATCCAGGCCCGCCTGGCCGCCGGCGACGCGCGCCTGCAGCTGGTCGATATCCGTGATGTGCGCGAGCTCGAGCGCGAAGGCACGGCGGTGGGCGCGCTGCACGCGCCGCGCGGCATGCTCGAGTTCTGGGTCGATCCGGCCTCTCCCTACTTCAAGCCCGTGTTTGCCGACGAGAGCCGCGAGTTCGTCCTCTACTGCGGGGCGGGCTGGCGCAGTGCGCTGGCCACCAAGGCATTGCAGGACATGGGCATGACCAATGTGGCCCACATCGACGGCGGTTTCACCGACTGGTTGAAGCAGGGCGCTCCGGTGGAAACGCTGGAGCAGCGCCGGGCGAAGAAAGCCGGATGAAGGACCCCTGCCCCTGTGGGCGCGGCGCGGGCTTCGATGCCTGCTGTGCCCGCTACATGGGCACGGGCGTGCCCGCACCCGACGCCGAATCGCTGATGCGCTCGCGCTACACAGCGTTTGTGCGCGGTGATGCGGCGCACCTGCTGGCCACCTGGCATGAGAGCACGCGGCCCGCTGCGATCGAGCTCGATGCGGGCGTGAAGTGGCTGGGAATTGAAGTGAAGCGGCACACACCTGTTGACGAAACGCACGCCGAGGTCGAATTCGTCGCCCGATCCCGCCTGCAGGGCCGTGGCCAGCGCCTGCACGAGCGCAGCCGCTTCGTGCGCGAAGGGGGGCACTGGTGGTACGTCGATGGAGAGCTCTTGTGACGCAGTTCGAGGGTGTTCTGTTTGACTGCGACGGCGTGCTCGTGGACAGCGAGCCCATCACCAACGGTGTGTTGCGCGAGGTGCTCAACGAGAGCGGCTGGGCGCTCACGCAGGAAGAGTGCATGGCCATCTTCATCGGCAAGGCGGTGCGCGACGAGCGTGCGCGCATCGAGGCCGAGACCGGACAACCGCTGACCGACGCCTGGATGCGTGCGTTTTACGCGCGGCGCGATGCGCGGCTGCGCGCCGAGCTGCAGCCGGTGCATGGAGCCCTCGAGGTGGTGATGGCCGCGCACCGCCATGCGGGTGGCCGCATCGCCTGCGCGTCGGGTGCCGACCGGCCCAAGGTCGTGATGCAGATCGAGATGGCGGGCATGCAGCCCTATTTTGGCGACCGCATCTTCAGTGGACATGACCAGCCACGCTCCAAGCCTGCGCCCGATGTCTATCTGGCCGCTGCGGCCCACCTGGGCGTCGATCCGGCGCGCTGCCTGGTGATTGAAGACACCGGCACCGGCGCCCAGGCCGGCCTGGCCGCGGGCGCCACGGTGTGGGGCTATTGCGCGCAAGGCCATGGTCGCGCGTTTGCCGGACTCGCCGTGCACCGGGTGTTCCACCGCATGCACGACCTGCTGGACTCACTGGCCCCGGAACTCGCCCGGTGACTGCCCCGTCCAGCCCTTGAAGGCGCGGATGAAGCTCTTCTCGTTCTGGAACCCCGCCGCCTCGGCCACCTGTTTGATCGGCTTGCGGCTGCGCAGCAGCAGATCGGCGGCGCGCTGGCGGCGCACCTCGTCCTTGAGGCGCTGCAGCGACGCGCCTTCGTCCTTGAGCTGGCGGTGCAGCGTGCGCGGCGAGGTGTGGAGCAGGGCCGCGAGATCGTTTGCGTTGTGCGCGTCCTGCGGGCGGCTGGCCAGCAGCGCGCGCACGCGCTGCACCAGCAGCCGGTCCCGCCGGTAGGACCGCACGGTCAGAAACAGGGCACGCTGCAGCAGCTGGTTCATGGCCGCTTCGTCGCGCCGCACCGGCAGGCCCAGGTAGCGCGCGTCGAAGTGGATGGCCGCGTGCTCGGCGTCGAAGCGGGTCGGGCCGTCGAACAGCACCGTGTAGGCGTCTGCATGCGGTGGCGCCGGGTGGGCGAACCAGGCCCCCTGCAGCGGAATGCGCGAATCCACATACCAGCTCGCCAGGCCGTGGATGTTGCGCAGCACCGAGACCGCTCCGAGCTCGGCCATCGCCCCGGGGTCGTGGTGCAGGCGCAGGACGATGCTGGCCACCTCTCCCGCGACCTCCACGGACAGCGTGACATCGGGCGCCAGCAGCCCGTGGTGGCGGCACCAGCGCTTGAGCGCCACCCCCAGCGTGGGGCTGGAGAGCGAGGCGCGCGCGAGCAGGCCGTAGCTGCCCCAGGGCAGCGGCCGGGTGAAGCACCCCAGGGCTTCATCGTCGAGTTCGCGCATGGCCGCGTCCGAGACCACCTCCATCTGCGTGGCGGTGATTCGACCCACGGGATCGACCAAATGTGATGGCGCTATTTGTGCCAGCTCCAGGGCCCTCGACGGATCCATGCCGCGCGCGCGGTAGGCCATCACCATGGCCCGCACCAGCGCCGTGGGCGTGAGGGCCGGACCGTCCAGCAGCGGCGGTGCATCGGGTGCGTCCGACGGGCGGCGGGGGGAGGCTTGGGGCATACCCTGATTTTGAGACGGCTTGGCAGCATTTGCAACCCGACTGACCGACAGGACGCTGCGCCCACCCCTATCCTCCACAATGACCCGAATCCCCCACCAGACAACCTGACAGGACAGCGACATGTCGACCCTGGAGACACAACTCAACGCCCGCTCTGCCGACTTTCAGGCCAACGCCGCCGCCATGAAGGCTGTGGTGGACGACCTGCGCGCGCAGGTGGCCAGGTCCACCTTCGGCGGTGGCGACGTGGCCCGTGCCAGACACACCGCGCGCGGCAAGCTGCTGCCGCGCGACCGCGTGCAGATGCTGCTCGACCCCGGCACGCCGTTTCTCGAGCTGAGCCCGCTGGCCGCGCTCAACATGTATCCCGACCGCGACGGCACCGACAGCGCGCCCTGTGCCGGTGTGATCACCGGCATTGGCCGGGTGAGCGGGGTCGACTGCCTGATCGTGTGCAACGACGCCACGGTCAAGGGCGGCACCTACTACCCCATGACGGTGAAGAAACACCTGCGGGCGCAGGAGGTGGCGATGCAGAACAACCTCACCTGCATCTACCTGGTGGACTCGGGCGGCGCCAACCTGCCCAACCAGGACGACGTGTTCCCCGACCGGGACCACTTCGGCCGCATCTTCTACAACCAGGCCAACATGTCGGCCAACGGCATCGCGCAGATCGCGGTGGTCATGGGTTCGTGCACGGCCGGCGGGGCGTATGTGCCCGCCATGAGCGACGAGACCATCATCGTCAAGAACCAGGGCACCATCTTTCTGGGCGGCCCGCCGCTGGTCAAGGCCGCCATCGGCGAGATCGTGAGCGCCGAGGACCTGGGCGGCGGCGACGTGCACACGCGTCTGTCGGGCGTGGCCGACCACCTCGCCCAGAACGACGCGCACGCACTGGCTCTGGCGCGCCAGGCCGTGGCCACGCTCAACAAGCGCAAGCAGGCCACGCAGGCGCTGCGCGAGCCGCGTGCACCGCTCCATCCCACCGAAGAGATCTACGGCGTGATCCCGGTCGACACCCGCAAGCCCTACGACGTGCGCGAGATCATCGCCCGCCTCGTCGACGGCAGCGAGTTCCACGAATTCAAGGCGCGCTTCGGTGCGACGCTGGTCTGCGGCTTCGCCCACATCGAAGGCATGCCGATCGGCATCGTGGCGAACAACGGCGTGCTGTTTTCCGAGAGCGCGCAGAAGGGCGCGCACTTCATCGAGCTGTGCTGCCAGCGCAAGGTGCCGCTGTTGTTCCTGCAGAACATCACCGGCTTCATGGTCGGCAAGAAGTACGAAAGCGAAGGCATCGCGCGCCACGGCGCCAAGATGGTCACCGCCGTGGCCACCGCCCAGGTGCCCAAGTTCACCGTGATCATCGGTGGCAGTTATGGCGCCGGCAACTACGGCATGTGCGGCCGCGCCTACAGCCCGCGCTTTCTCTGGATGTGGCCCAACGCCCGCATCTGCGTGATGGGCGGCGAGCAGGCCGCCGGCGTGCTGGCCACCGTCAAGCGCGACGGCATCGAGGCCAAAGGCGGCCGCTGGAGCGCCGAGGAAGAAGCGGCCTTCAAACAGCCGGTGCTCGACCAGTTCGGCCACCAGTCGCATCCGTACTACTCCAGCGCGCGCCTGTGGGACGACGGTGTGATCGACCCCGCCGACACGCGCCGCGTGCTGGGCCTGGCGCTCTCGGCTGCGCTCAATGCGCCGATCGGCGAGCCGAAGTTCGGTGTGTTCCGCATGTGATGTGTATGATTATTTGATTTCATACACATCCGGAGGCCTGTTCCATGCGAACCAACATTGAAATCGACGACGACTTGATGGCTGCGGCCATGGCGGCGGGCGGCTTCAAGACCAAAAAGGAAGCGGTCGAAGAGGGCTTGCGGCTTGTGCGCCGGCGCAAGGTGTACGAGGGCTTGTTGGCCTTGCGCGGCCAGTTGCAGTGGGACGATTCCGACGAAGGCTGGGCGAGCGCTCGCGCAGAAGAATCACGGACGCCTGCCGTTCAGGAGCCCACGTCGTCCTGGGCCGAAAGGCCCAGGGCCGCTGCCGCCAAAAAGTCCAAACCGTCGCCTGCTGGCAAAACCGCTGCGAGCGGACGGAGCCAGCGGAAATGATTCTGGTGGACTCCAGCGTCTGGATCGACTTCTTTCGCGGCCAACGCAGCGCTCCATGCGTCGCCTTGGCCCAGTGCCTGGGCGACCCCAGCGCAGAAGTCGGCATGGCGGACCTGGTGCTGTTCGAGGTGATGCGTGGGTTCCGGGAGGGTGGGCAGATGCGCGAGGCGCAGTCGCTGCTGGGCGCGCTGCCGCAGGTGAGCATCGGGGGCACGGAGCACGCGCTGAAGGCCGCTGAACGTTACCGCCAGCTGCGCGCTCGGGGCCGCACTGTGCGCAGCCCCATCGACGTGCTGCTCGCCAGCTACTGCATGACACACGGCCATGTGCTGTTGCACCGCGACGCCGACTTCGAATCCCTCAAGGGTCTGGGAGGGCTGGACACATGGCCGCATTGAACCCCTGGCAAGCCCACTTCGTGCAACTCGCCCGCTACAACGTGTGGGCCACGCAGCAGCTGCTCGCGGCCATCGAGCCGGTCAACGAGTTCGACTACCGGCGCGACCTGAGGCTGTTCTTCAAGAGCATCCACGGCACGCTCAACCACCTGCTGGTGGGTGAGCACCTGCTGTGGCAGCGGCGCTTTGCGCGCGGGGAGTCGCCCCAGCTGGCGCTGGACATGGAGGTCGAGCCCGAGCGCGACCGCCTGGCGCAGGCGCTGAAGGGTGGCGCCAAGGTGTGGGAGCCCCTGATCACCGGCTGGCCGGTCGAGCGTTTCAACGGCCGGCTCGAGTACACCAACATGCGCGGTCAGGCGATGAGCCTGCCGTTTGCCGCCACGCTGGCCCATGTGTTCAACCACGGCACGCACCACCGGGGCCAGATCAGCGCAGCACTCACTCAGCTCGGCCAGCCCGCGCCCGAGCTGGACCTGGTGTTCTTCCTGCAGCAGGCGGCCTGATCACACCTCCACCGCGAACGAGACACAAACCATGACCGCCACCATCTACGACAACCCCGATCACGAATTGCTGCGCGACCAGGTGGCGCGCTTCATCGCGCGCGAAGTGGAGCCGTTCGCCGCGGCCTGGGAAGAGACCGGCATGGTGCCGCGCGATGTGTTGCGCCGCATGGGCCAGGCGGGTTTGCTCGGCATCGCCTTTGAAGGCGAACACGGCGGCGGCGACGCCGACGCCCTGACCAACCTGGTGTTTGCCGAAGCGCTGTCGCAAAGCACCTTCGCCGGTTTCATCATCACCGTGCTGGTGCACACCGACATGGCCGGCCCGCACCTGCACCACGCCGGCACGCCGGCGCAGAAAGCGAAATACCTGCCGAAGGTGACGGCGGGTGAGCTGATCACCGCGGTGGGCATCAGCGAGCCGGGCGCCGGCTCGGACGTGGCCGGCATGCGCACCACCGCGCGCCGTGACGGCGACGACTGGGTCATCAACGGCACCAAGATGTTCATCACCAATGGTGTGCACGGCGACCTGTATTTCGTGGCCGCCAAGACCGGCACCGCGCGCCACGACATGTCGATGTTCATCGTCGAAAAAGGCACACCGGGCTTCACCGTGGGCCGCGCGCTCAAGAAGACCGGCTGGCTCTGCAGCGACACCGCCGAACTCGTGTTCGACCAGGTGCGCATACCGGCCGGGAACCTGCTGGGCGAGGAGGGCAAGGGCTTCTACTCGGTGATGAAGAATTTCCAGACCGAACGCATTGCGCTGGGTGCCATGGCCATCGGCCACTGCACACAGGCGCTCAAGATCACGCTGGACCACGTGCGCCAGCGCCAGGCCTTCGGTGCCACGCTGTGGGACCAGCAAACGATTCGCCAGCGCCTCTCGATGCTCGATGCCAAGGTGCGCGCGGCACGCCAGTTCATGTACCACTGTGCCTGGAGCGTGACCCAAGGCCACGACATCGTGCAGGAAGTGTCCATGCTCAAGGCGCTCACGGGCGAGCTGGTCAACGAGGTGGTGCAGACCTGCCAGCAGTTCCACGGTGGCATGGGGTTCATCCGCGAAACCGCCATTGAACGGCTGTGGCGCGACGCGCGCGTGCTGGCCATCGGCGGCGGTGCGACGGAAGTGATGCTCGAAGAAGTTGCGAAACGCTACTGAGGATGAACATGAGCAACGTGCTTGATGTGTCCCGCCCCGGCGCCCATGTGGCGCATGTGTGGCTCAACCGCCCCGATGTGCGCAACGCCTTCAACGACGACGTGATCGCGGCGTTGACCCGCACCTTTGAATCGCTGTCCAGGGACGAAGACCTGCGCGTGGTCGTGCTCGGCGCACACGGCAAGGCTTTCTGCGCCGGCGCCGATCTGAACTGGATGAAGGCCATGGCCGGCTACAGCTGGGACGAAAACCGCGCCGATGCGCAGAAGCTCGCCGACATGCTGTGGACGCTGGACCAGTGCCCGGTGCCGGTGGTGGGGCGCGTGCAGGGCGACTGCTACGCCGGTGGCATGGGGCTGGCTGCGATCTGCGATGTGCTGGTGGCCGTGGAAGGCGCGACCTTCTGCCTGTCGGAAGCGCGCCTGGGCCTGCTGCCCGCCACCATCAGCCCTTACGTGGTGCGCGCCCTGGGCACGCAGGCCTCGCGCCGCTACATGGTCACGGCCGAGCGATTCAGCGCGGTGCGCGCCCATGCGCTGGGCATGGTGCACGAACTCGCCACACCCGAGACGCTGGACGCCACGGTCGACGGCATCGTGGCCACCCTGGTCGCCAACGGCCCGAAGGCCGCGCGCGAATGCAAACGCCTGGTGCGCGACGTGAGCGGTCTGCCCATCACCGACGAGCTGCGTGGCGAGACCGCGCGCCGCATCGCCGACATCCGGGCCAGCGACGAAGGTCGCGAGGGCCTGCAGTCCTTTCTGGGCAAACGCGCGCCCGCCTGGTTGCCGCAAGGCTGAGCGGTCATGACCGACGTCCTCGCTTCACTGGGAACCCCCGAGCTGCTGGCCCTGGCCGGCGCGCTCGGCTGGGCCAGTGGCTTTCGCCTGTACGCGGTGGTGTTCCTGGTCGGCATGGCCGGTGCTGCAGGCTGGATGGAGTTGCCCGCGGGCTTGCAGGTGCTGCAGCACCCGGCCCTGCTCGGAGCCAGCGGCTTCATGCTGTTCGTCGAGTTCTTCGCCGACAAGATCCCGGTGGTCGACTCGCTGTGGGACATGGTCAACAGCGTGGTGCGCATTCCCGCCGGCGCTGCGCTCGCGGCCGGGGTGTTCGGTGCCGACAGCGGTGCCATGGCGCTGGCCGCCGCGCTGCTCGGCGGCTCGCTCGCCGCCACCAGCCAGGCCGCCAAGACCACCACGCGCGCGGCCATCAACGCCTCGCCCGAACCTTTTTCCAACATCGCCATGAGCCTGGTCGAGGACGGCCTGGTGGTTGGTGCCGTGTGGCTGGCCACCCACCACCCGGTGGCCTTTGGCGTGCTGCTGCTGATCACCGTGGTGCTGATGTGGATCGTCACCTGGATGCTTTTCAAATTCCTGCGCGTGGTGTTTCGCCGCGTGCAGGGTTTCTTCACCGGACCTGTCAAGGAAGCCTGATGTTCACCAAGATCCTGATTGCCAACAGGGGCGAAATCGCCTGCCGGGTGGCTGCCACCGCGCGCCGACTCGGCGTGCGCACCGTGGCCGTGTATTCCGACGCCGACGCCAGCGCCAAACACGTGGCGGCTTGTGACGAGGCGGTTCACATCGGCGGCAGCGCGCCCCGCGACAGCTACCTGCAGTGGGAGCGCATCATCGACGCCGCCAGGGCCACCGGCGCGCAGGCCATCCACCCCGGCTACGGCTTCCTGAGTGAAAACGACGCCTTCGCCAACGCCTGCGCCAGCGCCGGCATCGCCTTCATCGGCCCGCCCGCCTCCGCCATCCTGGCCATGGGCCTGAAGGCCGAGTCCAAGCAGCTCATGGAGAAGGCCGGTGTGCCGCTGGTGCCCGGCTACCACGAGGCCGACCAGGACCCGGCCATGCTGCAGCACGAAGCCAACCGCATCGGCTATCCGGTGTTGATCAAGGCCAGCGCGGGCGGTGGTGGCAAGGGCATGCGCGCGGTGGACAAGGCCGAAGACTTTGCAGACGCGCTGGCGAGCTGCCAGCGCGAGGCGCGCAACAGCTTCGGCAGCGACGCGGTGCTGATCGAAAAATACGTGCAGCGCCCGCGCCACATCGAGATCCAGGTGTTTGGCGACACGCACGGCAACTGCGTGTACCTGTTCGAGCGCGACTGCTCGGTGCAGCGCCGCCACCAGAAGGTGCTGGAAGAGGCCCCCGCGCCGGGCATGACGCCCGAGTTCCGCCAGCAGATGGGCGCTGCCGCCGTGGCCGCGGCCAAGGCGGTGAACTATGTGGGCGCCGGCACGGTGGAGTTCATCGTGGAGCAGCTCGATGGAAGTGACACCGCCGGGCCGCCCCAAGGTGGCACAGCCCCCTCGGGGGGCAGCGCACCACGCGCAGCGGGAAGCGTGGGGGTTCCCAACTTCTATTTCATGGAGATGAACACGCGGCTGCAGGTGGAACACCCGGTGACCGAAGCCATCACCGGGCTGGATCTGGTCGAGTGGCAGCTGCGTGTGGCCAGTGGCGAACCCTTGCCGCTGAAGCAGGAAGAGCTGCGCATCCACGGCCATGCGATCGAGGCGCGCATTTGCGCCGAGACCCCCGACAACAACTTCCTGCCCGCCACCGGCACGCTCGAGGTCTACCGCAAACCCTCGTGCACGGCGTTCGAGAGGGGCGTGGTTCGGGTCGACGACGGGGTGCGCGAAGGCGACACCATCAGTCCGTTCTACGACTCCATGGTGGCCAAGCTGATCGTGCATGGTGCGACCCGCCAGGAAGCACTGTCACGCCTGGACGCAGCGCTGGCCGAGACGCGCATCGTCGGCCTGTCCACCAACGTGCAGTTCCTGCGCCATGTGGTCAACAGCCCGTCGTTCGCGCAGGCCAACCTGGACACCGCGCTGATTCCGCGCGAGGCTGCGGTGCTGTTCCACCAGGACAAGGTGGGCGTGGCGCTGGCGGTGGCCTCGGCGGTGGCACAGACGCTGGTGGCCGAGCGCGCGCAGGAGGTGGCCGACCCGTTCTCGCGCCGCGACGGCTGGCGCCCGCACGGCCTGACGGTGCGTGGTTTCGACTTCGAATACCTCGGTGAGACCCTGCAGGCCCAGCTGACCTACCTGCACGACGGCGCGCTGCAACTCGCCGTCGGCGGGACCAGCGGTGTGCTGCGCTTCGAGGCCCTGCCCACCCAGGGGGGTGCCCGCATGGACCTGCAGTTCCAGGGCCAGCGTCAGACGGTGCAGACCTGGCAGCAGGGCGAGACGGTGCACATCTTCTGCGCGCTCGGCGCCACGCAGATCATCGAGATCGACGCGCTCGCCCACGCCGGCGTGGCCGCGGCCGATGGCGGGCGCCTGACCGCACCCATGCCCGGCAAGGTGCTGTCGTTCGCAGTGAAGGCGGGCGACGTGATCACCAAGGGCCAGGCGCTGGCGGTGATGGAAGCCATGAAGATGGAGCACACCATCGCCGCGCCCGCCGACGGCACCGTGGCCGAGTTGCTGTACGCGCCGGGCGACCAGGTGAGCGAAGGCGCCGAGCTGCTCAGGATCACCACCGCCTGATGCCCGAGATGGCGGTGACAGCGCGCGCAGGCCGCTTCTTTTAAGCTCGGCGCATGAACATCACCATCTGCGTTGCCCAAACCAAAGCCGCCCCCTGGGAAGAGGGCTTTCGTGCGCTGCTGCCCGGCGCCCACGTGAGCACCTGGAAGGCCGGCGACCCGCCGGCCGACTTCGCCATCGTGTGGTCGCCGCCGCAGGCCTTTCTGGACGAACAAGCCGGCCTCAAGGCCATGTTCAACATCGGCGCCGGGGTCGACGCGATCATGAAGCTGCGCCTGCCGCCGCAGGCGCTGGTGGTGCGGCTCGACGACGCCGGCATGTCGGTGCAGATGGCCGAGTACGTCTGCCATGCCGTCATTCGCCACTTCCGTGAACTCGACGGCTATGAGGCCGACATCGCGGCCGGGCAATGGTCCTACCGCAAACCGCGCAGCCGCGCCGACTGGCCCGTGGGCGTGATGGGCCTGGGCGTGCTGGGCGAGCGCGTGGCGCGGGCGCTGCGCGTGTTCGAGTTTCCGGTGCACGGCTGGAGCCGCACGCCCAAGACGCTGGAAGGCGTGGTCTGCCACGCGGGCACCGACCGCTTCGACACCTTTCTCTCGTCGTGCCGCGTGCTGGTCAACCTGTTGCCGCTCACGCCCGAGACCGAGAACATCCTCAACCGCAAGACGCTCTCGCGCCTGCAGAGCGGCGGCCATGTGATCAACGTGGCGCGCGGCGCGCACCTGGTCGAGGAAGACCTGATTGCGCTGCTCGACAGCGGCCACCTGGCCGGCGCCACCCTCGATGTGTTCCGCACCGAACCGCTGCCCGCCGAACACCCTTTCTGGCAGCACCCCAAGGTCACCATCACCCCGCACACCTCGGCCCGCACGCTGCGCGACGAGAGCATCGCGCAGATCGCCGGCAAGATCGTGGCGCTGTCCCGTGGCGAGCCGATCGCCGGCGTGGTGCACCGCGACCGCGGCTATTGAATGTGAGTCCAGCATGAACCTTCCCAACCGTGTCCAGCTGATCGACGTCGGGCCGCGCGACGGTCTGCAGAACGAAAAGCAGCCGGTGCCCGCAGCCACCAAGATCGAGCTGGTGCACCGCCTGCAGGCCGCCGGCCTGACAGAGATCGAGGTCACCAGCTACGTGAGCCCGAAGTGGGTGCCGCAGATGGCCGACAACCACGAGGTGATGGCGGGGCTGTCGCGCCCGCGCGGTGTGCGCCTTTCGGTGCTCACGCCCAACCTCAAGGGCTTCGAGGCCGCGCTGCAGGACAAGCCCGACGAGATCGTGGTGTTCGGTGCGGCCAGCGAGGCCTTCAGCCAGAAGAACATCAACTGCTCGATCGCCGAGAGCATCGAACGCTTTGCACCGGTGGTGGAAGCGGCCCGCGCGGCCGGCATGGCGGTGCGCGGCGCCATGAGCTGCACCGTGGGCTGCCCGTACGAAGGCGAGATTGCGCCTGCGCGCGTGGCGTATCTGGCCGGGCTCATGAAGGGCATCGGCGTGCAGCGCGTCGATGTGGCCGACACCATCGGCGTGGGCACGCCGCGCAAGGTGCAGGCCGCGTTCGAGGCCGCGCTGCAGCACTACGGCATCGACGACGTGTCGGGGCACTTCCACGACACCTACGGCCAGGCGCTCTCGAACACGCTGGCCGCACTGGAGCTGGGGGTGTGGAATTTCCAGTCGTCCGTCTCGGGCCTGGGCGGCTGCCCCTATGCCAAGGGCGCCACCGGCAACGTGGCGACCGAGGACGTGGTCTACCTGCTGCACGGCATGGGCATCGGCACCGGCATCGACCTGGACGCCCTGGTCGACGCGGGCGCCTGGATCAGCGAACAGCTGGGCCGCCCAAGCGGCTCGCGCGTGGCGCGTGCGCTGCTGGCCCGGCGGGCGGGCTGAGCGATGGCGCTGCAGGTCTGGCTCGCGTATTTTCTGGCGGCCTGGGCGATTGCCCTGTCGCCCGGCTCGGGAGCGGTGTTGTCCATGACCCACGGCCTGGCCTATGGCGTGCGGAAAACCAGCGCCACCATCGCCGGCCTGCAACTGGGGCTGGCCGTGATCCTGCTGGTCGCCGGTGTCGGCGTGGGCGCGCTGCTGCTGGCGTCGGCCACCGCCTTCACGGTGGTGAAGTTCGCCGGCGCGGCCTACCTCATCTGGCTGGGGTGGAAGCAGTGGCGCTCGCCGGTGAGCGCCAGGCCGGCATCGGGTGAGGCCTTGCCCGCACAGGCGGGTGTGCCGCGCGCGCGCGAGCGGTTCCTCACGGGCTTCTTCACCAACGTGACCAACCCCAAGGGCATCGTGTTCATGGTGGCGGTGCTGCCGCAGTTCATCGACCCGCAGCGCGCACTCTGGCTGCAGCTGCTGGTGTTGCTGGTCACCACCATCGGGGTCGATTGGGTGGTGATGCACGGGTATGCGTTTCTGGCTTCGCGCGCGCAGCGCTGGCTCGCCACCGCCCGGGCCCGGCGCACGCAGAACCGGGTGTTCGGCGGTGTGCTCATGGCCATGGGTGCCAGCCTGTTGCTGGTCAAGCGCGCGGCGTGACAGGGTCGATGCACCCACCAGGGCGCGTTGCGGCCGGAGCCGATACCATCGACGCCCATGAATGAAACGTCCCCAGCCGCCTCTGCCGCGGTGCAGCGCGTGACCGACCACCTGCGCGTGCTCGGACATCCGCACGCACCCCGCATGCTCGAGGACGCCGCCCGAACCGCGCAGCAGGCCGCCGACGCCCTGGGCGTGGCGCTCGGCCAGATCGCCAAGAGCATCGTGTTCCGCCGCAAGAGCGATGGCGTGGCGGTGCTGGTGGTCACCTCGGGCGACCTGCGCGTGGACGAAAGAAAGGTGCAGGCCATCGTCTGCGGCGAGTCCGGCAAGCTCGGCCGCGCCGACGCCGATTTCGTCAAGAGCACCACCGGGTTTTCAATCGGCGGCGTCTCGCCGCTGGCGCACGCCTCGCCGGTGGTCACGCTGATCGACCGCCAGTTGTTCCGTTTTGCGGACATCTGGGCCGCAGCGGGCCATCCGCATGCGGTGTTCTGCCTCACGCCCCATCAACTCCAGTCCCTGACCGGTGCGCCCGTGCACGACGTCACCGCGGACTGAACACCGTTTCACCATGTCCATGCCGCTGCGTCCCCCCGTCACGCTCAAGGCCGCCCGCGCCAAGGCCGGCATCGCCCCCGGCGTGCCTTCACCCTGCATCTCGGTGTGCGAGATGGACGAGGCCACGGCGTCGTGCAAGGGCTGCTTTCGCACGCTGGCCGAAATCTCGCAATGGAGCCGCCTGGCGGATGCCGACAAGCTCGTCGTGTGGCAACAGATCGAGGCGCGGCAGCAGGCCGCCGGTGCAACATGAACACGCCCGCCCTGCGCGAGATCCACTTCTATTACGACCCGATCTCGCCGTACGCGTGGCTGGCCTTCGAGCGGCTGCCCGAAGCGCTCATGGGCCACAGCGTGGAGGTGCGCTACAAGCCGGTGCTGTTTGCCGCGCTGCTCAAGGCGCACGGCCAGCTGGGCCCGGCCGAGATTCCCGCCAAACGCGACTGGACCTACCGGCAGGTGAGCTGGCTCGCACACCACCACGGCGTGCGGCTGGATCTGCCGGCGTCGCACCCTTTCAATCCGCTGCCGCTGCTGCGACTCGGCCTGTCCTGCGCCACCGACGATGCACCGGGCGACACCAACCGCTGTGTCACCGAGCAGTTGTTCCACCACGTGTGGCACGGCGGTCAGGACGCCACCGACCCGGCGCGACTGGCCGATCTGCAGGCCCGGTTGCAGGACCACATGGCGCAGCGCAACAAGCCCTGGCTGTCGCCCGATGGCGAGGTGGTCAGGCAGCGCCTGCGCGCCAACACCGGCGAAGCGCTGGCGCTCGGCCTGTTCGGCGTGCCGGCGATGGTGGTTGAAGGCCGCGTGTTCTGGGGCTTCGATGCGCTGCCCATGCTGCGCGCCCACCTGGATGGCGATGCCTGGTTCGACACCGGTTGGGACGCCGCCGCCGACCGCCCGGTGGGGGTGCGGCGCCCGACCTGAGGCGCCGCCGGCTTCAGAAGCCCAGCTGGCCGGCCCAGCCGGTCCAGACCTTGGGCGGGGGCGGGGCGTAGTCGCCACGGCGGCTGGTGCGCAAGCCCAGCGCGCACAAGGCTTCGGCCATCTTCACCGCCACGCTGACGCCGTCGATCACCGGCACGCCCAGTCGCGCGCTGAGGTTGGCGCACAAGGGGGCCATGCCGGCGCAGCCGAGCACGATCGCACCGCTGCGGTCGCGCGCCAGCGCCTCGCGAGCCGCCGCTTCGATGCGCTCCACCAGCGCCTCGCCCGCGTGTTCCAGCTCCAGCACCGGAATGTCGGTGCCGTGCACGCCGCGGCACCGGCGCTCCAGTCCGTAGCGCTGCAGCAGATGTTCGGCGGTGATGCAGGTTCGCTCCAGCGTGGTCACGACCGAGAAGCCGGTGCACAGGAACGAGGCCGCGTGAAAGGCCGCCTCGGCAATGCCGATCACCGGCGCGTCGGTCGCTTCGCGCGCCGCGTCCAGCCCCGGGTCGCCAAAGCAGGCGATCACCACCGCATCGGGCCGGGGGTCGGCCAGGCGCACCTGCTCGGCCACCCCGGCGGCGGCGATGGTTTCCTCGAAATGGCTTTCGATGGACGCCGGCCCGAAGCTGGGCTGCACCGCATGCACCCGGGTGTCCGGTGCGGCCACCGCCCGTGCGGCCGCCGCGATGGCCTGCGTCATGGCCGAAGAGGTGTTGGGATTGATCAGAAGCAGGTTCATGTGGTGTGACCTTCAAGGCCCCAATTCGGTGAATTTTGCATACAAAAAACTCGCGGTGATGCTGCGTCTTGGGGCAGAACCGGCAGTCTCTGCGCCAAGCTGGTGCGGGGGAAATCCGCACCTGAAGGCCAAAAAGTGGTGTTTTCGCTCGTAAAACAAGGCGGTGAGTGGGTCATCCGGTTTTTCTGGAACGGGTGGTGGCACGCAGGTTGCATACAAAAACCTTGCCAGGCCATTCTTCGGCCGCGCACCTGCCCGGGGCAGGGCGCGCACCGCGGCGAGCCTGCCCGCCCGACGTCTCGCCCTTTGTTCCACCCGAAACCGCTGGAGTCACGATGAAACCGATTGCAACTTCCCCCCGCCTGGCGCCCCGCGCCCTGGGCCTCGTTCTGGCCGCCGGCCTGATCGCCGCCGTGGCCTCGCCGGCCGTGCTGGCGCAAGAAAAGGTCTTGCGCATCGCCATGACCGCGGCCGACATTCCGCGCACGCTCGGCCAGCCCGACCAGGGCTTCGAGGGCAACCGGTTCACCGGCATCCCCATGTACGACGCATTGACGCACTGGGACCTGTCCCGCAGCGACGCCGCCAGCGTGCTGATCCCCGGCCTGGCCACCTCGTGGGCGGCCGATGCCACCGACAAGACCAAGTGGGTCTTCAAGCTGCGCCCCGGCGTGAAGTTTCACGACGGGTCCGACCTCACCGCCGATTCGGTGGTGTGGAACGTGCAGAAGGTGCTGGACAAGGACGCCCTGCATTTCGATGCCAGCCAGGTGGGTGTGACCGCCTCGCGCATGCCCACGCTGCGCAGCGCCCGCAAAATCGACAACCTCACGGTGGAGCTCACCACCAGCGAGCCCGACGCCTTTTTGCCGCTGAACCTGACCAACCTGTTCATGGCCTCGCCCGCCCACTGGCAGAAGAAGTTCGAGGCGGCCGCCGGTGCCACCCCCGCCGAGAAGTCCAAGAACGCCTGGGTCGCCTTTGCCGCCGACGCCTCCGGCAGCGGCCCGTTCAAGATGGCCCGCTTCCTGCCGCGCGAGCGCCTGGAGATGGTCGCCAACAAAACCTACTGGGACCCCAAGCGCACGCCGAAGATCGACCGTGTGGTGATGGTTCCCATGCCTGAGGCCAACGCCCGCACCGCCGCGCTGCTGTCCGGCCAGGTGGACTGGATCGAGGCGCCTTCGCCCGATGCCATGCCGCAGATCACGCAGCGCGGCTTCAAGATCTACAGCAACGCCCAGCCGCACGTGTGGCCGTGGCAGCTGTCGTTCGCCGAGGGCTCGCCCTGGCTCGACAAGCGGGTGCGCCACGCCGCCAACCTGTGCGTGGACCGCGAAGGCCTCAAGACCTTCCTGGGCGGCATGATGGCCGTGCCCAAGGGCACCGTGCCGCCGGGCCACCCCTGGTGGGGCAACCCCAAGTTCGACATCAAGTACGACGTGAAGGCTGCGCAGGCCCTCATGGCCCAGGCCGGCTTCTCGGCCGCCAAGCCGATGAAGGCCAAGGTGCAGATCTCGGCATCGGGCTCGGGCCAGATGCAGCCGCTGCCCATGAACGAGTTCGTGCAGCAGTCGCTAAAGCAGTGCCACATCGACATCGAGTTCGACGTCATTGAATGGAACACGCTGTTCACCAACTGGCGCAAGGGCGCCAAGGACCCGTCGGCCAACGGCTCGCACGCGACCAACGTGAGCTTCGCCGCCATGGACCCGTTCTTCGCCATGGTGCGTTTCACCAGCACCAAGACCTTCCCGCCGGTGTCCAACAACTGGGGCTACTTCGGCAACCCCGAGTTCGACAAGCTGATCGCCGACGCGCGCACCAGCTTCGACGACAAGGAGCGCGACGCCGCCCTGGCCAAGCTGCACGCGCGCATCGTGGAAGAAGCGCCCTTTGTCTGGATCGCACACGATGTGGGCCCGCGTGCCATGAGCGCCAAGGTCAAGGGCGTGGTCCAGCCGCGCAGCTGGTTCATCGACATCGCTCCGATGTCGGTCGACTGAGCGCCTGTGCCCCGCGGCCCCCTCGGGCTGCGGGGTTTGCACCGAAGCTGACCCGGGGGTTCGAGCGATGCTGACTTTTCTCTTTCGGCGTGTGCTCTACACGCTGCCCATCATGCTGGGTGTGGCGCTGGTGTGTTTTGCCCTGGTGCACCTGTCACCGGGGGATCCGCTGGTCTCCATCCTGCCGCCCGATGCGTCGGTCGAGCTGCAGCAGCAGCTGATCGAGCTCTACGGCTTCAACCGCTCCTATCCCGAGCAGTTCGCCAGCTGGGTGTGGCGCGCGCTGCAGGGCGATCTGGGCACCTCCATCGCTTCGGGCCGGGAGGTGACCGACGAGGTGATGCGTGCGGTGGTCAACACCTTGCGGCTGGCCGTGCTGGCCACGGTGATCGGTTTTGTGTTTGGTTGCCTGTTCGGTTTCGTGGCCGGCTATTTCCAGAACTCCTGGCTCGACAAGGCCGCCTCCCTCACCTCGGTGCTGGGCGTGAGCGTGCCGCACTACTGGCTGGGCATGGTGCTGGTGATCATCTTCTCCAGCATCCTGATGTGGCTGCCCCCGGGCGGCGCCGGTCCGGGCGGCTCCAGCGAGTGGGTCTGGGACTGGGAGCATGTCAAGCACATGATCCTGCCGGCCGTGACCATGAGCGTGATTCCCATGGGCATCATCGCGCGCACCGTGCGTGCGCTGGTGGCCGACATCCTGGCGCAGGAGTTCATCGTCGGCCTGCGGGCCAAGGGCCTCACCGACGTCGGCGTGTTCACCCACGTGGTCAAGAACGCCGCCCCCACCGCGCTGGCCGTGATGGGTCTGCAGCTGGGCTATCTGCTGGGCGGCTCCATCCTGATCGAGACCGTGTTTTCCTGGCCAGGCACCGGCTTCCTGTTGAACTCGGCCATCTTCCAGCGCGACCTGCCGTTGCTGCAGGGAACCATCCTGGTGCTGGCCATGTTCTTCGTGGTGCTCAACCTGGTGGTGGATGTGATCCAGACCCTGCTCGATCCCCGTATAGCTCGATGAAAAACCACCCCCGCCGCGCTTTGCGCGACCCCCTCAAGGGGGCGATGCCTGTGGAGCGGCAGAGCCGGATCCACGGCATCCCTGGAATCCGGGACCTCCCTGCAGCGGCGGTGTGTGTTGTTCGCCGCATTCACGACAAAGGACCGTCTCATGAATGAGATTTCCATGCCCAAGGCCGTCATTCAGCCACTGGCCTTCGAACGATCGCCCGGTTACTGGCAGACCGTGGGTCGGCGTTTCATGCGCGACCGCGTGGCCATCGGCGCGGCGGTGGTGGTGGCCATCCTGCTCATCCTGGCGGTGTTCGGGCCGTGGCTGGTGCCCTCCGATCCGTACGCCTCTTCCATGATGAAACGCCTCAAACCCATCGGCTTCGAGGGCCACCCGCTGGGCACCGACGAGCTCGGGCGCGACATGCTGTCGCGCCTGATGGTGGGGGCGCGGCTTTCGCTGTTCATGGGCATCACGCCGGTGATCCTGGCGTTCGTGGTCGGATCGGTGATCGGCATCACCGCGGGCTACGCCGGCGGCACGCTCAACACGGTGATGATGCGCACCATCGACGTGTTCTACGCCTTCCCCTCGGTGCTGCTGGCCATTGCCTTGTCGGGCGCACTGGGGGCGGGCATCACCAACTCGCTGATCTCGCTGACCATCGTCTTCATACCGCCCATTGCGCGGGTGGCCGAGAGCGTGACCACGCAGATCCGCGGGCGCGACTTCGTGGACGCGGCGCGCGCCTCGGGGGCGAATGCCTTCACCATCGTTCGGGTGCATGTGCTGGGCAATGTGCTCGGGCCGATCTTCGTGTACGCCACCAGCCTGATTGCGGTGGCCATGATCCTGGCCTCGGGCCTGAGCTTCCTGGGCCTGGGCGTGAAGCCGCCCGAGCCCGAGTGGGGCCTGATGCTCAACACCCTGCGCACCGCCATCTACGTGCAGCCGTGGATCGCGGCCCTGCCCGGTGTGATGATCTTCATCACCTCGATCGCCTTCAACCTGCTGGCCGACGGCCTGCGCTCGGCGATGGAAATCAAGCAATGACCCCCCGCGTCGCCTTCGGCGCCACCCCCCTTGCAGGTGGGCGGTACCTGCCGTCCGGCAAAGCCGGCCCGGCGGTATCTCTTGGCTGGGTGTTCGCATGCGTGGCAGTGCGGGTGCCCACACAAAGGAGTTGATGACATGACATTGCCTCACACAGACATCGGTGGCCCCGCACAACCCCTCATGGGCGTGCGCGGTCTGGTCAAACATTTCCCGCTCAAGAAAGACGTGTTCGGTCGTGGCGGCGGCGTCGTGCGTGCGGTCGACGGCATCGACTTCGACGTCTTCAAGGGCGAAACCCTGGGCGTGGTGGGCGAGTCGGGCTGTGGCAAGTCCACCACCGCGCGCCTGCTCATGCAGCTGATCCGCCCCGACCGGGGCGAGATCGTGTTCGACGGCGAGACCGTGGGCGGCGCAGCGCTCAGCCTCAAGCAGTTCCACCGCCAGACGCAGATGGTGTTTCAGGACAGCTACGCCTCGCTCAATCCACGCCTGACGATGGAGGATTCGATCGCCTTCGCGCCGCAGGTGCACGGGCTGCCACGCAAGGAAGCGGTGGAGCGCGCGCGCGACCTGCTGGCGCGCGTGGGCCTGGAGCCGCGCCGCTTCGCCGAGCGCTATCCGCACGAGCTCTCGGGCGGCCAGCGCCAGCGCGTGAACATCGCGCGCGCCCTGGCCCTGCAGTCGCGCCTGATCATCCTCGACGAGGCGGTGTCGGCGCTGGACAAGTCGGTCGAGGCGCAGGTGCTCAACCTGCTGCTCGACCTCAAGGACGAGTTCGGCCTGACCTACATCTTCATCAGCCACGACCTCAACGTGGTGCGCTACATGAGCGACCGGGTGATGGTGATGTACCTCGGCCAGGTGGCCGAGATCGGCGAGAGCGAAACCCTGTTCGACCACCCGGCCCACCCCTACACGCGCGCGCTGCTGTCGTCCATCCCGTCGATGGACCCGGACCACCGCACCGAACAGCCACCGCTGGCCGGCGATCCACCCAATCCGATCAACCCGCCGCCGGGCTGCCGCTTTCACACCCGCTGTGCCCACGCGCAGCCGCTGTGCTCGCAGCGGGCGCCTTCGCTCAGCCCCATCGAGCAGGGCCAGGTCGCGTCGTGCTGGATGCACGTGGCCGGCAGCGGCCACAGCGAAGCGCCCCAGCTGATCAAGGAAGCGGCATGAACACCGACAACACCGACAAGCCTTTCGTCGATGTGCGCAACCTGCGCGTGACCTTCACCGGCGGCAAGAAGCCGGTGGAGGCGGTCAACGGCGTGGACCTGCAGGTCAAACGCGGCGAGGTGGTTGCGCTGATCGGCGAATCCGGCTCGGGCAAGAGCGTGACGCTGCGCAGCCTGCTGCGGCTGCACCCGCCAGGACGCAGCCGCATCGAGGGCGAGATGCGTGTGGGCGAGCACGACGTGCTCGCGCTCGGCACCCAGGCGCTCGCCGACTACCGGGGCAAGGTCGCGTCGATGATCTTCCAGGAGCCGCTGCTGGCGCTCGACCCGGTGTATTCGGTGGGTGCGCAGATCACGGAAGCCATTCGCCGGCATGACAACGTGAGTGCGGCCCAGGCGCAGCAGCGTGCGCTTGAACTGTTCGAGCGCGTGCGCATTCCCAGCCCCGAGCGGCGCCTGCAGGCCTACCCGCACGAGATGTCGGGCGGCATGCGCCAGCGCGCCATGATCGCGCTGGCGCTGGCCTGCCGGCCGCAGCTGCTGCTGGCCGACGAGCCCACCACCGCGCTCGACGCCACGGTGCAGATCCAGATCTTGCTGTTGCTGCGCGAGCTGCAGCGCGAGCTGGGCCTGTCGGTGATCTTCGTCACGCACGACATCGGCGCGGCGGTGGAGGTGGCCGACCGCATCGCCGTGATGTATGCCGGGCGCATCGTGGAGGAGGGCGCTGCAGCGACCTTGCTGCGCGCACCGCGACACCCCTACACCCTGGCCCTGCTCAAAAGCCGTGCCAGCGGTGCACTGCCCAAGGGCACGCGGCTGGAGACCATTGCCGGGTCACCGCCCGATCTCACCGCCTTGCCCGCCGGCTGTGCCTTTGCCGATCGTTGCCGCTGGGTGCAGGATGCCTGCACGACCACCCGACCCGGGATCAGCTGGCTGGCCGCCGGTCACAGCGTGCGCTGTCTGCGCGTGGCCGACACCGCGGCCTGAGCGCGCCTGTTCTTTCCCCTGACTGAAACACCATGACCCCTCACGCCGACGTTCTGCACGACCCCGCCCGCGCCTTCATGCCCTATCCGGCCGTGCCGGTGCCGCGCGCCGCCACCGGCCCGCTCGCCGGCCTGGGTTTCGGCGTCAAGGACCTGTTCCACATCCACGGCTATCCCACCAGCGGCGGCCAGCCCTTGTTGCTGGCCTTGCTCGGCGTGCAGAACCGCACCGCGCCCACCGTTCAGACGCTGCTCGATGCCGGGGCGCGTTTTGTGGGAAAGACCATCACCGACGAACTGGCGTTCTCCATGAACGGGCAGAACGCCCACTTCGGCTCACCCATCAATGGCGCCGCGCCCGAGCGCATCGCGGGCGGCTCGTCCTGCGGGTCGGCAGCGGCCGTGTCGCACAGCCTGTGCGACTTCGCCCTGGGCACCGACACCGGCGGCTCGGTGCGCGCCCCGGCCAGCCACTGCGGCCTGGTCGGTCTGCGGCCGACCCACGGTCGCGTGAGCCTGCGCGACGTGCTCGACCTGGCGCCGAGCCTGGACACCTGTGGCTGGTTCACGCGCGACGTGCCCACCTTTGCGCGGGTGGCCAATGTGCTGCTCGGCGACGACGCGCCAGCCTTGCCCGGCGAGGTCCGCCTGCTCGCGCCGGCCGACCTGTGGGCGCTGGCCACCCCCGAGGCGCGCAAGGCGCTCGCACCCGCGCGCAGCCAGATCGAGGCCGCGCTCGGCAAGGCCGGCAAGGCGCAAGTGGTGCTGGACAGCCTGGATGCGATGTACTGGCATTTCCGCCACATCCAGGGCCACGAATCGTGGCAGGTGGATGGTGACTTCATCCGCCGCTTCGCGCCCCCGCTGGGCCCGGGCGTGGCGCAGCGTTTTGAATGGAGCTCCAGGGTGAGCGATGCGCAGGCCGCCGAGGGCCGTGCCTTTCGCGAGCGTTTCACCGACCACCTCGCCCGACTGCTCGGCGACGACGGCGTGCTGGTGCTGCCGACCATGCCCGACATCGCCCCCCGCGTGGCCGATCCCGAGAGTGCGCTGGAGGACTACCGCAACCGCGCCATCCGCCTGCTCTGCGTGGCCGGGTTGTCGGGCTTTCCCCAGCTCAGTCTGCCGCTGGCGCGGCGCGCCGGCGCGCCGCTGGGCATCTCGCTGCTGGGCCCGCGCGGCAGCGACCGCAGCCTGGTGCACCTGGCCGAGCGCATCGTCGCCAGGCAGGCCGACAGCCGGTGAGTCGGGACCTCCCCTTGAACCCCGTTGCCGCAGACGTCGAAGCGCCCGGTCCGGGAGGTCCGGGCAAGACCATCGTGCGTCGTGGAAATCCCCGGTTGGTGGCGGGCCGCAGGGCCTGTTCCAATGTTGACGCATGAACCCCGAACGGCCTTCCCCGGCTCCATCCATCGATCCCGACGGTACCGCGACCGACCGGGTGTACGAGGCCATCTACCTCGCGGTGCTCGAACACCGGCTGGC
Organism: Hydrogenophaga sp.; assembly: GCF_030373225.1. Taxonomy (GTDB): domain Bacteria; phylum Pseudomonadota; class Gammaproteobacteria; order Burkholderiales; family Burkholderiaceae_C; genus Hydrogenophaga. The sequence goes on along the minus strand of NZ_JAUCZG010000018.1, from coordinate 40,335 downwards.
GCCGGGCGAATGGCTGCGCGAAGCCGAGATGGCAACCGAGTTCAAGGTTTCGCGCACGGTGGTGCGTCAGGCCCTGCAGCGGCTCGCGCAAGACCAGGTGATCGAGCTGCGACACAACCGGGGGGCGCGTGTTCCGCTGCCCAGCCTGGAAGACGCGGTGCACGTGTTCGAGGCGCGCCGCATCGTCGAATGCGAGGTGGCACGCCGCCTCGGTGGCCGGCTCACGGCAGAACAGCTGGCCGAGTTGCGTGCGGTCGCCCAGGCCGAGCAATCCGCCGACCAGCGTGTTGACCGGGCAGAGGCCATCCGCCTGTCGGGCGAGTTTCACCACGCCCTCACACGCATGCACGGCAACCCCGTGTTTGGACGGCTGCTCAACGGCCTGCTGCCCACCACCTCGCTGCTGATGGCGCGCTTCAAGGTCGGTGGCGGGCAGGTCTGCGTGGCACACCGCCATGTCGACCTGATCGATGCACTGGCGCGGGGCAGCGCCCCCGCCGCGGCCGAAATGCGCCGGCACCTGGTGGAGCTCGAACGCTCGCTGGTCGACACGCCGGTGCGCGGGCGGCGCCTGCGCGATGCCTTCGCCGCCTACCGTGACAACCCCGAGCCTGAAACCGAACCGCCATGAACACCTGCACCACAACCCTGCCTTCCAGCCGCAGCACCGCCTTGCGCATCGACGGAGACCGCCTCTGGGCTTCGCTGATGGAGCTTGCACAGATCGGTGCCACGCCCAAGGGTGGCGTGTGCCGCCTGGCGCTGACCGACCTCGACCGCCAGGGCCGCGACCTCGTCACCCGCTGGGCGCGGGAGGCCGGCATGAGCGTGACCGTCGACAAGATCGGCAACGTCTTCATGCGCCGGCCCGGGCGCGATCCGTCGCTGCCCCCGGTCATGACCGGCAGCCACATCGACACCCAGCCCACCGGCGGAAAGTTCGACGGCAACTACGGCGTGCTCGCCGGCATCGAGGTGGTGCGCACGCTCAACGACCACGGCATCGAGACCGAGGCGCCGATCGAGGTGGCCTTCTGGACCAACGAAGAGGGTTCGCGCTTTGTGCCGGTGATGATGGGCTCGGGCGTGTTTGCCGGGGCCTTCACGCTGGACCATGCCTATGCCGCCCGGGACACCGAGGGCAGGAGCGTGCGCGAGGAGCTCGAACGCATCGGCTACATCGGCGACCAGGAGCCCGGCGACCATCCCATCGGTTCCTATTTCGAGGCCCACATCGAACAAGGCCCGGTGCTCGAAGACGCCGACGTCACCATTGGTGTGGTGCAGGGCGTGCTCGGCATCCGCTGGTTCGACTGCACCGTGACCGGCATGGAGGCACACGCCGGTCCCACGCCCATGGCCTTGCGGCGCGACGCGCTGCAGGTGGCCACGCAGCTGATGCAGGAGGTGGTGGCCTCGGCGCTGCGCCACGGCCCGCACGGGCGCGGCACCGTGGGCATGGTGCAGGTGCATCCCAACAGCCGCAACGTGATTCCCGGCCGGGTGAAGTTTTCCATGGACCTGCGCAACAGCACCGATGCGCTGGTCGACCGGCAGGTTGACGAGGTGCGCGCCCTGGCGGCCCGTCTCGAGGTCGAGACCGGCATGTCCATCCATATCGAGCTGGTGTCGAGCTACGCGGCGCAGCCGTTCGATGGCGGCTGCGTGCAGGCCGTGCAGCGCGCCGCCGGGCAGCTCGGCCTGAGCCACATGCCGGTGGTGTCGGGCGCAGGGCACGACGCGATCTACGCCGGCCAGCTCGCACCGGCGGGCATGATCTTCATTCCCTGCAAGGACGGCATCAGCCACAACGAGATCGAAGACGCGAAGCCCGCGCACATCACCGCCGGCTGCAATGTGCTGCTGCACGCCATGCTCGAGCGCGCCGGCGTGTGCGGGGACTGATTCAGCCGGCGAAGGCCTCGGCCACCGCCATCACCTGTCCGGTGTTCGCCGCCTCGTAGCCGCGCAGCGCCGCCACGCGCGCACGGAACGCAGGCGAGCGCAGCACCGCGAGCACCGGGCGCAGTTCGCTGCGCTCCATCGCGTCGGGTGGCATGGCGAAGAAATAGCGCTCCTTGAGCAGCGGAATGAAATGCAGGCCGAAGCGGTCGGCGGCGGTCTGCACGCCGATGCCCACATCGGCCATGCCGCTGGCCACATAGGCCGCGACGCCGGCGTGGGTCAGTTCGGTGTTGTCGAAGCCGGCCACCGTCCGCGCTTCGATGCCATGGCGCTGCAGCAGCAGCTCGGTCAGCACCCGGGTGCCCGAACCTTCCGGGCGGTTGACGAAGCGCAGCGAGCGCCGCCTGAGGTCGTGCAGCCCCTGGATGCCTTTCGGGTTGCCCGCGGCGCAGAACAGGCCCTGGGTGCGCACCGCCAGGTGCACCAGCAGGTGCTGGTCGCGTTTGAGCCAGGCGAGAAAGCGTTGCGCCGCCGCGGCCTCGAACTCGCCCAGCGGCACATGAAAGCCCGCCAGTTCGCAGTCGCCCTGCGACAGCGCGGCCACCGCCTCCAGGCTGTTGCGGTAGCGCAGTTCCACCGCCACCTGGCGCGCGGCGAGCTGCTCGCGCAGCGCCGCCACGGCAAACCCGTGGCTGGCGTGCAGGCGCGGCACCGCGCGCTGGCGGCGCTGCACCCGGCCCAGCTCGCCCTCGAGTTCCGAGGCCAGGGACTCCAGCAGCGGTTGCAGCCGCGCGCCGATGCGCGCATCGGCCCAGATCAGTTTGGTGCCCAGTTCGGTCAGTGCCGAGCCCTGGCCCCGGCCACGCACCAGCAGCGCCTGCCCGAACAGCTGTTCGGCCTGTTGCAGCAGTCCCCAGGCGTGGCGGTACGACAGGCCGAGCTCGCGGCCCGCCTGCGCGATGCTGCCCGAGGCCTGCACCGCGGCCAGCAACTGCAGCAAGGTGTTGGCGTCGAGCGCGAGGCCGCCGTCCTGGCCAATGTGCCAACGGGGTTGCAGGGTGATGCGCAGCATGGGGTTCGGCTCCGGCTTCATGCAATGAAAAACATATTAGAACCGCGCGCCGGTGCTAGTCTGCGCCCATGAGCACCGTGATCCCCATCCGCCCCGTGGGCGCCGTTCGCCGCGGCGCGCCCCGCCACACGCCCAAGGGCCGCCAGACCTCGCCGCAGGCGCGCGAACGCGTGGCCGCGCTGTGCGAGGGTCTTGCGCCACGCACCGATCTGCTGATCGAACACCTGCACCGGCTGCAGGATGCCGAGGGGGCCTTGCGCCACGGCCACCTGGCCGCGCTGGCCGAGCGCCTGCGCCTGAGCCAGGTCGAGGTGTTCGAGGTCGCGAGCTTCTACCACCACTTCGAGATCGTGGACGACGACGCGGCCGTGCCCGCCACCGTGGTCCGCGTCTGCGACAGCCTCTCGTGCTCCATGGCCGGCAGTGCCACGTTGATGCACGATCTGCAGGCCGCGCTGGCCAACGACGCGTCTGTGCGCGTGCAGCCCGCGCCCTGCATCGGTCAGTGCCACCGTGCGCCGGCGGCCTGCGTGGGCCAGCGCCAGTTGCCCCATGCCACGGTCGACGCGGTGCAGGCTTTGCTGGCCAGTGGCGACACCGGCCCGCGCGAGCTGCCGGTGCCCGAGGCGTCCGGACTCCATCAACTGCAGCGCCTGCTGTCGGGCGAGCTCAGTGCCGACGCGGTGCTGGCCGAACTCAAGGCCTCCCACCTGCGTGGCCTGGGCGGCGCGGGCTTTCCGGCCTGGCGCAAGTGGGAGACGGTGCGAACCCAGGCCGGCCCGCGCCACATGGTGGTCAACATCGACGAGGGCGAAGTCGGCACCTTCAAGGACGGCCACCTGCTCACCAGCGCGCAGGCCGGCGCGCCACAGGTGCTCGAGGGCCTGCTGATCGCCGCGCAGGTGGTCGGCATCGAGCATGTCTGGCTCTACCTGCGCGACGAGTACCACGACGCACGCCGGCTGCTGCAGCGCGAGCTCACCGCGCTCGATGCGCGCCTGCAGGCGCTGGCTGCGCAATACCCGGGCTACCGGCCACCACGCATCGAGTTGCGTCGTGGCGCGGGCGCCTACATCTGCGGCGAAGAGTCGGCGCTGATCGAGTCGGTCGAAGGCCGGCGCGGACTGCCGCGCCTGAAGCCGCCGATCGTGGCGTTCCATGGTGTCTTTGGCCGACCCACGCTGGCGCACAACCCCGAGACCTTGTGGTGGTTGCCCGAGATCCTGGCGCACGGCGGCGCCTGGCTGGCTTCGCACGGACGCGCGGGGCGCAACGGCCTGCGCCGTTTTTCGGTGTCGGGCCGGGTGAAGCGCCCGGGCGTGTACCTGGCGCCGGCCGGCATCACCTTGCGCGAGCTGGTCATGGAGCACGCCGGCGGCATGGCCGATGGCCACACGCTCTACGCGTTCCTGCCCGGCGGCGCCTCCGGCGGCATCCTGCCCGCCGCGCTGGCCGACGTGCCGCTGGACTTCGACACCCTGAGCGAACACGGCGCCTTCGTCGGGTCGATGGCCGTGGTGGTGCTGGGCCAGAACGACCGGGCGCGCGACGCAGCGCTGAACCTGATGCGCTTTTTCGAGCACGAGTCCTGCGGCCAGTGCACGCCCTGCCGCGCCGGCACCACCAAGGCGGTGCAACTCATGCAGGCGCCGGTGTGGGACGCTGCCCTGCTGGCAGAACTCTCGCAGGTGATGCGCGACGCCAGCATCTGCGGCCTGGGCCAGGCAGCACCCAACCCGGTGGACAGCGTGCTGCGGTTCTTTCCTCACGAGGTGGGTGCATGAAGACCAACGATGTGCCGCAGGACGCGGCGCCGATCGGGTTCACGCTCAACGGGCGTGCGGTGGAAGCGGCGCCCGGCGAGACGCTGCTCAAGGCCGCACAGCGCGCCGGCGTGACGGTGCCGCACCTGTGCCACCAGGACGGTCTGCGCAGCCCCGGCAATTGCCGCGTCTGCGTGGTGGAGATCGAGGGCGAGCGGGTGCTGGCGCCTTCGTGCTGCCGCGCGCCCACACCGGGCATGGTGGTGAGCACCGACAGTGCGCGTGCTGCGGCCGCGCAGAAGACGGTGCTGGAGCTGTTGTTGTCGGACGCGCCCGACACGGCGGCGCTCAAACACGACAGCGAGCTGGCGTACTGGGCGCAGGTTGCCGGTGCACAAAAAGGGCGTTTCCCCTTGCGCACCCACCATCCCGTTCGCCCTGAGCCTGTCGAAGGGCTCCCCAAAACCTCGGCGGGGCTTCGACAGGCTCAGCCCGAGCGGATATTGGCTCAGCCCGAACGGATATTGGCTCAGACCGAGCGGTGGGGTGCTGACACGTCCCACCCGGCCATGACCGTCAACCTCGATGCCTGCATCCAGTGCACGCGCTGCATCCGCGCCTGCCGCGAGACGCAGGGCAACGACGTGCTGGGTCTGGCGTTTCGCGGCGGCCAGGCGCAGATCGTGTTCGACCAGAACGACCCGATGGGCGCGAGCACCTGCGTGGCCTGTGGGGAGTGTGTGCAGGCCTGCCCCACGGGCGCGATCGCACCGGCCAACGGCGCGTACGCGAAGGCTTCAGACCGGCAGGTCGATTCGGTCTGCCCGTTCTGCGGCGTGGGCTGTCAGCTCACCTACCACGTCACGGACGGGAAGATCGAACATGTCGAGGGCATCGCCGGTCCGGCCAACGAAGGCCGGCTGTGCGTCAAGGGCCGCTTCGGCTTTGACTATGCGCACAGCCCCGAGCGGCTCACGCGCCCCTTGATCCGCCGTGCCGATGCGCCCAAAGACCCGCACGCGGTGATGCACCGCCACTGGCGCGAGCTGTTTCGCGAAGCCAGCTGGGACGAGGCGCTGGACGCCGCCGCCAGCGGCTTGAAGCGGGCGATGGCCAGCACCACCGCACGCGGCCGCCAGGGCCCGGTGGCCGGTTTCGGTTCGGCCAAGGGCACGAACGAAGAGGCCTACCTGTTCCAGAAACTGATCCGCACCGCGTTCGACACGCACAACGTGGACCACTGCACCCGCCTGTGCCACGCGTCCAGCGTGGCCGCGCTCATGGAAGGCCTGGGCTCGGCCGTGGTGACCAACCCGTTGCGCGACGTGCAGCACGCCGACTTCGTGCTGCTGATCGGCGCCAATCCGGCACAGAACCACCCGGTCGGTGCGACCTGGATCAAGAACGCGGTCAAGCGAGGCATGAAACTGGTGCTGGCCGATCCGCGCCGCACCGAACTCGCGCGCCACAGCTGGAAGCACCTGGGCTTCAAGTCGGGTACCGACGTGGCCCTGCTCAATGCGCTGCTGCACACCATCGTGTTCGAAGGCCTCACCGACCCGGCCTACATCGAAGCCCACACGCTCGACTTCGCGCAGCTCAAGGCGCACCTGGTGGACTTCTCCCCCGAGGTCATGGCGCCGGTCTGCGGCATCGAGGCAGCCACGCTGCGCGAGGTGGCACGGGCCTATGCCACGGCGGGCAACAGCATGATCCTCTGGGGCATGGGCATCAGCCAGCACACGCACGGCACCGACAACGCGCGCTGCCTGATCGCACTCTCGCTGATCACCGGACAGATCGGCCGCCCCGGCACCGGCCTGCATCCGCTGCGCGGCCAGAACAACGTGCAGGGCGCCAGCGACGCGGGCCTGATCCCGATGGTGCTGCCCGACTACCAGCGGGTGAGCGATCCGCACGCCCGCGAGAAGGCCGAGCAGCTGTGGCGCCTGCCAGCCGGCACGCTGCGCAGCGAGGCCGGCCTGACCGTGGTGGAGATCATCAACGCCGCGCGCCGGCGCGAGATCCGCGCCATGGTGATCCAGGGCGAGAACCCGGCCATGAGCGATCCCGACGCGACCCATGCGCGCGAAGCGCTCGCGGGGCTGGACCATCTGGTGGTGCAGGACATCTTTCTGACCGAGACCGCGAGCCTGGCCGATGTGGTGCTGCCCGCCACCGCCTGGCCCGAAAAAACCGGCAGCGTGACCAACACCGACCGCTGCGTGCAGCTCGGGCGCCCGGCCGTGCAGGCCCCGGGCGAGGCCAGGGCCGACGCCTGGATCACCGAACAGCTGGCGCGCCGGCTCGGACTCGACTGGCGCTACGGCGTGGCCGCCGACGGCACGGCGGGCGCCGATGCCCTCTGCGGCATCGGCGCGGTGTTTGAAGAAATGCGCGCCCTGATGCCCAGCATCGCGGGTCTGTCGTGGGCGCGCCTGCAGCGCGAAGGCGCGGTGACCTACCCGGTGGCCAGCGAGAACGACCCGGGCCACCCGGTGGTGTTCACCGACGGGTTTCCCACCGCCAGCGGGCGCGCCACGCTGGTCGGTGCCAGCGTGACGCCCCCGGCCGAGCTGCCCGACGCCGAGTACCCGCTGGTGCTGATCACCGGGCGCCAGCTGGAGCACTGGCACACCGGCAGCATGACGCGCCGCAGCGGTGTGCTCGATGCCCTGGAGCCCGGGCCGGTGGTGAGCCTGCACCCGCAGACCGCGCAGCGCCTCGGGCTGGCTGCCGGCGCGCTGGCCGGTGTGCGTTCGCGCCGGGGTGGGTTGGCGCTGCCGGTGCGGCTGGACGACGCCATGCCGCTGGACACGGCCTTCATTCCGTTTGCCTACGCCGAAGCCGCGGCCAACCTGCTCACCAACCCGGCGCTGGACCCGGTGGGCAAGATCGCCGAACTGAAGTACTGTGCGGTGGACGTGCGGCCCGCGGCCTCCCCGCAGGAATCGGCCCCGGCTTGATCTGACGCAAGGCCTGCCGGCCCGGTCCTTCCTACGATGGAACGCTGCCGCCCGCGCGGACCTGTCAACCCAACACCCGGAGGAAAACGACCATGTTCAAGAAAATCTTGCTGCCCACCGACGGATCCGAACTCGGCGCCTTTGCGACCCGAGCCGCCGTGCAACTGGCCAAGAGCCAGAACGCAGAGGTGGTGGGCGTTTATGTGATCGACCCGTTTCCCTACATCGGCATCGGGGACGCTTCGGCCATCGGTCTGCAGGCCTACCTGACCGAAGCCAAGGCCGCGGCCGGCGTGGCGCTGGACGCTGCGCGCCTGGCCTGCGCGGCCGAAGGTGTCCCGTTCGCGGGCGACACCATCGAACGCAACGTGGTCTATGAAGGCATCATCGAAACGGCCGAGGCCGAAGGCTGCGACCTGATCGTGATGGGCTCGCACGGTCGCCAGGGCGTGAAGGCGCTGATCCTGGGCAGCGTGGCGCAGAAGGTGCTGACCCACGCGAAGATACCCGTGCTGATCGTGAAATCCTGAGGGTCACCAAGCTCAACGGGTGCAAGCCACCCCACCCGGAACACCGCAGAGCCGGGTTTGCCGGGCCGCAGGTGTCGCCCCTTGAGGGGAAGGCACCGCAGGCGCATCGGGGGGATCCTTGTTTCAGCGCATGAACTTGCCGGAGGCGTTCACGATCGACAGGTCGGAGAAATCGAGGCCGGTGTGATCGGTGGGGCTGTAGCTGATCTGCAGGCCGCCGATGTCGTGGTTGCGCATGCCTTCGAGGGCATCGCGCAGGGCCACCGGCGTCGGGTTCGGGCCGGCGCGGCGCAGGCCCTCGGTCATCACCTTCGCAGCGGCGAAGCCTTCCATCATGGCGGGCGAGACACCGTCCAGACCCTTGGCCCTGGCCAGGTCCTGCGCTTCCTTGATCAGCGGGTAGGCCACCGAGCGTTCGTTGGGGAAGACCTGGGTCACGATCACGCCGCGCGCGTGTTCGCCCAGCAGCTTGATGAAGCCATCCGACGCGTTGTTCGACAGGGTCACCACCTGCGCCCGCGAGCCCGCAGCACGCAAGGCCTTGACGCCGTTGGCGGTGTTGCCGGCCGAGCCGATCACCATCACCGCCTGCGCGTTGCTCCGGGTCACCTGCGCGGCGAGTTCGCTGAAGTCGGGCTTGTCGCGCGGAAACTTCGCCTGCAGCACCGGCGTCTGCTTGACAGTCGCAAAGCCGTTGAGCGCACCGGCAGCAGAGTCCGCACCGAAGGAGTCGTCGGTCTCCAGCAGCGCGATGCGCGTCATGCCGATGCTGGCCAGGTGTTCGATGGCCTTGGCGGCCTCGCGCTGGTAGGTGGCACGCACGTTGAAGACCCAGGGGTTGACCGGTTCGTGCAGCACCATGGCGCCGGTGCTCGGGCCCACCAGCGGCAGCTTGAATTCGGCCAGCAGCGGCAGCAGGGCCTGGGAATGCGGGGTGCCGCGGTTCAGGAACAGCGCCAGCACCTTCTGTTCGGTGATGAGCCGGCGCGAGACCTCCACCGTGACCTTGGGGTCGAACCTGTCGTCCACCGAGAGCATCTCGATCTTCTGGCCATTGACGCCGCCGCGCGCGTTGACCGCATCGAAATACAGCCTGGCGCCTTCGATGTTCTCCTTCACGCCGGCGGCCACCGAGCCGGTGATGCCCGACGGGTTGCCGATGCGCAGCTGGGCCCAGGCGGGCGCGTTGAAGCCCAGGAGGGCGGCGAGGCCCAGCGCGGTGATGCGGCCAGAGAGGAAGATGCGGTTGCTTTTCATGGGTAGGTCTCCAGGGTTGGGCCCAGTCTGGGCAGGCACGCCATCCGCGAAATTGTGGTTATGACGTACACGGCCGGGGGTATGTCACCCTGCTCCGTAGAATCTTTGCGTCCCCCACTGGAGCCCCTGCATGTCCGACGCCTTTTTGCCCGCCGAGTTGCCTGTGGGCCCGATTCCCTCCGTGTCCGACGACGCGGGGCGGGTGCGAACGGCAGAAGGTGGCACCGGGCTCATCCGCATCCGCGGCGCACGCCAGCACAACCTGAAGAACATCGACCTGGACATCCGCACCGGCGAGCTCACGGTGGTCACCGGACCGAGCGGTTCGGGCAAGTCCAGCCTGGTGTTCGACACCCTGTTCGCCGAAGGTCAGCGCCGCTACGTGGAAACCTTCAGCGCCTATGCGCGCCAGTTCCTGGACCGCATGGACAAACCGGCGGTGGACCGGGTCGAGGGGGTGCCGCCGGCGATTGCGATCGATCAGACCAACCCGGTGCGCAGCTCGCGCTCCACGGTCGGCACCATGACCGAGCTCAACGACCACCTGAAGCTGTTGTTCGCGCGCGGCGCCGAGCTGTTCGACCGCGACACCGCGGCGCTGGTGCGGCACGACTCGCCGGAGTCGATCTTTCTTGAATTGAAACAACGCGCCGGAGAGCGCGGGGATCCGAGGCTGGTGGTCACCTTCCCGGTGGAGTTGCCGGCCAGCACCACGCCCGAAGAGATTGAACAGTGGCTCTCGGCCAGCGGCTACACGCGGGTGCAGGCCGAACGTGTGGTGCAGCGTGCTGCACCCGTGGTCGACGAAAAGGCCAAGACCAAGGGCAAGGCCAAGGCCGCGCCCATGGAAGCCATCCGGGTGCTCGACGTGGTGGCCGACCGCTTCCGCATCGGCACCACCGAGCCCGCACGCGTGGTGGAGGCCATCGAAGTCGGCCTCAAGCGCGGCGGAGGCAAGCTCATGGTCTATGCCCTGAAATCGGAATCCGACCCCCAATTGGACTCGGGGGGCAGCGAACCACGCGAAGCGGGGAGCGTGGGGGCGGTTGAAATCTGGCGCTTTTCGACCGGCCTGCATTGCCCCGAGAGCGACATCCGTTACAGCGAACCCACGCCGTCGATGTTCTCGTTCAATTCGGCGGTGGGCGCCTGCGAGGCCTGCCGGGGGTTCGGGCGGGTGATCGGGGTGGACTACGGGCTGGTGATTCCGAACGACAAGCTCACGCTGCGTGCGGGTGCGATCAAGGTGTTCCAGACGCCGGCCTGGAAGGAGGCGCAGGACGACATGATGCGCCACGCCGAGGCCGCCGGCATTCCGCGCGACACGCCCTGGGTCAAGCTCACCGACGAGCAGAAGCACTGGGTCCGCGCCGGTTCGCCGCAGTGGAACGGCAAGTGGAACCAGCACTGGTACGGGGTGGACCGTTTCTTCGAGTACCTGGAGAGCAAGGCCTACAAGATGCACATCCGTGTGCTCTTGTCCAAGTACCGCAGCTACACCGAGTGCCCGAGCTGCCATGGCGCGCGCCTCAAGACCGACAGCCTGCTCTGGCGCCTGGGCACCAAGCGGCAGGCCGACGCGGTGCTCAAGCCGGAAAAGCGCTACCTGCCGCAGGGCGTGAAGTGGGGCCGCGCGCAGCTCGATGCGCTGCCCGGCCTGTGCCTGCACGACCTGATGCTGTTGCCGCTGGAGCGGTTGCGGGTGTTCTTCGGCTCGCTCGGCGACACCCTGGTGCCCGCGGGCTCGGATGCCGCAGGCGCCGGACAGGCGCAGGCGCTGCGACTGCTGCTCGACGAAATCAACACCCGCATCCGCTACCTGTGCGAGGTCGGCATCGGCTACCTCACGCTCGACCGCCAGAGCCGAACCCTCTCGGGCGGCGAGGTGCAGCGCATCAACCTCACCACGGCGCTGGGCACCTCGCTGGTCAACACCTTGTTCGTGCTCGACGAGCCCAGCATCGGCCTGCACCCGCGCGACATGGCGCGCATCGTTGATGCCATGCTGCGCCTGCGCGACGCGGGCAACACGCTGGTGGTGGTCGAACACGACCCGGCGGTGATGCTGGCCGCCGACCGGCTGATCGACATGGGCCCCGGCCCGGGTGAGCGCGGCGGGCAGATCGTGTTCGACGGCACACCCGAGCAGATCCGCAGTGCCGACACGCTGACCGGCGCCTACCTCGGCGCGCGCAAGACCATCGGCATGGGCTTCAAGCGCGCGGTCACCGACAGCACGCCGCGCCTGATCCTGGAAGGCGCGCGCGAGCACAACCTGAAAGACGTGTCGGTCGAGTTCCCGCTGCAGCGCCTGGTGGTGGTCACCGGTGTCTCGGGCTCGGGCAAGTCCAGCCTGATCCAGGACGTGCTGGCGCCCGCGCTGTTGCGCCACTTCGGCAAGTCCACCGACACGCCCGGCGCGCATGACCGGTTGCTGGGTGCCGAGCAGCTCGGCGAGGTGGTGTTCGTCGACCAGTCGCCCATCGGCAAGACCGCCCGCTCCAACCCGGTGAGCTATGTCGGCGCCTGGGACGCGATCCGCGCGCTGTTCGCCGATGCGCCGCTGTCTCGCCAGCGCAGCTACACGCCCGCCAAGTTCAGCTTCAACAGCGGCGACGGCCGCTGCCCCACCTGCGGCGGCTCGGGCTTCGAGCATGTGGAGATGCAGTTCCTGAGCGACGTGTACCTGCGCTGCCCCGATTGCGACGGCAAACGCTACCGGCCCGAAATACTGGAAGTGAAGATCGAGCGCGGCGCCCGTTCGCTCAATGTGGCCGACGTGCTCGACCTCACGGTCAGTGAGGCCGCTGCGCTGTTCGCGAACGACCGCGAGGTGATCCGTGTGCTGCAACCCATCGTGGACGTGGGCCTCGAATACGTGAAGCTCGGCCAGCCCGTGCCCACGCTCTCGGGCGGTGAGGCGCAGCGCCTGAAACTGGCGGGCTTTCTGGCCGAGGCCTCGAAGAGCGCGAGCGCCAGCCGCCAGCCGCTTTCGCGCAAGGGCACGCTGTTCCTGTTCGACGAGCCCACCACCGGCCTGCACTTCGACGACATCGCCAAGCTCATGCGCAGCCTGCGCCGGCTGCTCGACGCCGGGCACTCGCTGGTGGTGATCGAGCACAACCTGGACGTGATCCGCTCGGCCGACTGGCTGATCGATCTCGGCCCCGAGGGCGGTGACGCGGGCGGTCTGGTGGTGGCCGAAGGCCCGCCCGAGCAGGTGCGTGAACACGCCAGCAGCCACACCGCCAGGGCCTTGCGCGACTACGCGCTGTCCATGGGCGAGGTGCATGCGGTGCGCGAAGGCCGCGTGGCCGACTACCTGGGCCAGTCCAGCGGTCTGGCCGCCGCCGCCCGCCGCAGCGACCAGCATGGCAACGCCATCCGCATCGTCAACGCGAAAGAACACAACCTCAAGAACCTCAGCGTGGACATTCCGCGCGGCCGGTTCAACGTGATCTCGGGCGTGAGCGGCTCGGGCAAGTCCACGCTGGCGTTCGACATCCTGTTCAACGAGGGCCAGCGGCGTTACCTGGAGAGCCTCAATGCGTACGCACGCAGCATCGTGCAACCCGCGGGCCGCCCCGAGGTGGACGCGGTCTACGGCATCCCGCCCACGGTGGCGATCGAGCAGCGGCTCTCGCGCGGCGGGCGCAAGAGCACGGTGGGCACCACCACCGAGGTCTGGCACTTTCTGCGCCTGCTCTATGTGAAGCTGGGCACACAGCACTGTGTGCACGACGGCGCAGCCGTGATGCCGCAAAGCGCCGACAGCATCGCCGCGGCCATTCTCAAACGCCACGCCGGCCAGCACATCGGCCTGCTCGCGCCGCTGGTGGTCAACCGCAAGGGGGTCTACACCGAGCTGGCCGACTGGGCGCGCCCGCGCGGCCACACGCATCTGCGCGTGGACGGCGAGTTTTTGCCCACCACCGGATTTCCGCGCATCGACCGCTTCAAGGAACACACCATCGAGCTGCCGGTGGCCGACTTCGTGGTCAACGCCGACCAGGAGGCCACGCTGCGCCAGCAACTGACCAAGGCGCTGGAGATCGGCAAGGGCGTGGTGCATGTGCTGCACCCGCTCGACGGACTGGCACAGGCGCTGGCCGATGGCGGTTCGACGCGCGAACTGGGCCAGCTGGAGGTGTTCTCCACCACGCGCGCCTGCCCGGTCTGCGCCACCAGCTACCCCGAACTCGATCCGCGCCTGTTTTCCTACAACAGCAAGCACGGCTGGTGTCCGGACTGCGTGGGCACGGGCCTGAAACTCTCGCGCGACCAGCGCAGCGTGCTCGACGACTCGGTGCGCGACGACAAGGAGCGCGGGCGCGAACAGAGCTTTGCCGAACCCGAGGTGGACGACCTGGTGAACGAGGTCTGCCCCGCTTGCGCGGGCACCCGCCTGAACGCGCAGGCCCGCGCGGTGAAGTTCAGCGGCGTGGGCATCACCGATGTGGCGCGCTTGTCGGTGCGTGAAGTGCGTTTGTGGGTGCAAGGTCTCATGAAAGAGGCCGTGATGTCCACCCGCGAGACCGGCATCGCCCGCGACCTGCTGCCCGAAATCGAAAACCGCCTGGCCTTCCTGGAAGAGGTGGGGCTGAACTACCTCACGCTGGACCGCGGGGCACCCACGCTCAGCGGTGGCGAGGCGCAGCGCATCCGCCTGGCGGCACAGCTCGGCAGCAACCTGCTGGGCGTGTGCTACGTGCTCGACGAGCCCACGATCGGCCTGCACGCACGCGACAACGCGATTCTGCTCAACGCGTTGCACAAGCTCGGCGACATGGGCAACACCCTGGTGGTGGTGGAGCACGACGAAGACACCATCCGCCGCGCCGACCACATCATCGACATCGGCCCGAGCGCGGGCAAACGCGGCGGGCGGGTGGTGGCGCAGGGCACGGTGCACGACCTGGCGGCCAACCCCGAGTCGGTGACCGGGCGGTACCTGCTGCACGCGATGAAACATCCGCTGCAGCCACGGCGCGAAGTCACCCCGCCGGGAACCGGTGATTGGCTTCAGGTCCACCGTGCCCAACTGCACAACCTCAACCAGCTCGACGCCGCCGTGCCGCTTCAGCGCCTGGTCGTCATCACCGGTGTTTCGGGCTCCGGCAAGTCCACGCTGGCGCGCGACGTGTTGCTGACCAACGTGGCCGCTGCGGTGGCGCAGCGCAGCACCCGGGCCGGCCGCGAGGCCATGGACAAGGGCCAGTTCCCCGCATGGTCGGGCTGCGCCAGCGTGAGCGGCTTTGATACCGTGGACCGTGTGCTCGAGGTGGACCAGACGCCGATCGGCAAAACACCGCGCTCCTGCCCCGCCACCTACATCGGCTTCTGGGACACGGTGCGCAAGCTGTACGCCGACACGCTGGAAGCCAAGGCGCGCGGTTACGGGCCGGGCCGCTTCAGCTTCAACACCGGCGAAGGCCGCTGCCCGGGCTGCGAGGGCCAGGGCATGCGCACCATCGAGATGAGCTTCCTGCCCGACGTGAAGGTGCCGTGCGAGGTCTGCCACGGCGCGCGCTTCAACCCCGAGACCCTGGCCGTCACCTGGAAGGGCAAGAGCATCGGCGACGTGCTGCAGATGGAGGTGGACGAAGCGGTCGATTTCTTCGCCGCCATGCCCAGCATCGGCCACCCGCTGCAGTTGCTGAAAGACGTCGGCCTGGGTTACCTCACGCTGGGCCAGCCCAGTCCCACGCTCAGTGGCGGCGAGGCGCAGCGCATCAAGCTGGTGACCGAACTCAGCAAGGTGCGCGACGACATCACCCGCCGCGGCCAGAAGCCGCCGCACACGCTGTATGTGCTCGACGAACCCACCGTGGGTCTGCACATGGCCGACGTGGAAAAGCTCATCCGCGTGCTGCACCGCCTGGTGGACGGCGGCCACAGCGTGATCGTGATCGAACACGACCTGGACGTGATGGCCGAAGCCGACTGGATCATCGACCTCGGCCCCGAAGGCGGCGGCGGCGGCGGCCTGATCGTGGCCGCGGCACCGCCCGATGAGGTGGTGCGGCTGGACACGCACACCGGGCGGGTGCTGGGGCCGGTGCTGGCGCGAACTTGAATCCACCGTTCGGGCTGAGCCTGTCGAAGACCTGGAGAGAATGTCCAACCGTTCAGGCCCAAGCTGGTTGAGACCGGAGATCAGTCTGCGTTGTGCTGCTGGTTCGCTGGCAGCTTGTAAGCCTGCATCTTGTGGTTCGGTGACTCGGGATACAAAAAAACCAGGGCACCCGACTGGATCAGCGCGGACAAGTGCTGATTGCGCAGGTATTTCAGGTCTTTGCCCAATAGGTTCGCCAACTCTTCACCTCTGAGCGGATGCCACCCGCACAGGTCGAAAATGAGCTCCCGGAGTGCTGCAGTCGACATGCGTTGCCTTTGTTTGGGAAGACGACTGGCCAGCGATTCTGGCAAAGGTGGCAAGTTGCGCTTGCCACCTTCGAGGGCCTGCTTACCACCTTCGGCCGGCTGCTTGCCATCTTCCAAGGGCAGCCTGCCCTGTTCCGGGTGCGGGTCTGGCTGCTCACCAGGGTGGTTCAGCGTGTAGTGCGTCCGGTTACCGGCCCCTTGCTTCTCCAAGAGGCCCCTGTCTCGCAAACGGCGCAACACGTTGCTGGCTTGAAGCGTGTCCAAGCCCGAAAAGTCCCGACATGCTGTGTTGTCAACCGCCCCGGTTTCGCGCGCGTAAATCAAGGCCTTGGCCTCGTCAGCGGACAATGCCTCGCTGGTCAATGACTTGAGCCATGCGTGGTCTTCTTCCGTCAGCAGGTGGTGTAAAAACAGCGTGGTCTTGAACTCGTTTTTCTGCCGGTCGGAGGCGAACTCTGGCAACGGCAGACCCGCATCGGCCGCCAAGCGGCGCATGGTGCGAATACCAGAACCTTTGGTTTCCGCCCAGTTGATCTCGTGCAGCACCGCCGCAATGGCCGGGTTGCGCAGGCGCGAACCAGGTGTGCCCAGGCTGCCCATGTCTTTGAGCGAAAAGCCCGGATTCAAAATTTCAATGCGATTGCTGTACCGCACGATCTGCACCGGGCTGTGGTCCTGGTAGCTGCGATGCATCACCGCATTGGCCAGCGCCTCGCGAATCACCTTGCGCGGCAGCAGCGGCGTTTGCTGGCTTTGCAACTCACCCTCGGGCAGGCGAAAGCCCTTGGGCAAGTCATCCACAATCGCCGCCTCAACCTTGGGCAGGGCCAGCATCAGCGGCTGCCGAATGTCCACCGACTGAAAGCGCGCATCCGGGTCGTCCACCCACTGCGTGCCCACCACCCGTACATAGTCCACCCGCAGCGCGGGGAACAAGCGGCGCAAGGCCATGGTCTTGCCAAACAAAACCAGCCCAGCCAGCGTGGGCTTGAGCTCGCTGCCCACCCGGCGCAGTGCAGACAAAGCCTCCAGCAGATCGGCGCTTTCATAACCCAGCTCTTCGGCCTGCGGGTTGGCCAGGGCGCGCAGGCGCCGGTATTCGGCCACGGCTGCCGGGTCCAGATCGTCCAGTCGCGCATCGGCAATGGGCGCCATGTCGGGCCCAAATGCCGGCTGGCTGGCGCCGCGCAACACCCACAAATCCTCGTCCACACAACGCTGGTCGGTGGAGCCCACCCGGCGGTACGCGCCCCTGGGCAAGCCGGTGGCCGCCAGGTAGATGGGCTTCTGGCTGACATCGGCCTCGGGCACGAACACCACCACCACGGTGTGGCCGTCCACCCGCTCCACCGCCATCTCGGGCCGCAGCGCCACATTGAGCGTGCTCGCACATTGCGTGGCCAGGTCGCGCTGCAGTTTGTCGGGGTCGGGCACGCCCGCCGCCCAGTAGCGGGTGTCGCCCTTGTCGTTTACTTCCCAGTCCACCCCCAGCAACAAATGCCCGCCCCCCAGGCCCGGCTCGTTGGCAAAGGCGATCACCGTTTCCAGGATCGACTTGCCCGCCTCGCGGGCGCGCTTGGCCTCGATGCGGGGCGACTCGTCGCTGGCGTTGAGTTCAGAGAGCAGGTCTTGGGCGGTGCGCATGATTCTGAGGACAGCCATCTCAGTGTTGCTTAACCGCTTGCAGTGCGGACTGAAGTTGAGCAACCGAGAGGCTAAGCAAGACAGGCCATGTCCATGCATCGAGAAGTATGGATTTGTTCATATTGATGCCTGCAACCCACGGAGCTCTCTTCGGCGGCCATCCTGCTGTACTCATAGCAGTCCATAACTCACTTGGGGAAATCTTCTGGGGCTCCATCGTGAAGGGCACCATGAGCGGTTTGCCTCGCTGATGGTTGTCCCTGATGCCGCTGTTTTGATGCATTGAAGTACTCATGTTTCCGTTTGCTTCTCGGCAAATTATGCGGTGCGCCTGTGCGCTAACCTGAGTCATGCCTCACCAGGTCATCCGCATCCACCCGGCCGCTCCGCTGCAGCCCGCACTCGGCGCGCCATGCAATGGCTGCGGGGTGTGCTGTCTGGCCGAACCGTGCCCGCTGGGGCAGGTGATCTCGCGCAAGCGCAGCGGGGCGTGTGACGCGCTGCGCTGGGACGAAAGCTTGTTGATCTACCGCTGCGGCGCCGTCACCGACGCGGCCGGTGTGCTCGGCCCGCGCTGGCGCTGGGCGGCGCCGGTGCTGCGCAAGCTGGCGGGTCGCTGGATCGCCGCCGGCGTGGGCTGCGATGCCAGCCTGACCAGCGAACGGGGCTGATCAGCGCACGAACAGCACGACCACGCCGATGGCCAGCGCGGCGATCACGAACATGAACAGGCGCGTGCGCACGCGCAGCAGCTCCACCGCCGCCACCAGCCGTGCGTTCTGCTCGGCCAGTTCGGCCAGGGTCTGCGCCATCTGCTCCTGGGTCTGGGCCTGCTGGTCGATGAGCTGACGCGCTTCAATCAGGCGGTTGCGCAGCTCACCGAGGCTGGGCGGCGTGTCCGACACCAGGTCCATGGGCGCGGCGGAGGCCGGCGTGCTCTCGGGCAACTTCTGCCGGTCCATCAGTTTGCGCGCGGCGTTGAGCACCTTGGGCGCGTGTTCGATCACGTCACCCCAGGGAATCACTTTCAGGGCAAGCAGCCAGGGAATGGCCATGCGGAGGTCCTTTCAAGGGTGGGGCCAGGGGGACGCCTGAGCTTAACGGTCTGCTGCATCTGGGGTGGTCTTGCGCCAGATCAACCTCCAGGAGGCTCACCCGCTTAGTATCAGCATGCACTAATGCAACGATATGGAGACGTCCATGAACTGGACCGGCTGGGTGGAACACTGGGGCGAAGCGCGCTTGCTGGCGGCCTGTGGCCTGCTGCTGGGCCTGGGTTTCGGCTTCTTTGCGCAGCGTTCGCGCTTCTGCCTGCGCGGTGCGGTGATCGATTTCTGGCACGGCCGGTTCGGCGACAAGCTGGCGGTGTGGCTGCTGGCCTTTTCCAGCGCGGTGGTGGGCGTGCAGCTGCTGGTGGTGCTCGGTGGCCTGGACGTGAGCACCGCGCGCCAGCTGTCCGCGCGCGGCAGCCTGTCGGGTGCGCTCGTGGGTGGCCTGGTTTTCGGTGTGGGCATGGTCATGACGCGGGGCTGCGCCAGCCGGCTGCTGGTGCTCTCGGCCAACGGCAACCTGCGCGCGCTGTTGTCGGGGCTGGTGTTCGCGGTGGCGGCGCAGGCCTCGCTGGCCGGTGTGCTCGCGCCCTGGCGCGAGGCCATCGCCGGCTGGTGGATGGTGGAGGGAGGAGACTCGCGCAGCCTGCTGGCGCTGCTGGACGCAGGCCCCTGGGACGGCCTGGCCTTCGGTGGTGTGTGGTTGGTCGTTGCGCTGTTTTTTGCGTTTCGCAGCGGCTGGGGTTTCTGGAAATGGGCCGGTGGTCTGGGCACCGGCCTGATGGTCGCGCTGGCCTGGGGCGCGACCTACCAGGTGATGTCGCATTCCTTTGAGGTGGTGCAGATCCAGGGAATGACCTTCAGCGGGCCGTCGGCCGAATGGCTGATGCGCGTGCTCAGCCTGCCCGAGGGCCCGTGGACCTTCGGCCTGGGCCTGATGCCCGGCGTGTTCCTGGGCTCGCTGATCGGCGCACTGGTCGGGCGCGACTGGAAACTCGAGGGCTTCGGCCCCGGCTACAGCATGCCGCGCTACATCACCGGTGCCGCGCTCATGGGCTTTGGCTCCATGCTGGCCGGTGGCTGCGCCGTGGGCGCGGGCATGACAGGCGGCGCCATCTTCGCCGTCACCGCCTGGCTGTCGCTGGCCGGCATGTGGATCGGCGGCGGCCTGGCCGACCGGGTGTTCGACCGCGCCTCCTAGGCCCAGCCCCCTCGGGGGGGCAGCGGACCTCGCGCAGCGGGGGAGCGTGGGGGCAACAGGATTCACCGCCGGGCCGCCCCAAGGTGAATCAGCCCCCCCGGGGGGCAGCGGACCGCGCGCAGCGGGGGAGCGTGGGGGCAACCCTACGCTGCGCGGCGCAGCAGCCACAGGCCGACACCGGCCACCAGCAGCAGCAGGGCGGGAAAGCCCACGGTGGGAAACCACTGCAGGGCGGCGGCGCCCAGCGCGGGCGCGAGCACGCCGCCCAGCGTGTACGCCAGCACCAGCACGGCCGTGCTGTTGACCAGGGTGATGCCTTCCTCGCGCGAACCGATGTCGATCATGGCCAGCGTGTAGAGACAGCCGCCTGCGCCGCCCCACAGAAAGGCCACCGGCGCCGCCAGCCACGGTGTGCCGGCCACGAAGGGAATCACCCCGGTGGCCAGCAGCGTGACCAGGGCGCAGGCCCGCATGATCTTCAGGCGCGTCGCGCGCGCGTCGCCCCAGCGCTGCGTGGGGTGGTGGGCCATGCGGTCGGCCAGCATGCCTGCGGGCAGCATCATCAGCGCGCTGCCCAGGCCGCTGGCCGAAACCAGCAGCGCGGCGGCGGTGGCGCCCAGGCCGAGCGCCAGGCCGTACAAGGGCAGGATCGAGGTGAGACCGCTTTCGAAAAAGCCACCGACGAAACCCACCGTCATGATCAGCGGGTGTGCCCGCAGCGCGTGCCACACCCCCGAGAGGCCGACCTTGGCGTTGTGCGCATCGGCCGCGTCGGGCAGGCGCGGAATGAGCAGGCTCCAGCCCAGCCCGATCACGGTGAGCGCCAGCGCCAGCCAGAGCGCGGCGTCGCTGCCTGCACCGAACCACACCAGCACCAGCGGGCCCAGCACGAAGGTCGTGCCGACCATGGTTTCGAAGATGCCCACGTTGCGCCCGCGCTGCCCGGGCGGCGAAAACTCGGCCACGACCGCTTCGGCCAGCACCCAGCGCAGGCCGGCGGCCATGCCTTCGATGAAGACGCAGACGAACCACAGCACCAGCGACCCGCTGAACAGGAAACCGCTGATGGCGACCACCGGCACGAAAGCCGCCAGCCACAGCGAAGGCCGGCGGCCCAGGCGCTGCGTGATGGCCGAGGCAAACGGCGTCATGGCGAACACGCCGAGCCAGCCGGTGGCCACAAAGACGCCCGCCAGGGCGGTGGAGACACCGTCGCCCTTCAGGCGCAACAGCAGCAGCGGCATGAGCATGAAGTAGCCCACCAGCTGGAAGAAGGTGGAGCCGAAGATGGCCACCAGCCCGAGCCGGGCCTGCTGCGGCACCAGCGCGCTCGGCGCCGTGCCGGTCAGGGCCTGGCTGTGCTGCGGCGGCAACGGGTGTTCGCTCATGTCGGTCGGGCAGAGAGCACGGCGTTGGCCACCTCGGCAAAGCCCGCGCCGCGTTCGCCTTGGGCCACGAAGCGCGGGTGGTGGCTCAGCGCGCTCCAGAAGCGCGCCACGTTGGCCACCCCCACGCTGTTTGGAAAGTGGCCGAACATGCGCGCGTCGTTGGTCGAATCGCCCACATAGACCCAGTGGTCGAGTTCTGCATCGAGCTGGCGACCCAGCCGCGTGCGCACGATCCAGCGCGCGCCGGCGAGCTTGTCGTGGTCGCCGAACCAGCCGTTGATGTGGATCGAACTCACGGTGGCGTTCAGGCCATCGCTGCGCATCAGTGCGACCACCTGGGTGATCTCGGCTTCGGTGAGGTGGGCGAATTCGCTGTGGTCGATCGCGATGTCGGTCTCGCGCCCGGGGCTGTCGGTGGCCAGCCGCGTGTGTGGCAGTTCGCGCAGCACGCGCGCGGCCGTGGCCTGCAACCGGGCGAAGTTGGTTCTCCGGGTGGCGGCGTCCTGCAGGTGGTCCCGGCAGAGCTGGCCGTCGTCGCCGCGCCACAGCGCCACCGCGCCGTTCTCCGCGACGATCGCGTCCACCGGCCAGGCCAGGGCAAACGCCTCGCTCCAGCCGGCCGGGCGGCCGGTGATGGCCAGCACCGGCAGCCCGGCCCGGCGCAGCCGGTGCAGCGCGTCGAGGGCGTCGGGCGTGATGGCGCCGTCGGTCGTCAGGGTGTCGTCGATGTCGGTCAGCACGCCCTGGATGCGCGTGCGGGCGTCGGTGGGCCAGAGGGCGAGCGGGGAGGGCGTGGGGAGGGACGACATGGGGCGGGCAGTGTCGCACAGGCGTGCGGTAAGTCCGGGTCTTCGACCCCACGAACACACGGCAGCGGACTTGCTGGGCTAAAATCCCGCATCCGAGGAGCGTTGCAGCGTCCCCATCTTGCGGGGCGTGAGGCTCGGACCATCCATGCAACGACGCTCATCCACATCCCGTGCGATGAGTTTTTTTTCGCCCGTCGATGTGGTTTGTCCATCCTCACTGGAGCGAACCATGAATGCCCGTCTGAACAACCCCACCTTCACCGATTGCGCGATCGCCGACATTGGCCTGGCCGACTGGGGCCGCAAGGAAGTCAAGATCGCCGAAACCGAAATGCCCGGCCTGATGGCCATCCGCGAAGAGTTTGCCAAGGCGCAGCCGCTCAAGGGCGCGCGCATCACGGGCAGCATCCACATGACGATCCAGACCGCCGTGCTGGTCGAGACCCTGCAGGCGCTGGGTGCCAGCGTGCGCTGGGCCTCGTGCAACATCTTCTCCACGCAGGACCACGCAGCCGCTGCGCTGGTGGCCAACGGCACGCCGGTGTTCGCCCACAAGGGCGAGTCGCTGGACGAGTACTGGGACTTCACCCACCGCATCTTTGAATTCGGCGCCGCCGGCACCGACGGCGAAGGCCCCAACATGATCCTGGACGACGGCGGCGACGCCACGCTGCTCATGCACCTGGGCCAGCGCGCCGAGAAGGACGCCTCTGTCCTGAACAATCCGCAGAGCGAAGAAGAGATCTGCCTGTACAACGCCATCAAGGCCAAGCTCGCCGTTGACAAGACCTGGTACACCCGCAAGGCCGCGCAGATCATCGGCGTGACCGAAGAGACCACCACCGGCGTGCTGCGCCTCAACGAGATGTCGGCCAAGGGAACCTTGCAGTTCCGTGCGATCAACGTCAACGACAGCGTGACCAAGAGCAAGTTCGACAACCTCTACGGCTGCCGCGAGTCGCTGGTCGACTCCATCAAGCGCGCCACCGACGTGATGATTGCCGGCAAGGTCTGTGTGGTCGCCGGTTACGGTGACGTGGGCAAGGGTTCGGCCCAGGCCCTGCGCGCCCTGAGCGCCCAGGTGTGGGTGACCGAGATCGACCCCATCAACGCCCTGCAGGCCGCGATGGAAGGCTTCAAGGTCGTGACCATGGAATACGCCGCCGACAAGTGCGACATCTTCGTCTCGGCCACCGGCAACAAGAACGTGATCCGCTACGAGCACATGGCCGCCATGAAGGACGAAGCCATCGTCTGCAACATCGGTCACTTCGACAACGAGATCGACGTGGCCGCGCTCGAAAAGTGCGTGTGGGACGAGATCAAGCCCCAGGTGGACCACATCACCTTCCCGGACGGCAAGAAGATCACCCTGCTGGCCAAGGGCCGCCTGGTGAACCTGGGTTGCGCCACCGGCCACCCCAGCTTCGTGATGTCGTCGAGCTTCGCCAACCAGACCATTGCGCAGATCGAGCTGTTCACCAAGCAGGACCAGTACGAGTCGGGCAAGGTCTATGTGCTGCCCAAGCACCTGGACGAAAAGGTGGCGCGTCTGCACCTCAAGAAAGTCGGCGCCATGCTGACCGAACTGAGCGACGAGCAGGCGGCCTACATCGGCGTGAGCAAGGCCGGCCCCTACAAAGCCGACACGTACAGGTATTGAACGCACCCCCGCCGCGCTTCGCGCGACCCCCTCGAGGGGGCGATGCCCGCGGCCCGGCAGAGCCGGTTCCGCGGCATCCCTGGATGGCGGGTTGGCGTTCATGGCATGGCCATTTCTGATGAGAGCCGATCAACTTCTGGTTGAACGTGGCCTGGCAGCGTCCAAGTCGCAAGCGCAGCGCCTGATTGCGTCGGGTGTGCGCTGGCGGCTGCTGCCGGGCGACTGGAAAACCGTCTCGAAAAACGGCGAAGAGCTGCGCGAGACGGTGGAGCTGCAGGCGGTGGACAACGCCGAGACGCGTTTTGTCTCGCGCGGCGGCCTCAAGCTCGACGGTGCGCTGCAAGGCGTGGGGTTCGACGTGCGCGGCCTGCGTTGCCTCGATGTGGGTCAGAGCAGCGGTGGTTTCACCGACTGCCTGCTGCAACGCGGCGCGCTGCAGGTGGTGGGCGTGGACGTCGGCCAGGGCCAGTTGCACCCGCGTCTGCGCAGCGATGCGCGGGTGGTGTGCATCGAGCGCTGCAACGCGCGCGATCTCACCCCCGAAGCGTTGACGGATGCCGGTGGCCCGTCCGCCGCCGCACCTTTTGACCTCATCGTGGGCGACCTGTCGTTCATCTCGCAGACGCTGGTGTGGCCCGCGCTCGTGCCCTTGCTCAAGGCGGGCGGGCACGTGCTCATGCTGGTCAAGCCGCAGTTCGAACTGCAGCCCGAGCAAATCGGCAAGGGTGGCCTGGTCAAGAGCGACGCGAGCTACCCGCTGGTGCGCGAGCGCATCGAGCAGGTGGTCAAGGACAGCGGCCTCGCGCTGCTGGACTATGTCGAAAGCACGATCACCGGGGGTGACGGCAACCGCGAATTTCTGGTGTTCGCCCGCCTGTCGGCCTGAGGCCGGTGGCGGTGTCGGACCCGCACATTTCTGGAGAACCCCATGGGCCTGCCCGTGAGTTTTGAATTCTTTCCGCCCAAGACACCGGAGGGCGTCGAGAAGCTGCGCGTGGTGCGCCAGCAGCTCTACCCCTTGAAGCCCGAGTTCTGCTCGGTCACTTACGGCGCCGGTGGTTCCACTCAGGAGGGCACCTTCAACACGGTGCGTGACATCCTGGCCGAGTCGGTGCCGGCGGCGTCGCATTTCTCGTGCATCGGCGCGACCAAAGACTCGGTGCGCGAACAGCTTGCCACGCTCAAGGGCATGGGTGTGAAGCGCCTGGTGGCGCTGCGCGGTGACCTGCCCAGCGGCTACGGCGCGGGCGGCGAGTTCCACCACGCCAGCGATCTGGTGACCTTCATCCGCGTCGAGACCGGCGACGACTTCCACATCGAGGTGGCGGCCTACCCCGAGGTGCACCCGCAGGCGAAGTCGCCCGAATCCGATCTGCAGGCCTACGTGACCAAGGTTCGCGCGGGGGCCGATTCGGCCATCACGCAGTACTTCTACAACAGCGACGCCTACTTCAGGTTTGTGGACGACGCGTACAAACTCGGCGCCGACGTGCCGGTGGTGCCCGGCATCATGCCCATCACCAGCTCCACGCAGCTCATGCGTTTCTCGGACGCCAGCGGTGCCGAGATACCGCGCTGGATCCGCCTGCGGCTGCAGGCCTTCGGCGACGACACCGCCTCCATCAAGGCCTTCGGCCTCGATGTGGTGACCGACCTGTGTGACCAGTTGCGCAACGGCGGCGTGCCGGCGCTGCACTTCTACACCATGAACCAGAGCGCAGCCACGCTGGAAATCACGAATCGGCTGCAGCTGGCATGAGTTTCAAGCCCGCGTTCATGGTCGCACTGGCCACCGCTCTTTGGCTCGGTGGTTGTGCAACGCGGTCACCTGAAGTGTCTGACACGGGTACCCACGGTGCGCCCCGGTCGGGCGAGCGAGAGATTGAACGCGGCGTGGCCTCCTGGTACGGCGAGCCCTTTCATGGCCGGCGCACCGCCAGCGGCGAGGTTTTCAACATGAACGACCTGACCGCTGCACACAAGACGCTGCCCTTCGGAACGCGTCTGCGGGTGCGCAACCTTGCCACGGGTCAGGAGGTGGCGGTCCGCATCAACGATCGAGGCCCACACGTCAAAGGGCGAGTGATCGATCTCAGCCGTGCGGCCGCGGCTTCGATCGGTCTCATCCGGTCCGGCACCGCGCCAGTGGTGCTGATCGCACGGTGAGGGCGACCGACTCTATCGTTCGTCGAAACTCACCACGAGCACTTCGCTCGTGGGGCGCGCCTGGCAGCTCAACACGAAACCCTTGTCGGTTTCCCAGGGCTCCAGCGTGAAGTTCTTGTCCATCGCCACCGAGCCTTCGACCACCTTGGCGCGGCAGGTGCAGCAAACGCCGCCGCGGCACGACCAGGGCAGGTCGAGACCGGCACTGAGGGCCACGTCGAGCACGCGCTCGTCGCGGTTCATGCGCAGCTCGTGCGGCTTGCCGTCGAGCAGGACGGTGAGCGCCACGTCGCCCTCGGTGCGCACGGCCGCGTCGGCGTGACCCAGCACCACCGCCTTGCGGGCTTCGGCCGGCAGGGCGTCGAGGGTGGGCGAGGTGAAACGTTCGGTGTGCAGGCGGTCGGCTCGAACGCCGGCTTCGAGCAGCGCCTGCTCGGTGGCTTCGATCATGGCCTCGGGCCCGCAAATGAAGACCTCGTCCATGCTGGCCACCGGCAGCAGCGTGGCGATGAGCGCGCGCACCTTGTCGCCGTCGATGCGGCCTTCCAGCAGCGGCACTTCCTGCGCCTGACGCGAGAGGATGTGGATCAGCGTGAGCCGGCCGGCGTGTCTGTCTTTCAGGTCCTGCAAGGCTTCGTTGAACATCACGCTGTCCATGCGGCGGTTGCCGTAGACCAGCGTGAACTTGGCATCGGGTGATTCTTCGAGGGTGCTGGCCATCAGCGAGAGGATGGGCGTGATGCCCGAGCCGGCCGCAAAGCCCACGCGGTGCAACGCGCGCGGCTTGTGCACGGTGAAGCGGCCGTCGGGCGGCATCACCTTGAGCGTGTCGCCCGCCTTCAGCTCGCTCGCGGCCCAGTTGGAAAACACCCCGCCTTCCACCGGCCGGATCCCCAGGGTGAGCTCGCCCTGGTGTGTGAGCAGGCTGCGCGGGCTGCTGATGGAATAGCTGCGCCGCACGTCCTGCCCGGCGATGGTCGCCCGCACGGTGAGGAACTGACCCGGCTCGAACGCAAACGCCGCGCGCTGCTCGGGCGGGACGGCCAGGGTGATGGCCACCGCGCCCGCAGCTTCGGGGCTGATGCGTGCGATGGGCAGCTCGTGGAAGCGGGGTGCGGTGCTCATGGCATCAATAGGGTTTGAAGTAGTCGAAGGGTTCGAGGCAACTCAGGCAGCGGTACATCGCCTTGCACGCGGTGGAGCCGAAAGGTGAGGTCTCGGTGGTGTGGGTCGAGCCGCACTGCGGGCAAGGCACCGGCTCGCGTGGCAGGGCCTGGCGCGAAAACTTCAGCACCTTGCTGTCCTCGTTCGCGCTGCTGCCGCATTGCGGCGGCGCGATGCCGTAGGCGCGCAGTTTCTCGCGCGCGGCCGCGCTCATCCAGTCGGTGGTCCACGCCGGGGCCAGTTGTGTGACCACGCGCGCGGCAATGCCGGCGCTGGCCAGTGCGGCGCGCACATCGTCTTCGATCTGTCCCATCGCCGGGCAGCCGCTGTAGGTGGGCGTGATCACCACCTCGGGCGTGCCGTCGGAGCCCGTGCGCACCCCCCTCAGGATGCCGAGTTCGCTCAGGCTGATCACTGGAATCTCGGGGTCGCTCAGGTCGGCAATGGCAGCCAGGATGGCTGCGTGGTCCTCGATGGTGGCCACCGTCATGGTGCTGCTCACCACACCGCTTGCGGATGCGCGCGCGCCAGGCTCTGCATGTCGGCCAGCAGAAAACCCATGTGCTCCGAATGCACGCCCAGCTTGCCTTGCGGCACATAACCCCGCACCGCCGGGCGCTGGAGCGTGGCTTCCTGCAAGGTTTCGTCCACCAGCGCGTCCCAGCCGGCCTGCAGCGCGGGCACGTCGGCGCCGGTGCCGGCCTGCACCGCCTGCGTCTCGGCGTCGCTGCCGATCCAGAACTCCTGGCAATAGGGCATCAGGTGGTTGAGCGCGGCCTGCGCACGCGCGTGCGACTCGTCGGTGCCGTCACCGAAGCGCACCAGCCAGTCGCTGGCGTGGCGCAGGTGGTAGCGCACTTCCTTCAAGGACTTGGCGGCGATCGCGGCCAGGTGCGCGTCGGCCGAGGTTTGCAGCCGGTCCCACACCAGCACCATGAGCGCGCTGTAGAGGAAATTGCGGGTGATGGTGGTGGCGTAGTCGCGGTCGCCCGAGGCGGTGGCGGCCAGCGGGCCGCTGTGGGGCAACTCCAGCAGCGTGAAGTTGCGGAACTCGGCGGTGTCGCGAAAGTACGCCAGCGTGTCCTCGGTCACGCGGCCTTCGGTGCGCGCGCCCTGCAGGTGCTGGAAGCGTTGTGAGAGCGGGGCGTCGTCGTTGATGAGCGCGGCGGCATGCTGGTAGAGCATGCGGGCCTGGCCGAGCAGGTCGAGGCTGTTGTTGGCCAGGGCCAGGTCTTCTTCAAGGACCGGGCCGTGCCCGCACCACTCGGCGTTGCGCTGGCCCAGCACCAGGGCGTTGTCGGCCAGGTGCAGCAGGTAGTCCACCGGCGCGTGGGTAGGAGCCGAGACCATCACATGTGCCCCACTTTGTCGGGGATCTCGTAGAAGGTCGGGTGGCGGTACACCTTGTCGGCCGCAGGGTCGAAGAAGCTGTCCTTGCTGTCGGGCTCGCTGGCCGCAATGCTGTTGGACGGCACGACCCAGATGCTCACGCCTTCCTGGCGGCGCGTGTAGACATCGCGCGCCATCTGCAGCGCGTGGGGCGCGTCACTGGCGTGCAGGCTGCCGCAGTGCTTGTGCTCCAGGCCCTGCTTGCTGCGCACGAAAACTTCCCACAGGGGCCATTCCTTGAGCGCCGTGTTCATGCTGCCTCCTTCATGGCGCGTGCCTGTTGTCTGGCCGCATGCGCAAGCGCTGCATCGCGGACCCAGGCACCGTCGTTCCAGGCTTTGACGCGGGTGGCCAGGCGTTCCTTGTTGCAAGGGCCGTCGCCATTGACCACGGCCCAGAACTCGTCCCAGTCGATCTGGCCGTGGTCATGATGGCCGCGGGCCTCGTTCCATTTCAGGTCGGGGTCGGGCAGGGTCACGCCCAGCACCTCGGCCTGCGGCACGGTCGCGTCCACGAACTTCTGCCGCAGGTCGTCGTTGCTGATGCGCTTGATGCCCCAGCGCATGCCCTGCACGCTGTTGGGGCTGTCGGCGTCGGGCGGGCCGAACATGGCCAGGCATTTCCACCACCAGCGGTTCACCGCGTCCTGCACCATGGCCTTTTGCTCCTCGGTGCCCTGCATCATGGTCAGCAGCGCCTCGTAGCCCTGGCGCTGGTGGAAGCTCTCCTCCTTGCAGACGCGGATCATCGCGCGTGCATAAGGGCCGAAGCTGCATCGGCACAGCGGGATCTGGTTCATGATCGCCGCGCCATCGACGAGCCAGCCGACCACGCCGACATCGGCCCAGGTCAGCGTGGGGTAGTTGAAGATGGAGCTGTACTTGGCCTTGCCCGAGTGCAGCGCCTCGAACATCTGGTCGCGGCTGGTGCCCAGGGTCTCGGCGGCGCTGTACAGATACAGGCCGTGACCACCTTCGTCCTGCACCTTGGCCACCAGAATGGCCTTGCGCTTGAGACTGGGCGCGCGCGAGATCCAGTTGCCTTCGGGCAGCATGCCCACGATCTCGCTGTGCGCGTGCTGGCTGATCTGGCGCACCAGCGTCTTGCGGTAGGCATCGGGCATCCAGTCGCGCGGCTCGATCTTGCCGTCGGCATCGACCACCGCGTCAAAGTGGGCTTGCAAGGCGGCGTCGTGGGGCACCGCTTTCAGCGGCGTGCCGGGCTTGGCGTCGGCGTCGGGAACGTTGAACGACTGGGTGTACATGCGCGTCTCCTGCGCCGCTGGCCGGGCGCGTGGATCGCAGTATATCCAGTTAGCCGACCGAGCGGTCGGTGAATTTCGCGGCTACATCCGCTTACGCCGGATCGGCCACCCGCCCTTACAGTGCGCGTCATGCACACACACCCATCCACCCCGCACCGTTTCCGTCTGACCACCGTGCGTTGTTCGACCCTTCTGGGCCTGGCGCTGTGCCTGACGGCCTGCGGCGGTGGCGGCGATGACGAACCCTATGCTGCCTCGCCGGCCACCGTGGGATCGGCACCCGTCAGCGCCGTGGGCACATCACCGGCCACCGGCGGTGCAGCGGCGCTGGTGGCCCTGGATGCGAGCACGTCCTGTGGCCAGGCGAACTTTCGCGCCGAGTTGTTGCAGCAGGTCAATGCGGCACGCGCCCAGTCGCGCACATGTGGGAGCAGCACCCTGCCCGCCGCGGGCGCACTGGCCTGGAACGATCGGCTGTTCTCGGCCGCCGCGCGCCACTCTCGCGACATGGCGGTCAACAACCACTTCTCGCACACCAGCCTGGACGGGCGAACGTTTTCCCGCCGCATCACCGACGAAGGCTACGCGTGGTCCCGGGCGGGCGAAAACATCGCGGCCGGTCAGTCGAGCGTGTCGGATGTGGTGTCGGGCTGGCTGGCCAGCCCGGGCCACTGCGCGAACATCATGCGCGCCGAGTTCCGCGACGTGGCGGTGAGCTGTGTCTCGCAGGCCGGGAGCAGCTACGGCCGCTACTGGACCATGTCGCTGGCCCGGCCGATCTGAGTCCGGGCGGCTCAGCCGCCCGCTTCGAGTGCCTGCGACTTGCCCCGACCGCGACCCAGGTGGGTCAGCAGCTGTGGCAAGGCCACCTGCAGCACGGCCTTGAGCGTGTGCGGTGGGTTGATGACAAACATGCCGCTGGCGGTCAGGCCTGGCCGGTCGTCCGGGCCGTGCGTCGGGTCCTGGCCGATGGCCAGCGTGGCGTTGAGCCAGGGCTTCTGCGCCTGGTTGGCCAGCGTCTTGAGGCGGCGCGGCAGGTCGTGCGCTTCGGGCCGGGGAATCACCGGGTACCAGACGATGTAGGTGCCGGTCGGAAAGCGCTTGATCGCCTCTTGTATGCAGGCACTCACTTTTCCGTAGTCGCTCTTGATTTCGTAGCTCGGGTCGATCAGCACCACGGCGCGCTTGGAGCCGGTGGCCGAGGGCGGCGGTGGCAGCAGCGGGCGCAGACCTTCGAAACCGTCTTCGCGCGCCACCGCGATCTGTCGCCCGGCGTCGAGCTGGGCGATGTTGGCGGCGAGTGTCTTGCTGTCGGTGGGGTGCAGTTCGAACAGCTTGAGCCGGTCGCGCGACTCGGTGCGCATGAGCTGCTGCATGACAAACGGTGAACCGGGATAGACACGCAGGGCACCCGACGGGTTGAAGCCCGCAATGATGTCGAGGTAGTCGTCGATCGCGGGTGACACGTCCCTGGCCGGCGGCTGGTCGGCCGCCCTCAGGGCCCCCATCAGCTTGACGACGCCGTCCTTGGCCTCGCCCCCGGTCTCGGTGTAGTCGCCATCCAGGCGGTACAGGCCGGCGCCGGCATGCGTGTCGATCAGGGTGATGCCGGCCTCTTTCTGCATCAGGTGACGCAGCGTGGCGATGAGGATGGTGTGCTTGAGCACGTCGGCGTGGTTGCCGGCGTGAAAGGCGTGTCGGTAGCTGAACATGCACGGATGGTAGCCGTTTGGCCACATCCTCTGGCCCCCGGTCACGATGGATTTCCCAGGCGAGCCGCGAATTTCGTACAATCGAGGGCTTCGCAGCGAACTGCTGGCTCCGCGGCGAAGCATCCAGACCCCACCTAAGAGCGTTCCGTCAGAGAACGACCGACCGTGGAAAAGAGCCGCCAAACCACCTCTTCAAGAGAAAACTCATGACCAAAACGTTCAGCGCAAAACCCGCTGACGTGACGCACGAGTGGTTTGTGATTGACGCGACCGACAAGGTCCTCGGACGAGTAGCCAGTGAAGTTGCTCTCCGTTTGCGCGGCAAACACAAGGCCATTTATACGCCTCACGTCGATACCGGTGACTTCATCGTCATCATCAACGCAGCCAAGATCCGCGTCACGGGCAACAAGGCCCTCGACAAGGTGTACTACCGTCATTCGGGTTACCCCGGCGGTATCTATGGCACCAACTTCCGCGACATGCAGGCCAAGCACCCTGGCCGCGCACTCGAAAAGGCTGTCAAGGGCATGTTGCCCAAGGGCCCGCTCGGTTACGCCATGATCAAGAAGCTCAAGGTGTATGGCGGTGCAGAGCACCCGCACACCGCCCAACAGCCGCAAGTGCTGGAACTCTAAAGGAGCCTTGAGATGATTGGTGAATGGAACAATGGAACCGGCCGTCGCAAATCCAGCGTCGCCCGCGTTTTCCTGAAAAAAGGCAGCGGCCACATCACGGTCAATGGCAAGGACATTCAGGCCTACTTCGGCCGCGAAACCTCCATCATGATCGCCAAGCAGCCCCTGCTGCTGACCAACCACGCCGAAACGTTCGACATCCAGGTCAACGTGCACGGCGGCGGCGAGTCGGGTCAGGCCGGCGCTGTGCGTCACGGCATCACCCGTGCCCTGATCGACTACGACGCCACGCTCAAGCCGGGTCTGTCGCAAGCGGGCTTCGTCACGCGCGACGCACGCGAAGTCGAACGGAAAAAAGTCGGTCTGCGCTCTGCGCGACGCCGCAAGCAGTTCAGCAAACGCTGATCCGTCTGGCCTCAACTGCAAAAGCCGCCTTCAAGTCGAACTTGGGGCGGTTTTTGCTTTCAGGGCCCAGGTTGCGTTTGCTTTCACTTTGAAAGGTTTGCATGCGGTTTCGGCTTCTGCGCAGAAAACTCACCGTCAGCGCGCCGCGCATGTCGGTGCGCAGTGCGTTGCCGTGGCCGTTCCGCTGGCTGCTGGGAGCGGTGGTGCTCGGCTTCTCGGGGTCGCTGGCCATGTGGGCTTTCGAGTTCGGTCGCGACATCGCGGGGCTTGATCGGGAGTCCAAGCAGGAGTTGAACCGCTTGCGCGGTGATGTGGCGGCCTTGCGCGCGGATCTGCTGGTTGCCCAGTCCATTGCCAACACCTCGGAGAGCCTGCTCACCACCGAGCGCAGTGCGCAGGAGCAACTGGCGCTGCGCATCCGTCAGCTCGAGGCCGACAACGAAGCCTTGCGCAGCGACCTCGGATTCTTCGAACGCCTGATCCCGGGCAACGACAGTGGGGCCCTCGCCATCCGCGGCCTGCAGGCCGAGCGCGTGTCCGACACGCAGTGGCGCTGGCAGGCACTGATGATGCAGGCAACCAAGAACGCGCCCGATTTCAAAGGTGCGCTGGAGATCACCTTCTCCGGCACCCTGAGCGGCATGCCCTGGTCGCTTGCGCACGCACCTGCGCCCCAGTCGGTGCTCATCAAGGGCTATCTGCGAATGGAAGGCATGGTCGAGGTGCCGGCGCAGGCCATGGTAAAAAACGTGACGGCCAGGATCCTGCAAGGGAACTCGGTGCGATCGGTACAAACATTCCAGCTGTGACAGCAGCGATCCGTCGTTTGGAGAATCCCATGTTCGGAAAAAAGAAGCAGCCACCGATCAAGAGCCTGATTGCACAAGGCACCCGCATCGAAGGCAATGTCCTGTTTCATGATGGTCTGCGCGTTGACGGTGAGGTCGTGGGCGACATCCGCGCCAGCGACGAGCAGTCCAGCATTCTGGTGATCAGCGAGGTGGCGTCGGTGACCGGCCAGATCCTGGCCGACCATGTGATCATCAACGGCCATGTCAAAGGTCCGGTGCAGGCGTTCGAGTTGCTGGAGTTGCAGCCCAAGGCGCGCATCGAAGGCGACGTGTCGTACAAGTCGCTGGAAATGCACCAGGGCGCCACCATCGCCGGCCAGCTCAAACCCATGGGCGCGGAGGCGGAAGACAAACCCACACTGAAACTGGCGTCAAACAACGGCTGAGCACAATCCCGAGCGATTTGATTTAGTATCTTCAGACGTTCCGGGCGCTAGCTGCGCACCGCCCTTTTTTCTGTGGACCTGACCCAGGGCCACACCACCCCCGAGAGGTACTCCATGAGTGCAGTGGCAGAAAACATCCAGACCGACATGCCGGCCCCGCTGGTGTTCACCGACAGCGCTGCGGCCAAAGTCGCCGAGCTGGTGGCCGAAGAAGGCAACCCCGAGCTCAAGCTGCGCGTGTTTGTGCAGGGCGGTGGATGCTCTGGTTTCCAGTACGGCTTCACGTTCGACGAAGTGGTCAACGAAGACGACACCACCATGTCCAAGAACGGCGTGTCGCTGTTGATCGACGCCATGAGTTACCAGTACCTGGTGGGCGCGGAGATCGACTACAAGGAAGACCTGGAAGGTGCACAGTTCGTGATCAAGAACCCCAACGCCAACAGCACCTGCGGTTGCGGCTCGAGCTTCAGCGTCTGATTCGCAGCGTCTGCTCGCAAGCAGCAAAAAGGGGAGCTTGAAGCTCCCCTTTTTTTCGCCTGCGCGGGCCGAGGTTATTCGGCGCTGGCCTGCTGGACGCTCGCCGCCGCGTTGAGTTGAACCCGCTGCAACTGTGCAACCGCATCGAAGCGGGCTCGGGCAGCAGGGTTGATCGGGATGGATTCGCTCTGGCGCGCCACAGCCAGCGGGTCCTTGTGGACTCCGTTGTCGCGGAACTCGAAATGCAGGTGCGGCCCGGTGGAGGCACCGGTGGAGCCGACGGCACCGATCAGATCGCCCTGGTCGACGCGTTGACCGTTGCGCACGCCGATGCGGCTCAGGTGGGCGTAGACCGTGGTCTGGTTGCTGCGGTGGCGGATGTAGATCACGTTGCCATAACCACGCTGCACGCCGGCGAACTCGACCACGCCGTCGCCGACCGTGCGCACGGGCGTGCCGGTGGGGGCTGCGTAGTCAACGCCCAGGTGGGCCTTGCGGGTGCCGGAGATGGGGTGAAAGCGCATGCCGTAGCCGCTGCTCACCCGGGAGAATTCCAGCGGCGAAGACAGGTAGAACTTGCGTGAACTCTCGCCGTTGAAGCCGTAGTAGGCGCCACGCTGGCCGGGTTCTTCGAACCACACAGCCTCATGCTTGCGGCCGTTGTTGACGAACTCGGCACTGAGCACACGGCCGGTGCGCATGGTCTCACCGTCGGCCTCGAGGCTTTCATAGACCACGCTGAAGCGGTCGCCCTGACGCAAATCGCGGCGGAAGTCGATGTCGCCGGAGAACATTTCAGCCACCTGAACCGCGACCGGGTCGGGGATATCGGCCGCTTCGGTGGCGGCGAAGAGAGAACTGCGGATGACGCCACTGGCCAGCCGGGCCGATGCGGTGAGTTCACCGGTTTCCAGTCGGGAAGTGAATCCGCCGGAACCGTTCTCGATCACGAGGCGGGTGAACTGGCGGTCGTCACCGGTGACCCAGCGCGAGGTCAGGCGTTGCAACTCCTGGCGGTCGTTGGTTTCCACGCTCACCACCCGACCGCCCCGGGCCTGCAGCAGTTGCCGGGCGGTGGCGTCGGCGCGCAGGAAACCCTGCGCTTCGGAGTCGACCACGCCCAGGCGCTGGAGCAGGCTCTGGGCGGTGTCGTCGCGGCGCGTCACATCGCTGCGGAACAGCACGAAATCGTTGGATGTGGCCGTGAGCACGTCGGGAATGGCCACCAACGGGGCGTCGAGGCTCTCGACGACCTGGCGCACCGGAAGGTCGGCGGCGTCGGGTGCCAGTGGCGCAATGCCGAAAGCCGTGACACCCGTGCCCAGCAACAGCGCGCCGATGCCGCCCGTGATGCGGCGGGGGTGCCTGGCAAGGCTTTGGCGTGCGGCGTCGGCGACCTGGGTCAGCGAATGGAGCAGTGGGCGGATCAAAATCGGTGTTTCCTGAAGGCGTGACCAACGGTCTGTTGGATGAGACACACAGGCTGACGAGCCCAGGCGGAACAAGTTCACGTCAAATGCACTTGGGTGATGAACCGGATTCCGAACTTGCAAAAAGCGCGCCAACTAAAATCCGCCATCGGGCGCGAAGTATATCGACCCCCATGTAGCCCGCACCTGAGAAAACGCTTATGAATCACGCCAGCCAGGCAGCACAAAGTACTCACCGCAACGATCTGTTGGACGCCGCACTGACAGACGGTGTCCAGCATGCCTTGAACGTGACCCTTCGGGGGTGCGAAGAATTGATCCCCCAGGCCGACTGGGTCAAAAAATTGTCACAGTCTGAGAAGAGCGGGCGTCCGCTGCGCATCAAGCTGGGGCTGGACCCCACCGCGCCCGACATCCACATCGGGCACACGGTGGTGCTCAACAAGATGCGCCAGTTGCAGGACCTGGGGCACGAGGTGATCTTTCTCATCGGCGACTTCACCAGCCTGATCGGTGATCCGTCCGGGCGCAACAACACGCGCCCGCCGCTGACCACCGAGCAGATCCAGTCCAACGCCGAGACCTACTACAAGCAGGCCAGCCTGGTGCTGGACCCGGCGCGCACCGAGATCCGTTACAACAGCGAATGGAGCCTGCCGCTGGGCTCGATGGGCATGATCCAGCTCGCAGCCAGGTACACGGTGGCGCGCATGATGGAGCGCAACGATTTCCATGATCGTTTCAAGGCGGGAACGCCGATCAGCGTGCACGAGTTTCTGTATCCGCTGATGCAGGGTTACGACTCGGTGGCGCTCAAGAGCGACCTGGAGCTCGGCGGCACCGACCAGAAATTCAACCTGCTGATGGGCCGCCACCTGCAGACCGAGTACGGACAGGAGCCGCAGTGCATCCTGACGATGCCTTTGCTCGAAGGCCTGGACGGTGTGGACAAGA
Source organism: Hydrogenophaga sp. (assembly GCF_030373225.1). Classification (GTDB taxonomy): domain Bacteria; phylum Pseudomonadota; class Gammaproteobacteria; order Burkholderiales; family Burkholderiaceae_C; genus Hydrogenophaga. The sequence goes on along the minus strand of NZ_JAUCZG010000018.1, from coordinate 3,865 downwards.
TGTCCAAGAGCAAGAACAACTACATCGGCATCACCGAAGCGGCGAACTCGATGTTCGCGAAGGTGCTGAGCATTTCCGACACGCTGATGTGGCGCTGGTACACGCTGCTGTCGTTCCAGTCGCTGGCGCACATCGAAGCGTTGAAGCAGGCGACGGCCGAGGGAGCGAACCCGAAGGACGCCAAGGTGGCGCTGGCCAAGGAGATCACCGCCCGCTTCCACAGCAAGGCCGCCGCCGACGCGGCCGAGCAGGACTTCATCAACCGCAGCAAGGGCGGTGTGCCGGACGAGATTCCCGAGGTGTCCTTGTCGGGTGCGCCGATGGGCATCGGGTCGCTGCTGAAGTCATCGGGCCTGGCGCCTTCCACCAGCGAGGCCAACCGTTTGATCGAGGGCGGTGGTGTGCGGGTGGACGGTTCGGTCATCAGCGACAAGGGCTTGAAGCTGCCCGCCGGCACGTTTGTGGTGCAGGTGGGCAAGCGCAAGTTCGCCCGCGTTTCCCTGAGCTGACGCGGTTTCGCTCACTTCCCCCCGGCCACCTCGAGCATGCGAACCATCGCCGCGTAGCCGCGCGAGCGCGCCAGAGCGAGCGGCGTCTGACCATGCCGATCGGCCAGTTGCAGGTTGGCACCGGCATCGATCAGGGCCTTGAGCGTGGCCTGGTGGCGCGCGCCGCCATCGCCCAGCACCACGGCTTCGATCGCGGCGGTCCAGTGCAGGTTGTTCACATGGTCCAGCGGTGCACCGGCGGCGATGAGCTCGCGCACCACCCCGTCGTGACCGAGGTGGGCTGCGGCAATGAGGGCGGTGCCGTCATAGCGGCTGGTGACCTGTTTCGCGCTGGCGCCCAGTTGCAGCAACACGCGCAGCGTTTCCTCGTCGTCCGCCACCGATGCGATGGTCACTGCGTCGTAGCGGTCGTTCTCGAGCCGGTTGAGGTCCGCGCCCGCCTTGACCATCGCCCGGATCGCCTCCCGCTGTCGCGCGAAGGTCGCCACGTGCAGCGGTGTGCGGCCCTGTGCGTCGGTGGCATTCACCGCCGCACCGCTGGCCACCAGCCTCGCGATCCGGGCCGCATCGCCTCGGTGGGCCGCTGCGTGCAGCCCGTTGTAGGCCGCCGCCTCGGCCGCGCTGGGGGCGACCTGGGCTTGAGCCGCTGCACCAGCCAAAGCCAGTGCCAGGACCAACAGCCGTGTTTTCATTTCAACAACTCGGCAACCTTGGCAATGCCGGCGTTGGCGCACTGCTCGTCCAGATGACCTCCAGGCGCACCGCCCACGCCGACGGCGCCAATGACCTCGTTGCCCACCTTGACCGGCACGCCGCCGCCCAGCACCAGGAAACCCGGAATGTCCACCAGTGTCGCGGCGCCGGGATTCTTCTGCACGTTCTCCAGCATGGCAGCGGTGGTGTTGCGCGCCGAGGCCGAGGTGTAGGCCTTGCCCTGCGCAGCACCGACGGTGTGCGGGCCGGCGTTGTCGGCGCGCTGCAGCGCGCGCAGGCTGCCGGCGCGGTCCACCACCGCGGCGGTGACGTTGTAGCCGCTGGCACTGCACGAGGCGACCGTGGCCGCAGCGATCTGGTTGGCCAGCTCCAGCGACATGTTTTTCTCCACCCGCACGCTCTGTGCACTGGCGGCCGCTGAAATGAAGGAAAGGGCGAGGAGGGAAGTCTTTGCAACGAATGTCATGGTGTTCTCCGGGTGTGTGAAGCGGTTCGATCAACCGTGGGAGAACTGTAGGAATTCGCGTCGCCAACCGCCATTCGGACGGCTACGCGCGGCCGTCCGTAGAACTACGCAGGGCCGCGCGCGTCACCGTCATCGACCAGCGTCGCGTAGTGCCGGATGAGCTGCGCCAGCGACGGGGCCTGCAGTTTGGCAAAAAGATGCGCGCGGTGGGTCTCGACCGTGCGCGGCGAGAGGCCGAGCGCGCGCCCGATCTCCTTGTTGGTCAGGCCCTCGACGATCAGGCCGAGCACCTCGCGTTCGCGCTCGGAGAGCTGCGCGAAACGCTCACGGGCCACACGGTCGGTCTGGTGGCGCTGGCGCGAATGCACGTGCTGGCGCACTGCGTTCTGCAGGGCCTCGAGCAAGGCTTCGTCGTTCACCGGTTTTTCGAGGAACTCGGCCGCCCCGGCCTTGAAGGCTCGGCGGCACATCTCCACCGTGCCGTGACCGGTGAGCATGATCACCGGCTGGTCGACCCCCTGCCCGACCAGGGTGTCGAGCACGCTCAGACCGCTGATGCCGGGCATGCGCACGTCGAGCACGATGGCGCCGATGGCCTCGCGATCGAAGGTGTCCAGAAAGACGAGGGGATCGCTCCAGGGCTGCACACGCAGTCCCACGGTGCCGATCAGCAGGGCCAGGCCATCGCGCACCGCCTGGTCGTCGTCGATCAGGTGGATCGTGGGAGAGAGGGTGTCGGTGCTCATGACCCGGCTCCCGCCAGCGGGAGCTGCAGCCGGAACACGGCGCCGCCCTGGGTGGCGTTCGCCGCGCCGAGGGATCCGCCCATGCCGCTGGCCAGGGTTTCACACAGGCTCAGTCCGAGGCCCAGACCGCCTTCGCGGGTCGAGAAGAAGGGTTCGAACAGGCGCGGAAGCACGTCGGGGGGAATGCCCGGCCCGCTGTCGCAGACCGCCAGCTCGGCCCAGCTGTCGACCGCACGCAGCGTGATGGTGAGCCGGCGCTGGGCGGCGGGCACCCGTTCCAGCGCCTGCAGCGCATTGAGGATCAGGTTGTGCACGATCTGGTCGAGCGCCACCGGGTCGGCCATCGCGACGAGCGCGGGCGGGCCTTCGAGCGCGGGCGACACCTCGCGGCGCTGGCATTCGGGCTCCAGCAGGTAGAGCGCGCGCCGCACCGCCTCGGCCATGTCCACCGCCTGGCGCTGGTCACCGCTGTCGGGGCGCTCCACCGCGCGGCGCAGCCGGCCCACCACCTCGGCGGCGCGCCGTGCCTGGGCCGCGGCCTGCGCCATGGCGCCGCGCGCGGTGGCCAGTTCGGGCGGGTCGTCGTCGAGCAGGCGCTGCGCGGCCTGGGTGTTGGCCAGCACCGCGGTGAGCGGCTGGTTGAGTTCGTGGGCCATGCCGGCGGCGAGTTCGCCCAGCGTGTTGAGCCGTGCCACCTGGCCCAGGCGCAGCAGTTCTTCGGCCCGCCGGCGTGCCCGGCGCTGGCGCTGCAGGTGCTGCGCCGCCGACAGCAGCGCAGCCACCGCCAGTGTCCAGGCGCCCATGGGGCCCCAAGGCCACTGGCGCCAGCCGGCGGTTTGTGTGGCGACCACGTCAAACGGCTGGCTGTCGGCCGCCACCACCTTGACGAACTCGAAGCGCGAGCCGATGCCGCCGGGTGGCTGCCCGGGCTGCACGACATGGCGCTGGCCGGCGTGCACCAGTTCGACCCGCACCGCGCTCGTCGCCGCGTTCATGGGCCACTCCGTCCACGGCACCAGCGCCTGCAGGTCGATGGTCAGCGCGTAGCTGGCCGGGGAGGCCGCCAGCACCAGCCGGTAGCGGCCTTCGGGCAGGTCCAGCGGTGCGAGTTCGGCGCGACCGCTCCGGCGCGACAGCCGTTCGGCCTCGGCCAGCGCGTCGTCCGGCCACGGATTGGCAGCATCGCTGCGCTGCACCGAGAGGATGCGCGGGTAGAGGGCGGGCAGGCGTTGTTCGGGGGAGCCGGTGCCGGGGGATGGGGGCGCGGGCTGCAGCAGCGCCAGCGTGGCCAGTATCGCGTCGTGCTGCACCACCTGCTGGCTCAGCAGCCGGTGCACGATGCGCGCATCGGTTTCGAACAGCGCGCGCTGCCGGTCTAGCTGTGAAGCTTCAATAGGTTGTATCGGGTGTTCACCCGGATTGAGTCTGAG
>NZ_JAUCZG010000017.1 GCF_030373225.1 Hydrogenophaga sp. | reverse complement strand
TCGCTGGCCTTCACGCCATCGGGAACTACACGGGGTTTTGAACACCATCCCTAACCGTAGTGATGTTGACTTGTCCTGCGTAGATGTCAGCGGCTGTTTCTTTGATTACCTTACCGTTAGCCAAGCGAAAGGTCTTGCTGACGATGGCTGGTTTTCGAGCGTTTACGATTGAAAAGGCGATCATTGAAATACCGCCCTTCGCGCGTCATAAATTGCCGCTAACTCTGCGTCGGTCGCATCCTTGTTGATAGCAGCACCGATCAGCATGATGCGCCCACAAAAACCATCGGGCTTGATCCGCACCAGCATTGGCATTCCTACAATTTTTTCGTCAGCCCTAGATAGCCGGTAGCGAGTAGTTCTGCCTGGGTTTTCACGGAACCAGAGTTGATCTTCGTTCATACCCACCACACTTTGAATCACTGCGTAGTATTTTTTTAATCGTGGGCTAGTCTCTATGTGGTGATGGCATCGGACTGCGAAACGTGTGTGCATAACATCGGTGTCACCGACTGTTAGGACTGGGCCTTGAGCACCACATATTGAGCATAAGTGTTCACGCAGTGGATTGATCTGCCAATCTAAGGCGCGTTGTCGCGCGGACGTTTTCATTGATAGGTCTTTCGTTGAAGAAAACCCGAGTTAGCGCGAACAGCATCAAACCGTTAAAATCACGTCAGCATTTGAAGTGATGAGCCGGGTAGCGTGGACGCGCTACCCGGTTTTATTTTTGGCTGATGATGTCGGGATTGGTAGCAGTCATGCTGCCACCTGCAGCAGTTCGCTACGCCTTGCGTGCAAGCGCAGCACAAGCTCGCGAATCTGATCATCTGTCTGACCAGCAATCCGAGCGGCATTGATGGCCAAGATCTCGCCATCGGGCCAGCCCACCGAGCGGACGTTGATGTTAACGGGCTTGGGCCAAAGCCCCTTTTTCATCAAGCTGTAGATGCTCGCAGTCGAGCGGTACCCAGTTGCTGCCTTGCAGGTCTCTAAGCGCCAGATATTCATGAATACTCCCTATCCCGCCTTGGCGGTTGTTGCGATAAGTGGAGTAGACAAGCGGATTCAAAAGTGAACCCGGTTCAGTCACGTTTGTCTTTTGCTTGCCTTAGCAGGTTGCGGATGTGGTGTGGCGTGACTTTTAAACGGGCTGCCAACTTCGCCGCAATGTTGCGCTTCTCCGTGCCAGCGTCCAGCTCTTGTTGATACAACCTTTCCACCGCTTCCGGTGTGCAGCGCATATTTTTTCGCCTTGCAACGCCAGATTCGAGTCCCGCCACACGCCCTTTCTGGGCTAAAAATTTCTCCAGCCCCAAAATAACCAAAACGGCTAAAGCCTCGGGGCTGGGCGGGTGAGCTTGAACGTACCGTGTCCAGCCTTTCATATCAGCTTTCTCAAACGCTATGAACAGGCTTTCGGCCTCGAAGTTGGTGATAGCGTTCTCCATGTACTGGCCCCACTCGTCCAGCCGCTTTGGGTTTGGCGTTATGCCCATGGCCAGGCCAGCCTCGCGCCAGTTGTCCCAAAACTCCACGTGGTCTAGGTCGCTGAGTACCAACTTTTGGCGGTTAACTTTGTCCATCGCTCACGCCCTCTTAAATTCGAGAACCTCACCACCAGCGGCCAGCTTGTCCAAGTAATCGACCCACTGCTGCACCATCTCAAAACGCTGCTTGAGGTACTGGGTGCGGTTGTAGCTACGCCCTAACCTGTCTCTCGCACCATGGGCGAGGTTGGCTTCAATCATCAGGGGGTCAAGGCCCAGTTCGTCCACCAGCAGCGTCCTGGCGACTGCCCTGAATGCATGCGGCTTCTGCTCTTCTCCAAAGCCGATCGCATAGAGAGCGCTTCTGACCGTGTTGTCGCTGATTGGGCGGTCATGGCTACGCTCGCCGGGGAAAACGTATCGACCGTGCCCAGTAATGGGTTTCAGCCCTTCCAGCAGCGCCACGGCCTGAGTGGGCAGCGGGACAACATGGGCCTCACCGTCCGCTTTTTCTTGAACAGTGCGCTTCATCTTGGCGCTTGGAATCGTCCACGTTGCCGCCGATAGGTCAAGCTCTCCCCACTCCATCATTCGCAAATTGCCGGGACGCTGGTAAAGCATGGGCGTCAACTGGAGGGCCACTCTGACCACCACCCCGCCTTTGTAGTGCTTGATGGCTCTCATCATCTCGCCCACGCGCTTGGGGTCTAGGATGGCTGCAAAGTTTTTGGCGTGATAAGGCTTTAGCCGGGCCTTCAGCCCTTCGGTGACGTTGCGCTGTTCTGCATGGGCCGTGGGCAACCAGTAGTCCCAAACCTGTCTGGCGATATCCAAAACCCGGTGTGCTGTCTCGATGGCCTGCCTGTCTTCTATCTTTTGCAGCGCTGCCATCAGTTCCATAGCGTGTAGCTGGGCCATCGGACGTTTGCCTATCCATGGAAACAGATCCCGCTCCATGCGCCTGAAAACGGTCTTAGCGTGTACCTCTGACCACTTGGTAAGCTGCCTGGAGTGCCAATCGCGGGCCACGGCCTCGAAGGTATCGTCAGCCTGTGCGCTGGAGTGGAGTTTGGCCACCTTCTTGGCATGAATGGGGTCTACCCCCTTGCGCTTGAGTGCCTTTGCCTCGGCCTGCTTTGCCCTTGCATCGGCCAGCCTGATCTCGGGGTAGCTACCGAGCGCCAGCCGCATCTCTTTGCCATCCTTGCGGTACTTCAGGAACCAGCGTCTAGAGCCAGCAGGGCTGACCTCAAGGTAAAGCCCCCCAGCATCGGGGAACCTCGCTCTGGCTTTGTCAGGTGGGCAGGCAGTGGCTCTGCAAGCGGCATCGGTCAACATACGGGGGAACCTCTTGGGGGAACAAAACTACCCCCGATTGGCTTTTGGGGGAACACATGCCCCCGATGTTCCCCCGGCTATATCTGGCTGTCAATACCGCTTCCTGTCAGCCCTTGGAACAGAAGAGTGATGTTTTTCAAGGAAAAAGGCCGCTAAGTGGTGAAACTTAGCGGCCTTTAAACAGAGTGATGGTGGAGCTGGGGGGATTTGAACCCCCGTCCGCAAGCCTTCTTCGAGCAGTTCTACATGTGTAGCCGTCTGATTTGAGTCTCGCCGCCCGAGTCGCGCAGTGGCACGCTAAACGGAAAGCCAGCATCCTTGAGTCTCGCTCTGCGCCAAGGTGCCCGACGCAGAGCCAGCCGATGAAATTATCCTTGCAGCCGGGAGGTCTTGCGACCCCCTTGCCCAGCCCATCGGCCTGCTGTTGCAAGGCTCACCGCTGATTAAGCGGCGAGTGCGAAACGTTCGTCGTTTGCAGTTGGTTTTTTTCTGTTGCTTTACGAGGTGACAGAACCTCGACATGCCCTGCTGCGCGTCCGAACCCACGTCGAAACCAGTGCAGCCCCAAGTCGGCTAGTTTAAGACGTTTCGAGCAATTGCAAGACCTCAAGCGGCGAAGAAACTTCAGCGTCCGCACCCCAGGTTGCCACATCGGCTCCAGCGCCCAGGTAACCATATCGGGCTGCGACAGTCTTCATGCCTGCAGCCTGCCCGGCACGGATGTCCCGCTCATCATCGCCAACGTACACACACTGCGTCGGCAGCAAGGACAAACGGCGAGCGGCTTCCAGCAAAGGGGCAGGATGTGGCTTGGCGTGGGGCGTCGTGTCGCCGCAGATCACGGCGGACGCCGACTCGAACAGACCCATGGATTGGGTGATGGGCAACGCGAAGCGTTGGGCCTTGTTGGTCACCACTCCCCAGAGCAAACGCCGCTCGAGCAACGACGCCACAAGTTGGTCGACCTCATCGAACGCCCGCGTGCGCTGGGTCAGGCAGCCTTCGTACAAAAGGAAGAACTCTTCCCTGTAGTGCTCGTAGTTCGAATGTTGTGCGTCCATGCCGAAAGCCACATGCAGCATGCCCCGCGCCCCAGAACCCACATGGGGTCGATACTCTGCCAACGGTTTGGATGCAAGGCCCCTGCGCAGACGCATTTCGTCGGCTGCGGCTCCCAGATCGGGGGCGCTGTCTATGAGAGTGCCGTCCAGATCGAACAGAACAGCGCGTACACCCTTGAAGATCAAGGAATTCATGCCTTGCGGGTGGCGAACAGGTAGTTGACGCTGGTGTCGTCGCTCAACCAGTAGCGGCGCGAGAGCGGGTTGTATTCCATGCCACGCGTCTCGGTCAATTCAAGCCCGACACCACGTGCATAACCGGCCAGTTCGCTTGGCTTGATGAACTTGGCGTATTCGTGTGTTCCTTTGGGAAGCAATTGAAGGACGTACTCGGCCCCCAGGATCGCGAACAGGAAAGACTTCGGGTTGCGATTGAGCGTCGAGAAGAACACCCAACCGCCTGGTTTGACCAGCGTGGAACAGGCCCGCACGATCGAGGAGGGGTCAGGCACGTGCTCCAGCATCTCCATGCATGTCACCACGTCAAAAGCACCAGGTTCCTGCAAGGCCATGGCTTCTGCGCTGATCTCAAGGTAGTCGACGTTGGAAGTACCTGCTTCCAACGCATGCAACTGTGCGACCTTGAGGGCCTTGACGGAGAGATCGATTCCGGTGACCGACGCGCCCTTGCGGGCCATGGCATCTGAAAGGATGCCTCCACCGCAACCAATGTCCAGCACCCGTTTGCCTTCGATCCGCGCCAACGAATCTATCCAGGTCAACCGCAATGGGTTGATTTGATGCAACGGTCGAAATTCGCTTTCGGGGTCCCACCATCGATGGGCCAGATCGGAAAACTTGGCCAATTCTGCAGGATCGGCATTGAGGTTTTGGTTCATGCGTTGATTATCGTCAGCCCAAGAAAAAACCGCGCCAAGGCGCGGTTTTCTTGAGAATCCCGAGGGATTAGCGATTGGAGCGGGTGCCCACCACTTCCACTTCAACGCGGCGGTTCTTGGCACGGCCTTCGCGAGTGGCGTTGTCGGCCACGGGCTGGGTCAAGCCCTTGCCTTCGGTGTAGATGCGGTTGCTTTCAATGCCTTTGCTCACCAGGTAAGCCTTCACGGCTTCGGCGCGGCGGTTCGACAGGGCCTGGTTGTAACCAGCGGCACCGGTGGAATCGGTGTGGCCGACGGCGATCACGACTTCCAGGTTGATGCCGGAAACCTTGCTGGCGAGGTCGTCGAGCTTGGCTTTGCCTTCGGGCTTGAGGACGGCCTTGTCGAAGTCGAAGAACGCATCGGCGGCGTAGGTCACTTTGGATGCAGCAGGAGCAGGAGCGGCGGCCGGAGCGCGGGCAGGCGCTGGTGCCGGGGCAGCAGCAGGGGCGGGTGCTGGAGCCGGTGCGGGCGCGCGCGCGGGAGCTGCAACCGGAACGATGGCACCGTCGCAACCAACAGCAGCCGTTGCTGGCGTCCAGCTGGCATCGCGCCAGCACAGTTCGTTGGTACCGTTTTTCCAGGCCAGATCGCTGGTGCCATTGCGCCAGTTGTCGATGGTTTGGGCGCCGGCGGCCGTTGCCATGGCGGCGGTTGCGATCAGCATTGCCACTTTGTTGAGTTTTTTCATGGTTTTCCTCTTGGTAAGCCGCAGACTATCTGCGTACAAAAAAAGACGCTTGAAGTGACCACCACTCAAAACGCTGGATTTCATTGTGCCACAAGCGTCAAACGGCAGACGGGCGGCTCTGGTGCCTCGGGGACTCAATTCCAGCATCACCTGCATTCGTTGTTGGGTTACAACAAACAGTACGGGGTAATCTGCCATGGCGCGCCCCGTAAAATGGCGGGTTGCCTTTTGGCCCACCCGACGCCCATCAGCCCCTGCCCATGACACAGTTCGCCAAAGAGACCCTGCCCATCAGTCTTGAAGAGGAGATGCGCCGCAGTTACCTCGACTACGCGATGAGCGTGATCGTCGGGCGGGCACTGCCCGATGCGCGCGACGGTCTCAAGCCCGTGCATCGCCGGGTGCTGTTTGCGATGCACGAACTCAACAACGACTGGAACCGGCCGTACAAGAAATCGGCCCGTATCGTTGGTGATGTGATTGGTAAATACCATCCCCACGGGGACAGCGCGGTGTACGACACCATCGTGCGCATGGCGCAGGATTTTTCGTTGCGGCACATGCTGGTGGACGGTCAGGGCAACTTCGGTTCGGTGGACGGCGACAACGCAGCGGCCATGCGGTACACCGAAATCAGGTTGTCCAAGATCTCGCACGAGATGCTGGCAGACATCGACAAGGAGACTGTCAACTTCGGCCCCAACTACGACGGCTCCGAGAAGGAACCGCTGGTACTGCCGTCGCGCTTACCCAATTTGTTGGTCAATGGCTCTTCGGGCATCGCGGTGGGCATGGCCACCAACATCCCGCCGCACAACCTCAACGAGGTGGTGGACGCCTGCCTTCACCTGTTGAAGCACCCGGAAGCCTCCATCGACGAACTGATGGAGATCATTCCAGCGCCCGACTTTCCCACCGCCGGCATCATCTATGGCATCAATGGCGTGAAAGACGGCTACCGCACCGGCCGCGGACGGGTGGTGATGCGTGCCAAGTGCCACTTCGAGGACATCGACCGTGGTCAGCGCCAGTCGATCATCGTGGACGAGTTGCCCTACCAGGTGAACAAGAAGACGCTGCAGGAGCGGATCGCCGAACTCGTGCATGAAAAAAAGATCGAGGGCATCAGCCACATTCAGGACGAGTCCGACAAATCGGGCATGCGGTTGGTGATCGAGCTCAAGCGGGGCGAAGTGCCCGAGGTGGTGCTCAACAACCTGTACAAACAGACCCAACTGCAGGACACCTTCGGCATCAACATGGTGGCATTGGTGGACGGGCAGCCCCGCCTGTGCAACCTGAAGGACCTGATCCAGGTCTTCCTGGAGCACCGCCGCGAAGTCGTGACCCGGCGCACGGTGTTCAACCTGCGCAAGGCACGCGAGCGCGGCCATGTGCTGGAAGGCCTGGCCGTGGCACTGGCCAACATCGACGATTTCATCCGCATCATCCGCGAGTCGCCCACTCCTCCGGTCGCCAAAGCCGAGTTGATGGCCCGCCCATGGGACAGTCAGCTGGTGCGCGAAATGCTCACCAGGACCCGCGCCGATGGTGGTGTCATCAATGCCGACGACTACCGTCCGGACGGTCTGGAGAAGGCGTTCGGCATGGGTGGCGATGGCCTGTATCGATTGTCGGAGACGCAGGCGCAGGAGATCCTGCAAATGCGTCTGCAACGCCTGACCGGGCTGGAGCAGGACAAGATCGTGGCGGAGTACAAGGAGGTCATGGGCGAGATCGACGATCTGCTCGACATCCTGTCCAAGCCGGAGCGGGTCTCGACCATCATCAGCGACGAACTGGTCATCGTGAAACAGGAGTTCGGCCAGACCAAGCTGGGCGCGCGCCGCAGCGAGATCGAACACAACGCGCAGGACCTGGCCACCGAAGACCTGATCACACCCACCGACATGGTGGTCACGCTCAGCCACAGCGGCTATATCAAGAGCCAGCCTTTGTCCGAGTACCGGGCGCAAAAACGAGGAGGACGGGGCAAACAGGCCACGTCCACCAAGGAAGACGACTGGATCGACCAGCTCTTCATCGCCAACACGCACGACTACATCCTGTGTTTTTCCAACCGGGGCCGCCTGTACTGGCTCAAGGTCTGGGAGGTGCCCGCCGGCTCGCGTGGATCGCGCGGCAGGCCGATCGTCAACATGTTCCCGCTGCAGGAGGGTGAAAAGATCAACGTCGTGCTGCCGCTGACGGGCGAGATGCGCAGCTTCCCGTCCGACCACTACGTCTTCATGGCCACGAGCATGGGCACGGTCAAGAAGACCGCACTGGATGAATTCAGCAACCCACGCAAGGCGGGCATCATCGCGGTGGACCTGGACGAGGGCGACTTCCTGATCGGTGCGGCGCTCACCGACGGGCAGCACGATGTCATGCTGTTCAGCGACGGTGGCAAGGCCGTGCGCTTCGACGAGAACGATGTGCGTCCGATGGGGCGCAACGCGCGCGGCGTGCGCGGCATGATGATCGAGGAGAGCCAGAGCGTGATTGCCATGCTGGTGGCCGAAGACGAAGACCAGAGCGTGCTGACCGCCACCATCAACGGCTACGGCAAACGCACACCGATTGCCGAATACACGCGCCACGGACGCGGCACCAAGGGCATGATCGCCATTCAGCAGACCGAGCGCAACGGCAAGGTGGTGGCCGCCACGCTGGTGCACACCGATGACGAGATCATGCTGATCACCGACAAGGGCGTGCTGGTGCGCACACGGGTATCGGAGATACGCGAAATGGGGCGTGCCACTCAAGGCGTCACGCTGATCGCGCTGGACGAAGGCGCCGAGCTTTCGGGTTTGCAACGCATTGTCGAAAACGATGCCAACGTTCCAGAGCTCGAGGAGACGGACGGGGCGGGCGATCCGGGCCCTGAGGCGTGATGGCACGCCCGTTCAATTTCTCGGCCGGCCCTGCGGCCATGCCCGTCGAAGTGCTTCAGCAAGCGGCCGATGAAATGCTCGACTGGCACGGCAGCGGCATGGGCGTGATGGAGATGAGCCACCGCGGCAAGGAATTCAGCGCCATCATCGAAGCGGCAGAGACCGACTTGCGCGAGCTGCTCGCCGTTCCCCCGGAGTTCCGCATCCTTTTCATGCAGGGCGGAGGCCTGGCTGAAAACGCCATCGTGCCCTTGAACCTCTCGCGTGCCGGCAAGGTCGACTTCGTGGTGTCGGGCAGCTGGAGCGAAAAGTCCATGAAGGAAGCGGCACGTTATGCGCAGCCGCTGCTGGCCGCCAGCAACAGCGACTCGAACCACACCACCCTGCCGGCACCGGCGTCATGGACCCTCAGTGCGGATGCACGGTACGTGCACATCTGCAGCAACGAAACCATTCACGGGGTCGAGTTCCATCAGCTGCCCGACCTCAAGGCCCTTGGCAGCCGGGCGCCCCTGGTGATCGACTTCTCGTCCCACGTCGCGTCGCGAACGGTGGACTGGTCGCGCGTGGGCCTGGCCTTCGGCGGCGCCCAGAAGAATCTGGGGCCGGCCGGCCTGACCCTGGTGGTCGTGCGCGAGGACCTGCTCGGTCACGCCCTGCCCGCCTGCCCGAGCGCCTTCGACTACAAGACGGTGGCCGCCAACGGCTCGATGTACAACACGCCACCCACCTTCGGCATCTACATGGCGGGCCTCACCTTTCAGTGGCTCAAGCGCCAGACGGAGGGCGGCCTGAGCGGCGTCGCGGCGATGGAGCAACGCAACATCACCAAGGCATCGCTGCTGTACGACTTCATCGACAGCTCCTCGCTCTACTTCAACAAGGTCGCGCGGGACTGCCGTTCGCGCATGAACGTTCCATTCTTCCTGCGCGACGAATCCCTGAACGACGCTTTCCTGTCAGGCGCCAGGGCCGCCGGTCTGCTGCAACTCAAAGGGCACAAATCGGTGGGTGGCATGCGGGCGAGCATTTACAACGCCATGCCCCTGGAAGGGGTGCAGGCGCTGGTGAACCACATGCGCGACTTCGAAAAAACACGGGCTTGAATGCAGGCTCCAGAACCCAGAGACATGACCCAACCCACCCAGTCCAATGCCCTGGCGGCCCTGCGCGTTCAAATCGACGCGCTGGACCAGCAACTGCTGACGTTGCTCAACCAGCGCGCGCGCGTGGCCGAAGAGGTCGGCGTGATCAAGCGGCAGGAAGGCTCCCCGTTTTTCCGACCGGACCGCGTGGCCCAGGTCATCGAAAAAATCCAGGGCGCCAACCAGGGCCCGCTGCTGAACCAGCACGTGGCGGCCATCTGGCGCGAGATCATGTCGGCCTGCCTGGCGCTCGAAGCGCCCCAACGCGTGGCCGTGCTCGGTCCGCAAGGCACCTTTTGTGAACAGGCCGCCATCGAGTTTTTCGGCAGCGCCGCCAACCTGATCTACTGCGCCGACTTCGACGAGGTGTTTCACGCCACTGCCGCCGGCACGGCGCAGTACGGCGTGGTCGGCATGGAGAACTCCACCGAAGGTGTGGTGGCGCGATCGCTTGATCTCTTCCTGCGTTCGCCCGTGCATGTGGTCGGTGAGGTGAGCATGCTGATTCGCCACAACCTGCTGCGCCAGCTCAACACGCTCGATGGCGTCGAGGTGGTCATGGCGCACCCTCAGGCCCTGGCCCAATGCCAGAACTGGCTGTCGCAACACCTGCCGAAGGCCGAAAAGCGGGCAGTTTCCAGCAACGCCGAGGGTGCCCGGCTGGCCGCCACCAACCCCGCCTGGGCAGGCATTGCCAGCGAGCGCGCTGCCGGCCAGTTCGGTCTGCACATCGTCTCGCATGCGATCCAGGACGAAGCCTACAACCGCACCCGTTTTGCCGTGATCGCCTTGCCGCAGACGCTGGCGATGCCGCCCGCATCCGGGCGCGATTGCACCAGCCTGGTGGTGTCGGTGCCGAACCGGCCAGGCGCGGTGCACGACCTGCTCGTGCCGCTGAAGAACAACGGCGTCTCGATGACGCGTTTCGAGTCGCGCCCAGCCAAGTCCGGGCAGTGGGAGTACTACTTCTACATCGACATTGCCGGCCATCCGTCCCAGCCCCACGTTGCCGCAGCGCTTCAGGAGCTGCAGGGTCTGTGCGCTTTCTACAAGGTCCTGGGCGCGTACCCGGTGAACGAATGATGTTTGAACAACTGGGATTGATCGGCTGCGGAATGATGGGCGGGTCGTTTGCGCTGGCGCTCAAGCGTGCCGGTCTGGTCAAGCGCGTGGTCGGGTACAGCAAATCACCATCGACCACCGAGCGGGCGCGCCAGATGGGCGTGATCGACGTGGAGGCACCTTCTGCCCTGCTGGCTGTCTCCGGCGCCGACCTCGTGCTGCTGGCGGTGCCGGTGTCGGCCACCGAAGCCACTTTCAAGGCGATCCGGCACCTGGTGCGCGGCGACGTCCTGATCATGGACGTGGGTTCCACCAAGCGCGAGGTGATCGACGCGGCGCGGCGTGTGCTCAAGGATCAGGTGGGCGTGTTCGTGCCCACCCACCCGATCGCCGGCAAGGAAGTGGCCGGCGTGGAGCACGCCGATGCGGATTTGTACAAGGGTCGCCAGGTCATCCTCACACCGATCGAGCGCACGCTCACCGCGCAGCTTGAGAAGGCGCACAAGGTCTGGGCTGCGCTGGGCTGCCACGTCAAGCAGATGTCGCCGGAGGCGCACGACGCGGCCTATGCGGCGGTGAGCCACCTGCCCCACCTGGTTGCGTTCGCCCTGATGAACGGCATCCAGAGCCAGCAGCAGGCCGCCGACTTCCTGTCGCTGGCAGGCCCGGGGTTTCGCGACTTCACGCGCATCGCGGCCAGCGATCCACTGGTCTGGCGGGACATCCTGATGTCCAACCGCGAAGAGCTGCTGGCGCAGTCGCGTCTGTTCCAGCGCGCATTGCACGCCCTGGAAACCGCCATCAACGCCGACAACCCGGATGCGCTGGAGGCCCTGATCGATCAGGCCAGCAGTGCCCGCGCCCACTGGCGCATGACAGCCATCAAGCCGCAGGGCTGAGACCGCCCGACGTGGCTTGTTCGCGTCAACGCGCATGTACTCCATTCCTTTCCTCGACATTCCTCCGCTGGCTGCTGCCGGCGGCACCGTGCGCCTGCCGGGCTCCAAGAGCATCTCCAACCGGGTGCTCCTGCTCGCCGCCTTGAGCGAGGGCCACACCGACGTGGCCGACCTGCTGGACTCCGACGACACCCAGGTGATGCTCGACGCGTTGCGTCAGCTCGGTTGCCACATCGAGCCCCAAACCGACGGTGCCCTGCGGGTGCATGGCCTGGGTGGCTTGCTGCCGGTGCAACGCGCGCGGCTGTTTCTCGGCAACGCCGGCACGGCCATGCGCCCGCTGACCGCAGCGCTGGCGCTGCTGGCCTCCACGCACGGAGCCGAATTCGAACTCGGTGGTGTGCCCCGCATGCACGAGCGCCCGATCGGCGACCTGGTGGACGCCCTGCGCCAGCTCGGCTGTGCGGTGGAGTGCACGGGACAGGAGGGCTACCCCCCACTCAAGATCGGTTCGGGCTCGGCCACAGGCCTGCAACTCGACCAGCCCATCCGGGTGCGCGGCGACGTGTCCAGCCAGTTCCTCACGGCGCTGTTGCTGGCCCTTCCGCTGGCGGCGCAACAGCAGGCCATCGTGATCGAGGTGGTCGGCGAACTGATCTCGCGCCCCTACATTGAAATCACGCTCAATCTGCTCGCCCGATTCGGGGTTCATGTGCAGCGCGACGACTGGCAGCGTTTCACCATTCCAGCAGGCAGCCGATACCGCTCGCCGGGACGCATCCCGGTGGAAGGCGATGCATCCTCGGCCAGTTACTTCATTGCGCTGGGCGCCATCGCTTCGGGTGACCAGGGCATCACCATCGAAGGTGTGGGACTGGCGTCCATCCAGGGCGACATCCGCTTCGTCGAAGCCGCCCGGCTCATGGGCGCCGACATCACAGGTGAAGCCAACAGCCTGCACATCCGCCGGGGCGCATGGCCGCTCCAGGCCATCGAGCTGGACTGCAACCACATCCCCGATGCCGCCATGACCCTGGCCGTGATGGCGCTTTACGCCAACGGCACCACCACGCTGCGCAACATCGCCAGCTGGCGGGTCAAGGAAACCGACCGCATCGCGGCCATGGCCAACGAGTCACGCAAGCTGGGCGCGAGCGTCGAGGAAGGCGCGGACTTCATTCGCATCACGCCGCCCGAAGCATGGCGCCCTGCCAGCATCCACACCTACGACGACCACCGGGTCGCCATGTGTTTCTCGCTCGCCGCCTTCAACCCGGGCGGCCTGCCGGTGCGCATCGAAGACCCGAAATGCGTGGCCAAGACCTTTCCGGACTATTTCGAGACCTTGTTCGACGTGTGCAGCGCATCGCCCCGGGACATCCCGGTGCTCTGCATCGACGGCCCCACGGCATCGGGCAAGGGCACGCTGGCCGCCCGACTCGCGCAACGCCTGGGTTACCACCTGCTCGACTCCGGCGCCCTCTACCGGGCAACGGCCCTGGCAGCGCAGGACGCGGGCGTGTCGCTCGAAGACGAAGCCGCGCTCGCCCGCCTGGCCGCCCAGCTCCCCCTGGCCTTTCGCGACCACCGGGTCTTCCTGGCGGGCCGCGACATCACCGACCCGTTGCGCCTGGAGTCCACCGGGGGCATGGCGTCCAGGGTGTCGCAACACCTCGCGGTGCGCTCGGCCCTGCATGCCCTGCAACTGAGCTTCAGGCGCCTGCCCGGCCTGGTGGCCGACGGGCGCGACATGGGCACGGTGATCTTTCCCGATGCGCCCCTGAAGGTGTTCCTGACGGCGACCGCCGAGCAACGCGCCGAACGCCGCCATAAGCAATTGATTTCAAAGGGAATTGCTGCTAACATCGACAGTCTTTTGGCAGACCTGAAGGTGCGTGATTCGAGGGACTCATCCCGCGCGCATGCACCGCTCAAGCCTGCCGAAGATGCCTTGAGGCTGGACAACTCCGAACTGGACATCGAGCAATCGGTGCAGGTGGTGATGAACTGGTGGCAGGGCAAAACGGCGTTCTCGGGGAACTGAGCGCGCAACACAAACGGCCCTGACGGCACAGCCGGGCGCTCCCAGCCCGCATGTCTGACGGTTCTTTTCAACCAACCCCGCGGTGTATCGCACCGCAATGTCAACGCCGCCCACACGTCGATCCCTGCGCAAACCGAATCAAACCGGTTGACGGCGCCGACGCTGAGTGGTTTTAGGAAATTCAATGTCTGAATCTTTTGCCGCCCTGTTCGAAGAGTCCCTCAAACGCGCCGAAATGCGCTCGGGCGAAGTCATCACCGCTGAAGTTGTTCGCATCGAACACAGCCACGTGGTGGTCAACGCCGGTCTGAAGTCGGAAGCCTATGTGCCGCTGGCCGAATTCAAGAACGACCTGGGTGAACTCGAAGTGCAGGTGGGCGACTTCGTGTCCGTCGCCATCGATTCCGTCGAAAACGGTTTCGGCGACACCCTGCTGTCGCGCGACAAGGCCAAGCGCCTGGCATCGTGGATGTCCCTGGAGAAAGCGCTCGAGTCGGGCGAATTCGTCACCGGCACGACCTCCAGCAAGGTCAAGGGCGGCCTGAAGGTCATGGTCAACGGCATCAGCGCGTTCCTGCCCGGTTCGCTGGTCGACAGCCGTCCGACCAAGGACCTGACCCCGTACGAAAACAAGACCCTGGAATTCAAGGTCATCAAGCTCGACCGCAAGCGCAACAACGTGGTGCTGAGCCGCCGCGCAGTGGTGGAAGCCTCCATGGGCGAAGAGCGCGCCAAGCTGATGGACACCCTGAAAGAAGGCGCCATCGTTCATGGCGTGGTCAAGAACATCACCGAATACGGTGCGTTCGTGGACCTCGGCGGCATCGACGGTCTGCTGCACATCACCGACATGGCATGGCGCCGTGTTCGCCACCCGAGCGAAGTGGTCCAGGCAGGCCAGGAAATCACCGCCAAGATCCTCAAGTTCGACACCGAGAAGCACCGCGTCTCGCTGGGTCTGAAGCAGATGGGCGATGACCCCTGGATGGGCGTGGCCCGCCGCTACCCCCAGAGCACCCGCATGTTCGGCAAGATCACCAACATCGCCGACTACGGCGCGTTCGTGGAACTCGAGCCAGGCATCGAAGGTCTGGTGCACGTGTCCGAAATGGACTGGACGAACAAGAACGTGGCGCCATCCAAGCTGGTGTCGCTGGGCGACGAGGTCGAAGTCATGGTGCTCGACATCGACGAAGACAAGCGCCGCATCTCGCTGGGCATGAAGCAGTGCCGCGCCAACCCATGGCACGAGTTTGCCGAAGCGACCAAGCGCGGTGACCGCGTCAAGGGCCCGATCAAGTCGATCACCGACTTCGGCGTGTTCGTGGGTCTGGCCGCCGGCATCGACGGTCTGGTTCACCTGTCCGACCTGTCGTGGAACGAAACCGGCGAAGCCGCCGTTCGCAACTACAAGAAGGGCCAGGAAGTCGAAGCCATCGTGCTGGCCATCGACGTCGAGCGCGAGCGCATCTCCCTGGGCATCAAGCAGCTCGATGGCGACCCGTTCACCACCTTCGCGGCAGTGAACGACAAGGGTTCGATCGTCACCGGCAAGGTCAAGACCGTCGATGCCAAAGGCGCCGAGATCGACCTGGGCGAAGACGTGCTGGGTTACCTGCGTGCCAGCGAAATCAGCCGTGACCGTGTGGAAGACGCACGCAACATGCTGAAAGAAGGCGACGAAGTCACCACCGTGGTGGTGAACATCGACCGCAAGACGCGCAACATCCAGTTGTCCATCAAGGCCAAGGACGCCGCCGACCAGCAGGAAGCCATGGCAAGCCTGAGCCAGCAGTCCTCGCGCGAGAGCGCCGGCACCACCAGCCTGGGCGCCCTGTTGCGCGCCAAGCTGGACAACAACAACGGCTGAGTTCGATTGCCGGCGCCGGGTCAGCGTCATGCCTCACGGCATGTACCCTGAGCGGGCGCCGGTCCTTGAATGACCAAGCCCAGACCCGATCACATGACACGCAGCGACCTCGTTGAAGCGTTGGCCAGCCGGTTTGGCCAGCTGACCCACCGCGACGCCGAGTTCGCCGTCAAGGCCATCCTTGACGCCATGGGCGACGCGCTGGTCAAGGGCCACCGGATCGAGATTCGTGGCTTTGGCAGCTTCTCGGTCAATCGCCGCTCGCCGCGCGTGGGTCGAAACCCGCGTTCCGGCGAGAGCGTGATGATTCCCGAAAAGCGTGTGCCGCACTTCAAGCCGGGCAAGGCCCTGCGCGAACAGGTGGACGCCAGGACGGCAGAAATCCTCGGGCTGGACCCGAAGAAGCCCACGTGACGCTCGCTGCCCCGGCAGCGACCTGATCGCTACAATCGCCCCACCACAAAGGGGACGAATTGAAATACCTGATGTGGCTGCTCAACGCAGCCATTTTTTTTGTGTTGTTCGCCTTCGCGCTGAACAACCAGGACAGCGTGACGCTCAACCTGTTTTTCGGTGCCAGCTGGCAGGCGCCGCTGGTGCTCGTGATTCTGGTTGCCCTGGTTCTCGGGGTTTTTCTCGGTGTGCTGGTCATGCTGCCGCTGTGGCTGAGGGCCAAACGATCGCGCCGCCGCGCGGCATCGGCCACCGCCAGCACGTCCTTCGACGCCGATTCCACGCTTCTGCCCGATCCCGTCGACCGCCGTCATGGACTTTGATTTCACCTGGCTGCTGTGGGGCCTGCCGCTGGCGTTTGCGCTGGGCTGGGGCGCATCCCGCCTCGACCTGCGCCAGTGGCGCATGGAAAGCCGCCAGGCGCCCAAGGCCTACTTCCGGGGCCTGAACCACCTGCTCAACGAGCAACAGGACCAGGCGATCGATGCGTTCATCGAGGCCGTGCAGGGCGATCCCGACACAGCCGAGCTGCATTTCGCCCTGGGCAACCTGTTCCGGCGCAGGGGCGACTACGACCGGGCGGTGCGGGTGCACGAACACCTGCTGTCTCGCGCCGACCTCAGCAGCAAGGACCGCGACCGCGCGCAACACGCCCTCGCCATGGACTTTCTCAAGGCCGGCCTGCTCGACCGAGCCGAGGCCGCGCTCAACAAGCTGCAGGGCTCGGCGTTCGAAGGCGAGGCCTTGCTGGCCTTGCTCGGCATCTACGAACGTTCTCGCGACTGGCCTCGCGCCAAGGAGATCGCCCAACGACTGGAGACGGCCGAACAAGGCAGCTTTGCGCCACGTCTGGCGCATTACCTCTGCGAACAGGCCGAGATCGCACAGCGCAATGGGGACCTGGAGAACGCACTCCCGTTGCTGGAAGAGGCCGTTTTGCGGGCGCCCCAGCTGGCACGCGGCTGGATGGGCATATCGGCGCTCAAGGCGCAGGCCGGCAACACGTCCGAGGCCTTCGACGCACTGCTCCAGTTGAACCGCCACGCGCCGCAGTACCTCCCGCTGGTGGCCGCGCAACTGGCGGCCGTCGCACGCCAGTGCGGCAGGCAAGCCGAGGCGGTTGCGCTGCTGCAGGCCAGTCACGACCGTGCTCCTTCGGTGGACGTGACCGAAGCGCTGGCCGCCCTCAGCACCGACACCACGGCAGCACGGACCCGCTACCTGAACCACCTGGAACGCGAACCGTCGCTGGTGATCACGGCTCGGTGGCTGGCGGGTGAAACCCTGTCGGACCCCCTGGCGCAGGTGCCGGTGCAGCGCGCCCTGGACCAGGCGAGCGGACCGCTCAAGCGCTACCGCTGCGCCGCCTGCGGCTTCGAGGCGCGCCAGCACTTCTGGCAGTGCCCCGGCTGCCAGGCCTGGGACAGCTACCCGGCCCGGCGTGTGGAAGAGCTCTGACGATTCCCTGCGCTGCGGACAGCCCTAGGGTTTTCCGTAGCCGCCCCCACCGGGCGTGTGGATCTCGAAGATGTCACCGGGCTTCATCTCGGCCTGGCCGATGTGCCCCAGTTCTTCGACGGAACCATCCAGGCGCACAACGCGGTTGATGCCCACCTGTCCAGCCTGCCCGCCTGCCATGCCGAAGGCACCGTGCACGCGGCCGTTGGACAGGATGCTCGCGGTCATGTCTTCCAGAAAGCGCACGCGGCGCACACCGCCATGACCACCGTGCCAGCGGCCAGCTCCGCCCGAGCCTTCGCGGATCTCGTAGCTCTCCAGCCGCACCGGGAAGCGGAACTCCAGCACCTCGGGGTCGGTCAGGCGGGAGTTGGTCATGTGGGTCTGCACCACGCTCGTGCCATCAAAACCCTCGCCAGCACCACTGCCACCCGAGATCGTCTCGTAGTACTGGTGCCTGGCGTTGCCGAAGGTGAAGTTGTTCATCGTGCACTGGCTGGCCGCCATCACGCCGAGCGCACCGTACAGCGCGTTCGTGATGCAGCTGGATGTCTCCACGTTGCCCGCCACCACCGAGGCCGGCGGGTTGGGATTGAGCATGGAGCCGGGCGGGATGATCACCTTGAGCGGCTTCAAACAACCCGCATTGAGCGGAATGTCGTCGTCCACCAGCGTGCGGAACACATAGAGCACGGCCGCCATGCACACCGCGGTCGGGGCGTTGAAGTTGTTCGCTTGCTGGGCCGAGGTGCCGGTGAAGTCGATTTCTGCACTGCGCTCGGCGGTGTTCACCCGCACCGCCACCTGGATCTGCGCGCCGTTGTCCAGCGGCAAGGTAAAGGCGCCGTCCTTCAGACGCGTGACCACCCGGCGCACCGACTCCTCCGCGTTGTCCTGCACATGACCCATGTAGGCCTGCACGACATCCAGACCGAACTGGTCGACCATCTTGCGCAGTTCCTGCACACCCTTTTCGTTGGCGGCGATCTGCGCCTTGAGGTCGGCCATGTTCTGTTGCGGATTCCTCGACGGGAATTCGCCGCTCTGCAGCAGCGCCACCATCTCGGCCTCGCGCAGCACGCCACGGTCGACCAGCTTCACGTTGTTGATCTGCACGCCCTCTTCTTCGATGCGCGTCGAGAACGGTGGCATGGAGCCCGGCGTCGTGCCGCCGATGTCGGCGTGGTGACCGCGTGATCCAACGTAGAACATGGCCCCCACGCTCGGCGCTTCGCGCACGTCGCTGCCCCCCGAGGGGGCGTTCGCGCCTTGGGGCGGCCCGGCGGCGCGCAGGCCCTGCCCACCCAGGTACACCGGCGTGATCACGGTCACGTCGGGCAGGTGGGTACCACCGTGGTAGGGGTCGTTGAGTGCATACACGTCACCCGACTGCATCTTTCCCGCGTTCTCGCGGATCACGGTCTTGATGCTCTCGCCCATCGAGCCCAGGTGCACCGGCATGTGCGGCGCGTTGGCGATCAGGTTGCCTTCGGCATCGAACAGGGCGCACGAGAAATCGAGTCGCTCCTTGATGTTGACCGAGTAGGCGGTGTTCTGCAGTTGCAGTCCCATCTGCTCGGCAATGTTCATGAACAGGTTGTTGAACACCTCCAGCAGCACCGGGTCCACCGTGGTGCCCACCGCGTAAGTCACGGTGCGCGGAATGCGGCGGTCCAGCACCAGATGATCGAGCGCGGTGAGCACCGCTTCCCAGCCCGGCTCGACCACGGTGGTTGCGTTCCTTTCGGCAATGATGGCCGGCCCCGGCACCACATCACCTGGACGCATGTCCTCACGCACCACCAGGGCGGCATCGAGCCACTGGCCACCCGAATACATGCGCACGGTTTCGCGCCGCGGCACTTCGCGCGGTTCATGCGTCTGCAGCCGGGGTTCGTCGGGTGCATCACCCGCCAACACCGCTTCCACCGAAACCGCCTCCACCACCAGACGCTTGCCCTGCATCAGGAAAGCGAAGCGCTGCCGGTAAGCCGACTCAAAGCCCGCTTCGATGGCAGCGAGATCGCCAAACGGAATCACCAGGGCCGAGTCGCTGCCCTCGTAGCGCACATGCACCCTCTGGTGCACCCGGGCCTCTCCCGCGTTCACCTGCTGGCGTTCCAGCTCGGCCCGCGCGGTGTGGGCCAGGGCATCAAGCGCGTCGGCAACCAGGGGCAGGGAGTCGGCCGCCAGCGGCAGCTCCACCGCCTGCTCGCGAATCACGTTCTGGTCGGCCAGGCCCATGCCGTACGCGCTGAGCACGCCCGCCAGCGGGTGCACGAACACGCGCGTCATGCCCAGCGCATCGGCGACCAGGCAGGCGTGCTGACCGCCGGCGCCGCCAAAACACTGCAGCGTGTAGCGGGTGACGTCGTAACCGCGCGCGACCGAAATCTTCTTGATGGCATTGGCCATCTGCTGCACCGCGATGTTGATGAAACCTTCGGCCACCTCCTCGGGCGCCCGCCCGGTCTGCGTGGCGAGTTCGCCGAACTTCTGCTGCACCGCTTCCAGGCTGAGTGCCTCGTCGGCGCGGGGGCCGAACACCCTGGGAAAGTAGCCTGGCTGGATCTTGCCGGTCATGACATTCGCATCGGTCACGGCCAGCGGTCCACCGCGCCGGTAGCTGGCCGGGCCGGGGTTCGCACCAGCGCTCTCGGGTCCGACACGAAAACGGGCGCCGTCGAACGCGAGGATCGATCCGCCGCCCGCCGCCACCGTGTGGATGCTCATCATCGGGGCGCGCATGCGCACGCCGGCCACCTGGGTTTCGAACTCGCGCTCGAATTCGCCCGCGTAGTGCGAGACGTCGGTGGAGGTGCCGCCCATGTCGAAGCCGATCACCTTGTGCTGCCCGGCCAGGCCTGCGGTGCGGGCCATGCCGACGATGCCGCCCGCGGGGCCGGAGAGGATCGCATCCTTGCCCTGGAAGGCGCGCGCGTCGGCCAGGCCACCCGACGACTGCATGAAGAACAGCTTGACCCCGGGCATCTCGCCCGCCACCTGCTCCACGTAGCGACGCAGGATGGGCGAGAGATACGCGTCGACCACGGTCGTGTCGCCGCGGCTCACGAACTTCATCATCGGACTGGTCTCGTGCGAGGTGCTCACCTGGGTGAAGCCGACCTCGCGCGCCATCCGGCTCGCAGCCTGCTCGTGCCCGGCGAATCGATAACCGTGCATGAAGACGATGGCCACGCTGCGCAGACCGCGGTCAAAGGCCGCCTGCAGATCGGCGCGCAACGTCGCCTCTTCGAGCGCGTGCAGCACCTCACCCTGCGCGCCCAGGCGCTCCCGGGCCTCGATCACTTCGCTGTACAGCAACTCGGGCAGCACGATGCGACGGTCGAACAGGCGCGGCCGGTTCTGGTAGGCGATGCGCAGGGCATCGCGAAAGCCGCGGGTGGTCACCAGCAGCGTGGGCTCTCCCTTGCGCTCCAGCAGCGCGTTGGTGGCGACCGTGGTGCCCATCTTCACGCACTCCACCCGCTCGGGTGTGACGGCTTCGCCGGGTTGGAGCCCCAGCAGGTGGCGAATGCCCGCCACGGCCGCGTCCCGGTATTGCTCCGGGTTTTCAGAGAGCAGCTTGTGGGTGACCAGCGATCCGTCCGGCTTCCTGGCCACGATGTCGGTGAAGGTGCCGCCGCGATCGATCCAGAACTGCCAGCGGGTGTCGGGGCGGGTGCTCTTGGTCATGGCGTTCACAGGGATGCGGCAGAGCGGGCTGCCTGGTCGTAAATGCCGGAGAGCACGCGCAGCAGGCGCGCGAGCTCTCCGATGTCGTGGTTGAGCGCGTCGTCGGCCTTGAGCGCATTGATGAGGCAACTGTCCCGGATCTCCCGGTAGCGCAACACGTAAGCCTTGCCCGCTTCCGTCGGCCCGTAGGTCACTTCCTTGCCGTTCTTGCTGGAGAGCACCACGCCCAGCCCCTGCAGCTTCTTCAGGGCGTAGTTGATGAGGTGCGTGTCTTCCACGTTCATGATGAAGGCGATGTCGGCCAGCCGCTTGTCCCGTGCACGGTGCGTGACGTGGTGCAGCACCAGCACGTCCAGAGCGGTGAGGTCCTTCAGACCCGCTGCACTCATGCAGTGCACCACCCAGCGGTGAAAGGCATTGCCCGAGACGATGAGACCGAATTCGAACTCGCTCATCTCCGCGCTGTGGGGAGACACGAGGTGTGCCGACGACACGATGGGCTGCGAAGTTGCCGTGGCTGGCTTGCTGCTTGCTTTGGTACGGGCCATGGTGGTGGATGCCTTGATGAGGTGGGCCGAAGTTTATGTTTTTTTGCTGACGATTTGCCAATAATTTGTTGACATACAGGGAAAACACCGATCACACTTTGTCCGCTCACCGATAGAGTCCATTCGCTGCCCTGTCCTTCAGTTTCCCTCTACCTCAACGGAGCCTTCACCATGAAACGTCGCCTGTTCAGTGTCACCCTGGCCGCCTCTGCGCTGGCCTTGAGCCTGCCCGCTGCCGCACAAACCAAGTGGGACCTGCCGGCCGCCTACCCGGCCACCAACTTCCACTCGGTCAACCTGGCCACCTTCGCCGCCGATGTGCAGAAGGCCACGGGCGGCAAGCTGCAGATCACGGTGCATCCCGGCGCATCGCTGTTCAAGGCGCCCGAGATCAAGCGCGCGGTGCAGGGTGGTCAGGCGCAGATCGGCGAGATCCTGCTGGCGGCCTACCAGAACGAATGGCAGATGTTCGGCGCCGACGGCCTGCCGTTTCTGGCCACCAGCTACGCCGATTCGCAGAAGCTCTACCAGGCGCAAAAACCGATCCTGGAGAAGAAGCTGGCCGAACAAGGCATGACCCTGCTCTACACCGTGGCCTGGCCACCGCAGGGCATCTACAGCAAGAAGCCGCTGGCCAGCGCCGCCGACCTCAAGGGCAGCAAGTGGCGCGCCTACAGCCCGGCCACCTCGCGCATTGCCGAACTGGTGGGCGCACAGCCGGTCACCGTGCAGGCCGCCGAGCTGTCGCAGGCGCTGGCCACCGGCGCGGTCGAGGCCAACATGACCTCGGGCGCCACCGGTGTGGACAGCAAGCTCTACGAGCACCTGAAGTTCTACTACGACGTGCAGGCCTGGCTGCCCAAGAACGCCATCATCGTGAACAAGCGCGCCTTCGACGCGCTGGACAAGCCCACGCAGGACGCACTGCGCAAGGCCGGGGCTGACGCCGAGGCGCGAGGCTGGGCCGCCTCGCAAAAGGTCAACACCGACACGCTGGCCACCCTCAAGGCCAACGGCATGGCGGTGGAGCCACCATCGGCCGCGCTCAAGGCCGACATGCTGAAGGTCGGCGAGACCATGCTCAAGGAGTGGCTGGACAAGGCGGGCCCTGAAGGCCAGGCCATGCTGGACGCGTACAGGAAGTAAACACCCCCGCCGCGCTCCGCGCGGCCCCCTCCAGGGGGCGGCACCTGCGGCCTGGCAGAGCCAGTTCCGCGGTGCCTGCTGGTTGAGTTGGCTGGTACGCCACGAAAGATCTGGATGCGCAAATTCCTCGATTCCGTCTACCTCGGCGCGGCCTGGCTGGCCGCGCTGTTCATGATCGGCGTGCTGGTCATGGTGCTGCTGTCCGTGCTGGGCCGCCTGCTGCACTTTCATGTGCCGGGCACCGACGCCTATGCGGGCTATGCCATGGCAGGCGCGGGCTTTCTGGCGCTGGCGCACACGCTCAAGAGTGGCGAACACATCCGCGTCACGCTGATCATCGGCAAGCTCGGTGGTGGCGCCCGCCGCGGGCTGGAGCTGTGGTCGCTCACGGTGGCCGTGCTGCTGTCGGGGTTGCTGGCGTTTTATGCCTGGCGGCTCTCGTGGCAGTCGCACGTTTTTCACGACATCTCCACCTCGAGCGACGCCACGCCGCTGTGGATCCCGCAGATCCTCATGGGTCTGGGCACCACGGTGCTGCTGATCGCCTTCATCGACGAATGGGTGCTGGAACTGCTGGGCCAACGCTCGCACGCCGGCGCGGAGACGCGGCATGAATGACGTTCTTGTCACCTCGCTGCTGATCGTTTCGCTGTTTGCCCTGCTGGGCAGCGGCGTGTGGATCGGGCTCACGCTGGCCGGCGTGGCCTGGATCGGCATGGAAATGTTCTCGCCGCGCCCCGCGGGCGACGCCATGGCCATCACCATCTGGGGCTCGGCCAGCAGCTGGACGCTGACCGCCCTGCCCCTGTTCGTGTGGATGGGCGAGATCCTGTTCCGCACCAAGCTCTCGGAGAGCATGTTCCGGGGTCTTGCGCCCTGGGTCAACGCCCTGCCCGGGCGCCTGCTGCACACCAACATCCTGGGCAGCACCATCTTTGCGGCCGTCTCCGGCTCGTCGGCCGCCACCTGCGCCACCATCGGCAAGATGAGCATCCCCGAGCTCAGCAAACGCGGCTACCCGCCGGAGAAGATCATCGGCTCGCTCGGTGGCGCCAGCACGCTGGGGCTGTTGATCCCGCCCTCGATCATCATGATCGTCTACGGTGTGGCGGCCGAGGTGTCGATCGCCAAGCTGTTCGTGGCGGGGGTGATCCCCGGCCTGCTGCTGGCCGGGCTGTTCAGCGGTCACCTGATGGTGTGGGCCCTGCTCAACCCCGACAAGGTGCCGCGCAGCGATTCACGGCTGACGTTGAAAGAGAAGCTCCATGAATCGCGCCACCTGATTCCGGTCATCCTGCTGATCGGCGGTGTGATCGGCGCCATCTACACCGGCATCGCCACCGCCACCGAGGCAGCGGCCGTGGGGGTGGTGGGAGCACTCATGCTCTCGGGTGCACAGGGCTCGCTGACCCGCTCGACCTTCACCAGCTCGCTGCTCGGCGCCACACGGCTCTACTGCATGATCGCGCTCATCCTCTCCGGTGCCGCATTCCTCACGCTGGCCATGGGCTACATCGGCCTGCCCAGGCACCTGGCCGAATTCGTCACCGGCTTGCAGCTGTCGCCGGTGGTGCTGGTGATTGCGCTGGCGTTGTTCTACATGTTGCTCGGTTGTTTTCTCGACGGCATCTCCATGATCGTGTTGACCATGGGCGTGATCCTGCCCACGGTCACCGCCGCCGGCATCGACCTCATCTGGTTCGGCATCTTCGTGGTGATCGTGGTGGAGATGGCGCAGATCACGCCACCGGTGGGTTTCAACCTGTTTGTGCTGCAAGGCATGACGCAGCGCGACATCACCTGGATCGCCAAGGTCTGCATGCCCTACTTCTTCCTGATGGTGCTGGCGCTCGTGCTGCTGTGGTGGTTTCCGCAGATCGTGACCTGGCTGCCCTCGAGGATGTGACGCCGCCATCCCCTAAGATGCAAGGCCCGCCGCGCTGATCGTGGCGGGCTTTTTTCTTTTGGCAGATCAACAAGGATTTCCGTGTTCAAGAATGTGACGATCTACCGCATCGCGCCCGGCTGGAGCGCGACGCTGGAAGACATGGAGGCCGCACTGGACGCGGCCCGTTTCAAGCCCTGTGGCGCCACGCAGGACAAGTCGGTGGGTTGGGTCGAGCCTCGCGGTGAGGCGCACGGCCCGCTGGTGGAGTCGGTGGCCGGCCAGCGCATCCTGAAGTTCCAGATGGAAACCAAGGGTGTGCCCGGTTCGGTGGTGAAAAAGAAGGCGCAGGAAGAGGCCGACCACATCGAAGCCACCACCGGCCGCAAGCCCGGCAAAAAGGAAACCAGGGCACTGCGTGAAGACGCGCTGCTGTCGCTGCTGCCCCAGGCCTTTGCCCGCCAGATGAACGTGTGGGTGTGGATCGATGCACAAGCCGGCTGGCTGGTGACCGATGCCGGCAGCCAGGGCAAGCTCGACGAGCTGGTGACCGCGCTGGTGCGCGCCTTTGATGGCCTGGTGGTCACCCTGCTGCAAACGGCCGTGACGCCACAGACCGCCATGACGCAGTGGCTGTCGGCCACCACGCCCGACGAATGGCCGGGCGGCTTTTCGGTGGAGCGCGAGTGCGAGCTCAAGTCGGGCGACGAGGAGAAGTCGGTGGTGAAATTCACCCGCCACAACCTGGCCACCGACGAGGTGCGCCAGCACATCAGCGAGGGCAAACTGCCCACCCGCCTCGCGCTGAGCTGGGAGGGCCGCATCGGCTTCGTGCTCACCGAGTCGCTGCAACTCAAAAAGATCAACTTCCTCGATGGCGTGTTCGATGGCCGGCCCGACGAAGGCGAGAACGGCTTCGATGCCGACGTGGCCCTGTCCACCGGCGAGCTGCAGAAGCTGCTGCCCGAGCTGGTGGAGGCGCTCGGCGGCGAGATGGCGTTTGGCGCAGCGCCGGCTGGCGACACACCGGCCACGGCGCAGCCTGCCGCTGTCGCCGCCGACGGTGACGACGAAGGTCCACCGTTCTGAGCACCGCCTCCGTTCGGGCCGAGCCTGTCGAAGCCCCTCCACGAAACCTCGCGAGCCCTTCGACAAGCTCAGGGCGAACGGAAAGTGAGAAAGCCACGCCATGAACACCCTGCCCAGCGTCATCGCCATCTGCCTGGGCGCCTGCGTCGGCGCGCTGGCCCGCTGGCGGCTGGGCTTGTGGCTCAGCACACCCGGCGCACTGTTGCCTTGGGGCACGCTGGCGGCCAACTGGATCGGCGCCTACGCCATCGGTCTGGCCTTCGCCTTCTTCAATGCCCAGCCGCAACTCGACCCGGTCTGGCGACTGGCCATCGTCACCGGGCTGCTGGGCGCGCTCACCACCTTCTCCACGTTCTCCATCGAGGTGGTGACCCTGCTGCAGCAAGGCCGGCTGCTGCTGGCCAGCGGTGTGGCCGCTCTGCACCTGTTCGGCTCGCTGCTGCTGACCTGGCTGGGCATCAGGACACTGGGTTGAGGGCCCGGGCGCCGGCCTCAGCCGCCGCCACGCTGCATGTACAGATCGAAGCGCTTCATGAAGGCGTAGCGCTGCCCGGCGTCCAGCCCGCTGAATGCAAAATTCACCCGCAGCACCGGCATGCGCATGAGCGCGATCACCCGCGGCGGTTGCTGGGCCCAGTGCACCGAGAGCCGGCCGGGTGGCACCTCGATGTCGACCCGGCTGCCCTCGCGGTGCCAGACACAGGCGCCCACCGCCGCAGGCAGCCAGCCCAGCCACTCGGCCTCGGTGCAGCCCATGTCGCGCTCGAAGCGCTCGTCGTAGCTCGACTGCACCGCGTCAGCCTCCGGCAATCGGCGGCCAGATGGCCAGTACGTCACCCTCGACCAGCGTGGCGCTCAGGCGGTCCTCGGGCTGGATGTACTTGCCGTTGACCAGCACCAGGTGCACCAGCTTGGGCGGCAGGCCAAAGGGTTCGATGATCTGGCTGATGGGCGTGGCCGGGTCGATGTCCAGCGACACCTGGTTGCTGCGCCGGGCCTGCGGGGGCAGGTAGTCGGTGAGCGTGGCGAAGAGCTTGAAAGTGATGTTCATGGATGGCAGGGTCCCTTCGACAGGCTCAGGGCGAACGGGAAAAGGGACAGGTCATGTTCAGCGTCTGCGCTCGTCTGCAGCACCGGCCCACTGCCCCTGCCCTTGCGCACTCGCCAGGTAGGCGTCCATGAGCTTGGTGGGATCGTGCAGCAGGCGGTCTTTCCATTCACCCAGCTTCACCTGGCCTTCGACCAGTCCGCGCATCACACCCACGTGTTCGGTCCAGCCCACCGAGTTGCAGCCGACCATGACGTCGCCCTGGAACTGCAGGCTCAGGTGGCGGCCGCTGGCCTGGTCGGTCAGTTCGGCGTGTTCACCGCCGGGCACACCCTCCCAGTTGCCGAAGCTGGTGGAAATGAGGCCCAGCGTGTCGAGCACGTTGATCTGCGTCACCCCCTTGAGGTCGGCCTTCTGGCCCACCATGTTGAGCGCGGCCACGCGGGCCTGTTCGGCGGCATTGGGCTGGATGGCACTCACGATGGTCTTGCCGCTGACCTTGTCGAAAGCCTCGGCGCAGTCACCGGCGGCATAGATGCCACTGACGTTGGTCTGCAGGTGCTCGTCGGTCAACACGCCCAGCAGGCAGGTGATGCCGGAATCCTTCAAAAAGCCGATCGCCGGGCGCACGCCGGTGGCGCTGATCACCAGATCGGCTTCCACCGTCTGCCCGTTGGACAGCTTGACGCGCAGGCCCGAGTCGGGGCCGGAGCCGGCTTCGATCGCTTCGACCTTGGTGCCGGTGAAGACCTTCACGCCCTTCTTCTCGCACCAGTCGCGGATCATGCCGCCGGCCGTGGGGCCCATCATGCGCGGCACCATGCGGTCGCCCATCTCCACCACGCTGAGCGCCACGCCGCGCGCAGCCAGGGCTTCCATGATGATGCAGCCGATGAAGCCGGCGCCCATCTGCAGCACGCGGGCACCCGGCCGGGCCAGGGCCATGATGGCGCGCGCGTCTTCCAGCGTCCAGCAAGGGTGCACACCGGGCAGGTCCATGCCCGCAATCGGCGGGCGCACCGGGTGCGAGCCGGTGGCGATCAGCAGCTTGTCGAAGCTGAGCTGGCCGCCGTTGTCCAGCGTCACGGTGCGGGCCTTCGCGTCCACCGCCGTGACGCGACCCGTCACCTGCTCGATGCGCTGGTCGGTGAAGTGCGTGAGGCTCTTGCGCAGGTAGGTGCCGGTTTCCTTGACATTGCCGATCAGCAGGTAGGGAATGGCCATGCGCGAATACGGCGGTTCGGCCTCGTCACCCACCAGCGTGATGGTGTCGGCGGGGGCGTGCTTGCGAATGGTCTCGGCGGCGATGACACCGGCGGGGCCGGCGCCCAGGATGACGTGGTGCATGTCTTGTCTCCTCGAAAAAAGAAAGGGGGCAGCGTGGTGACTGCCCCCTGGGTTCAGGCCAAGGCCCTGTGGGGCGGGGCCTCAGAGGCTCAGGCGCGCCCGGGTCTCGGCGGTGGGGCGGCCTTCGCTGTCCCAGCCGCGCGCGGCGTAGTACTTGGGCAGCATCTCGGGCAGCTTGCTGACCATGCCTTTGGAGGCGCCGGTCTTGGCCGCTTCGGTCAGCAGGCGCTTGGGCAGGCTGTCGTCCTTGGACGTGAAGCCGGCGGCGTTGTTGAACTCGCGCTCCATGTTCCAGATGCGCTCGCCGATCTTCTCCAGCTCTTCGGTGGTGAATTCCTCGTTGCAAGCCGCCTGCAGCTGGGGAGCCAGGTCGGCAACACCCCAGGCGAAGGTGGTGAACACACACAGGCCCGACGAGTCGAAGGCCGCAGTGGCGTCCTGGAACGCCTTCACCAGTTCGGGCTTGCCTTCGGACTCGACCGGGTCGGTCTTGACCGGAATGCCCAGCACTTCAGAGGCGATGGTGTAGCCGCGCAGGTGGCAGGCGCCGCGGTTGGAGGTGGCGTAGGCCAGGCCGATGCCCTGGATCGCACGACCGTCGTAGGCCGGGAATTCCTGGCCCTTGACGCTCATGGACAGGTCGGGGTGGCCGTACTTCTTCGTCAACCGGGCCGAGCCCATGCCGATCTCCTTGCCGAAGCCCTCGCCCCGGGCGGTGATCTCGGCGAAGTGGGCCAGGGCCTGCGCCGAGCCGAATTTCGCGTCGATGCCAAGTTGCTCCTGCGTCAGCACGCCCATTTCATAGAGCTCCATCACCGCGCCCACGGTGGCGCCGAAGCTGATCGGATCGAACCCTTCTTCGTTGCACAGCAGGTTGGCGTACTGCAGGGCTTCCAGATCGTTCACGCCATTGGCCGCACCGAGCGCCCAGGCCGCTTCGTATTCGAGGCCGCCGTTGGCGCCCCAGTACTGCGGCTTGTTCTTCACCGTGAAGTGGTTCTCGTCCATCTTGCTGATGCGACCGCAGGCAATGGTGCAACCGAAGCAGGCCTGGTTGGTCACCAGATGCTTCTTGCCGTCGCTCTCGCGCGGCGTGACCATGGCTTCGGCCGAGATGTCCTTGGCGCCTTCGAACTGCACGTCGCGGTGGTTGCGTGTGGGCAATGCACCGATCTCGTTGATCACGTTCATGAGCACCTGCGTGCCGTAGGCGGGAAGGCCCTGTCCGGTCACCGCGTTCTCGGCCAGGATCTTCTTCTTCTCGAAGGTGGTCTTCATGAAGGCCTTGGGGTCGCGGATGTTCCCCACGCCCTTGGTGCCGCGCACCGCAATGGCCTTGAGGTTCTTGCTGCCCATGACGGCGCCCACGCCCGAGCGGCCGGCCGCGCGGTGCAGGTCGTTGACCACGGCCGCGTAGAGCACGCCGTTTTCACCCGCCTTGCCGATGCTCGACACACGAACCAGCGGGTCCTGCAGGCTCGACTTGAGCACCTCTTCGGTTTTCCAGACGCTCTGGCCCCAGAGGTGGCTGGCGTCACGCAGTTCGACGTCGTCGTCGTTGATGTACAGGTACACCGGCGTCGGGCTCTTGCCCTCGAAGATGATCATGTCCCAGCCGGCCATCTTGAGCTCGGCACCCCAGTAGCCGCCCGAGTTCGAACAGGCGATGGCACCCGTGAGCGGGCCCTTGGTGATCACGGTGTAGCGACCGCCCGTGGAGGCCATGGTGCCGGTCAACGGGCCGGTGGCCCAGATCAGTTTGTTCTCGGGCGACAGCGGATCGACCTTGGGGTCGACCTCGGTCACCAGGTATTTGCTGCCCAGACCGCGCGAGCCGATGTAGGAACGTGCCCACTCCGTGTTCAGCGCTTCGGTCTTCACGGTGCCCGCGGTCAGGTTGACGCGGAGGATTTTTCCAGCCCATGACATGTTGATGCTCCTTCAGTTGATCAGTTGGGGTCGCGCAAGGCGTCAGGCTGCAGAGGGCTGGTTGCCCAGCTTGTCGGCCCACTGCTTCATCTTGTCCATGCCGGTCCAGTTGGCATCGATGAAGGTGATGGCTGCGGTCGGGCAGGCCTCGGCGCAAGCCGGCTCGCCACCACACAGGTCGCACTTCTGGACCTTGCCGGTTTCCTGCACGTAGTTGATGGTGCCGAACGGGCAGGCAATGGTGCAGACCTTGCAGCCCACGCAGGTGGTCTCGTTGACCACCTTGGCGCCAGTCATCTTGTCCACCGTGATCGCTTCCACCGGGCAGGCGTGCAGGCACCAGGCCTCGTCGCACTGGGTGCAGGTGTAGGGCACTTTCTTGCCGGTGTGGTGGAAGTCGAAAACCTTGATGCGCGACTTTGAGGTGGCATAGGTGCCGTAGTTCTCGAACGAACAGGCCATTTCGCACTGCAGGCAACCGGTGCATTTGTCCGGGTTGATGTGCAAGACTTTTTGCATTTGTGTGTCTCCTGATGGGTAGCGGCAACCACGTGTCGTGCCTTGCCTATGTAGGGAAGTGCATAGGCATTGTTGGTCGCCAACACCACTTCACGCCAAGGGTTATCCCTAGTCGGAATGGGACGGCGAAGCGAAATTCTCAAATTGAAACAGTGCACGATGGGCATACTTGCCCACACGCACAGCGGGCCGACTTCGCGGCGCCGCAGCCTCTGACCATCCTTCCACACCCGAGCCTGTCCATGACATTGAACCGCGCCGTTCCAGCCGCTGCTCCCCCGGTGGAGCGTTTGCGCCTCATCGATGCAGCGCGCCAGTCGGTGTTGAACGACGGCGCCCTGGCGCCCTGGATCGAACCCTGGATCGATCGCTCGTGGCGGCGCTGCCTGCAGCAAGGCCTGCAACCCCGCCAGCGGCTGAATTTCCAGGCCGTCTCGGCACCGGCAACGCGCCAGGCCCTCGACGCCAGCCAGCCCTTGCTCAACGCGGCAGCGCCGGTCATCCGGTCGCTGGCGCGCACCATGGCCGACACCCACTACTTCGCCATCCTGACCAATGCGCAAGGCGTGGTGATCGATGTGAACGGTCCGATCGACCGCCACAACCCGCAGGCGGCACTGATCGCCCGCGTGGGCGTCGACTTGTCCGAACGCGCGGTGGGAACCACCGCCATTGGTGCCGCGCTGGCCGAGCAACAACCGGTCTGGCTGCACCGGGGTGAACACTTCTTCGACGAGGCTGGCGTCTACAGCTGTGCCGGCGCGCCCCTGTTCGGGCCCGACGGCCGCTGCGTCGGCATGCTCGACCTGACCGGCGTCAACGTGCCCGAGCGCCCGGCCCTCAAACACCTGGTCACCCAGTCGGCGCGCAGCATCGAAAACGCCATGGCGCTGGCCCAGCCCCACGAGCTGCTGCTGCGCATCACCTGGCCCGGCTGCACCCCAGCGGACGACAGCGACGGCCTGGTGTGCGTCGACGCCGACGGCACGATCACCGGCTCCAACCGCGCTGCGGCCACCATGCTCAGCCTGGTCGGCGGCACGCCCCCGATGCATTGCAGC
This sequence comes from Hydrogenophaga sp., assembly GCF_030373225.1. Classification (GTDB taxonomy): domain Bacteria; phylum Pseudomonadota; class Gammaproteobacteria; order Burkholderiales; family Burkholderiaceae_C; genus Hydrogenophaga. The sequence continues at coordinate 50,456 of NZ_JAUCZG010000017.1, read as the reverse complement.
GACGTGTTCGCCGTGCCCACCGACAGCCTGTTCGACATGGCCAGGCAACAGCGCACCACCACCGAGCTGCCGCTGTGGTCGGGCTTGCGCCTGCAGGTTCTGGCCCGGCACGGCCAGCACCACAGGCGGGCCGGGCAGCACGCCACGCGTCCGGCTGCCCAGGCCGGCGTCCCGCTGAAAGACGTTGAAACAGCGCTCATCCGCCAGGCGGTGGAAGATGCCCGGGGCAACGTGATGGAAGCGGCGCGGGCGCTGGGCATCAGTCGGGCCACCGTGTACCGCAAGCTGATGCGCAAACGGTCGGACGGCTGACCCGGGCGCGTCAGTCGGCCAGCCCGATCACCAGCGCGGCCGGCAGCAACTCTGCCACCGCGGCATCACCCACCCGCCCCTTGAACGGGTGGCGGGCAAAGCCCACCCAGTGTCCGCCGCCCAGCAGCGCCAGCACCACCTCGTCCTGCCGGGTTCCGGGCGAACAGCGCTCGATGTCACCGTGGAGCACGCCCGCCGCCGCCCCGGATGAAGCCAGCGACACCGTCACCGCCGTGGCCTTGCACAAGGCCAGCACCGCCAGCCCGGGCTTGAGGCCCAGCAGGTCTGCGCTTTCCTGCGTGATGCTGGAGACCAGCTGAGCGCCGCCCGGTGTGGCCAGCGTCACCTCCACCGTCGGGTCGCCCCGGGTCTGAGGCGCGCAACGCAGCACGCGACAGCGCAGCTGGTTGCGCATGCTGGTGCGCAGGCCGAGGCCGGCCTCTCCGATGGCGCCGCCGGCAAAGCGGGCCAGCACCTGCTGGCGCGCGCGGGCCATCTCGGCGGCGAGCGACAGCAGTTGCAGGCCCTGGGCGGTGATGCGCGCACCACCGCCGCCCACACCGCCCACGGTGCGCTCCACCAGCGGCACGCCGCCGAGGTTGCTCAGCGTGTCGATGGCCTGCCACGCGGCCTTGTAGCTGATGCCGACCTGGCGCGCCGCCTGCGAGATGGAGCAGCCGGCGGCCACATGGCGCAGCACGTCCAGGCGCTTGTCGGCGCTGGCGTCCGCCAGTGCCTGAGGCAGATCGGTGAGCGTGGGGGGCGTGCTTTTTCTGGTAGCCATGTGTGCTGTGGTGCCGTCTATACTTATCGTTATTCTGAATTGGAATAGCGGTTTTTTGTGAAAGTGGCGCTCCAATGTTCTCACGTTCACTGTGGTCCGCCCTGCTGTTGCTCGTGGCTGGCTCGCTGCACGCCGCCGAAGCCCAGGTGGCAGTGGCGGCCAACTTTGCCGAGCCGATCAAGGCCATTGCAGCGGTGCTGGAAAAGACCACCGGGCACACGCTCAAGATCACGGTGGGTTCCACCGGACGGCTCTACGCGCAGATCAGGAATGGCGCGCCATTCGACGTGCTGCTCGCGGCCGACACCAAGACACCCGCCCAGCTCGACACCGATGGTCTGGCGCAGCCCGGAAGCCGCTTCACCTACGCCACCGGCAAGCTGGTGCTGTGGTCGGCCGATGCGACCAGGGTGGATGCGCAGGGCGCGGTGCTCAAGAGCGGTGGTTTTCGCAAGCTGGCCACCGCCAACCCCAAGACGGCGCCGTACGGCGCAGCCTCCATCGAGGTGATCGACAAGCTGGGCCTCCTGGCGGCACTCACGCCGAAGCTGGTGCAGGGCGAGAGCATCGGCCAGACCTACAACTTCGCTTTCACCGGCAACGCCGAAATCGCACTCGTGGCCATGTCGCAGGTGCTCGAAGGTGGCAAGCTCAAGAGCGGCTCGATGTGGGTGGTGCCGCAAAACCTGTATGCGCCTATCCGGCAGGACGCGGTGCTGCTGAAAACCGGTGCCGGCAATCCGGCCGCGAAGGCGCTCATGGCGTTGCTGAAAAGCCCCGACACCCAGGCCCTCATCCGGTCCTTTGGCTACGACATCTGAGCCGTGCTGCTGACACCCTCCGACCTCCAGGCCATCGGCCTCACGCTGCAGGTGGCCGCGCTCACCACCGCCATCCTGCTGGTGCTGGGTGTGCCGCTGGCGTGGTGGCTGGCGCGCAGCCGCTCGGCGTGGAGCCGGCCGGTGGCTGCGCTGGTGTCCATGCCGCTGGTGCTGCCGCCTTCGGTGCTCGGCTTCTATCTGCTGGTGCTCATGGGACCCGAGGGCCCGGTGGGTGGGCTCACCCAGGCCCTCGGGCTGGGCGTGCTCACCTTCAGCTTTGCCGGGCTGGTGATCGCCTCGGTGTTCTATTCGCTGCCCTTCATGGTGCAGCCGGTGCTCAACGCCATGCAGGCGCTGGGTGAACGCCCGCTGGAGGTGGCGGCCAGCCTGCGAGCGTCGAAGCTGGACACCTTCTTCTCCGTGGTGCTGCCGCTGTGCCGGCCGGGCCTGGTCACCGGCGTGATCATGAGTTTTGCGCACACGGTGGGCGAGTTCGGCGTGGTGCTCATGGTGGGCGGCAACATCCCCGGCGTCACCCGTGTGGTGTCGGTGCAGATCTACGACCACGTGGAGGCGCTGGAGTACAGCGACGCTCACCGCCTGGCCGCGGTGATGCTCGGCTTTTCGTTCGTGGTGCTGCTCGCGCTGCAGCTCTACAACCACCGCCAGCGCAGGCACTCTCCATGAGCGACAGCCTGCAGCTCACCGCACGGCTGCAACGCCCGGGCTTCCTGCTCGACGTGGACCTGCGCCTGCCCGGGCGCGGTGTCACGGTGCTGTTCGGCCCGTCGGGCTCGGGCAAAACGTCCTGCCTGCGTGTGCTCGCTGGCCTGGAGCCGCAGGCCCGTGGTGTGGTGCGGGTGGATGGCGAGGTGTGGCAAGACAGCGCACAGGGCGTGATGCGGCCGGTGCACCAGCGCGCGCTGGGCTACGTGTTCCAGGAAGCCAGCCTGTTCGAGCACCTGAGCGTGCGCGAGAACCTGATGTACGGCTTCAAGCGCACGCCGGCCGCGCAGCGGCGCCACGCCTGGGACCATGGCCTGGAGCTGCTGGGCATTGCCCATCTGCTGGAACGCAGCCCGCTGGACCTGTCAGGAGGCGAACGCCAGCGGGTGGCGATCGCGCGCGCACTGGCCACCAGCCCGCGCGTGCTGCTGATGGACGAGCCACTGGCGGCGATCGATGCCGCGCGCAAGGACGACATCCTGCCGTGGCTGGAGCAACTCCACGCGCAGCTGGACATTCCCGTGGTGTACGTCACCCACTCCAGCGACGAGCTCGCGCGCCTGGCCGACCACGTGGTGCTGCTGAGCGAGGGCCGCGCGCTGTGCAGCGGGCCGGTGATGGAACTCATGACGCGCCTGGATCTGCCGCTGGCGCGTGGCGATGCAGCCGCCGCCTTGATCGAGGCGCACGCGGTCGGTCATTCAGCGGCCGATGCCTTGAGTGAGCTGGCGTTCGAGGGTGGGCGCCTGCTGCTGCCGCAAGCGGGCAGCGCCGCGTTGCCCCAGGGCTCGCCGGTGCGCGTGCGTATCCAGGCTCGCGACGTGAGCCTGTCGTTGCAGGCCCCCGAGCACAGCAGCGTGCTCAACGTGTTGCGCGCCACCGTGGTCGACGTGGTGGACGACTCACCCGGGCAGGTGCTGGTGGGCCTGCGGCTCGGTGACGGGCCCGGGTCGGCCCGGCTGCTCTCGCGCATCAGTCAGCTCTCGGCGAGCCGCCTGGGCATCGCGCCCGGTCAGGCCGTGTTTGCGCAGATCAAGGGCGTGGCGATGGTGCGTTGAAGCAGGTGCCGGCTACCAGCCCGCGCTGCCCGGCGCGCCCTTGAAAGGCCCGGCCAGGTCCGGCGTGATCCAGCCGCCATAAAAACCGCCCGGCTGCGACTTCACCACCTCGCCGCCCACCGTGCAATGCAGATTGGCCGGGTAAAAGGCCACACAGTCGGCCAGCGTCTCGGCACCAGCCAGCGGCTCGGGGTAACTCCAGGCCACACCCACCAGACGGCGGCCGCCATGCACCAGGCTCCAGTAGCTCGCCGGGCCTTTCCACTCACAAAACGAGCCACCGTCGGCCGGCTGGAACAGGCGGCGGTCCACATCGCCCCAGGGCAGGTAGAAGCTCGGGGGGTGGCCGGTTTCCAGCACACGCATGGCGCGGCTCGTGCGCGCGACCTCCAGGTCGCCCCATCGCACAACCACCTCGCGCGCGTCGGGTGCGAGCTGCGGCGGACGCGGAAAATCCCACACCGAGGTCTGGCCCGGTGCGGGTGTTTCGGCAAAGGGGGGACGCGCATGGCCACGCCAGTGCCACTGCTCACGCGCGGCGCGAAGCCAGTCGGGTGGCTCGCTCATCTCGCCGCAGTCACCGGCTCAGCCCGGCGCGCCCACGGCGTCCTTGACGCATTTTTTGGTGAAGCTGTTCTTGGCGGCACCGTAAATCTTCTTCTCGACGGCGGCGGCATCGCACGTGGCTGCGGCGTCCTTCTCGCACTTCTTCATGAACGAGGTCTTGGCTGCGCCCGCGAGCTTCTTCTCGGTGGCCGATGCCGTGCAGCTCGGCCCATCGGCCGCCCAGCTGCCCAGCGGCAACAGAACAGCCAGAACGATTGAACCCAAGCCGATTGCGCGCATTTGAAGCTCCAGCAATGAAAAAATTCATTGAAGGCCAGCGCAATGACACTGTCAATGCGCCGAGGCGGGAATCGAGGCCCGCCTCGGGTTCATACCAGCATCGAAAGTATCAATCGAACAGCTCTTTGGGGATGTTGCCGCCGTTGGCCGCGATGTGGGCCAGCACGTTCTTGTGCAGCCACATGTTCATTTTCGCCGAGTCGCCCATGAGCTCGTCGGGGCAGTACAGCTCCTTGGCCAGTTCCTTGCGCGCGGCCAGGCTGCTGTCGATGTCGAGCAGCTTGAGCAGGTCGACGATGGAGGTGCGCCAGTTGAGTTTTTGCGGATTGGCCGCGGCCTTCTGCTCCATCAGGGCGACGACATCGACCATGGTGATGGACGCCACGGGCGCCGGTGCAGCCGCAGCGGGCGCGGCAGCGGGCGCGGCAGGGGCTGGCGCAGCCGGTGCGGTCGCGACCGTGGCGGCCGGCGGCTGCGGCACGACCTTGGGCGATCCCATGCCGAGTTTTTCGAGGATGTTGCTGAAGAGTCCCATGATGTGTTCCTTGTGGTTGTGAACGAGAAAAAATGTCCGGGGGTCAGTATTGCCGCATTCCACCCGCAGGGACAAGCGGATCGCTCACGCTGCAGCGGTGTTGTTCCAGCCACCGAGCGAGGCGCGCCAGAGCCACCACGCCCCCAGCAGCACCAGCAGTGGCAGCACCACGGTCTGCATGAGAAAGAGAACGATGAGATCGATCACATGGGCCACCACGCTGTCCGCGTCGGCCTTGAGTTCATCGATCTTCGCGGCCAGCTTCTCGCGCAGCTCCCACCAGCGTGTGGTGGACTCCGCGGCGCTGCCCGCGCCACCCAGCGCTGCGGTGGACGATTCGATGGCCTGCTGGCTCACGGCGAACTGCTCTGCCATGAAGGCCTGGTAGCTGAGCTCGCTGGTGACGGCGGCCACCGGCACCACAAACCGGACCAGCAGCAGGGCCACCAGCAGCCGGCCCAGCCAGGGCGACGGCGGATGCGCGCGCGAGCGCTGCCACAGCCACCACGCCGCCAGCACGGTCAGCACCAGCGACACCACCCAGGTGGCGCCCATCTTCATCAGCAGCAGCTGCGCGCTGAACACCACGCTCACCAGCAGCATGAGCCGCGCGAACTGCTCGATCAGGTCGTTCACCGGGTCGAGCACCTGGCCGAGCGCCAGCGTCACATTGACGAACGCACCTCCGGTGACTTCGGTGCCCTGGATGACGGAGATCACCGCATTGAGCCCGCGCGCAGCGGCGAACGCGGCCAGGGAACGCTTGAGGCCGGCCTCGGAATAGGCCTGGGCCAGCTGGTCCAGCGGCTGCAGCCAGGTCAGACCGACCAGCAGGACGAGCAGGAAGGGAAGCAGGTAGCGCTGGGGCGGGTGCATGCGGATGAAGGTAGCACAGTGATGTGGCAACACTTCATTGACCGGGTCCTGCTTCGGCCCGACCAAATGCGGGCAGAAAGACCGGTGGCCCACCGGCGGCATCGTTCACCTGCACCACCCCCGCGCTGTAGAGCGCACGCAGGCCCCCGGCCTCGACCACCTGATCCGCCGCGCCCTCGGCCATCACCTGCCCTTCGCGCATGAGCAGGGCGCGGTCGGCGCAGCGCAGTGCCTGGTTGGGGTCGTGCGTGGTGAACAGCACCGCCAGGCCCTCGCTGGCCAGCGCACGGATGGCGCGCATCACCAGGCCCTGGTTGCCGAAATCGAGGCTGGCGGTGGGTTCGTCCAGCAGCACGGCACGCGGCTGCTGCGCCAGCGCCCGTGCGATCAGGACCAGCTGCCGTTCGCCGCCGCTGATGCGGTGCACCGACCGTTCGCCCAGGTGCGCCATGCCCACGCGCTGCAGCGCCCTGTGGGCGATGGCACGGTCTTGCGCGCCGGGCCGGGCGATCAGCCCCTGGTGCGCGGTGCGGCCCATGAGCACCATCTCCAGTGCGGTGAACCCGAAGGTGCTGGCCTGCCCCTGCGGGACATAGGCAAGCTCGCGCGCACGTTCGGCCAGTGACCATTGCGCCAACGCCCTGCCCTGCAGCCGAACCTGACCACCGAGCGCCGGCAACAGGCCGAGCAAGGTCTTGAGCAGCGTGGTCTTGCCGCAGCCGTTGGGGCCGAGCAGCGCGAGCACCTCGCCGCCCCGGAGCGCGAGCGACAGGCCTGAGCCGACCACGTGGCCAGGGTAGCCCACACGGAGGTCGGTGGCCTGCAGCATGGCATTCACTGGACCACCTTCGCCCTGCGGGCTGCGGTGCGAGCTTGCCTGGGAGCGGCCCGGCGCTGCGCTCATGTCCAACCTCTGGATGCACGGCGCAACAGCACGATGAAAAACGGCGAGCCGATGAGCGCGGTGAGGATGCCCAAAGGAACCTCCACCGGCGCGAGCGTGCGCGCCAGTGTGTCGATGAACAGCAGCAGCCCGCCACCCAGCACCGCCGAGGTGGGCAGCAGGCGCACGAACGACGGCCCCACGAGGAAACGCGCCAGGTGCGGCACCACCAGCCCGACCCAGCCCACGATGCCGGCGGCCGCCACGCTCGCGGCGGTGACCAGCGTGGCCGCAGCCACGATGAGCAGACGCAAAGCGGTGGTGCGCGCGCCCAGCGAGCGGGCCTCTTCTTCGGGCAGCGACATCACGTCCATGCGCCAGCGCAGCAGCAAGAGCACCACCGTGCCGATGGCCACCGGTGCGATGAGCGAGGGCAGATCGTCGGCGTGCGCGGAGGCCAGGCTGCCGAGCAACCAGAACGTGATGGCGGGCAGCTGGTTGTAGGGGTCGGCCAGCACCTTGACCATGCCGATGCCCGCACCCAGCAGCGAGCCGATGACGATGCCCGCGAGCAGCAGCACCAGCACCGGGTCACCGTGACGCACGGTGGAACCCACGCCGTACACCAGCGCCACGGCCAGCAGGCCACCGGCGAAGGCCGCCATCTGGATGCCGAACACGCCGAACGAAAAAAAGATGCCGAGCACCGCGCCCAGCGCTGCACCGGCCGATGCCCCGAGGATGTCGGGCGAGACCAGCGGGTTGCGAAACAGGCCCTGGAATGCCGCTCCGGCCACCGCCAGCGCCGCCCCCACCGCCACCGCAGCCAGCACGCGCGGAGCGCGGATCTGCCACACGATGGTCTGCATCTGCTCGTTGGGCGCGGGCGCACCCTGCAGCACAGTCCACACGAGCTGCCACAGGTCGCTCAGCGCAATCGGCGTTCGGCCCTGGGTGAACGCCACCAGCACACCCGCGAGCAGCACGCCCACCGCCCAGAAGGCACCGCCGCGCATGGGCTCAGTCCCGGCCTGCCAGCACGCGTTGAACCTGCGTGGGGCTCAGATCGACTTGATAAAACAGCTGGTGGAACTCGCGCGTGATCACCGACAGGTCCTCGGGAAACAGCGCCGGAAACACCTTGCTGCCCAGCCACCACAGGCCGGGCAGGCGGTTGACGCTGGGGGGAAAGTCGATCCAGCCGAAGGGCAGCTTGGGCGAGAGGTGCACGCGCCCGGTTTTCAAGGCGCTCACACTGCGCCACAGCGGGTTGCTGCGCACGGTCTGCGAAAACGTCTGGTCGATGGTGACGATGACCTCCGGGTCCCAGGCCAGCACCTGCTCCATGGACACCCGGGCCAGGCCGCCCTGCAGGCCCGCGGCCTCGTGGCGGATGCCCATGGCCTCGAACATCTCCACATTGATGGATCCGCCCAGGCCCGTCTCCAGGCCTTCGGGGCCGCGCGCGTAGTACACGCGGGGCTGCTCCGATGCGCGGGCAACCCGCTCGCGCACGGTGCGCAAGGTGTCGGCGGCGTACTTCGCCAGAAGCGCTGCGCGCTCCTGCCGGCCGGTGAGTTCGCCGAGCAACATGTAGCCGGGCGCCGTGGCTTCCAGCCGGCCGTCGAGCAGCGCGTAGGGAATGCCGGTCTGCGCCTGCACCCGATCGGCCAGTTCGACGAAGGTCTGGCGGGTCGAGCCCGCGTCCACGATCAGGTCGGGCTTGCTCAGCAGCAGCTGTTCAAGGTTGGTGGTGTTGCCGCGCCCGGTGAGACGTCCCACCTCGGGCCGGTTGCCGATGCCGGGCAACAGGAATTCGAGTTCGGGCCCGCGGTTGGCGCGCGGCCAGCCGATGAGCGCGTCGGGCGCGAGCGTGTAGAGCCAGATGGCGGCGGGCGGGCCGGCGGGGAAGATGCGCTGCACCTTTGCGGGCACGTTCACGCGGCGGCCCGCGCCGTCGGTGATGCTGCGCGTTTGCGCCCACGCCGGCAGGCCAGCGAGCGCGCCCGACGCGATCAGCAGATCGCGTCGGCGCAGACCCGGATCTTCAAGGCTGGCCAAAGCCGTAGCGCGCCAATGTGGCCTGCGCGGCGGGTGCCAGCAAGGCCTTGGCAAAGGCCTCGGCCGATGCGGGCGCACCGCGCCGCACGGTGAGGCCGTAGGCCGCACCCACCTGCAGGGTGGAGGGCACCTGCACCACCTTCAGGCGCGGCACCTCTTTTTGTGAGGCCACAGCGTTGGTGCAGTAGGTGAGAAACACGTCGGCCTGGCCCTGGTCCATGACCCAGGCGTAAGTGCCCCGACCGGCGGGCGGCTTGGGCGAGTCGGGGCCGCCGGTGAGCTTGAGCGCCTTGGCGTCGAGCGCGGCATACGAGCCGGCACGCACCGTCTCGGCCTTGCGGAACAGCTCCCAGGCGTAGTCGCCCGAAGGATCGGCCTTGGGTGTGGAGGTGCCGAGCTTCACCGCCGGGTTGAGCATGGTCTCCAGCAGGTTCTGCGGCGTGGCGTTCGTCCCCGCCTGCGTGAGCGCGCACAGGCTGTTGCGCACGAACACGGTGGGCGGCGCCCAGCCACCCGCGGCGGCCAGGCGCTGCGGGTGCTGGTTGTCGGCCGAGGCAAACACCTGCGCGCCCTCGCCTTTTTCAATGCGCTCGCGCAGCAGGCCCGAAGCGCCGAAGGTCAGCGCGATCTTCTGGCCGGTGCGCGCCTCGTGATCGCGCGCGATCTCGGTCAACACCTCGCGCAGACTGCCAGCGGCGTAGACCTGCAGGGGTTCTTGCATGACGGGAGCCTCAGGCGTGGCGCAACCCGCCAGCGCAGCGAGCGCGATGACCATCAGAGGGGTCTTCACTTCGAGGCGTTCGGGAAAAAGAGTTGTTCGCCACCGATCTTGTAGCCGGCGATCGCGGCCTGACCGGCCGGGCCGGTGACCCAGTCCACGAACTTCTGGCCTTCAGCCGTCTTCACCTGGGGGTGTTTGGCAGCGCTGACCAACATCACGCCGTACTGGTTGAACAGGCGTTTGTCGCCCTCGACCAGCACCGCAAGGTCGGCACGGTTCTTGAAGTTGAGCCAGGTGCCGCGGTCGGCGAGCACATAGGCCCCGGCGCTGGAGGCGATGTTGAGCGCCGGGCCCATGCCGCAGCCGCATTCCTTGTAGCCGGTGCCCTTGTTGGCATCGGTGTCGGTCATCTTCCAGAAGCGCAGCTCGGCCGCGTGCGTGCCGCTCTTGTCGCCGCGCGAGATGAACGGCGCGTTGGCGCTGGCCACCTTCTTCATGGCGGCCACGATGTCGCTGCCCTTGGTGCCGGCCGGATCGGCCTTGGGGCCGATCAGCACGAAGTCGTTGTACATGACCTCCTGGCGCTTGGCGGCAAAGCCGTCGGCCACAAATTTCTCTTCGGCCACCTTGTCGTGCACGAAGAGCACGTCGGCGTCTCCGCGGCGCGCCATGTCGATGGCCTGGCCGGTGCCCAGTGCGACCACCTTCACATCGATGCCGCTGACCTTCTTGAATTCGGGCAACAGGAACGAGAACAGCCCCGACTGTTCGGTGGACGTGGTGGAGGCCACCACGATGCTCTGGGCCATGGCGCCGGCACTGGCGAGCAAGGCGGTACCGAGGGCGGCGGCGAGGGTCAGGCGGCGGAATGCATTCACGAACTTTCTCCTTGAACAAACAAATGGGCCTGCGGGCACAGAGACCGCAACAGGTCGTGGTTGAAAAAATCGGCCACCGGCAGGTCGGCCAGCAGCCGCCCCTGCTCGAGGTAGATCACGCGGCTGGCCAGGCGTTTGACCTGGCCCAGGTTGTGGCTGCTGAAGACCAGCGTGGGCGGGCGCTCGCCAGCCGCTGGTGGGCTGCCCAGCGTGAACTCGGCGATCTGCGCTTCCACTTCGCGTTTGGCGTGCGGGTCCAGGCTGGCCGTGGGTTCGTCGAGCAGCCAGACGTCGGGCCGCAGGGCCCAGGCGCGGGCCAGCGCCACGCGCTGCTGCTGACCGCCCGAGAGAGCGCGTGCATTGCGCTCGGCAATGTGTCCGAGCTCCACACGGTCGAGTGCGGCCAGCGCCAGCGCGCGGGTCTCGCCCCATGCAACACCTTTGAGCCAGAGCCCGAGCTGGATGTTGAGCCGCACGCTCAGGCGCAGCATGTGCGGCCGCTGGAACAGCATGGCCACGCGCTGCTGGTGCGATGCCTGCACCTCGCCACCGCTGACACGCTGCAGGCCGTGCAGCGTGCGCAGCAATGTGCTCTTTCCGCTGCCGTTGGCGCCCACCAGCGCCACGCGCTCGCCGGCCTGGATGCGCAGGTAGATGTCGCTCAGGGCATGCAGCCGGCCAGCCGGGCCCAGGTGCACCTGCACGTTGCGCAGGTCAAAACACACCGCGGGCACCACCGCATTCACAGGCAGTCCACTCATGGCGTCACCAGCGTCAAGCGGGTGGCATCGGCGCTGTCGGCGCGCTCACGCCAGCGGCTCAGCAGCGACACCATGGCATTGAGCACCAGCACCACGCCCAGCAGCACCAGCCCGAGGCCCAGCGCAAGCGGCAGGTCGCCCTTGCTGGTTTCCAGCGCGATGGCGGTCGTCATGACGCGGGTGAACCCCTCGATGTTGCCGCCCACGATCATCACCGCGCCCACCTCGGACACGGCCCGGCCAAACGCCGTGAGCAGCACGGTGACGAGGGCGTAGCGGTCGTCCCAGGCCAGCAGCAGGCTGCGCAGCACCGGCCCGGCACCCAGCGAGGAGAGCTGCTCGCCATGGCTGCGGTCGGCGTCCTCCACCACCTGGCGCGTGAGCGCCGTGACCAGCGGCAGCACCAGGCAGGCCTGCGCGAGCACCATGGCCTGGAAACTGAACAGCCAGCCGAGAAAGCCCAGCGGGCCCGAGCGCGACAGCAGCAGATAGATGACCAGACCGACCACCACCGAGGGCACGGCCAGGAAGGTGTTGAGCAGGGTGAGCACGATGCCGCGCCCGGGAAACCTCGCGACCGCCAGCCACGCGCCGAGCACCAGACCCAGGCCACACGCCAGCAAACACGCGGTGGCACTCACGGCCAGGGACCGGCTGACCACCGACCACAGGCCCGGATCACCCGAGACCACCAGCTGCAATGCGGTGGTGACGCTGTCGGAAAAGGTGTTCATGTGGGCGCTGAGCATAGGGGCAATACTCCCCTGGGCAGCTACGTACTGACGCGGTATGAATCGCCGTGCATAGGCAAGTCTTTGCATACGATGCAGCCCTTGCTGCGGCGGTGCTGACAGGGGTCTGGTGCGCTTGGGGCACACTCGCGGTCCATGAAACAGATCGAGTTGTCGTACGCGTTCGCCAACCGTGCACCGGGTCGGTCCGGCGGCCATGCGCTGTTGCGCAACCCGATGATGGACGTGCTGCAGGCCGTGCACACCAGCGGCTCCATTTCGGCCGCTGCGCGCCAGCTCGGTCTGTCGTACCGCCACGTCTGGGGGCAGCTCAAGGACTGGGAAGCGGCCCTGGGCCAGGCGCTGCTGTTCTGGGAACGCGGTCAGGCCGCGCGCCTGACGCCGTTCGGAGAACGCCTGCTGATGGCCGAGCGCCTGGCGCAGGCGCGTCTGAAACCACAGATCGAAGGGCTGCGCGCCGAACTGGAGCGTGCGTTCTCACGTGCCTTCGACGACGCCGGCGACGAGGCCGACAGCGAGTTGCTCACCATCTACGCCAGTCACGATCACGCCCTGGGTGCCCTGCAGGAATTCACCGCCAGTGCCGCACCGGGCGGCCAGCACTCGGGCCGCCTGCACCTCGACCTTCGCTTCTGCGGCAGCGTGGATGCGATCCGTGCGCTCAACGAAGGCCGCTGCGCGATCGCCGGCTTTCATGCCCAGCCGTTTGCCGCCTCGGGCAGCCAGAGCGCGCGCACCTACCGCCCGCTGCTCAAGCCCGGCCTGCACAAGATCATCGGTTTTGCCCGCCGCGCCCAGGGCCTGATGGTGGCTCCCGGCAATCCGCTGCGCTTGAACACCATGGGCGACGTGGCGCGCCTGCAGGCCCGCTTCGTCAACCGGGCGCTGGGCACCGGCACCCGCCTGCTGCTCGACGAACTGCTCACGCAGGCGCTGCTGATGCCCGAAGACATCAGCGGCTTCGATCATGTGGAGAGTTCACACGCCGCGGTGGCGCAAGCGGTGGCCAGCGGTTCGGCCGACGTGGGGCTGGGCACCGAATACGCCGCGCGCAACCAGGGATTGGGCTTCGTGGCGCTCACCGAAGAGCGCTACCTGCTGGTGTGCCTGAAGACGGCACTGGAGCAAGCCGCCGTGCAGCGCCTGCTGCAACGCCTGCGCAGCCGCGACTGGCACGACATGCTGGCGAGCCTGCCGGGCTACGCGCCCGACCACTGCGGCGAAGTGGCAGCCATGAAGCGGCTGCTGCCCTGGTGGGACTGAGGAGCCCCGCGCTCGTTCAGGTGGGCAAGCGGCGCGCGATCTCCGCCACCAGCTGGCGCGCCAGGTCCAGTTTGGAAGCCCGGGGCAGCTCGAGCGTTCCGTTCGCGTCCACCAGCAGCAGCGCGTTGTCGTCCTGGCCGAAGGTGTCGGGACCGATGTTGCCCACCAGCAGCGGCACGCCCTTGCGCACACGCTTGGCCTGCGCATGCGCCAGCAGATCCTGGCTTTCGGCGGCGAAACCCACGCAGTACAGCGCGCCGCTCTGTGCCCGCAGGCTGGCGGCGATGCCCGCCAGGATGTCGGGGTTCTCCACAAACGACAGCGTGGGCACCTCACCCGAACCGTCTTTCTTGATCTTCTGGTCCATGGCCTGCGCCGGTCGCCAGTCGGCCACGGCCGCGGCGGACACGAACACGGTGGCGCTTTGCGCCAGCAGGTCCACCGTCTTGAGCATGTTCAGCGCCGACTTCACGTTGACACGCCCCACACCGCGCGGCGTGGGCAGTCCCACCGGGCCGGCCACCAGGGTGACCTGGGCGCCGGCCTCGTGGGCGGCACGCGCAATGGCAAAACCCATCTTGCCGCTGGAGAGGTTGGTCAGACCCCGCACCGGATCGATGGCTTCGAAGGTGGGGCCGGCGCTCACCAGGACCCGCTGGCCCGCCAGCAGCTTGGGGCTGAAAAAGCGGATCAGGTCGTACAGCAGCTCGTCCGGCTCGAGCATGCGGCCATCACCGGTTTCACCGCAGGCCTGCTCACCCACGCCCACGTCGAGCACGGTGGCGCCGTCGGCCCGCAACTGATCGATGTTGCGCTGCGTGGCCGGGTGGGACCACATTTCACGGTTCATCGCCGGCGCCAGGATCAGCGGGACCGTCTCGATGGGGCGCGCCAGGCACATCAGCGAGAGCAGGTCGTCGGCCCGACCATGCACCAGCTTGGCCATGAAGTCGGCGCTGGCCGGGGCCACGAGGATGGCGTCGGCCTCACGGCTGAGGTTGATGTGGGGCATGTTGTTGTCGGCGCCACCGGCACTGCGCGCATCCCACTGCGAGGTGAAGACCTGGCGGCCCGAGAGCGCCTGCATCGTCACCGAGGTCATGAACTGCTCGGCCGCCTCGGTCATGACCACCTGCACGGTGGCCCCCGCCTTGACCAGCGCACGGCAGAGTTCTGCCGCCTTGTAACAGGCGATACCCCCCGAGAGCCCCAGGACGATGTGTTTTCCAGCGAGTTCGTTCATGGGCGCAATGTAGCAGCCCGAGGGGCGCGGAACCCCTGCCGGGTACCGGTGGGGGGGCGGCATTTATAATCTCCATTTCCACCTCCTGCGAGCATCTGGTTCGCCCGAGACATGACCAAATTTGTGTTCGTCACCGGCGGTGTGGTGTCCTCCCTGGGCAAAGGCATCGCCTCCGCATCCCTCGCCGCGATTCTCGAGTCCCGCGGCCTCAAAGTCACCCTCATCAAGCTCGATCCCTACATCAACGTGGATCCGGGCACCATGTCTCCCTTCCAGCACGGCGAGGTCTTCGTCACCGACGACGGCGCCGAGACCGACCTGGACCTGGGTCACTACGAGCGTTTCATTGAAACGCGCATGAAGAAGACCAACAACTTCACCACCGGCAAGATCTACCAGTCGGTGCTGGAGAAGGAACGCCGGGGCGACTACCTCGGCAAGACGGTGCAGGTGATCCCGCACGTCACCAACGAGATCCAGGAGTTCATCCAGCGCGGTGCCGGCATCGGCACGGCGGACGCGGTGGACGTGGCCATCGTCGAGATCGGTGGCACGGTGGGCGACATCGAATCGCTGCCGTTCCTCGAGGCGGTGCGCCAGATGAGCCTGCGCATGGGCCCGAACAACTCGGCCTTCGTGCACCTGAGCTATGTGCCCTGGATCGCCGCCGCCGGCGAGCTCAAGACCAAACCCACCCAGCACACGGCCAAGGAGTTGCGTGCCATCGGCATCCAGGCCGACGCCCTGCTCTGCCGCGCCGACCGCCGCATTCCCGACGAAGAGCGCGCCAAGATCAGCCTGTTCTCCAACGTTCCCGAGTGGGGCGTGATCTCCATGTGGGACGTGGACACGATCTACAAGGTGCCGCGCATCCTGCACGAGCAGGGGCTCGACGGCCTGATCTGCGACAAGCTGCGCCTGAACACCCCCCCGGCCAGCCTCAAGCGCTGGGATGACCTGGTCTACGAGGTCGAGCACCCCAAGGCCACGGTGCACATCGCCATGGTGGGCAAATACGTCGACCTGTCGGACAGCTACAAGTCGCTCAACGAAGCGCTGCGCCACGCCGGCATGAAGAACCACGCCAAGGTCCAGATCGACTACATCGATTCGGAGACGATCACCCCGGCCAACGTGAACCAGGTGCTCGGCCGCTTCGACGCCATCCTGGTGCCCGGCGGCTTCGGCAAGCGCGGCATTGAAGGCAAGATCTGTGCGGCCCGGTTCGCCCGCGAGAACAAGGTGCCCTACCTCGGCATCTGCCTGGGCATGCAGGTCGCCACCATCGAATACGCGCGCCATGTGGCCGGTCTGAAGGACGCCAACAGCACCGAGTTCGAACCCGACACGCCGCACCCGGTCATTGCCCTGATCACCGAGTGGAAAGACGCCGACGGCAGCATCCAGCAGCGCAGCGCCAGCTCCGACCTCGGCGGCACCATGCGCCTGGGTTCCCAAAGCTCCGATGTGGCGCCCGGCACCCTCGCGCACCAGATCTACGGCCCGGTGGTCACCGAGCGCCACCGCCACCGGTATGAGGCCAATGTCAACTACCTCGACCGGCTGCGCGAGGCCGGCCTGGTCATCTCGGCGCTGACGCAGCGCGAGCAGCTCACCGAAATGGTGGAGTTGCCCCAGAGCGTTCACCCCTGGTACGTGGGCGTGCAGTTCCACCCCGAGTTCAAGTCGACCCCCTGGGCCGGCCACCCGCTGTTCAACGCCTACGTGAAGGCCGCGCTGACCCAGCAGAGCCAGACTTCGCCCGCCGTGGCCACCGCCTGACCGAGCCCACCCCATGAAACTTTGCGGCTTCGACATCGGCCTGAACCAGCCTTTCTTCCTCATCGCCGGCCCTTGCGTGATCGAGTCCGAGCAACTGCAGATGGACGTGGCCGGGCAGCTGAAGGACATCACCGGCGCTCTTGGCATTCCGTTCATCTTCAAGAGCAGTTTCGACAAGGCCAACCGCAGCAGCGGCACCACCTACCGCGGCCCCGGCCGCGACAAGGGCCTGGAGATCCTGGCCAAGGTCAAACGTGAACTCGGCGTGCCGGTGCTCACCGACGTGCACAGCGAGGACGACATCGCCGAGGCAGCAAAGGTCTGCGACGTGCTGCAGACGCCCGCCTTCCTGTGCCGCCAGACCGATTTCATCCGCGCCGTGGCGCAGAGCGGCAAGCCGGTGAACATCAAGAAGGGGCAGTTTCTCGCGCCGCACGACATGAAGAACGTGATCGACAAGGCGCGCGCGGCCGCGAAGGAAGCCGGCCTGAACGAAGACAATTTTCTCGCCTGCGAGCGCGGCGCCAGCTTTGGCTACAACAACCTCGTGAGCGACATGCGCTCGCTGGCCATCATGCGCGAGACCGGCGCGCCGGTGGTCTTCGACGCCACCCACAGCGTGCAGCTGCCCGGCGGGCAAGGCACCAGCAGCGGCGGTCAGCGCGAGATGGTGCCGGTGCTGGCGCGCGCGGCGGTGGCCGTGGGCGTTGCCGGCCTGTTCATGGAGACCCACCCCGACCCCGCGAAAGCCATGAGCGACGGCCCCAACGCCGTGCCGCTCAAGCACATGAAAGCGCTGCTCGAAACGCTGCTGGCGCTGGACACCGTGACCAAAAGAAACGGCTTCCTCGAAGACCATTTCAACGCCTGAAACCCTTTCACTTTCTTGTTTTTTGACCCAGAGGTAATGACCCCATGAGCGCAATCGTTGACATCGTTGGCCGCGAGATCCTGGACAGCCGCGGCAATCCCACCGTCGAATGCGACGTGTTGCTCGAGAGTGGCGTGATGGGCCGTGCGGCCGTGCCCTCGGGCGCGTCCACCGGTTCGCGCGAAGCCATCGAGTTGCGTGACGGCGACAAGGCCCGCTACCTCGGCAAGGGCGTGCTCAAGGCGGTGGAACACATCAACACCGAAATCAGCGAAGCGGTGCTCGGCCTGGACGCCTCCGAACAGGCCTTCCTGGACAAGACCCTGATCGACCTCGACGGCACCGACAACAAGGGGCGTCTGGGCGCCAACGCCATGCTGGCGGTCTCGATGGCCGTGGCCCGCGCCGCGGCCGAAGAAGCCGGCCTGCCGCTCTACCGCTACTTCGGCGGCATGAGCGCGGTGCAGATGCCCGTGCCCATGATGAACGTGGTCAACGGCGGCGCGCACGCCAACAACAACCTCGACCTGCAGGAACTGATGATCATTCCCGTGGGCGCACCGAGCTTTCGCGAAGCCCTGCGCTGGGGCGCCGAGGTGTTCCACGCGCTCAAGAAAATCATCCACGACAAGGGCATGAGCATTGCCGTGGGCGACGAAGGCGGATTTGCGCCCAACGTGGCCAACCACGAAGCCGCGATCCAGATGATCCTGGAAGCGATCAACAGCGCCGGCTACACCGCCGGCGACCAGATCGCCCTGGGCCTGGACTGCGCCGCCAGCGAGTTCTACAAGGACGGCAAGTACCACCTGGAGGCCGAAGGCCTGGTGCTCTCGGCCGAAGACTGGACCAACATCCTGGCGACCTGGGTCGACAAGTACCCGATCATCAGCATCGAAGACGGCATGGCCGAGGGCGACTGGGACGGCTGGAAGGTGCTCACCGAGCGCCTGGGCGCCAAGGTCCAGCTGGTGGGCGACGACCTGTTCGTCACCAACACCAAAATCCTCAAGGAAGGCATCGACAAACGCATCGGCAATTCGATCCTGATCAAGATCAACCAGATCGGCACGCTGACCGAAACCTTCGCGGCCATCGAGATGGCCAAGCGGGCGGGCTACACCGCCGTCATCAGCCACCGCTCGGGCGAGACCGAAGACAGCACCATCGCCGACATCGCCGTGGGCACCAACGCCGGCCAGATCAAGACCGGTTCGCTGTCCCGCTCCGACCGCATGGCCAAGTACAACCAGTTGCTGCGCATCGAGGAAGACCTGGGTGAAGTGGCGGTGTATCCGGGCCGCGCTGCCTTCTACAATTTGCGCTGACCATGGCCAACCGCCTCATCCCTGCCCTGCTGATCGGACTGCTGCTGGTGCTGCATGCCCAGCTGTGGTTCGGGCGGGGCAGTGTGCCGCAGGTGGCGAGCATGAAGCAGCAACTGGCTGCCCAGGACCTGGCCAACCGGGAAGCGCAGCAGCGCAATGACCAGTTGGTGAACGAGGTGCGAGACCTGCGGGAAGGCCTGGACATGGTCGAGGAGCTCGCCCGCGCCGAGCTGGGCATGGTCAAGCCCAACGAAATCTTCGTGCAGATCGCGCAGAACAAGCGCTGAGGCGATGGCGGCCTTGACGGTGGCGCTGCTCGGCGGCGAGTCCAGCGGCAAGACCACACTGGGCCAGGCCCTCACCCGTCAACTCAACACCCTGGGCATCGGCGCCACGCTGGTGCCGGAGCACCTGCGCGACTGGTGCGAACGCGCCGGCCGCGCGCCCACGGCGCTGGAGCAGGCGGGCGTGGCCGATGAACAAACGCGCCTGATCGACCAGGCCGCAAGCAGTGGCGCTCAGGTGGTGGTGGCCGACACCACGGCGATGGTGGTCGCAGCCTACAGCGACCGCGTGTTCGAGGACCGCTCGCTGCACGCGCCTTCGCTGGCCCGGCAAGCCCGCTACCAGCTCACGCTGCTGATGGGCCTGGACATGCCCTGGCAGGCCGATGGCCTGTTCCGCGACAGCGCCGCCATGCGGGCCGATATCGACGCCGTGCTGCGGCGAGAACTGCAGTCGGCCGCCATCCCGTTCCAGACCGTCTACGGCTCTGCACAAGCGCGACTGCAGCACGCGCTTCGGGCAGTGGGTTCCTTGCTCGGCCGCCCGCTGGTGGCGCACGACCCGTTGCTGGAGGCGGGCACCGGCCGCTGGACCTGCGAGAACTGCAGCGACCCCGAGTGCGAACGGCGGCTGTTCAGCGGGCTGTTGAATGCCCGTTCGGGCTGAGCCTGACCCCCTGTTCGGGCTGAGCCTGACCCCGTTCGGGCTGAGCCTGTCGAAGCCCATGCACAGGTGTTGGCGGGCCCTTCGACAGGCTCAGGGCGAACGGGAACGGGAACGGACTGAGCGCGAGCGGGCGTGGAGCCCGGGCCTTCACTGCTTCTGGCCGCTCGCGGGCGGCTGCCGGTCGGGTTGCAGGAACACCTGGGCCGCGTCCACCGGGTCGAACCGGTACTGCGCGCCGCAAAACTCACAGCCCACCTCGACCTGACCCTGTTCGCTCAGGATCGACTCGATCTCGTCGCGACCCAGGCTGCGCAGCATGCTGCTGACACGTTCGCGCGAACAGGTGCAGGCGAAGCGCGGACCACTTTCGCCCGTCATGGGTTCGAAGCGGCGCACGTCTTCTTCCCAGAACAGGCGGTGCAGGATGGTGTCGGCGTCCAGCGTGAGCAGCTCCTCTCGCTTCAGGCTCGAGGCCAGGATGGCGATGCGGTTGTAGTCCTCGTTCAGGCCGATCTGGTCTTCGTCGCGCGCTCCCGACTGGCCGGCCAGGTTGCCGCTGCCCTGCAGCGGCAGGCGCTGGATCAGCAGGCCGGCGGCCACGTGCTCGTTGGCGGCCAGCACCAGGCGCGTGTCGAGCTGTTCGCTTTGCAGCATGTAGTGCTCGATCACCTCGCTGAGCTTTTCCAGCTTCTCGCGCTGGTCACCAAACAGCGGCACCACGCCCTGGTAGGGCGCCTGCCCGGGCAGGCGGTCCTTGGGGTCCAGCGTGATGGCGCAACGACCCTGGTTGTTGACATTGACCATGTGCGAGAGCGGTGCATCGGGCGCCACTTCGCCGATCACGGTGGCGGTGGCGCGCAGCGAGAGGTCGGGCTGCACCTCGGCCACGGCCAGCTTCACCGGTCCGTCGCCCATGATCTGCATGACCAGTGCGCCGTTGAACTTGATGTTGGCCTGCATCAGCGTGGCCGCCGCGGTCATCTCGCCCAGCAGCTCGGTCACCGCCGTGGGGTAACCGCCACCGTCCCGGTGGCGTTGCAGGATCTCTTGCCAGGCGTCGGTCAGGCGCACCAGCATGCCGCGCACCGGCAGGCCTTCAAAGACGAATTTGTGGAGTTCGGACAAGCAGGACTTTCAGGAATCGTTCGAAAAAAACAGACGCTTGCAGATCGGGTTCAGCCGACCTTTTTCAAGCTCTTGCGAAACCGCTCGGCGTTGTCGGTGTAGTGCTTCGCGCTCATGCGCAGACCTTCGATCTGCTCGGGCGTGAGCGATCGGGTCACGCGCGCCGGACTGCCCAGGATCATGCTGCCGTCCGGGAATTCCTTGCCCTCGGTCACCAGCGCACCGGCACCCACGAGGCAGTGCCTGCCGATCTTCGCGCCGTTGAGCACCACCGCACCGATGCCGATGAGCGAGCCGTCGCCGATGGTGCAGCCGTGCAGCATCACCTGGTGGCCCACGGTCACGTTCTCGCCGATGGTCAAAGGCTGGCCCACGTCGGCGTGCAGCACGCTGCCGTCCTGGATGTTGCTGCCGCGCCCGATGGTGATGGTCTCGGTGTCTCCACGCACCGTGACACCGAACCACACGCTGCTGTCCTCACCCAGCACCACGTTGCCGATCACCTGCGCGTTGTCGGCCACCCAGGCCGAGGCGGCCACCCTTGGCGCCGTGCCGTCGAGTTCGTAAAGGGCCATGTGTCTTGTCTCCTGTGGCGAAACCTAGAATTGTAGGGATGCAAGCCCGCTCCGACCTGTCGCCCCCGCCCACCGTCTGCCTGCGCGAGGGGGCTCTGCAAGCCTTGTGCACCAGCGATCCGGACGACAAGCTCCGCGCCACCCACGCGCTTTTTGAAGCGCTGAAGCAGGGAAACACCCGCCTGGACCCGGCACAGCGCCTGGCGCCCGAACCCGGCCGGGCACTGCCGGGCCGACCGGCGCGGCCGGTGCTCATCGCGCCGGTCGATGTGCCCCAGCGCTCGCCGTTCACGCCGGAAGGCCTGGCGATGCTGCTGCACGCCGTGGCGCACATCGAATTCAATGCGATCGACCTGGCCCTGGACGCGATCTGGCGCTTCCCCGACATGCCGGCCGGCTACTACACCGACTGGCTCCAGGTCGCCCACGAGGAAGCCATCCACTTCGGCCTGCTGCGCGAGCACCTGCGCAGCCTGGGCCGCGACTACGGTGACTTCGCCGCCCACAACAGCCTGTGGGAGATGTGCGTGCGCACGCAGCACGACGTGACCGCCCGCATGGCCCTGGTGCCGCGCACCATGGAAGCGCGCGGCCTGGACGCCACACCACCGATGCAGGCGCGTCTGCGCAAGGTGGGCACGCCCGCCGCCATGCGCGCGGTCGAGATCCTCGACGTGATCCTGCGCGACGAGATCGGCCATGTGGCGGTGGGCAACCGCTGGTACGGCTGGCTGTGCAAACAGCAGGGCATGGAACCGCTGAGCCACTACCGCCGGCTGGCTCGCGAGCACTCGGCACCGCGCCCGAGGCCGCCGTTCAACGAAGCGGCGCGGCTGGCGGCCGGCTTCAGCGAAGCCGAGCTGACCGCCATGCACCAGGCGTGAGCCCCGATAATCGGGGATGACTTCCGCCCCCACGACCGCTTTCAGCACCCTCCCCCTTTCCCCCGCCACGCTGGCCAACCTGGAACAGCTCGGCTATCTGGAGATGACCCCCATCCAGGCCGCAGCCTTGCCGCCCGCGCTGCTGGGCAAGGACATCATTGCCCAGGCCAAGACCGGCAGCGGCAAGACCGCCGCATTCGCCCTCACCCTGCTGGCCAACCTGAACGCGCGCCGCTTCGCGGTGCAGACGCTGGTGCTGTGCCCCACGCGCGAACTGGCCGACCAGGTGACCACCGAAATCCGGCGGCTGGCGCGCGCCGAAGACAACATCAAGGTCGTCACGCTGTGTGGCGGCGTGCCGCTGCGCGGGCAGCTGGCCACGCTGGAACACGGCGCGCACATCGTGGTGGGCACGCCGGGCCGCATCATGGACCACCTGGAACGCGGCAGCCTGCCGCTGGACGCGCTCAACACCTTGGTGCTGGACGAAGCCGACCGCATGCTCGACATGGGCTTCTTCGACGACATCGTGACGGTGGCGAAACGGTGTCCCAAGACGCGCCAGACGCTGCTGTTTTCCGCCACCTACCCCGAGGGCATTGCCAAGCTCAGCGCACAGTTCATGCGCGAGCCGGTCACGGTGACGGTGGAGGCGCAGCACGCGGGTGCGCAAATCGAACAACGCTGGTACGAAGTCAGGGACACCGAACGCCTGGATGCGGTGAGCAAGCTGCTGGCCCACTTTCGCCCGGCCAGCACGCTCGCGTTCTGCAACACCAAGGCCCAGTGCCGCGACCTCGTTGCCGTGCTGCAGGCCCAGGGCATCAGCGCGCTGGCCTTGTTCGGCGAGCTGGAGCAGCGCGAGCGCGACCAGGTGCTGGTGCGCTTTGCCAACCGCAGCTGCTCGGTGCTGGTGGCCACCGACGTGGCGGCACGCGGCCTGGACATCACCAGCCTGGCCGCCGTGATCAATGTGGACGTGACGCCGGACGCCGAGGTGCACATCCACCGCATCGGCCGCACCGGCCGCGCCGGTGAAAGCGGCCTCGCGCTCAACCTGGTCAGCATGGACGAGATGGGCAGTGTGGGCAAGATCGAGCAGCTGCAGGGGCGCGAATCGAAGTGGCACCCGCTGAGCGAACTGGTGCCTACCGGCCAGGGGCCGCTGGTGCCGCCCATGGTCACGCTGCACATCCAGGGCGGGCGCAAGGAAAAGATCCGCCCCGGCGACGTGCTCGGCGCCCTCACCGCCGACCTGGGCTACACCCGCGAACAGGTGGGCAAGATCAATGTGAACGAATGGTCGACCTACGTGGCGGTGGACCGCAACATCGCTGCGCAGGTGGCCAGCCGCCTCAACGACGGGCGCATCAAGGGCAAGAGCGTGAAGGTGCGGGTGCTGGAAGACTGAGGCGGCGGTTCACGCCGGGTCGGGCGCCCCGGCTGCGCGCTGCACCACCTCGTGCAGCACACGATCGAGCTCACCGGCCTCGACGGGCTTGCGCAGCACGGCCGCGAACAAGGTCTCGATCTGGCGGGCATCGGCCTCGCCCAGATTTCCGCTGAGCAGCACCACCGGTGGCGGACGCTCCATCGACCGGATGCGCCGGCCCAGCCCCACGCCGTCGAGCCGCGGCATCGACAGGTCGGTGAGCACGACGTCCCAGCGCCGCGCCGACTGCACCAGATAGCTCCAGGCCTCCTCACCGTCCCGTGCGCGTGTCACCTGCCAGCCCCTGCGCTCCAGCAGTGCGCTCCACGACTGACGGACCAGCTGGTCATCGTCGACGAACAGCAGTTCACGGCGGTGCCTGTCCGGCGAAGGCATGGACGCGGGAAGACTCGTGGCCTCTGTGTCCTCACGGGCCGGCAGGTACACGCAGAAACGGGTGCCGTCGCCCGGCACGCTGGACAAGCCGATGTGCCCGCCATGGTGCGAGGTGATGCCCTGCGCCACCGACAGGCCCAGGCCGGTGCCGCGCCCCACGCTTTTGGTGGTGAAGAAGGGCTCGAAGACCCGGTCGATCAGCTCGGGCGCCATGCCCGGCCCGAAGTCGCGCACCTCGATCGAGAGGAAACGGCCCGGGCCCAGGCGCACCAGCTCCGGGGGATGCCCGTCCGGCTGCGGCAGGGTCAGCGCATCGATGGTGATCTCGATCCGGCCCTTGCCGTCCATGGCATCGGCTGCGTTGATCAGCAGGTTCACCAACACCTGCTGCAACTGTGTCGGGTCCCCCTCGACGAGGTCGCTGTCGACGCGCTGGATGGCCACGATCTCGCACTCGCGCGTGAGGCCTGCGCTCACCAGACGCCGGGTGTCCTCCACCAGGGTGGCGAGGTGCAGCCGTTGCAGCCTGGGCGCGGTCTTGCGGCCGAACGCCAGCAACTGGCGGATCAGCCCGTCGGCGTATTTCGTGGCCTTGAGTGCCTGACCGAGCGACTCGTGTCCGGGGTGCTTCTCTTCCAGGTCCTCCATCGTGAGCCGCACCCAGCCAGTGACGGCCGCCAGCGAGTTGTTGATGTCGTGTGCAATGCCACCGGCGAGCCGGCCCAGGGCCTCGGATTTCTGGCTCTGCATCAGTTGCGCCTGAATGGCTTCCTGCCGCTCGAAACTCAGGCGCTGCTGCAGGGCGTCCGCCTGCACCCGCTGCAGCAGCTGGTTGATGCCGCAAGCCAGCGAACTGATCTCGTCGTTGCCCTGCACCAGCACGGGAGGCGCTGCGGTGGGGCCGTCCCTGGCAATGACGTCGATGTCGCTGCAGATGCGCTGCAGCCGCTTGAGCAGGAACCGGTCCAGCAGCAGCACCAGCAGCAGGCTGGCCATCAAGGCGGTGAGGGCCACGGCGATCATGCCTTGCCAGGTCATTGCCTGGCCCTGCGCCTGCAGCCGGCGGTCCAGCCCGAGGACCAGTTCTGCCACCGGACGCCCCCGGTGGTCTTGCAGCACGGCATGCAGATCGGCGCGTTCGGCGTTGACTGGCAGCACGTAGAACGCCTGCCCATCGCGACCGGGCTCGGAGAAGTTCAGGCGCGCCGGCATCATCAGGACCTCGGCCAGGCTGAGGACCTCGACCTCGTCAAACCGTCGCACCGCAACCATGACGCCCTGTACGGCTCCGTCCATCACGTCCGGGTCCCGCACCGCGGCAGCGATCACGATCTCGAGGTTCCCCTCGACCACCCGCAGGGTCTGCAGCACGGTCTTTGGGTCTTCGCCCTTGAGCACCGGCAGGGCCAGTTCGCGCAGGGACGCGATGCGCCCGACCTCCAGCGCCGAGAGCTGCAGCGCGTCGTCCCGCGTGAGCGATCCGATCACCCTCGCCTGGCCATCGATCACCAGCACCTCCGAGATGCGCAGGTAACCCATGTTGTCCGCATCGAAGTTGTCGGACAGGAACGACGCCTGCCTGCCCTGGACGTAGTCCACCGCATCGCTCCAGTAGGCGTAGTCCTGGGTGGTGGCGCTCAGGGCCTGCACCTGCTGGTTGAACACCCGCCTGGCGCGCTCGCCCTCGCGCGCCGCGTGTTCGACCTCCAGCTGCGAGAACGAGTCAAGCACGATGTGTCTGACGCCCACCAGGGCGCCGGCCGCACAGACGGCCACGGCCGCGAGGATCAATCCCCAGGCCTTGTGTTGGAGTTTCATGATGAGGATTTATCGGCACAGGGGCCGGGAAGTGAAGCAGCAGGCGACCCGTGGACCGGCCGGCCACGATCTGGCCGACAATTCGCGCATGACCGATCCGATTCCCACCCCACCACCCCTGCCCGACCGCCTCTGCATCGACGCCCGCAGCCCGCACCATGTGGCGGCCGTCTTCGAACACGACATCGGCATCCGGTTCAACGACAAGGAACGCTTCGACGTGACCGAATACTGCATCAGCGAAGGCTGGGTCAAGGTACCCGCCGGCAAGACGCTGGACCGCAAGGGTCAGCCGCTGCTGATCCAGCTCAAGGGCCGGGTCGAGGTCTTCTACAAATAGAGACCATTTGCGCTGAACGCATGGGTGTGGCCAGACTCCCACCCCGCCTATGCACCGACGACTCTTCTTTTCAACCGCCGTGTGCGGCGTGTTCTGCAACCCCGCATGGGCCGGCACGTCCGAAGCCGACGACTCGCCAGCCAGGCCACCCGGCGTCACCGTGCCGACCGCTGTGCTGCAACGCTCGGTGGCCGGGCGCTTTCCGATCCGCTATCCGGTGCAGGGCCTGCTCAACCTCGACCTGCAGCCGCCGCGACTGAGCCTGCTGCCCGCACAGAACCGCCTGCGCGCCGAGATGGTGGTGGACGCCGCCGGCCCGGCACTCAACCGCAGTCACCGCGGCAGCTTCGACCTGGACTTCGCACTGCGCTACGAGGCCAGCGACCGCACGCTGCGCGCCCACCAGTTGCGCATCGACCGGTTGCGCTTCCCCAGCCTGCAGCCAGGCGTGGTGGAACTGCTCAACAGCTACGCGCCCGCGCTGGCCGAACGGTCGCTGCGCGAGGTGGTGCTGCACCAACTGCAGCCGCAAGACCTGCGCATGGCCGATGTGCTGGGCATGCAGCCCGGCCCGATCACGGTGACCGACGCGGGCCTGGTGATCGGCTTCGTGCTCAAGCCCTTGTGACACCCGGGCGCACAATCGCCCGATGAAAGTTCCTCCCCGACTCCAGTCCCTCGTTGAAGAGGGTCTCATCGACACCGTGGTGCGCCAGCTCATGAGCGGCAAGGAAGCCATGGTCTATGTGGTGCGCTGCGGGGACGAAACGCGCTGCGCCAAGATCTACAAGGAAGCGAACAACCGCAGCTTCCGCCAGGCGGTGGACTACACCGAGAACCGCAAGGTGAAGAACTCGCGCCAGGCGCGCGCCATGGCCAAGGGCACGAAGTTCGGCCGCGAATCGCAGGAAGCCGCCTGGCAAAGCGCCGAGGTGGACGCGCTCTACCGGCTGGCCGCAGCCGGTGTGCGGGTGCCGCAACCCTTCAACTTCGCCGACGGCGTGCTGCTCATGGAGCTGGTGACCGATGCGCATGGCGACGCGGCGCCGCGCCTCAACGACGTGTCGTTCACAGCCGCACAGGCGCGCCAGCACCACGCCACGCTGATCGGCGAGGTGGTGCGCATGTTGTGCGCAGGCGTGGTGCACGGCGACCTGTCGGAATTCAACATCCTGCTGGCGCACTCGGGCGAACAAGGCAGCGAGGACTTTCCCGTGATCATCGACCTGCCGCAGGCGGTGGACGCTGCGGGCAACAACCACGCCCAGCGCATGCTGCTGCGCGACGTGGCCAACCTGCGCGACTTCTTCGGCCAGTTCGCACCCGAGTTGCAGAAGACGCAGTTCGGCCCCGAGATCTGGAGCCTGTACCAGAGCGGCCTGCTCGGCATCGACACCCCCCTGCGCGGTCGCTACGAACGCACACCCGGCACGGTGGACCTGGGCAGCGTGATGCGCGAGATCGACGACGCCCGCGACGAGGACGCGGCGCGGCGCCTGCGCATGGCGCAGGCCTGAAGCGACCTTTGATCGATTACCCGTTGGGCCGCGTAAGGATTGCCGGCTGTGGTCGACTCACGGACATGAACATCCGTCCCAACCTCAACCGCCGCCAGACCATGAAAC
Source organism: Hydrogenophaga sp. (assembly GCF_030373225.1). Taxonomy (GTDB): domain Bacteria; phylum Pseudomonadota; class Gammaproteobacteria; order Burkholderiales; family Burkholderiaceae_C; genus Hydrogenophaga. The sequence goes on along the minus strand of NZ_JAUCZG010000017.1, from coordinate 22,809 downwards.
TGCTTTCCCTGCTCGGCCTGGGCGCCCAGGGCGTCGCCCCCGTGGCCAGCGCCGTGGCCGCCGCCGACCCCTGGAAACTCGACGAATCCGAGTGGAAGAAGCGCCTGACGCCGGCCCAGTTCGACGTGCTGCGCGAAGAAGGCACCGAGCGCCCGGGCAGCAGCCCGCTCAACGCCGAGAAGCGCCGGGGCACCTACCACTGCGCGGGCTGCGATCTGCCGCTGTTTGCGTCCGACACCAAGTACGAAAGCGGCACCGGCTGGCCGAGTTTTCACACACCGCTGCCGGGCGCGCTCGGCACCAAAACCGACTACAAGGCGATCTTTCCGCGCACCGAATACCACTGCGTGCGTTGTGATGGCCACCAGGGCCATGTGTTCAACGACGGGCCCAAACCCAGCGGCAAGCGCTACTGCAACAACGGCGTGGCGCTCACCTTCAAGGCGGCCGCATGAAGGCGCGCTGGCTTGGCGGCCTGCTGGCCGTGCTGGCGGGTGCGGTCCTGCTCACCGGCGCGGCCCTCGCCCAGACGGCGTCCGCCACGGCCAAGGCCACGTTCGCCGGTGGCTGCTTCTGGTGCGTCGAGGCCGACTTCGACAAGGTCCCCGGCGTCATTTCCACCACCTCGGGCTACATCGGCGGCACCGTGGCCAACCCGACCTACCGGCAGGTCTCGGCCAACAACACCGGCCACGCCGAAGCGGTGGAAATCGTGTTCGACCCGACCCGGGTGAGCTACGCCACGCTGGTGGAGAAGTTCTGGCGCACCATCGACCCGACCACCAAAGACCGCCAGTTCTGTGACGCCGGCAGCCCGTACCGCACGGCGATCTTCACGCACGGTGCGGCGCAGGCGGAGGTGGTCAAACGCTCGCTGGCGGCGCTGGACAAGAGCAAGCCCTTCAAGGAAGCCATCGTCACCGAGGTGGTCGCGGCCAGCACCTTCTACCCGGCCGAGGCCTACCACCAGGACTACTACCTGAAGAACCCGGTTCGCTACCAGTACTACCGCACGAGCTGCGGGCGAGATGCGCGGCTGGAGCAGTTGTGGGGCAAGCAATAGTGCGGGTGCACACCCCCCTTTCGGACTGAGCTTCCCTCCGTTCGGGCTGGGCCTGTCGAAGCCATCACCATCCCGTCACTGGCGGCCCTTCGACCGGCTCAGTGCGAACGGTCCGAGGGTTGCCCGGCTTGCCGCTGTCAGCCCCGCGGATGGTGCTGCGCCACGATGGTCTTGAGGCGCTCGCGGGCCACGTGGGTGTAGATCGTGGTGGTGGAGATGTCGGCATGGCCCAGCAGCATCTGCACCGCGCGCAGGTCGGCGCCGTGGTTGAGCAGATGGGTGGCAAACGCATGGCGCAGGGTGTGTGGCGACAAGGGTGAGGTGATGCCGGCGGCCAGTGCGTACTTCTTCACCAGCTGCCAGAACATCGCCCGGGTCATGGCCTCGCCCGCGCGCGAACCGCGCGAGGTGACAAACAGGTCTTCGCTCTGCAGGCCGCCCAGGATCTCGCCGCGCGCCTGCCCGAGGTAGCGCTGCAGCCACTGCCCCGCCACCTGACCAAACGGCACCAGCCGCTCCTTGTTGCCTTTCCCGGTGACTCGCAGCACCTGCTCGTTCATGCCCACGTGCCAGGTCTTGAGCGTCACCAGCTCGCTCACGCGCAGGCCGCTGGCGTACATCAGCTCCAGCATGCCGCGGTCGCGCAGGCCCAGTGCCGTGCCCACGTCGGGCGCGCCCAGCAGGGCTTCCACCTGTGCCTCCGACATCGTCTTGGGCACACGCAGCGGCTGGCGTGCCGGGGTCAGGCGCAGGGTCGGGTCGGCGCCGATGTGCCGCTCGCGCAGCGCCCAGCGGAAGTAGCGCTTGAACACCGTGAGCCTGCGGTTCGCGGTGGTCGCCCGGGTCTGGCTGTGGCGCGCACTGAAATAACCGTTGAGATCGGCCTCGGTGGTCTCGGGCAGGGTCTTGCCCTGCGTGGCCAGCCATTGGCCCAGCAGGACCAGGTCGCGCCGATAGGCGTCCAGCGTGTTGCGCGAGAGGCCCTCCTCCAGCCACAGCGCATCGACAAATGCACCAGCCAGGTCCTGGCTGGTCTCGGCCAGTGTCGGGTTTGTCATGGCGCACAGTATCGCGGGCGCTGCCGGGTTGGGGTAAACCCGGGCTGCCGAATACGCAGTTTCCTAGGGGTACAGGCAGGGGTGTTGCGGTATTCTGCCCCTTCGCCTTTTTGCCAACAACAGGAGACTCTCACATGCGTTTGATTCACAAGATCGGTCTGGGCCTGAGCCTGGGCGCTGCCCTCGTCACCGGCGTGGCCACGGCACAGCAACAACAGTTCGTCAACGTGTTGACCGGCGGGCAGAGCGGTGTGTACTACCCCATGGGTGTGGCGCTCTCGCAGATTTTCGCCAAGGACATTCCCAACACCCGCTCCACCGCCCAGGTCACGCGCGCCTCGGCCGAAAACCTGAACCTGCTGCAGGCCGGTCGCGGTGAACTGGCCCTGTCGCTGGCCGATTCCCTGTCCGACGCCTGGAAGGGCAATGCCGAGGCAGGCTTCCCGGCCAAGCTCGACAAGCTGCGTGGTCTCTCCGCCACCTACAACAATTACATCCAGATCGTCGCCAGCGCCGACTCCGGCATCAAGACCCTGGCCGACCTCAAGGGCAAGCGCGTCTCGGTGGGTGCCGCCAAGTCGGGCACCGAACTCAACGCGCGCGCCGTGCTCAAGGCCGCCGGCCTGAGCTACGCCGACCTGGCCAAGGTCGAGTACCTGCCCTTCGGCGAGTCGGTCGAACTCATGAAGAACCGCCAGCTCGATGCGACCCTGCAATCGGCCGGCCTGGGCGTGGCGTCCATCCGCGACCTGTCCACCTCGGTCAAGATCGTGGTGGTTTCGGTGCCTGCCGACGTGGTGGCCAAGGTGGGTGACGCGGCTTACCAGCCCGCCGTCATTCCGGCCAACACCTACACCGGCCAGACGATGGACATCCCCACGGCAGCTATCCCCAACTTCCTGGTGACCCACAGCGGCGTGTCGGACGACACGGCCTACCGCATGGCCAAGGCGATGTACGACAACATCGACACGCTCTATGCCGCGCACAACGCCGCCAAGGCCATCAAGCGCGAAAACGCCATCAAGGGCATGCCGGTGCCGCTGCACCCCGGCGCCGAGCGTTATTACAAGGAAGTGGGCCTGATCAAGTAAGGCGCCGACAGGCGACCGGGCGTTTCGGTGTTGCCCACGACACCTGCCCGATTTGACACGGCCCCTGAGCGGGGCCGTTTCCATTTCTGTTGACCCGAGGTTTCCATGAACGACAACAACACGCCTCCCTCGCCCGACAGCCCGGCCATCACCGCACCGGACAGCCACAGCAGCCCCCTGTCCGGCGCTGTGTTCTGGATCGCCATCCTGTTTTCGGCCTACCAGATCTGGATGGCGTCGTTCCACCCGTTCTCCAGCCAGGTGATCCGTGCGCTGCACGTGAGCTTCGTGCTGCTGATGATCTTCGCGCTGTTTCCGCCCATGGACGGGCGCAACGCCGGCTGGCGGGCCCTGGGCTGGCTGCTGGGCATCGCGGGTTTTGCCACCGGTCTGTACCAGTGGTATTTCGAAGCCGACCTGACCCAGCGCGCCGGTGAACTCACCAGCGCCGACTGGGTGGTGGGCGTGGTTGCGGTGGTGCTGGTGTTCGAAGCGGCGCGCCGCGTCATGGGCTGGGGCCTGCCGCTGATCTGCCTGATCTTTCTGGCCTACGCGGTGTTCGGCCAGCACCTGCCCGGCGCGCTGGCGCACCGGGGCTACGGCATGGACCAGATCGTGGGACAGCTGGGCATGGGCCTGGAGGGCATCTACGGCACCCCCACCTACGTGTCGTCGACCTACATCTTCCTGTTCATCCTGTTCGGCGCCTTTCTCGAACAGGCCGGCATGATCCGCCTGTTCAACGACTTCGCCATGGGGACCGTGGGCCACACGCGCGGCGGACCGGCCAAGGTGTCGGTGATCTCGTCGGGCCTGATGGGCACCATCAACGGTTCGGGCGTGGCCAACGTGGTCACCACCGGCCAGTTCACCATCCCGCTGATGAAGCGCTTCGGCTACAGCCCGGCGTTTGCGGGCGGTGTGGAAGCCACCGCCAGCATGGGCGGGCAGATCATGCCGCCGGTGATGGGGGCGGTGGCCTTCATCATGGCCGAGACCATCAACGTGCCCTACCTGTCCATCGTGCAGGCGGCCGTCATTCCCGCCATCCTGTACTTCGTGACCGCCTTCTGGATGGTGCACCTCGAAGCCGGCAACAAGGGCCTGACCGGCCTGGCCAAGGAAGACTGCCCCAACCCATGGACCGCCGTGCGCGAGCGCTGGTACCTGCTGCTGCCGCTGGCCGGTCTGGTGGCCCTGCTGTTCTCGGGCTACACGCCGCTGTTCTCCGGCACCGTGGGTCTGGCGCTGACCGTGATCCTGATCTTCGGCGCCGCCGTCATGACCGGCGTCAAGGGCCTGCCCTTGCGCGGCCTGTTCTGGGTGCTGCTGGGCATCGCCTGCGCCGGTTTCATCGAGTTCGGCGTGATCACCTTCTTCGTGATCACCGCCGTGCTGCTGGCGCTCACCTTCATCCGCCGGGTGGGCGGTGATGCGCGCCAGCTCGCGGTGCGTGCGCTGGTCGAAGGCGCGCGCCATGCGCTGCCGGTGGCCATTGCCTGCGCACTGGTCGGCGTGATCATCGGCGTGATCAACCTCACCGGCGTGGCCGCCGAGCTCGGCGGCTACATCATTGCCGTGGGGCGCGAGAGCCTGTTCCTGGCGCTGCTGCTGACCATGTTCACCTGCCTGATCCTGGGCATGGGCATTCCCACCATTCCCAACTACATCATCACCAGCTCGCTGGCCGCGCCGGTGCTGCTGGAGCTGGGCGTGCCGCTGATCGTCTCGCACATGTTCGTCTTCTACTTCGGCATCATGGCCGACCTCACGCCGCCGGTGGCGCTGGCGTGTTTTGCGGCGGCGCCGATCGCCCGGGAGACCGGGCTGAAGATCAGCATGCAGGCCATCCGCGTGGCCATCGCGGGCTTCATCGTGCCCTTCATGGCGGTCTACAGCCCGGCCCTCATGCTGCAGTCGGGCGACTGGATGGACACCTTGTGGATCGTGTTCAAGGCCCTGGTGGCCATCGGCATGTGGGGCGCGGGTGCCATCGGCTACCTGTTCGGTCGGCTCAACGTGGTCGAGCGCATCGTGGCCGTGGTCTCGGCGAGCTTCCTGGTGGTGGCGCTGCCGCTGACCGACGAGATCGGTCTGGGCGCGGTCGCGGTCTTCGTGGCCTGGCACTGGTGGCGCACGCGCCAGCAGCGCGCCCTGAGCGCAGCGCGCTGAGCCGTGGCCGGCCTGGGCGTGTGTCTGGTGCTGGCGGCGGTGGCCGCCGCGCCGATCCACGGGCCGGCCTTTGTGGCCACCGAACGCTTCACCCTGGCCTGGACGCATTCGATCGAAAAAGTGCGCTGGGAAGAGGACTACGCGGTGGTGGCCGCACCCGGGCGCGCGGCACCACCCGAACTGCGGGCCTTGAGCGCCCGGGTGAAGGGCTCGGGCGCCGGCATGGAGCCCCCGCCCGATGCGGTGCTCAAGGACGGCTGGTACAGCTACACGCCGGCGCAGCGCGCTCCGGGCGAACTGCGCCTGAGCCGATCGGCCTTCGTGCCCGACTACGAGCTGTGCATGAACGGACACTGCCGGCCCCTGTCGCACTGGCTGCCATCCGACGGCGGCGTCACCCGGCTCGGTGCCTGCCGCGAACCGCACAAGCCTTGAGGCCCGGACGCAGGGCGCCGCCCGGTATGCTCGGACGGTGAATTTCGCCCAACTGCTCTTCCCCGACTTCTCCCTGATCCTCTGCGGCTACCTGATCTGCCGCTTCACGGCGCTCAACCGCAAGGTCTGGGAACAGGTGGAAAGCCTGGTCTATTACTTCCTGTTCCCGGTGCTGCTGTTCCACAGCATCGTCAAAAGCCCGCTCGACCTGAACCAGGCGTCCAGCCTGATGGCCGCGGGCTTCGCGCTCGGACTGTGCGGCATCGCCCTGTCGTATTCGCTGCCGCACTGGCCCTGGGTCGGCAAACACCTCGATGTGCGGCTGCACGCAGCCAGCGCGCAGGTGGGCTTTCGCTTCAATTCCTTCATTGCGCTCGCCCTGGCCGAGAAAGTCGCCGGACCACCGGGCCTGCTCATGATCGCGGTGCTGATCGGCGTGTGCGTGCCGCTGTTCAACGTGGGCGCCGTGTGGCCGATGGCCAGGCACGCCAACAAGGGCTTCCTGCGCGAACTGGTGCGCAACCCGCTCATCATCGGCACGGTGTCGGGCCTGGTGGCCAACCTGCTGGGCTTTTCCATGCCGTTCTGGCTGGAGCCCACGGTCAACCGCATCGGCCAGGCCTCGCTGGCGCTGGGCCTCATGGCCGCCGGCGCGGGCATGCAGTTCGGCATGCTGGCCAGCGCCAAAACGCTGGGCGGCCTGGTGCTGGCGGTCAAACACCTGGGCATGCCGGTCATGGCGCTCGGCCTGGCGCTGCTGTTTGGCCTGGACCCGACCCAGACCACCATCCTGCTGATGTTCTCGGCCGTGCCCACGGCCTCCAGCTGTTATGTGCTGGCCGCGCGCATGGGCTACAACGGGCCTTATGTGGCCGGGCTGGTCACGCTGTCCACCTTGCTGGGCATCGCCAGCCTGCCGTTTGCGCTGGGCGTGCTCAGGCCACTGGCCGGCGCATGATCAAGCCCCTTTGCAGAAAGTCACCATGAACCCATTCCTTTCCTTTCACGCGCCCATGGGCGGTCTGGCCGTGGGCCTGTTGTTCGCTGCCTCGGTGGTTCACGCCGAGTCCATCGGCGAGGTGGACACGGTCTTCAAGTGGCTCGGGCCCGACCACAAGATCGTCGTCGACGCCTTCGACGACCCCCAGGTCAAGGGCGTGACCTGCTACGTCTCCCGCGCCAAGACGGGCGGCATCAAGGGCGGGCTCGGCCTGGCCGAAGACAAGTCGGACGCCAGCATCGAATGCCGGCAGGTGGGCGCGGTGTCGTTCACCGGCGACCCCCTGAAGCAGCAGGAGGTGGTGTTCACCGAGCGCACCTCGCTGGTGTTCAAGAAGCTGCAGGTGGTGCGCATGATCGACAAGGCGCGCAACACGCTGGTCTACCTGAGCTATTCCGACCGTGTCATCGAAGGCTCGCCCGACAACAGCATCACCGCCGTGCCGCTGCCCGCCGGCACCGTGATTCCGATGCGCTGATCAGCGCGGCGGCGCCACCAGATCGATGCGCCGTTGCAGGGCGGCCGCCGCCGCTGCATCTCCGGCGGCCTGTGCGCGTTGCTGCTGCACCCGCAGCCAGGCCAGCAAAGGCCGGCGCCAGCCGCGCGCCGACGCGGTGCCCACCGCCTGGGCGATCACGCCCGGCGTGGCACGGCCGCTGCGAAACAACACACCGGCGGCCACGAGTTGCGAGAGTGGATCTGTGATGGCGGCCAAGGCCGCGTCTGGCGCCGCGTTGCCGACCAGACTGCGGTGCACCTCGGGCAACAGCGCGGCATCCGCCGCTTGCGCCGTGCCCGCCAGATACCGCGCGTAGGCCTGCTCGGCGGGGGCGGCGTCCTGCGCCAGCGCATCAAACCCGGCGCAAGGCTCCACCACCAGACTGGCCACCCGCGTGGCACAGCGCAGCAGCTCCAGCCGCGCCACCAGGTTGACCTGTCCGGTGCGAGCCACCTCGTCACGCGCCCGTTTGAATTCGGCCGCCTCGATGCGGCTGTTGCCGCTGAGCCAGGCCTCGGTGGCGCGTTCGCTGCTGCCCTTGGCCTCGGCCGGCCAGTCGGGTGGGGGCGGGTTGCTGGAGCAGGCGCAGACCGCAAGCAGGAGTGCCGTGGCGCTCCCCGTCCAGAAATACCGCGGAACCGGCTTTGCCGGGCCGCAGGTATTGCCCCCTTGAGGGGGTGACGGGACCGAAGGGACCGGCGCGGGGGTGTTCATGGAAGTGTGATCTCCGTGTCGCGCGCAAACGGCCACCTGCGGTTGATGTCGTTGATCAGCCCGTCCACCTTGCGCAGGCTGGATTCGACCTCGCCGCGCAGCACCCCCAGATCGGTGGTGGCTTCGCGGGTGTTGCTGGCAATGCCCTGGGCTTCCACCAGCACGGCGTCCACCTTTTGCAGGCTGGTGCGGGCCTCGGCGAGCAGGCCGTTGAGCTGCAGCACCGTCGTGCGCGCGTCGGCGACCAGCCCACCGTCGGCCGAACCCTGGCCGAACACCTGCCTGTCGGCGTTGCTCACCAGGCTGTCCATGCGCGCGGTGAGTGTCTCGGCACGCGCCAGCAGCGCGTTGGCGCGTTCGACGGTGATCACCAGCTTCTTCGCGTCTTCGTCGTTGCCCATCAGCACACCCATGGCGCCCTGCGGGCCCTTGAGCCGCTCGGTGGCGCCTTGCAGGTTGGCCAGCGCCAGGGCCAGCGCTGCGTCGTCGCGCGTGAGGGCGGCCACGTTCTCCAGCACCTCGCGCATGCTCGCGGCCAGCTTGGGGATCTCGGCGGCCGTGTCGCCGCGCAGCACACCTCTCTCGGCGCCGTCGGGCAAGGCCGGGTCGTCCAGCACGCCGCTGTAGGCACGGATGCGCGTGCCGCCCACCAGGCCGCGCTCCATGGTGAAGATGCTGGAGGTGCGCAGCCACTTCGCGTCCTTGCTCGGCACATCGATCAGGATGCGGGCGGTGCCGTCGTCGCCCAGCTCGATGCGCGCCACGCGGCCGATGGCAAAGCCGGCGAAGGTCATGTCCATGCCGACGACCACGCCTTCGGAGTCGTCGGAAATCAGCACCAGCCGCTGCGTGTCTTCGAACATGCCGCGCGCAAACATCACGTACAGCGCCGACCCGATCACCAGCACCAGCATGACCCCGAGCAGCAGGGCGGCCTTGAACTCGAGGTTCCTGACCTCGGGAGTCTCTGGGACCTGGGGATCGTCGGGTGAGGCGTTCATGGCGTTTCAGTAGTAGTTGCCGACCAGCGAAATGATTTCAATGAGCAGCACCACCGAGAACAGGCGGGCGAATTCCGAGATGTCGCTGCGCCGGGCATACAAGCCCTGCGCGTCCTGCTGTGCGCTGCCGGCCAGCGGCACCACCGCCACCGCCAGGCTGAAGAACAGGGTCTTGAGGGTGAAGATCAGCGTGACGGCGGGCGTGAACACCTGGCCCACGCTGCGCGTGTAGCCGGGCAGGCCCCAGGGCGAGAAGCCGTAGACCGTGAGGTAGGTGAGCACCAGCGCGATCACGCAGCTCAGGGCGGCGAGCATGAGCACCGAGAACACCGAAGCCAGTGCACGCGGCAGCAGTTCGCTGGTCAACAACACCCCCTGGCCCAGTTCCTGCCCGGAGCGCTGGCGGGCAGACAGCTGCTCGCGCACGCGCTGGGCACCCGGCATGGCGTAGCGCGCCGCGACAAACATCGCGGCATACAGCGGAATCAGTTCGAGCACCAGGGTGCGCACCAGCACCTCGAGCGCGTATTGCGACAGGCCGTAGCTGTAGGCCGTGGCCACCACGATGCGGATCAGCACCAGACTGATCAGCGCCGAGAGCACCAGAAAACCGGTGAGCAGCGGCGCCGTGGCCTGGTAGATGTGCAGCAGCAGGCTCTGGCGACGCGCGCCGCGGGCATAGCTCGACGGCGTGAGCGCGGTCACCAGGATCTGCGCGCCCAGCATGACCACCTGCCACCAGGTGACCCAAGAGGCGCGCAGACGCTGACCCCAGCGGGTCATGAGGTTCTGGCTGGCAGACACGGGGTTCATCAGGCGATGATAGTGCGCGTTCGGTGAACGGATGCCCCGCGCGCGGTGTGCAAAGGTGACAGCAGGCTGGTGAAAACGCGCATGGTCAAAGCCGTCGATTCGGCTTCAATCGGTCCCACTGCCCACGCGGCCCGCCGTTTCTTCAGGAGCCCTGCATGTCCTTGTTCATTCCCCCGGTGGTGCGCCGCCAGACCATTGCCGATGCCCTGCACCGCACCGCGCTGCGCCTGCCCGACAAGACGGCCATCGTCTGCGGCGACACCCTCTGGACATACGCCGACTTCGATGCCCTGGTCAGCCGGCTGGCCGCCGGCCTGGCGCACCTGGGCGTGGAGGAAGGCGACAAGGTCGCCGTGCTGGCGCGCAATTCGCACGGCTTCGCCGCCCTGCGCTTTGCCCTGGCCCGGCGCGGCGCGGTGATGGTGCCGATCAACTTCATGCTCAAGGCCGACGAGGTGGCCTGGATCCTGCGCCACGCCGGCGCCAGGACGCTGGCCACCGACAGCGGCCTGGCGGCCCTCGCCCGCGAGGCCGCGGCGCTGGACACCGCCGTGGAGCGTTTCATCTGGCTGCCCGGCGAAGACCCGGGCGAGCCCGACCCTGCCATGCACCGCTTCGACCACCTTGCGGCCTGCCCCGATCCGCTGCCCGAGGTGAGCCTGGGCAGCTTTGACCTGGCGCAGATCGTCTACACCAGCGGCACCGAGTCCACCCCCAAGGGCGCCATGCTCACGCACGACGCGGTGCTGTGGCAGTACGTGAGCTGCGTGATCAATGCCGAGATCGCCGAGGTCGACCGTGCGCTGCACGCGCTGCCGCTCTACCACTGCGCCCAGCTCGACGTGTTTTTCGGCCCCGCCATCTTCATCGGCAGCAGCAACGTGATCACGTCCCGGCCGGTGCCGGACAACCTGCTGGCGCTGATCGAGCAGCACCGGATCACCAGCTTCTTCGCACCACCCACGGTGTGGATCGCGCTGCTGCGCTCACCCGCCTTCGATGCGGCGAAGCTGGGCAGCCTGGTCAAGGGCTATTACGGCGCGTCCATCATGCCGGTGGAGGTGCTCCGGGAACTGGCCGCGCGACTGCCGTCGGTTCGGCTGTGGAACCTGTACGGCCAGACCGAGATCGCTCCGCTGGCCACCATGCTCGGCCCGCAGGACCAGCTGCGCAAACCCGGCTCGTGCGGCAAGGCCGTGCTCAACGTCGAAACACGGGTGGTCAATCCCACCATGGAAGACGTGGTGGTGGGCGAGGTGGGCGAGATCGTGCACCGCTCGCCGCACCTCATGCTGGGCTACTTCAACGACCCCGAGCGCACCGAGGCCGCGTTCGAAGGCGGCTGGTTCCACAGCGGCGACCTCGCCACGATCGACGACGAGGGCTACATCACGGTGGTCGACCGCAAGAAGGACATGATCAAGACCGGCGGCGAGAACGTGGCCAGCCGCGAGGTCGAGGAAATGATCTACCGCCTCGGTGGCGTCAGCGAAGTGGCGGTGATCGGCCTGCCCGATGCGAAGTGGGTCGAGGCGGTGACGGCCGTGATCGTGGTCAAGGCGGGGCAGCAGCTCACCGAGGCCGAGGTGATCGCGCACTGCAGCGAGCACATGGCCGGCTTCAAGGCACCGAAGCGCGTGGTGTTCACCGACAGCCTGCCCAAGAACCCGAGCGGCAAGCTGCTCAAGCGCGAGTTGCGCCTGCGCTACGCGGGCTGAGGCCTGCCGCCCGGATGGACCGCACCCCGCAAGATCCCCACCTCCGTTCGGACTGAACCCATTCCCGTTCGGACCGAGCCTGTCGAAGTCCCGCCCACACCCCCCCTTGAGCCCTTCGACAGGCTCAGGGCGAGCGGAGGGGTGGGCGGGCTTGCGAAACCGCCCACTCCACGTGTTCGCGCACCAGCGGGCTCAGGTGATCCCTGCGCGCTGCGAGCGCCTGCAGGATCAGCGGATCAGGACCGGCCTGCAGTGCATTGCCCAGCGCCACCGCGATGTTGCGCAGCCAGCGCTCGTGCCCGATGCGGCGGATCGCGCTGCCTTCGGTGCGGTGCAGGAACTCGGCTTCGCTCCAGCCGAACAGCTCGATCAGCGAGGCGCCCGAGAGCCCCGCACGCTCATCGAAATCGGGCAAGGGTGAGCGCTGCGCGAACTTGTTCCAGGGGCAGACCAGCTGGCAGTCGTCGCAGCCGTAAATGCGGTTGCCCATGAGGGGGCGCAGGTCCACAGGAATCGGGCCGGCGTGTTCGATGCTCAGGTAGCTGATGCAGCGCCGCGCATCCAGGCGCTGCGGGCCGGTGATCGCCTGCGTGGGACACACATCGATGCAGGCGCTGCAACTGCCGCAGTGTTCGGTGGTGGCCTCCAGGGGCGGCAGCGCGAGGTCCACGAGGATCTCGCCCAGGAAAAACATCGATCCCGCCTCGCGGTGCAGCGCCAGCGTGTGCTTGCCGCGCCAGCCGATGCCGCTGCGCGACGCCAGCTCGACCTCGAGCACCGGGGCCGAATCGGTGAACACCCGGTACCCGAAAGGGCCGATGTGTGCCGCGATGCGATCACTCAGCGTCTGCAGGCGGCTTCGCAGCACCTTGTGGTAGTCCCGACCCCGCGCATAGATCGAGACCACCGCCTCGCCAGGGCGCTGCAGCCGCCGCAGTTCGATCTGCTGCCAGTCCTCGGGCGTGGCGCGCGGCAGGTAGTCCATGCGGGCGGTGATCACGCTGAGCGTGCCCGGCACCAGTTCGGCAGGCCGCGCGCGCTTGAGGCCATGCGCGGCCATGTAGGCCATGTCACCGTGACATCCAGCCGACAACCAGGCCATCAAACCGGGCTCTGCGGCCGACAAATCCACACCGGCCACCCCGATTTGGGAAAATGCAAGCTCCTGGCCCCAGGCCTGAATCTGCGAGACGAGTTGAGCGGCATTCAAAGCAACATTCATGTGACGAGCATTGTAGGAAGCGACACCGCTCCTGCGGGACCGCTGCGCGCGCCGCCGGCCTGGCAGGGCGGCTGGGCCACCGAAGAAGACACGCAGGCCTTTGCGCAGCGCCTGGCCCTGTCACCCGCCATTGCGCACGCCACCCTCACCCTGCAGGGCGACCTGGGCGCGGGCAAGACCACGCTGGTGCGCCACCTGCTGCGCGCGCTCGGTGTGCGCGGACGCATCAAGAGCCCCACCTACGCGGTGGTGGAGCCGCACAGCGCGATGGACTGCCCGGTCATGCCCGCCGGTGAGCCGCTGTCGGTCTGGCATTTCGACTTCTACCGTTTCAACGATCCGCGCGAATGGGAAGACGCCGGCTTTCGCGAACTTTTTGCCAGTCCGGGTCTCAAGCTGGTGGAGTGGCCCGAACGCGCTGGCGCGTTTCTGCCGACGGTCGATCTGCAGATCGACATCCAACCCGACGACATGAACCCCCACACCGACCCGGAACACGACAGCGCCCGCACCGTTCGCGCCACCGCCCTCACCGCCACCGGCCTGCGGCTGCTGGAGGCACTGGCATGACAGGACCGGTGAGTCGCCGCACCCTGCTGCGCACCGGCACGCTGGTGCTGCTGCTGGGCGTGCAGCACATCGCGCGCGGGGCCAATGTGCTGGCGGTGCGCATCTGGCCGGCCGAAGACTACACGCGCGTGACCATCGAGTCCGACGGTGCCCTCAAGGCGCAGAAGTTCTTCGTCACCGATCCGCCGCGCATGGTGGTGGACATCGAGGGCATCGACCTGCTGCCGGGCCTGCACGAACTCGTGGGCAAGCTCAAGTCGGACGACCCCAACATCGCCGGCATCCGGGTGGCGCAGAACGCCGCCAACGTGGTGCGGCTGGTGATCGATCTCAAACAGGCCATCCAGCCGCAGGTGTTCAACCTGGAGCCGGTGGCGGCCTACCAGCACCGCCTGGTGTTCGACCTCTTCCCGGTCAACGCGCCCGACCCGCTGGAGCAACTGATTGCCCAGCGCATGAAGGATCTCGACGCAGCCAGTGAACGCGCGGCGCGCCTGCTGGGCCTGGAAATGGGGCAGGTGGCCGGTGCCGCCGGCCACAGCGATCGTGTGATCGCCGCCACCCCGGCAGACGATCCGCTGGGCGCCCTGATCGCGCAACGGGGTCAGCCGGGCACGGCCAGGCCTGCCCCGCCGCCGGAGAACACCGGCACCGCGGTGGCCACGGGGCCCTCCTCGGGCAGTCCGGCGAAGCGCCCCGTCGGCCCCGCCGCCCGAACCGAGCGCCTGATCATCGTGGCCCTGGACCCGGGCCACGGAGGCGAAGACCCGGGCGCGATCGGGCCCGGCGGCACGTTTGAGAAAAAGGTGGTGCTGCAGATCGCACAAAAGCTGCGCGACCGCATCAACGACACGCGCGTCAACGGCAACCCGATGCGCGCCTACATGACCCGCGACAAGGACTTCTTCGTTCCCCTGCAGGTGCGGGTGCAGAAGGCGCAGCGTGTTCAGGCCGACCTGTTCATCAGCCTGCACGCCGACGCGTTCTTCACACCACGACCCCAGGGCGCCAGCGTGTATGCCCTGAGCACCAAAGGCGCCAGCAGCGCTGCCGCGCGCTGGATGGCCAACAAGGAAAACGCCGCCGACAAGGTGGGTGGCCTCAACGTGAAAGCCAAGGACGCCACCGTGCAGCGCGCCCTGCTCGACATGAGCACCACCGCGCAGATCAACGACAGCCTCAAGCTCGGCAACGCGATGCTGGGCCATGTGAAACGGGTTGGCAGGTTGCACAAGCCGCGCGTGGAGCAAGCCAACTTCGCGGTGCTGCGCGCGCCCGACATTCCCAGCGTGCTGGTGGAAACGGCGTTCATCAGCAACCCCGAAGAAGAAGCCCGACTCAACGACCCGAAATACCAGGACGACCTGGCCGACGCGCTGTTGCGCGGCATCGTGGCGTATTTCAGCAAGAACCCGCCGCTGGCGCGGAACCGGCAGATCTAAACGGGATAGATCAGCGAGTTCAACACCATCTCGCTGTCGTACACACAGGTCCGGCTTTGCAGCTTGAGGCCGTCCTCGGTGCTCACGAACGCATCGATGTAGCGACCCACCTGATAGACCTCGCTCACGCTGGCGGGCCTGGTGCGAAACACCGCGTAGTTGGCTTCGGCCCTGATCGGATCGTCTGCCGTGCCCTGCCCCGCGTGCGTGATGCGCGCCGGACTCACCACGTGGCGGGTGTAGTAGGGGCCGTGGTAGATGGTCTGGCTGGTGCCGTGGATGCGGTCGAGCAGCATGCCCCGGCTCTCCAGCGCGAGCAGCGCCAGCGGCAGGCCGCGGTCGAAGTTTTCGCGCGCCTGCACCCTGTAGCGGGCGTCTTCCACGAAACAGTCCGGCCAGTCGGTAAAGCGCCGGTCGTCGAGGGTGGCGGCATAGGCGGCGTTGAAACGGTCCACCGCGTGGTGCAGCCGCAGGCTTTGCAGGTCCTGGTCGATCCATTGCGGCATGTCGCTCATTCCCCCATGGCCTTGCGCCAGTAGGCGTACATCGACCGGATCAAGGTCTCGGTGACCATGTGCTCGGTGGGTGGCTGACCCACGCTGTCGCTTCTGCCATCGAGCTCCACCAGCGTGCTGCCGCCCGCGCCCCACTGGGCAAAGCCGTCCTGACTGAACTCGATCACCTCGCCGTCGTCCGCGCTCACGAAACCGGCCGGGCCGAACAGGTTGGCCTGTCGCAGGCGGCGCTGTGTCATCTCCTCGGTGTCGTCGGCGAAGCCGAAGTGGGTCCACACGAAATCGAACGTGCCGGCGCCGCGCGGCACGATGTGGCGGGTGGAGAGCGAGTTCACCTGCTGCTGGATGATCAGGCTCGGAAACAGCGTGATCATGGTCACCGTGGGCGTGATCGCCGTGCCCGGGTTGGACGGATCGTCGACCGTCCACCAGGCCTCGGGTGCCACGTCGAGCAGGCGCGCGTCGTGCAGCGCCATGTCGGCCTTGAAGCTGGTCACGCCTTCGGTCACGGCCTTGTTCGCACCACCCTCATTGCGCCTGGACATCATCACCGCATGACGACCGTGTTCGTCCATCACCATGCGGCTTTTCTGGTCGGCGCGCCACAGGCCGAAGGTGACGAACCAGGTGTGCAGCAGGCCCGGGTGGTACGGGTCCTTGATGTTCTCCATCATCAGTTTCCAGTTGCCCGGAATGCGCTGGCGGTTGTAGCCCAGCAGCTTGAGTTCGCGACCCCGGAAGATGCGCTCGAGCCAGGGCATCACGGCCGGGCCGATGTATTGCTCGAAGGGCTCGGCCTCCTCGCTGAAGGTGGCGAACACCAGACCATGCAGCACGGCCACCCGCAGCTTGGTCAGACCGTTACTGCCGAGGTCGAAGTCGGCCGGCATGCCGCCGTTGACGCATTCACCGTCCTTGACGCCGTCCTTGAACGGCAGGCCGGCCAGGTCGCCATTGAGCTTGTAGGTCCACTGGTGGTAGGGGCAGACAAAACTGCGCGCGTTGCCGGTCTGTCCGTCCATGGGCGGCTGGCAGAAGCGCACGCCGCGGTGCGCGCAGCGGTTCTCCACCACAC
Organism: Hydrogenophaga sp.; assembly: GCF_030373225.1. Taxonomy (GTDB): domain Bacteria; phylum Pseudomonadota; class Gammaproteobacteria; order Burkholderiales; family Burkholderiaceae_C; genus Hydrogenophaga. The sequence continues at coordinate 6,418 of NZ_JAUCZG010000017.1, read as the reverse complement.
GGATGCCCGGGTCGGTGGCGCGGTCGCGGGGCGCCACGCGGTCGCGCACCATGATCACCTGGCGTCCGCCCACCCAGCCGAGCTTGTAGTCGCCGGTGTCGGGGATCTCCACCGTCAGGCCCACATAGGACCAGTGTGGTCCGTAGAACAGACGTTCCAGCTCGCGCTGGTACAGCTTCGGGTCGGTGTAGGCCTGGAAGGGGATGCGGCTGGTGCCGCGGTCATGCCAATGCACGAGGGCTTGCGGTGCGTTCATGTCTCCTCACGCTTGGTGTGTGGGGGAAATGATAAGCCTACTGATCAATACCTGTCGTGCCGGTCATCGGCGGTGCCGCTCAGAGACGCAGACTCAGCCAGCGTCCCGCAAAGACTGCTGGCGAGCCCGCCAGGCGCCGAAGATCGCGATCAGGCCAGGCACGAGGATCAGCGCCCAGATGATGGTGCTCAGGTTGGCCTGAACCCAGGGCAGGTTGCCGAAGAGGTAACCCGCGCCCACCAGACCCACCACCCAGATCAGCGCCCCGACCACGTTGTAGGCCGTGAACGTGGAGCGCGTCATCTCGGCCACACCTGCCACGAACGGCGCGAAGGTGCGAACGAAAGGCATGAAGCGGGCCAGGATGATGGTGATGCCGCCGTATCGCTCGTAGAAGGCATGCGCCTGGTTGAAGGCGTTGCGGTTGAAGAACCGGGAGTTCTCCCACTGGAACACCTTCGGCCCGAAATAGCGGCCGATCGAGTAGTTGACCTGGTCGCCCAGCACCGCTGCGACCACCAGCAGCCCCATGGCCAGCGGCAGGCTCATCAGGCCCGCACCACACAACGTGCCCACCACGAACAGCAGCGAGTCGCCCGGCAGGAAGGGCATGACCACCACGCCGGTCTCGGTGAAGATGATCAGGAACAGCAGCGCGTAGACCCACACGCCGTAGTTCTGCACGAAGACCTGCAGGTGCTGGTCGACGTTGAGGATGAAGTCGATGAGAAAGGCGATGATTTCCATGGAGGCCGATTATCCCCGCGCCCTACAATTTGTTGGTGACAACCCCACCCAGCATCCCTCAGCGGCCCCGCCGGCCCATCCGCGAGCTCCCCGATGAACTGATCAGCCAGATCGCGGCCGGCGAGGTGGTCGAGCGGCCGGCCTCGGTGGTGCGTGAGCTGGTGGACAACGCCCTGGACGCCGGCGCCACACAGATCACACTGCGCCTGCAGGCGGGGGGCGTGCGGCTCATCAGCGTGGAAGACAACGGCGGCGGCATCGTGCGCGGCGAGCTGCCCAACGCGCTCAAGCGCCACGCCACCAGCAAGATCGCCAGCCTGTCCGACCTGGAATCGGTCGGCACCATGGGCTTTCGCGGTGAGGCGCTGGCCGCCATCTGCTCGATCGCCGAGGTCTCGCTGCTCACCCGGGTGGACACGGCCGACGAGCCCCACGGCTGGCTGCTCGACGCCCGCAGCGGCGAACTGCAGGCAGCAGCCCGTGCGCCCGGCACCACGGTGGAGGTGCGCGAACTCTTTTTTGCCACCCCGGCGCGGCGCAAGTTCCTCAAGACCGACGCCACCGAGCTCGCCCACTGCATCGAGGCGGTGCGCCGCCACGCGCTCGCCCGGCCCGACGTGGGTTTTGCGATCTGGCACGACGGCAAGCTGGTGGCGCAGTGGCGTGCGGTGGGCCGTGGCGGCATGGAAGCACTGCGCCAGCGCCTGGCCGACGTGCTCGGCGAGGATTTCGTGCAACAGGCGGTGGCGCTGGACTGGCCGCTCGATGCACCGGATGCCGCCGGACCCGGTCTGCGCGTGTGGGGCTTTGCGGGTCTGCCCGATGCCGCACGTTCGCGTGCCGACTGGCAGTTTGCCTATGTGAACGGGCGCTATGTGCGCGACAAGACCATCACCCACGCCGCACGCAGCGCCTATGAAGACGTGCTGCACGGCCACCGCCAGCCGGTGTATGCCTTGTTCGTCTCGCTCGACCCGGCACGGGTGGACGTGAACGTGCACCCGACCAAGATCGAGGTGCGTTTTCGTGATGGCCGCGAGGTCCACCAGGGTGTGCGGCGGGCGGTGGAAGCCGCGCTGGCCGTGCCGCGCTCGGGCGCAAGCGCCGAACCCGTGAACCCGCAGCCCGCCGCCGTCTGGGCACCGCCGGCGCGGCAGGAGGGCTTCGTGTTCCGGCCCAGGGAGCCCGAGGTGGGGCACCGGGTGAGCGATGTGGGCGCCTTGTGGGGTGGCGGGCCTGGAGGGGCTTCGACAGGCTCAGCCCGAACGGAGTTTGGCTCAGCCCGAACGGAGTCGGGCTCAGACCGTGCCGATGTCTTCCCGGGCTCCATCCCCTCTTCCGTTCGGGCTGGAACCGATTCCGTTCGGGCTGAGCCTGTCAAAGCCCCCGCCAACGGCGCGCTGCCCCCCGGCGACTGGCCGCTGGGTCGTGCCGTTGCGCAGTTGCAGGGCGTCTACATCCTGGCCGAAAACAACCAGGGACTGGTCGTGGTCGACATGCACGCGGCCCACGAGCGCATCGTTTATGAACGGCTCAAGCAGCAGCTCGACCACCAGCAGGTGGCCAGCCAGCCGCTGCTGATCCCGGCCACCTTTGCCGCCACGCCCGACGAGGTGGCCACGGCCGAAGACTGCACCGCAGTGCTGCAGGCCCTGGGCATGGAGATCACCACGCTCTCGCCGCGCACGCTGGCGGTGCGCGCCGTGCCCACCACGCTCGCGCAGGGCGACCCGGTGGAACTCGCGCGCAGTGTGCTCGCCGAACTCGGTCTTCACGATGCCAGCACCGTCGTGCAGCGGGCGCGCAACGAGCTGCTGGCCACCATGGCCTGCCATGGTGCGGTGCGCGCCAACCGCCGCCTGACGCTGGACGAGATGAACGCGCTGCTGCGCCAGATGGAGGTCACCGAGCGGTCCGACCAGTGCAACCACGGCCGGCCGACCTGGCGCCAACTCGGCATGAAAGAACTCGACGCGCTGTTCCTGCGCGGGCGCTGAGGCAGAACGGCACCAGGACGGGGTGGGCGAGCGGCTTCACACCTTCCTGGAGGGGATCGGGCGGGCAGCGACACGCCTTCGATCACCGGCTGTCATGCCGACCCGCGGCATGGCATGGAATGTGAATGGGCCCGATGTCTGAACTTTTTTCCGGATTGCCTGCTCCACCATCCTCATGAAACGCCTGATCGCCCTCCTGCTGGCCACGCTGGCACTGCTTGCCGGCTGCGCCACGCTCGACGAGAAGCAGCGCGCATGGATCTTTCAGCCGTCCGACCGCAGCTGGGCGGGCGGCACCTACGCCGCTGAAAGCATGCAGGACGTGTGGATTCACTTCACCTCGCGTGAAACCGGCAAGGCCGTGAAGCTGCACGGCCTGTGGGCGCAGAACGACAACTTCAGCGAGCGTGCCGACGCGCCGGTGCTGCTGTACCTGCACGGTGCACGCTTCAACGTCACCGGCTCGGCCTTCCGGGCCCAGCGCATGCAGGAGCTGGGCTTTTCGGTGCTGGCCATCGACTACCGCGGCTTCGGCAAGAGCACCAACGAACTCCCGTCTGAAACCCTGGCCTACGAAGACGCCCGCGTGGCCTGGGAATGGCTCGGTGAGAAGTACCCGGGGCGTCCGCGCTACATCTTCGGTCACTCCCTGGGCGGGGCCATCGCCATCGAGCTGGCGGCGCAGGTGAAGGACGAAGCCGGCACCGTGGTGGAAGGCACCTTCACCTCGATCCCCGACGTGGTGAGCACCTTCAAGTGGGGCTGGCTGCCGGTCTCGCTGCTGATCACGCAGCGTTTTGAAGCGGTCAAACGGGTGGCAGACATCGGCTCGCCCCTGCTGGTGGTGCATGGCGGCGCCGACCGGCTGATCCAGCCGGAGCTGGGCCGCAAGCTGTTCGATGCCGCGACCGGGCGCAAGGCCTTCGTGCTGGTGGAAGGGGGCTCGCACCACAACACCAATTCGGTCGGTCAGGCGCAGTACCGCACCGCGCTGGCCGCGCTGTTCGGCCTGGACGACTCGCTCCGCGTGGTCAAGCGCTGAGCCTGCCGTTCGCGGCAGCGGCGGCGCAGCGCGGGAAAACCCGGGGGTGTTCTGCTACCCTCGAACGGATGTCTGCCCAGTTGCCCAACACCGCCATGTCGCCCGCGTTCGTGGTGCTCATGCTCTCGCTGCTGCTGGGCCTGCAGCCCATCGCCACCGACCTGTACCTGCCCGCCCTGCCGGCGCTGACCGCCGGCTTCGGTGCGGCGATGTCGCAGGCCCAGCTCACGCTCACCTCGCTGCTGCTGGCCTTTGGCGTCTCGCAGATGTTCTGGGGACCGCTGTCGGACCGCTTCGGGCGAAGACCCATCCTGCTGGCGGGCATGGGTGCTTTCGTGGTGGCGTCGGTGGGCAGCACCTTTGCCCCGTCGATCGAACAACTCATCGTGTGGCGGGCGATCCAGGGTGCGGCCATGGGCGCGGGCGTGATGGGTGCGCGCGCCATCGTGCGCGACCTGTATGCACCCACCGAGGGCGCCCGCATGATGTCCAAGGGGCTCACCGGACTCGGCGTGATCGCCTGTGCCAGCGCGCCGCTCGGCGGTTTTCTGTCCGACCTGCTGGGCTGGCGCCTCTCGCTGATGGCGGTGGCGGTGTTCGGCGCCATCACGCTGGGCGTGATCGCCTGGCGCTTCGAGGAAACCCTGCCGGTGCGCAACCCGCGCGCCTTGCAGCCGGCCATGCTGCTGCGCACCTGGGTGCAGATCGCGCGCAATCCCACCTTCCGGGCGTTTGCGCTGCTCTCCGCCACCTCGTATTGCGGGCTGTTCACGTTTCTTGCGGCCTCTCCGTTCGTCTTCATCCAGGTGCTCGGCCTGTCCAAGACGGCGTACGGGCTGCTCATGATGACCATGTCGTTCAGCTACATCGTGGGCACCTTCATCTGCCGGCGCCTGCTGCTTGCGCTGGGCGTGCGGCGAACCGTGGCCGTGGCTGCGGTGTTCACGCTGGTGGGTGGCACCAGCATGGGTGTGCTCGCACTGATGGGCGTGCAGAACGTCTGGGCCATCATGGTGCCGTTCTACCTGTTCATGGTCGGCCACGGCGTGCACCAGCCCTGCGGCCAGAGCGGCGCGGTGGGGCCGTTTCCGCAGGCCGCCGGTGCAGCGTCGGCACTGGCCGGTTTCATCATGATGATCGCGGCCTTCGTGGTGGGCGGCTGGCTGGGTCAGAGCCTGGCCACGATCCAGGCCGGCAGCGGCACGGTGCTGCCGCTGACCAACGGCATCGCGTTCTGGAGCGTGCTGATCACGCTCACCGCCTGGACGCTGGTGCAGCGCCACGGCGAGAGCCGACCCGGACCGCAACGCCAGACCCCGGGCGTTGCGCCGCGGGCGTGAGAGGCTTGCGGCGATGAGCATCCCCAGCCCGACCTGCATCGCCCTGGCCGGACCCACCGCCAGTGGCAAAAGCGCGGCATCCATGGCCATTGCACAGCGCTGGCCGGTGGAGATCGTCAGCGTCGACTCGGCGCTGGTCTACCGTGGCATGGACATCGGCACCGCCAAGCCCACGCCGGCCGAGCTCGCGCAGGTGCCGCACCACCTGATCGACATCCTCGACCCCTTGCAGAGTTACAGCGCTGCCGACTTCGTGCGCGACACCACACGGCTGGTGGGCGAGATCCACCAGCGCGGGCGCACCGCCCTGCTGGTGGGCGGCACCATGCTGTATTTCAAGGCGCTGCTGGTCGGGCTGGACGACATGCCGGTGGCCGACGCTCTGGTCCGCGACCGCATCGATGCCCGGGCCAGGCTGCTCGGCTGGCCGGCCCTGCACAGCGAACTCGCGCGGGTGGATCCGGTGACGGCGGCGCGCCTGCCGTCGACGGATGCCCAGCGCATCCAGCGCGCACTCGAGGTGTTCGAGGTCTCGGGCCGGCCCCTCGCCAGCTTCCAGACCGGGCGCACCAGCAACCCCGACAGCCCGCTCGCCAGCAGCCACCTCATCTCGCTGGAACCGCTTGACCGCGCCTGGCTGCATGCGCGCATCGCGCAGCGCTTCGATGCCATGCTCGCCGGGGGTTTCGTCGATGAAGTGCTGCGCCTGCGTGCGCGCGGCGACCTCTCCACCGCGCTGCCGTCCATGCGCTGCGTGGGCTACCGCCAGGCCTGGGAGCTGCTCGATGCCCACGGCGGCACACTCGCGCCCGCGCCCATGGCCGAGTTGCGCGAGCTCGGCATCGCGGCCACGCGCCAGCTCGCCAAACGCCAGCTCACCTGGCTGCGTTCCATGCCGCAGCGCCGGGTCATTGCGTGCGATGCCCCCGACGCACTGGCGCGCGTGCTCGAATCGGTGCACAGCCTGCTGGGCGCACCCCCCTAGTGGACTGTAACGATTGAATCGGTAGTAATGCGTCGTGACAGATCACAGTAC
>NZ_JAUCZG010000016.1 GCF_030373225.1 Hydrogenophaga sp. | reverse complement strand
CTGCCCCCCGAGGGGGCTGGGCCTGCCTTGGGGCGGCCCGGCGGCTGGCCCGGTGTGCCACCGCCCAGCGGTGGAGCTTGGGGGCGCTACAGGTTCAGGAAAGTGAAGAGAGCTTCGATGTGGTCGTCGAAGTCGCTGATGGCGTGGTCGCTGCCTTCGAGCAGGCGCACCGTGCCGCCGGCGCAGAAGGCCTGCATTTCCCGCCAGTCCAGCACTTCATCGCCCTTGGAAATGATGGCGAACAAACGTTCGGGCGTGGTGGGCTGGCGGGCCGCCAGCCGCTCGATGTCGGCCTGCTGCGTCCGCAACTCGTCCACAAAGCCGGGCTGGAAAAAGAAACGTTCCTGGGCGTCGTGCCACGCTGTCTGCTCGCCGATGTAAGCCGAAAGATCGCGCGCCGGAAACGGAGCCGGGTTCAGCAGCACCGCAGGGCAGCCGGTTTGCAGCGAGAACCAGCGAGCGTAGAAGCCGCCCAGCGAGGAACCCACCACCGCCATGCGCTCGCGCGGCCAGCTGGCCGTGCCCTGCACCACCAGCGCCATCGCCTCACGCGGTGAGGGCGGCAGCTGCGGGCACCACCAGGTCACGCCCGGGTGATCGGCCTGCACCCGGGCGGCCACCTTTTGCGCTTTCATGGATTGCGGCGACGAGCGAAAGCCGTGGAGATAGAGCAGGTGGGTGGTGGCCGGGCGCATCGGCGAAGGATAATCCGCGCTGATGTCCGCCGTCTTCGATAAACCCTCCCTGCTGCAGCGCGTCGCCCCGATTTTTCTGGGCTTCGACCTGCCGCTGCTGCTGGCCATCCTGGTCATGGCGGGCGCGGGACTGTTGACCATGTATTCGGTCGGCTTCGACCACGGCACACGGTTTGCCTCCCATGGCCGCAACATGATGATCGCGGCGGCCGTGCTGTTTCTGGTGGCCCAGATCCCGCCACACCGGCTCATGAGCCTGGCGCTGCCCGCCTACACGATGGGGGTGTTGCTGCTGCTGGGCGTGGAGTTTTTCGGCATCGAACGCAAGGGATCGCAGCGCTGGCTGAATGTCGGCATGGTGATCCAGCCCAGCGAGCTGATGAAGATCGCCATGCCGCTCATGCTCGCCTGGTGGTTCCACCGCCGTGAAGGCCAGCTCAAGCCGCTGGACTTTGCTGCCGCCGGCCTGCTGCTGGTGCTGCCGGTGGCGCTGGTGCTCAAGCAGCCCGACCTCGGCACCTCGCTGCTGGTGCTCTCGTCCGGCCTGTTCGTGATCTTCTTCGCCGGACTGAGCTGGAAACTGATCCTGCCACCGGTGATCCTCGGGTCGGTGGGCATCGTGCTGCTGATCTTGTTCGAGCCGCAGCTGTGCGCACCCGACGTGGACTGGCATGTGCTGCGCGAGTACCAGCGCCAGCGCGTCTGCACGCTGCTCGACCCGTCCAAGGACCCGCTGGGCAAGGGTTTTCACATCATCCAGGGCATGATCGCCATCGGCTCCGGCGGCGTCTGGGGCAAGGGCTTCATGCAGGGCACGCAGACGCACCTTGAATTCATTCCCGAGCGCACCACCGACTTCATCTACGCCGCGTTCTCCGAAGAGTTCGGTCTGGTCGGCACGCTGGCCCTGATGGCCGGCTTCATCTTCCTGATCGTGCGCGGACTGGTCATCGCCATGGAGGCCCCCACGCTGTTCTCGCGCCTGCTCGCAGGCGCCCTCACGCTCAACATCTTTGTCTATGCCTTCGTCAACATGGGCATGGTCAGCGGCATCCTGCCGGTGGTGGGCGTTCCCCTGCCGTTCGTGAGTTACGGCGGCACCGCCATGGTGACCATGGGCGTGGGGTTGGGCATGCTCATGTCGATCGCCAAGTCGCGGCGTTTCATGCAGTCATGACGGTCGCCTTCATCGGTGCGGGCAACATGGGCGGCGCCCTGGTTGAGCGCCTGTGCGAGGCGCACTGGCCAGTGACGGTGTGCGACATCGACCCGCTGCGCCAGCAGCAGGCTCTGGCCGCCGGCGCCAGCCTGGCCGACTCACCGCTGTCGGCCGTGGCACAACTGGGTCCTGCGGGCGTGCTCGTGATCGTGGTGGTCGACGCCGCGCAGTGCCGCGAGGTGCTGTGGGGCGAGCAGGGCGCCGCGGCCGGTCTGCGGGCCGGGCAGGCCGTGCTGCTGTGCCCGACCATCGCACCCGAAGACACCGTGGCCATCGCCGAGCGGCTGGCCAGCCAGGCGGTTGACTGCATCGATGCGCCCATGTCGGGAGGCCCGCAGCGCGCACGCGATGGCCGCATGAGCCTGATGGTCGCAGCACCTGGCGCCGTGCTGGAGCGACATGCCGCCTTGCTGTCGGCCCTGTCGCTGCAGGTGATGCGGGTTAGCGAACGCGTGGGCGACGGTGCGCGCACCAAGCTGGTCAACAACCTGCTCGCCGGCATCAACCTGGTGGGCGCGGCCGAGGTGCTGGCGCTGGCCGAACGCATGGGGCTGGACCTGCACACCACGCTGGAGGTGATCGAACACTCCAGCGGACAGAGCTGGATCGGCTCGGACCGCATGCGCCGCGCGATCGACGGCGACCTGGCGCCACGCGCCCATGTGACCCTGCTCGAGAAGGACACCCGACTGGCGTTGGCGGCGGCGCGCAGCGTCGGCTTCGAGGGTCCGCTGGGTGCCAGCGCGGCCGGGGTGTTCAAGGCGGCCAGTGAGGCGGGCATGGCCGATCTGGACGACGCCGCGCTGCTCTCGTTCCTGCGCCGGCACTCCCCAAGACCCTGACACCAGCGCGCGCAGCGGGTGGTTCTTACAATGGTTGGATGATTTCACGCGAACCCACCCTGGCCCGCCTGGCCACCGCCCAAAGCCTGCTCCTCGAACCGTTTGGCCTCACGCCCCTGCATTTGCAACGCGCGCTGGGCGAGATCATGTCGCACGGTGTGGACGATGCCGACCTGTATTTCCAGACCACCCGCAGCGAGGGCTGGAGCCTGGAAGAGGGCATCGTCAAGACCGGCAGCTTCAGCATCGACCAGGGCGTGGGCGTGCGCGCGGTCAGTGGCGAGAAGACCGCGTTTGCCTATTCCGACGACCTTTCCTGGGCGTCGCTGCTGGACGCGGCGCACACGGTGCGCAGCATCTCCGGCCAGGGCCAGTCGAAGAAGGTGAAGACGCCCGCTTCGAAAGTGGCCAGATCGCGCTCGCTCTACGGCGGCGTCGACCCGATCGGCACGCTCGACAGCACGGCCAAGGTGGCGCTGCTCGAGCGGGTGGAGAAACTGGCCAAGGCCAGGGACCCGCGCGTGGTGCAGGTGATGGCCGGTCTGGCCGCCGAGCACGACGTGGTGCTGGTGGCGCGCGCCGACGGCACGCTGGCGGCCGACGTGCGCCCGCTGATCCGGCTCTCGGTCACCGTGATCGCAGAACAATCGGGCCGCCGCGAGGTGGGCTCTTCAGGTGGTGGCGGCCGTTACGGCCTGGCCTACTTTGATGACGAGATGGTGCAGTCGTATGTGGACGAGGCTGTGTCCTATGCCTTGACCAACCTCGACGCGCGCCCTGCGCCGGCCGGCGAGATGGTGGTGGTGCTGGGCTCGGGCTGGCCCGGCATCCTGCTGCACGAAGCCGTGGGTCATGGTCTGGAGGGCGACTTCAACCGCAAGGGCAGCAGCGCCTTTGCCGGACGCATCGGCCAGCGCGTGGCGGCCAGGGGCGTGACCGTGCTGGACGACGGCACCATTGCCGACCGGCGCGGTTCGCTCAACGTGGACGACGAAGGCCACACCTCGCAGAAAAACGTGCTGATCGAAGACGGCATCCTGCGCGGCTACATCCAGGATTCGATGAATGCACGCCTGATGGGCGTGAAGGCCACCGGCAACGGGCGGCGCGAGAGCTACGCCCACGTGCCGATGCCGCGCATGACCAACACCTACATGCTCGGTGGCGACAAGGCGCCCGAGGAAATCGTGGCCAGCATCAAGAAGGGCTTGTACGCCACCAACTTCGGTGGCGGCCAGGTCGATATCACCTCGGGCAAGTTCGTGTTTTCTGCCAGCCAGGCCTACTGGGTGGAAAACGGCCAGATCCAGTACCCGGTGAAGGGCGCGACGCTGGTGGGCAACGGCCCCGACTCGCTGACGCGCGTGAGCATGATCGGCAACGACATGAAGCTCGACAGCGGTGTGGGCACGTGCGGCAAGGAAGGCCAGAGCGTGCCCGTGGGCGTGGGCCAGCCCACGCTGCGCATCGACGGCCTCACCGTGGGTGGCACCGCCTGAGGGTCTGCTCAGGCGCTTGACGCCAGGCCCGGTGCCGGCGTCTTGCCGGGTTTCTTGACGACGGCATAACGCAGCAAGGTCTGCTCACGCGCCACCGCGTGGTCCACCACCGGGTGCGGGTAGGTCCTGCCCAGCTCCACGCCGGCGCCCAGCAGCTCGATCTCGTTGGCCCGCCACGGCGCGTGAATCGCCGCATCCGGCAGACCGGCGAGTTCGGGCACATAGCGCCGGATGAACCTGGCCTGCGGGTCGAACTTCTCGCTCTGGCTCACCGGGTTGAAGATGCGGAAATAGGGTTGTGCGTCGCAACCGCTGGAGCTGGCCCACTGCCAGCCGCCGTTGTTGGCGGCCAGGTCGAAGTCGATCAGCTTGTCGGCGAAGTAGCGCTCGCCCCATTGCCAGTGGATGCCGAGGTCCTTCACCAGAAAACTCGCCACCACCATGCGCAGTCGGTTGTGCATGTAGCCGGTCTGGTTGATCTGGTGCATGGCCGCGTCCACCAGCGGGTACCCGGTGCGGCCCTCGCACCAGGCGGCGAACAGCTCCCTGGCCTGTTTGCCGTGATCGAACCTGATGTGGTCGTACTCGGGCTTGAAGGCCTTCTCCACCACGTGCGGGAAGTTGGCCATCACCTGGTGGTAGAAATCGCGCCAGATCAGCTCGGACAGCCAGGTGCTCGCCCCCGACAAGCCCTGCAGGTGCATCTGGTAGGCCACCGAGGCCAGGTGGCGGATCGAGATGGTTCCAAAGCGCAGGTGCACGCTCAGGTAGCTCGGGCCTTTGACCGCGGGGAAGTTGCGCGTCTCGTCGTAGCGCTCGATGCGTTCGACAAAGTCCTCAAACAGGCGGTGGGCCCCGCTCGTTCCCGTGGGCAGGGGCAGCTGGCCGAGGTTGGTGGTCTCGAAACCCAGGTCGGCCAGCGTGGGCATCGGCCTTGCCAGTGCCTCGGGCACGCTGGCCAGCGTGCCGGCGTGGGCCGCCACCGCATGGGGTTTCAGTTGCGAGGGCGTGAGTGCCTTGAGCCAGGCGTTCTTGTAGGGCGTGAACACGCCAAACGCGTGCCCGGCCTGCGTGAGCACCTCGCGCCGCTCGAAGACCACATGGTCCTTGTGGCTGTGCAGCATGATGCCGGCGTGCGCGAGGGCGCCGAGCACCTGGGCATCGCGTGCCAGCGCAGCGGGTTCGTCGTCGTGGTTGGCAAAAACCGCCTGCACCGCCAGCTGCTGTGCCAGCGCCGTCACCCGCTGGATCGCCGGCCCGTGCAGCACGATCAGGCCCACGCCCGCCGTGCCGTTGTCGCGTCCGAGCGCGCGCAGTGAAGCGTCCAGCTCCACCAGCGATTCGCGGATGAACTCCACCCGCCGGTCGGCCACCAGTCCCCGCTCCAGCAGCGCATCGAGGATGTCGGTGTCGAACACGAACACGCACCAGACCTGCCGGCAGACCTTGAGTGCGTGGTGCAGCGCCGCGTTGTCCTCGGCGCGCAGGTCGCGCCGGAACCACATCAGGCCTTTGTCGTAGGTGTTCATGCTGGCGGTTGGAGGGCGCTGGGGAGATGGCCGCAGGCGGCCGGAGGGCACGAGGCAAGCCGCTTAAAATCCGCGGATGCCAGCTGATTTTGCCCCCATCAACCTGACCAATCATTTCCTGATTGCGATGCCCGGCCTCAGCGACGAGCTATTTGGCCGCAGCGTGGTGTTCATGTGCGAGCACAGCGAACGTGGGGCCCTCGGTCTGGTGATCAACAAGCCCAGCGACATCCTGCTGCCCCGCCTGTTCGAGAAGGTCGACCTGCCCATGGGCCGCGACGACCTGCTGGAGTTGCCGGTGTTCCAGGGCGGCCCTGTGCAGACCGAGCGCGGCTTCGTGCTGCACGAGGCGGTGTCGGGCGAGGGCGAGTCGGTGTATGCGTCCACCCTGTCCATTCCAGGCGGCCTGGAGATGACCACCTCGAAGGACGTGCTGGAAGCCATGGCTTCGGGCGCCGGCCCGCGCCGGGTGTTCGTGTCGCTCGGGTATGCCTCGTGGGGTCAGGGCCAGCTCGAATCGGAGATCACCGAAAACAGCTGGCTCACCGTGGAAGCCGACCCTGCCGTCATTTTTGACGCGCCCGTGGCCGAACGTTATGAACGCGCGATGGCCTTGCTCGGCCTGCAGCCGTGGATGCTTTCCCCAGACGCGGGGCACGCATAGTGGTGGAACCCCCACGCTCCGCCGCTTCGCGGGTCGCTGCCCCCCGAGGGGGCGGGGCCGGCCCGGTCACTTCTTCGATCGAAGTCCCGGCGCATTGCCAGATGTTTCTGGCGTTCGACTTCGGACTCAAACGCACCGGCGTGGCCACGGGCAACCGCATCACCCGCAGCGCCACGCCGCAGGCCACCATTGCCGCCGAAGGTGACGCGCGCTTTCCCTTGATCGCGCAGCGCCTGAAAGAGTGGCAACCCGATGCCCTGGTGGTCGGCGTGCCTTGCCACCCCGACGGCGCACCCCACGAGAACACCGCGCGTGCGCTGAAATTTGCCAGGCAGCTGCGCGGCCGTCACGGCCTGCCGGTGTTCGAGGTGGACGAGCGTTACAGCACCACCGAAGCCCACAGCCTGGGCGCCAAAGATGCCGACGCCGCGTCGGCCTGCATCATCCTGGAACAATTCTTGAGGAGCCTGCCTTGACATCGCCGTCCCACCTGCCCGATGCCGAGGCGCTGTACAGCGAGTTGCTGGCCGGCGTGAAGAAACTGGTGGCTGCGCCGCCACAAGGCACCTTGCTCGCCGGCATCACCTCCGGCGGCGCCTGGCTCGCCGAGCGCCTGCAGCGCGACCTCGGCCTGCCGGGCGACGCCGGTGTGATCTCGTCGAGCATGCACCGCGACGATTTCGCGCAGCGCGGTCTCGCCACCAGTGCTCAAACGGTGTTGCCCTTCGACGTGAACGGCGCGCACGTGCTGCTGGTCGACGACGTGCTCTACACCGGGCGCACGCTGCGCGCGGTGATCAACGAATTGTTCGACTACGGCCGCCCGGCCAGCGTTCGCCTGGCGGTGCTGGTCGACCGGGGCGGACGCGAGCTGCCGATCGAAGCCACTGTGTGCGCGGCGCGCGTGACCCTGGCCGACGACCAGTTGCTCGAACTGGCGCGCGACGATGCCGGGCGCCTGAGCTTCGTGCTCGAATCCAAAAAGGCCTGACCGTGCGACGCAATCCCCAGCTCAACAAGAACGGTGAACTGATCCACCTGCTCTCCACCGAGGGCCTCTCGCGCGACATCCTCACGCAGATCCTGGACACCGCCGCCAATTTCGTGAGCGTGAGCAACCGCGAGGTGAAGAAGGTGCCGCTGCTGCGGGGAAAGAGCGTGTTCAACCTGTTCTTCGAGAACAGCACGCGCACGCGCACCACCTTCGAGATCGCGGCCACGCGCCTCAGCGCCGATGTGATCAACCTCGACATCGCGCGCAGCTCCACCGCCAAGGGCGAGTCGTTGCTCGACACCATCGCCAACCTCAGCGCCATGGCGGCCGACATCTTCGTCGTGCGCCACAGCGAGTCGGGCGCGCCCTACCTGATTGCGCAGCATGTGGCCCCGCACGTGCACGTGATCAACGCCGGCGACGGGCGCCACGCGCACCCCACCCAGGGGCTGCTCGACATGTACACCATCCGTCACTACAAGCAGGATTTCACCCGGCTCTCGGTGGCCATCGTCGGCGACGTGCTGCACTCGCGCGTGGCGCGCTCGGACATCCACGCCCTCACCACGCTGGGCTGCCCCGACGTGCGCGTGGTCGGCCCGCGCACCCTGGTGCCCAGTGACCTCTCGCAGATGGGCGTGCGCGTGTGCCACACGCTGGAAGAGGGCATCAAGGACTGCGACGTGGTGATCACGCTGCGCTTGCAGAACGAGCGCATGAGCGGCGCGCTGCTGCCCTCGAGCCAGGAGTACTTCAAGAGCTTCGGCCTCACGCCCGAGCGCATGCGCTGGGCGAAGCCGGACGCGATCGTGATGCACCCGGGGCCGATCAACCGCGGCGTGGAGATCGACTCGGCGGTGGTGGACGGACCGCAGAGCGTGATCCTGCCGCAGGTCACCTACGGCATCGCGGTGCGCATGGCCGTGATGTCCATCGTTGCCAGCAATGAGGCCTGACCCCCACGCTCCACCGCTGCGCGGGTCGCTGCCCCCCGAGGGGGCACGTTTCGCCTTGGGGCGGCCCGGCGGCGAAACCTTTGACCCCCACGCTCCACCGCTGCGAGGGTCGCTGCCCCCCGAGGGGGCACGTTTCGCCTTGGGGCGGCCCGGCGGCGAAACCTTTGACCCCCACGCTCCACCGCTGCGAGGGTCGCTGCCCCCCGAGGGGGCACGTTTCGCCTTGGGGCGGCCCGGCGGCGAAACCTGGCACAACAAGGTAACGACATGAAGATCCTGATCCAGAACGGCCGTGTCATGGACCCGGCCACCGGCCGCGACGAGTTGGCCGATGTGGCCATTGCCGCCGGCCGCATCATCGCCATCGGCAGCGTGGCGCCCGACTTCCACCCCAACCGAACCATCGACGCCACCGGCTGCGTGGTGGCGCCCGGTCTGGTGGACCTCGCGGTTCGCCTGCGCGAACCCGGCCAGGAGCACGCCGGCATGCTCGAGAGCGAAATGGCCGCGGCCGTGGCCGGCGGCGTGACCTCGCTGGTCTGCCCGCCCGACACCGATCCGGTGCTCGACGAACCGGGGCTGGTGGACATGCTCAAGTTCCGCGCCGAAAAACTGCATCTGGCGCGCGTGTTTCCGCTGGGCGCACTCACCCGTGGCCTGCAAGGCGAGGTGCTCACCGAAATGGCCGAGCTCACCGAATCGGGCTGCATCGGTTTCGGGCAGGCCGAGGTGCCGATCGTCAACGTGCAGGTGCTGCAGCGCGCGCTGCAGTACGCCGCCACCTTCGGCTACACCGTGTGGCTGCGACCGCAGGACTTCTGGCTCGGCAAAGGCGTGGCCGCCAGCGGTCCGCTGGCCACGCGCCTGGGTCTGGCCGGCATTACGGCAGCGGCCGAAACCATCGCGCTGCACACGCTGTTTGAACTCATGCGCGCCACCCAGGGCAAGACGCCGGGCAGCGCGAACGCGCGCGTGCACCTGTGCCGCATCAGCAGCGCCGCCGGGCTGGCGCTGCTGCGCCAGGCCAAGGCCGAGGGCCTGCCGGTCACCTGCGATGTGAGCGTGCACAACCTGCACCTGACCGACATCGACATCGGCTATTACGACAGCCGCCTGCGGCTGCAACCCCCGGTGCGCCAGCAGCGCGACCGTGATGCGCTGCGTGCCGGTCTGGCCGACGGCACCATCGACGCGTTGGTGTCCGACCACAACCCGGTCGACAGCGACGCCAAGACGCTGCCGTTTGCCGAGGCCGAGCCCGGCGCCACCGCGGTGGAACTGCTGCTCGGCCTGGCCTGCACCTGGGCACAGCAGGAGGGCCTGGGCCTGATGCAGGCGCTGGCCGTGCTCACCAGCGGCCCGCAGTCGGTGCTGGGAGCGAGCCTGGGCACCCTGCAGGCCAGCGTGGGCCGCGTGGCGGTGGGCGGTGTGGCCGACCTGTGCATCTTCGACCCGAACGCGAGCTGGACGGTGCAGGCCGACGCCTTGCGCAGCCAGGGCAAGCACACGCCCTTCGGCGGGCACGAGTTGCCCACCCGCGTGCGCGCCACGCTGGTGGGCGGACAGGTGGCGCACCATGCGCCGGACACCGAACGGAACCGCACGGTGTGAACCGGCTGCGCGCGTCCTGGCGCGCCCTGCGCGCCGTGGGCCACGTGGTGCGTGGCCTGTGGATCATCCGTACCGAGTTCGGCCGACTCTCTGCGCCCCAGACCGGGCTGCTGGTGAGCGCCTGGTCGCGCCAGATGCTCGGCATCGTGGGCGTTGAACTGGTGGTGGAGGGCGCACCGCCCGCGCACGGTCCGCTGCTGATGGTCTCCAACCACATTTCCTGGCTCGACATCCTGGTGCTCAATGCGGCCCACCCCAGCCGTTTCGTCTCCAAGGCCGACGTGAAAACCTGGCCGCTGCTCGGCTCGCTCATCACCGGTGCCGGCACGCTCTACATCGAACGCGAAAGCCGGCGCGATGCCATGCGGGTGGTGCACCACATGGCCGAGCGCCTGCGCGCGGGAGACATCCTCACCGTGTTTCCCGAGGGCACCACCAGCGATGGCCGCACCCTGCTGCCGTTTCACGCCAACCTGTTGCAGGCCGCGATCACGGCCAATGCGCCGGTGCTGCCGCTGGCGCTGGGTTTTGTCGACAGCATCCGCGGTGGCCGGCACGATGGTCCGCTCTTCATCGGCGACACCACGCTGGTGGCCTCTGTCTGGGCCACGCTGTGTGGCGACGGCGTGCAGGCCCGGGTGCGCTACGGCGAGCCGCAACTGCCGCATGGGCGCGACCGGCGCACCTGGGCGCTGGACTTGCGCGCCGAGGTCGCTCGCCTGTGCGAACCGACGGCCTGATCAGCCTTTGGCGCGCTGGAGCATCAGCTCGGTGTTGGTCTTGCGGTCGGCGTTGACCCGCTGCACGGTGGGGCGTTCACCCAGCAGTTTCAAGTAGTCGCGCACCGGCAGCTCGGCCAGGCAGTCGCGGCCGTAAATGATCTTGGTCGCGCTGCTCACCAGCGGCAGGTGCACGGCGGCGGCGCAATCGGCCAGGGTGAAGGTATCGCCGGCAATGAAGGGGGAAAACTTCACCAGCTGGGCAAATGCCGCCACGTTTTTGGTCAGCTGTTCGCCGGTTTTTTCCTTGGCGGCATCGCTCACCTTGCCACCGAAGAACGCTTCGCCATACAGGTTGCGCGCCACCAGCTCCAGGTGCAGTTCGAGGTAACGCACGATCTCGCGCACCTTGCCTTTGGCGAACGCATCGGCCGGCATGAGCGGGTGCGCCGGGTAGGCGTCCTCGATGTATTCCAGCAGCACGGTGGACTCGGACAGCGGGCCCGCATCCGTCTTCAGGTACGGCACCTTGCCCAGCGGGCTGGCGGCCTTGTCCGTCTGGCCGACCCAGGCCAGTTCCTCCTCGAAGGCCACCCCTTTTTCAAGCAGGGCGAGCTTGACCTTGTTGTAGTAGTTGCTGGCCGAGAAGCCGCAGAGTGTGAGCATGGGGGTCTCCGTTGTTGGGGGGTGCGTGCATCGTATTCGCGCGGGGGATGTCCCGGGCGTCCCGCAGTTGACGCGAGCCGCTGATAAACTCGTCCGACATGCCAACCCACCGTCCCACTCGCCGACTCGCTGCCTGGCTGGCCCTGCTGGCCATGCTCTGGGGCGCGCTCGCGCCCACGCTGGCGCAGGCCGCCGTGGCCGGATCGGGCAGCCAGGGCTGGGTGGAGGTGTGCAGCACCACCGGGGTGGTGTGGGTGCAGCTCGATGGTCCTGCCGAGCCGGCGGGTACCGATCACGCTCCGGGCCTCATGGACGCGTCTTCCTGCGCCTGGTGTCTGCTTCAAGGGGCAGGCAACCTGCCCCCGGTCCATGCCGCCACGAGCCTGACCACGAACGAGCCAGGCGCCAGGCCTGGCTGGAATTTCTCGTCGATCCTGCCCTGTGCGGTGTGGTCGACGGCGCAATCGCGCGCCCCACCGCTCGCCTGAGCGGGCCAGACCCCGGCTTCGGCCGGTGCGGGTCTGCCGTGGTTTTCCCTGTCCCGCTGCGCGCGCCTGTCGCCAGCAGGCCCGTTTTTCATTCCCCCCAATCCCTCTGGAGTCCCCATGAAAAAAGTCATCGTTGCCACCTTGTTGTCACTCACCGCGAGCGCCTGGGCGCAAACGCCTGCCCCGGTTGAAGTCAAGGACGCCTGGGTCCGCGCCACCGTGGCCCAGCAGAAGGCCACCGGCGCCTTCATGCAACTCACCGCCCAGGCCGACACCCGCGTGGTTCAGGCCAGCTCGCCCATTGCCGGTGTGGTCGAGATCCACGAAATGGCGATGGACAAGGACGTGATGAAGATGCGCGCCATTCCCGCCCTGGCCTTGCCGGCGGGCAAGACCGTCGAGCTCAAGCCCGGTGGTTACCACGTGATGCTGATGGACCTGAAGGCGGCGGTGAAGGCGGGCGATGTGGTGCCCGTGACGCTGGTGCTTGAAGGCAAGGACGGCCTGCGCACCTCGCTGGAAGTGAAGGCCACGGCGCGTCCCCTGGGCAACATGGCCGCCTCGCCTGGCGCGAACCACGGTCAGCACAAGCCCTGAGGGGGTGCTGCGGGGCCGCTCGCGGGCGGCTTGAGCGACCTCAGGCCGCCGGGGCGGACCGCACCACGCCCGGCGCGGGCGGGCTCGAGGCGCCCGATCCGCGCTCGAAGGTGACCACGTGGTCCACCTCGGCCCGGATGCCGATCCATTCGCCCACCGCGTGGTTGTGGTGCGAAGGCACGTGCGTCATCAGCACCTCGCCGCTGGCCAGTCGCAGCGTGTAGAGGAATTCGGAGCCGCGAAAGGCCTTGCGCAGGATCTGCGCCTTCACCGGCGCATGGTCGTCGTGCACGATGTCGTCGGCGCGCAGCAGCACATCACAAAGGCCCGAGGCATACGCCGTGGGCAGCGGGCATTCGTCCATGTCCTGCAGCGCGCCCAGCGGCGTCTGCACCGACACATCGTTGCCCACCTGGCTGATCTGCGCCGGCGCGAACACGCCGTGCCCGATGAACTCGGCCACGAAGCGCGTGGCCGGTCGGTGGTAGAGCGCGTAGGCGTCTTCCCACTGGTGCAGGTGGCCTTCGTGCATCACGCCGATCACGTCGCCGATGGCAAAGGCCTCCAGCTGGTCGTGGGTGACGAACAGCGCCGTGGCGCCCGCGGCCTTGAGGATGCCGCGCACCTCGTGGGCCAGGCGCTCGCGCAGGTCCACGTCGAGATTGGAAAACGGTTCGTCCAGCAGCAACAGGCGCGGGCGTGGTGCCAGCGCGCGGGCCAGCGCCACGCGCTGCTGCTGCCCGCCCGAGAGCTCATGCGGGAAACGTGCCTGCATGCCGTCCAGCCCAACCAGCTTGAGCACCTCGGCCACGCGCGCATCGCGCTCGGTGCGCGCCAGCCGGTGAATGCCGAAGGCGATGTTCTTGCCCACGTCGAGGTGCGGAAACAGGGCGTAGTCCTGGAACACCATGCCGATGCGCCGCTGCTCGGCCGGCATGTGGTGCGTGCCGTCGCTGACCTTCTCGCCTTCGAGCGTGATGCTGCCGCTGCTGGCGTGCTCCAGGCCGGCCACCGCGCGCAGCAGGGTGGTCTTGCCGCAGCCCGAGGGACCGATCAGCACGCCGATCTCACCGGCGCGAAGTCCCAGCGTCACACCGTCCACCGCCGCCTGGGGCTGGCCGGGGTAGCGCACGCTGAGCTGGGAGACTTTCAGGAACATGGTGGGGCATTGTAGATAACTACAATTCTCATTTGCATTGATGTGCATCAAAGGCCCCGCGAGGAACGCGGCAGCCTCGCGTGCCATCATCCCGCCCAGCCCTTCCTCTCCCTCTCCCTCCCCTTTTTTCTGCCTGTCATGCTGCGTTGGTTGGCCCTTGCCCCCCTGATCCTGCTCGCCGGTCTGCTCACGCTACCCGTGCTGTCGCTCGGCGGCTCGTGGTTCCAGTTCGACGCCGCGGCACGCGACGTGCTCGTCCAGATGGCCCGGACGGTGTTGCCCGAGTACGCGCTGACCACCTTGGCGCTGTGTCTGGCGGTGGCCGTCGGTGTGGCGGTGGTGGGCATGCTCACCGCCAGCGCGGTGACCTTGTTCGAGTTCCCGGGCCGGCGGTTTTTCGAATGGGCCTTGCTGCTCCCGCTGGCCATGCCGGCCTATGTGGTGGCCTATGCCTACACCGACTTCCTGCAGTTCAGCGGCCCGCTGCAGGTGTGGATGCGCGAGAGCTTCGGCCTGAGCGGGCGCGTGTTCCCGGAAATCCGCAACACGCCCGGTGCGGTCTGGGTGTTCACGTTCTCGCTCTACCCGTATGTGTACCTGCTGGCGCGCACGGCGCTGTCCGAGCGCGCCTCGCAGCTGATGGAAGCCGCGCGTCTGCTGGGCGCACCGCTGGCGCGGCGCATCCGCGAAGTGGCGCTGCCGCTGGCACGCCCCGCCGTGGCCGCCGGTGTGGCGCTGGCGCTCATGGAAACGCTGGCCGATTTCGGCGTGGTGAGCTACTTCGGCGTTCAGACCTTCACCGCCGGCATCTACAAGGCCTGGCTGGCCATGGACAACCGCTCCGCCGCGGCCCAGCTCGCCACCATGCTGCTGGCCGTGGTGGCCTTGCTGCTGTGGCTGGAACACCGCGCACAGCACCGCATGCGTTTCTCGACCCTGCGCGGCCAGCGCGCCGGCAGCAGCGAGGCCCAGCCTGCGCAGCTGCACGGCGGGCGGGCCGCGCTGGCGGTGGCGCTGTGCGCCTTGCCGATCGCCTTTGGTTTTGTGCTGCCGGTGCTGTTCATGCTGCGTCCGCTCATGGGTGGCTGGGAAGAACTGCCCTGGTCGGGCTTCGTGCAGTGGTCGCGCAACAGCGTGCGGCTCGCCAGCCTGTCGGCCGCGCTCGCCACCCTGATCGCGCTGGCGCTGGCCTTTGCCGTGCGGGCACAGCCCGGCCGCATCACGCGCGGTGTGGTGCAGCTCGCCAGCCTGGGATACGCGGTGCCCGGGGCGGTCATCGTCGTCGGCCTGCTGCTGCCGGTGGGCTGGCTGCAGGCCGTCCAGCCCGACACCAGCGTGGGCTACCTCGTCACCGCCACCGCGCTGGGCATCGTCTGGGCCTACCTGGTGCGCTTCACGGCCGTGGCCCTGCAGTCGCTGCAGAGCGGCTACGCGCGCATCCCGGCCAGCCTGGACGACTCGGCCCGCATGCTCGGCACCACCGGCGTGGGGCTGGCCGTGCGTGTGCACTGGCCGCTGCTCAAACGCTCCACCGCCGCCGCCGCGCTGCTGGTGTTCGTGGACGTGATGAAGGAACTGCCCGCCACGCTGGTGCTGCGTCCCTTCAACAGCGACACGCTGGCGGTGGTGACCTACCAGCTCGCGCGCGATGAGCGGCTGGGTGAAGCGGCATTGCCCGCGCTCGCGCTGGTGCTGGTGGGCCTGGTGCCGGTGATCCTGCTGAGCCGGACCTTGCGACAGCGCTGAGCGGGCCGCACGGGCTGCGCGCCGGGCTGAGCTTGCTTCAAGACCGGCCCATCTCCCGTGGTCCACCGTTGACGCCCCAGGGTGTGCCGAAGCGGTCGGTCACCATGCCGAAGGTGTCGGCCCAGAACGTCTCGCCCAGCGGCATGCCCACTTTGCCCCCTTCCGCCAGCGCGTTGAACACGCGCGTGGCCTGCGCCACCGTGGGGTAGGTGATGGCCAGCATGCAGCCGTGGATGCCGGTGTGGGGCACGCCGGGCGGTGTGTCGCCGGCCATGATGGCGAAGTCATCGTGCACGAGGTAGGCGTGCATGATGCGGTCGGCGTGTTCGGGCGGCACCGGCAATTCGGCGGGCATCTGGCCGTAGCTGATGAGCGATTCGAGCCTGGCGCCCAGCACCTGGGCGTAAAACGCCATGGCTTGCGCGCAGTCGCCGTTGTAGGACAGGTAGGCACAGAGTTGAACGGACATGGGATCTCCTGAAGGGGGTTGAACGGCAGGGCTTGCCCTTCAACGACGATCGGGACGGTTCGTTTTCGACATCCATGGCCTGCCGCGCGTCAGCGAACAGGCCCCGAGCCCCGTCGTCCTTGCCGTGGGACACCGGTCTCGCCTTGCAGAACCGGCGGGGAGCGATCCGCGCCCGTGCGCCGGTGGCGGTTTTCAACAGGATCGTGGTGGGTGTGCTGCCGGGCCGGGCCTGGCGCCGGGCCGGGGCGGTGGGCGCGCCGGGTGGTGCGGCCAAAGGGAATCGAACCCCTATCTGGCCCTTAGGAGGGGCCCGTTCTATCCATTGAACTATGGCCGCGACAGCGAGAGCGCATTGTACGGGCGCGGTTGGGCGCCAGCCGCCCCGCGCCCCTAGTCGTACTGGATCGTGAAGATCAGATCGATGGCGTTTTCTTCGCCGGCTCGCGCCCTCACGGTCAGCCGGCGCGAGACGTCGTAGAAGATGCTGACCGTGCCCAGCGCACCGGCCAGGCTGCGTTCGTAGCTCAGGTACAGATTGTTCGACAGCCGCTTGCCCAGCGTGAGCGCGGCCGAGGCGGCCGAGCCGTCGGCGTTGGTGGCGCTGCCGGCGAACGACACCTCGTCCAGCCCCAGGGCGGCGGCCAGGCCGCCGTCGAGCCGGCCGTCGCGGCCCGCCAGCAGCGCCAGCGCGGCCTGTTGCAGCACCGCGGCTTCGGCGCCGGCACCACTGGCCGGGCGACCGAGCACCAGCCAGGCGAGTTTTTCGCTGTCGGGCAACTCGGGGTCCGAGAACAGGCGCACGCGCGGTGACTGCGCCGTGCCGCTGATCTGCACGCCCACGCGCTGGCTGGTGTTGGGGCGCACGGCGGTGATGTCCAGCGTGGGGTTGTCGTACGGCCCGGTGAAACGCAGCACGCCGTTTTCAATGGTGAGCTGCTGGCCGTAGGCGCGGTACGAACCGCGCACGGTGCGAACATCACCGAGCACGCGGGGCGTGGGCAGCTCGGGTGTGCTGCGCACATTGATCTGGCCGGCCAGCCGGGTCTGCAGGCCCTGGCCGCTGACCTGGAAGTCCTCGCCCAGGTCGATGTCGATCAGCACGTTGGGCTGCACGCGAAACGCGCCCGGGGTCTCCAGCGGTGTCTCGGTGCCCCGCACCACCACGTCGGCGCCCAGGCTGGGCGTGGACTCGTCGGGCAGCACGAACAGGGCGGAATCCGCCTTGAGCGCACCGCGGATCTGCAGCGCCGTGCCCACCAGTTCGGCCTGCAGCTGGCCCGAGAGCGTGAGCCGGCGGTCGGCGCGGGACGACACCCGAAGCCGGTCGGCCGTGGCCTGCAGCTTGATGGTGGGCTGGCGCCGGCTCAAACCGTCCACCGTGACGCGCTTGAACTCGGTGGTGCCGCTGGCCAGCAGCGTGCCGCCGGCCTCGGCGCCGCCGCGGCCCTGCAGATAAAAGCGGTCGATGGTGATGCGCTCGCCGGCCAGCGTGGCGCGCAGTTCACCGCGCGAGAACGAGATGCCGTTGACGATGGAGCGCAAGGCCAGCTGGTCGGCCCGCAAGCTGCCGGTCCACAGCGGGTCGGCGCGCGTGCCGCCGAGCGTGGCGCTGGCGGCCAGCGTGCCGCGCACGCGCCAGCCGGGTGGAGCCAGTGCCGACCACACGCCCACCTGCGGCAGGTTGGCCGTGATCGTGCCGCGCAACGGCGCGTCGCTCGCCCAGTGCCAGGCGGTCTGCTCAGCCCCGGGTGGACTCAGCGTGGTGCCGAGTTCGGCGCTGGCCTGGCCGAGTCGCTCGCTGTCCCAGCGCAGGCTGGCCTGCACGTTCGCGCCCTGCGTGCTCACGCTCAGGCGCGCCTCCTTGATGCCGGTTTGCAGGCGCTGGGTGGAGCGGGTGTTTTCATCGAACGCACCGTCGGTCTGCACCGAGAGGTCGCCCGTGCGGTGCTGCAGCTGGGCGCTCAGGCGCGGCGGCGTGGCGGCGTCCGCCGGCAGGAACAGGTCCCAACCGCCGTCGAACACCACGTCGCCGCCCAGGCCGGCCTGGCTCAACGGGCCTGCCCTGGCTCCCTCGGCGGTGGTCAGCGCGTCGATCCACGAGAGCGGCAGGCCTGTGAGACGCCCGCGCGTGAGCAGTGCGCCCTGCTGCCAGGCGAACTGGTCCCAGGCCAGGGACATGGGCGTGGTGGTGGCCGGGGTGGCGACCGCTGCGCCGCCAGCCCGGTTGTTGAACGTGGGTTGCAGGCGCAGCTGTCCCGCGTCGGCCTGCAGGTCGATGGCGCTTCGGGCGTCTGTCCAGCGCAGACCGATGGCGGTCGCGGCCTGCAGTGTCCAGTCGACCACGCGGTCCTTGCGCGCGTTGTCGCTGGCACGCAGTTGCAGGCGGGACAGGTCCAGCCGCCCGCTGTCGATGTCGGGCTGTCGGGCCGTGCCCAGCTGCAGCCGGCCCTGGGTGTCGAGCGTGCCGCGCCAGGGGCCTTGTTCGGCCTGGCCGGTGGCGCTGATGTCGAGCTGGTGGGGCAGGCCCCCGGCCTGCAGGTTCAGCCTGGACAGGGACAGCGTTTGCAGCGTGCCGACCACCGCGTCGGCCCCGGTGGCCGGGTCGGCCGCGCGGGCGGGCGCGCCGCGCGTGATCACCAGACGCGGGGCCTGCAGGCGGGCCTGCACGCGCGGTGGCGTGGCGGTGGTGGCACCGCTGAGCGGTGGCGGGTAACCGAGCACGCCCAGACCGCCGGTCCATGTGGCGTCCAGCCGCGCGCTGCCTTCGATCTGCAGCCCGGGCTGCGCCTCGAGCCGGGCGCGCAGCAGCGGGCCGACCACGGGCAGGGACTGCAGGCTTTTCAACCAGACGAGCACGCGCGCGGCGTCGTCCAGCACGAGCTTGAACGCGCCCTTGCCCTGGGCGTGGGCCGCGCGGCCTTGCCAGTCGCCCTCGGCACCGGGCAGCGTGAGCGCCAGGCGCCCGTCGAAACTGCGCGCGCCCACGTCGAGCTGGCCCTGGCCCTGCAGCGTCGCTTCGGCCAGGCCGGCGCCGAGCGTGCGCAGGTCCAGCACACCCAGCGCGGCGTTGTCGGGGGAGGGCGTCCAGCGGCCCTGCAGGTTCAGGTCGCGCAGGCGCAGGCCGGCCAGCTGGCCGGCCCTGGGCTGGGTGCCCGACGGTTTCACCACCGCGCTGATGTCGATCGCCGGTCTGGTCGAGTCGGCGTTCACCGCGCGCGCTGAGAAGCTGCCGTCCAGCGCCGCCGGCGCGATGCTGCTCCACAGCGCGGCGGGATTGATGCCGCTGGCGGTCAACTCGCCCTGGAAGTCGCCCAGGGGCGAGGCCGCTGCCTGGCGCCAGGCCTGGCCCTGGACACGGCCACCGCCGAGCCGGGCGTCGAGGTTGGAGAGTGTCCAGCGCGCACCGCGCTGCTCCAGATCGGCCTGCAGGCTTTGCAGCGGCAGGCGTTGCTGGTCGGCGGGGCCCGGCACCGCATTGGTCAGGCGCACTTGCGCGCGCCAGGCGCCACCGTCGGGCTGCGCCTGCACCGTGCCGCTGAGCTCGGTCATCGGCGCCTGCGGCCAGAGCGCCGCGAGGTCGAGGCGGCTCATGCGCGCGTTCGCCGATTCGATGGGCTGGGTTTTCCAGGGGCGGATGCGCGCGGCGGCATCGAGCACCGGGGTGTCGCTGGCGCTGGCGGTGCGGGTGGTGAGGCTGGCCGTGGCGTCGAGCGCCGCGTCGGATTCGGCCAGCTGGCCGGTCACCTGGGCCATTGCCTTGAGCACCAGGTCTTCGCCGCCGGGCACGGTGGCCTTGACCTCGCCCTGCGCGTCCACCCGCAGCGGCATCGGGGCCTGCGCGCCCAGCACGGCCTGGATCCGGTACCGCCCGCCGGCCACCTGGAGGTTTTCCAGATCGAGCTGGTGGGCGTCGGCCACACCCAGGTTCCACAGGCTGTCGGCCGGGCGGTAGCGGTACTGGCCTTCGAGGCCGCTGAGCGAGAGTTCCTGCTTGCCGTCGAGCACCAGCTCACCGACCGACCAGGGCAGGGTGATGGCCATCGGCAGGGTGATCGGCTGCAGCGGCTCCACCGGCGTGGGCGGGCGGCGGTCGGTGATCTGCAGGCGGCCGATGTCGAATGGCGAGAAGCGCAGGCCGCGCGCGAGCAGGGCGTCCCACCAGAAGCGGTTGTCCAGCGCGATGCGCACGCCGGTGGCCTGCACGATGAGTTCGTCGCGTTGCCACTGCAGCCGTCCGATCTCGCCGCCGTTGCGCAGGCTGCCCCGCACCTCGGCCACGCCGAGCGTGCCGGCGCTCTGACCCTGCTTGACCATGTAAGCCTGGCCCCAGCCGATGGCCCGGGCGAGCGAACCCTCCGTGCCGGCCCATACCCAGGCCGCGATGGGGACCGACAGCAACACCCCCAGCAACCCCGCGGGCAGCCAGAGCGCGACCCTGCGCCAGCCGCCGCGCGTGCGCGTCGGGTGTTGCCGGGGGGTGGTCTCGGCGTTCATGCAGCCGTCAGAAGGTGAAGCCGACGTTGAGGTGCAAACGCAGGCGTTTCGTCTCCAGCCCATAAGCCAGGTCGAGCTGCAGCGGGCCCACCGGGCTGTTGTAGCGCACGCCGGTGCCCACGCCCCACAGGGGTTTGAGGTCGCCCGCGCGGTCGGCCACGGCGCCGCCGTCGATGAACAGCACGCTCTCCACCGGTGAGCGGCCGTCGGCATTGAAGATCGGGCGCTGCCATTCCAGGCTGACCACGCCCTTGAAGCGACCCGGCAGCACGCTGCCGTCCGCCTGGGGAACGCCGATGTCGCGCAAGCCGTAGCCGCGCACGGTGGCGTCGCCGCCGGTGAGGAACAGCTGCGTGTCGGGGATGGCGGCGCTGCGTTTGGCCAGCACCGCGCCGCCTTCCACGCGCAACGCCAGGCGGCCCTGGTTGGTGCGCGTGGTCGACACGTTCAAGTCCCGCGCTTCACCGGGCTTGGGCTCGGGCGGCGGCGAGCGGTCGCCCAGCGGCCAGTAGCCCAGCCAGCGCGCCCGCGTGCGGGCAAACGGCAAGCGTGTCGTGCCCAATGTGTAGCCCGCACCGAGCTCCACCGCCAGACCGTGGCCGGCGTGGGGCGATATCGGATCGTCGAAGCGGCGCCGCGTCCAGGCGTAGTTGGCGGTGATCGATGAGTTGGCCTCGGCGGTGCGCAGGGTCTGCGTGGCTTCGTTGAAGACGCTGGCGCGGTCGTATTGCAGATAGAAACTGCGGTCGTACTCAATGCCGTCCTGCGACTGGCCGGCGCGCAGCCGCTGGCTGGTGGTGATGTTGAAGTCGTCCTGCTCCTGCAGCAGGCGCCCGCCCGCGATCCAGCGCCAGCCATCGTTGCTGGGCGGAGAGCTCCAGTCGGTGCTCAGGAGCTGGTCCACGCGTTCGACCTTGAGCGCACTCACCGCACGCCAGCCGATGCCGGGCACGCTGTGGTGCGTGTGCTCGATCGACAGGCGCGCGCCGCTGTCGGTGCTGCCGCCCACGCCCAGCACGAGTTTCTGCCGCAGGCTCTCGCGCAGCTGCACCTTCACCGGCAGGGATTCGCCGTCCATGCTGGGCTCCACGAACACGAAGGCCGAGTCGTAGTACCCACTCTCGATCAGGCGCTGTTGCGCCGCCTGAAGTTGCGCCAGGTCGTAGTCGCTGCCGGGCACCACACCCGCCAGTCGCACCAGGCGCTCGACCGTGGTCTTGTCGTAGCGCTGCGCGCCCTCGACCATCACGTCGCCCATGCGCATCGCGCGGCCCGAATCGAGCTCGATGTAGAGGTTGGCCTGGCGGTTGTCGGCGTCGATGTCGGCCAGGCTGTTCTGCACCCGGCCGGCGGGATAGCGCCGCGCGATCAGGGCACGCAGGGCCGCGTCCTTGGTGCGGTCCCAGTCGGTCTGCGAGAAAGGCAGGCCCTGCATCAGCCGCACCTCGAACTGGATCGCCTCGCGCTGCCCGGCCGCCTCGGGTGCGGTGGCGATGTCGCCGACGAACGAAACATTGACCGTGGCCACGCGGGTGACGGGACCGGGCGACACGCGGATGGTCACGGTTCCCAGGGGCCGGCTGCCCGATGTGTCGTTGCTTGCCGCCGCATCGGCGGCCGCGGTCAGGGCCGGCGGCCCGATGACGTCCACCACCGGTGAGAAATGGCCCAGGGTGGCAAGCAATTCGCGCAGGTTGGCGGGTGCCGCGGCCAGCAGCCGGTCGAGTTCATTGGCATCGAGGTTGCGCAGCAGCCGAAAGCGCTGCAACTCCAGGTGGCGCAGCAGGAATTCACGCACCTCGTCGGGCGCCTGCAGGTCGATCTCGAAACGGGGCGCTGCCGGCGGTCGGGGTGTGCGCGGTGTGGTTCGGTCGCGGGCGGCGGGTGCGGCCGGCGTGTCGGCTTCGGCCGCATCCACGGCGTCCTGCAGCGGACTGGCCGTGGCTGCGGCGGGCGCCACCACGGCTTGCGCCTGTGCAGCCGGTGGGCACAACAACGCAAGGAAAAGCACAAACGACCCCGCCCTGGGGGCGGAGCCCGGAACAAGACGGGTCATTCAGTTATTTCGAGAGCAATCTCATCGTGTCTTCCAGCCCCTTCAAGGTCAGCGGGAACATGCGCTGGCTCATGAGTTGCTGGATCACGCTGATGCTCTGTCGATACTGCCACACGCCCTGAGGTTCCGGGTTGATCCATGCGTACTTGGGAAAAGCGTGCGTGAGGCGCTGCAGCCACTCGGCGCCGGCCTCCTCGTTGTTGTATTCCACGCTGCCGCCGGGTTGCAATATTTCGTAAGGACTCATGGTCGCGTCGCCCACGAAGATCAGTTTGTAGTCCTTGTTGTACTTGCGGATGATGTCCCAGGTGGGGAACTTCTCGGCATAGCGGCGGCGGTTGTTCTTCCACATGAAGTCGTAGACACAGTTGTGGAAGTAGTAGAAGTCCAGGTGCTTGAACTCGCCCTTGACGGCCGAGAACAGTTCCTCCACGCGCTGGATGTGTTCGTCCATCGTGCCGCCCACGTCCATGAGCAGCAGCACCTTCACGTTGTTGTGCCGCTCCGGGATCATCTTGATGTCGAGGTAGCCGGCGTTGGCCGCGGTGGCGCGGATGGTGTCGGGCAGGTCCAGTTCGAACTCGTTGCCTTCGCGCGCGAACTTGCGCAGGCGGCGCAACGCCACCTTGATGTTGCGTGTGCCCAGCTCCTGCGTGTCGTCGTAGTCGCGGTAGGCGCGCTGCTCCCAAACCTTCACGCCGCTCTTGTTGCCACCCTTGCCACCGATGCGAACCCCTTGCGGGTTCTGCCCGCTGTTGCCGAACGGCGAGGTGCCGCCGGTGCCGATCCATTTGCTGCCGCCCTCGTGGCGCTCCTTTTGCTCCTCCAGCCGTTTCCTGAGCGTCTCCATCAGTTCGTCCCAGTCCATCCTGGGTGCATTCGCCTTCTGCTCATCGGAGAGGATGCGCTCCATCTCCTGGCGCAGCCAGTCGGCGGGGATCGGCTTGGTGAAGTCCGCGATCATCTCCACGCCCTTGAAATAGGCGGCAAAGGCGCGGTCGAACTTGTCGTAGTGCTTCTCGTCCTTCACCAGCGCGGTGCGCGCCAGGAAGTAGAAGTCGTCCATGCTGCAGGCATCGGGGTTGCGTGGCCCGACCACGTCGGCCTGCAAGGCCTCCAGCAGCATCAGGTATTCCTTGACCGAGACCGGCAGCTTGGCCGAACGCAGGGTGTAGAAGAAGTCGATCAGCATGGGGGCTCCCGGTCTCAGGTGTGAAGGCCACTCAGGTACACCAGCTGGGCACGCGCCTCCGGCCACTCACCAGAACGCATGCTGTACATCACCGTGTCGCGGATGGTCCCGTCGCGGCGCAGCGCGTGGCCACGGATCACGCCGTCCTTTTTCGCGCCCAGCCGCTCGATGGCCTGTTGCGAGGCAACGTTGTAGTTGTCGGTGCGCCAGCCCACCACGTGGCAGCCCAGCGTGTCGAAGGCGTGTCCCATCATGAGCAGCTTGCAGGTGGTGTTCACATGGCTGCGCTGCACGCTTTTTGCGTACCAGGTGTAGCCGATCTCCACGCGTTTGACCGCCGGCAGGATGTCGTGGAAGCTGGTGCTGCCAAGCACCCGGCCGGTGGCCTCTTCCGTGACCGCAAAGGCGAAACGGTGGCCTTCGCTGCGCATCGTCAGCGCCGTTTCGATGTAACCGCGCGTCTCAAAGGGCTCGGGCACCGAGGTGACCCGCAGCCTCCACAGTTCACCGTCGGCTGCCGCAGCGCGCAGGCCGTCCTCGTGGTCCAGCGACAGCGGAAGCAGGGCAATGCCGTTGGAGCGGAGGGTGACGGGTTGAACGAACGACATGGCGAACCCGTTCAACGGTTCCTTTGGTTCATGAAGACCAGCTTCTCGAACAAGGTGGTGTCTTGTTCATTTTTCAGCAGCGCGCCCACCAGCGGCGGGATGCTGACCTTGCTGTCGGCGCTTTGCAGGGCTTCGAGCGGGATGTCCTCGGCCATGAGCAGCTTGAGCCAGTCGAGCAGCTCGGAGGTGCTGGGCTTCTTCTTCAGTCCGGGCAGGTTGCGCACGTCGTAGAAGGTCTTCATGGCTGCGGCCAGCAGTTCCTTCTTCAGGCTGGGGAAGTGCACGTCGACGATGCGCTGCATGGTCTCGGCGTCCGGGAACTTGATGTAGTGGAAAAAGCAGCGGCGCAGAAAAGCGTCGGGCAGTTCCTTCTCGTTGTTCGAGGTGATGAACACCAGCGGGCGGTGCCTGGCGCGCACCAGTTCGCGCGTCTCGTAGCAATAGAACTCCATGCGGTCGAGTTCGCGCAGCAGGTCGTTCGGGAATTCGATGTCGGCCTTGTCGATCTCGTCGATCAGCAGCGCCACCGGTTCGTCGGCGGTGAAGGCCTGCCACAGCACACCCTTGAGGATGTAGTTGTGGATGTCCTTGACCTTCTCCTCACCCAGCTGGCTGTCGCGCAGGCGGCTCACCGCGTCGTATTCGTACAGGCCCTGCTGGGCCTTGGTGGTGCTCTTGATGTGCCACTGCAGCAGCGGCAGCTTGAGGGCGGTGGAGACCTCTTCGGCCAGCATGGTCTTGCCGGTGCCCGGCTCGCCCTTCACGAGCAGCGGACGCTTGAGCGTGATGGCGGCATTGACCGCCAGCATCAGGTCCTGCGTGGCGACGTAGTTCTCGGAACCTTGGAATTTCATGGGTTGTTCTGCTGGAAGGGTTGAACAAGGGGCGGCTGCCCGGGTGCTCCCGCCCCGCGGCTGCGGGCAGCAGCTCTGCAGGGCTCGCACCGCCGGGGGTTTTCGAGGGAAAGCGTGCCGCAACCGGTCTATATAATCAGCCGTTGATTTTCCCCCGCTGACTCATTCATTGTGCTTGCAAAATGACCTCACTGCTGTCTTCGACCACCCGCGCCCTTGTCACCGCTGCGACGCTTTGCGCAGCCGCTTTCTCGGTTCATGCCCAGGCCTTGACCGGTGACGTGGCCGCCGGACAGAAAAAAGCCGACATGTGCATCGGTTGCCACGGCATCGTGGGTTACCAGAACAGCTTTCCCGAAATCCACAAGGTGCCGATGATCTCGGGCCAGACCGGGGCCTACATCGTTTCGGCGCTCAACGCCTACAAGAAGGGCGACCGCAAGCACCCCACCATGCGCGGCATCGCCGGCTCTCTCAGCGAGCAGGACATGGCCGACCTGGGTGCCTACTACGCATCGCACGCCGACAAGGCCGCGCCCGACACGCCCCGCACGGCCAGCACCACCGCCGCCGCCCTGATTGAAAAAGGGGCCTGCGCTTCCTGCCACGGTGCGAACTTCAGCAAACCGATCGACCCGAGCTATCCGAAGCTGGCCGGCCAGCATGCCGATTACCTCTTCTTCGCGCTCAAGGCCTACACGGTCGAAGGCAATCCGGTGGTGGGCCGCTCCAACGGCATCATGGCCGGCATCGCCAAGCAGTATTCCACCGCTGAAATGCGCGAGATCGCGAAGTACCTCGGTTCGCTGGAAGGCGAAATGAAGGTGGTGCCGCAGCCACGCTTCAAGTAAGCGCCGACTGCCCAGCGAAAAAGCCGCTCACCGAGCGGCTTTTTGCTTTCCGGGGACAAAGCCGGAGCGCGGTCCGCAGGCACGAGGTCATCTGATCCAGGGGCATCAAGGGTCCGGCTCCACCGGCCCAGGATGTCGCCCCCTTCCCGCCGAAGGCGAGAGAGGGGGGAGGCGCCGAAGGCGACGCGGGGGGTGTCAATCTCCCGTCGCCCTTCGGCGCACCTGGTCGATGTAGGCCTGCCCGTCGGGGGGGCGTCCCGATCGCTGGCTTTCCCACAACATGGTGCCCAGGCACTCCATCACCTCGTGGTGAGCGGCGTGCAGGTCGTCGCGGCGCGCGGCGAGCAGTTCCACCGCCTGGCGAATGCCGGGGGGCTGGTCGATGCTGCACTGCTCGCTGATCGACAGGTGCATCGACAGGTGCAGAAACGGGTTGTCGCGTTCGGTGCCGGGCGCGCCGATGCGCGCCAGTGACCCGTCCAGATCGGCCAGTTCGTTGTGGTACTCGGGATGTTCGGCGATCCACTGGCTGGCGAGGGTCTCGATCGCCTCCATGGGCTGCTGCTGCTCTGTCTTGGCGTGCACCGCGCAGAAGAAGCGGCGCACATCGGCTTGGGATGGGTTGAACATGGGGTGATTGTCCCGCAGCGCCGGGCTTCACAGCCGCCAGGCAGGCAGTTGCCAGTTGCGCCACAGGGCCAGTCCGCGCAGCCCGGCGGTGACGGCCACGCAGGCCAGCAGCGCCACCCAGCCCGGTGCCTGCAGGTGCCACAGACCCACATGGACCCAGCTGCCGGCGAATGCACACACGGCGTAGGGCCGGTGGTCGTGGAAAGCGCTGGGAATCTCGTTGCACACCACGTCGCGCAGCACGCCGCCGAAGACCCCGGTGATCAGGCCCATGAGCACCGCCACCAGGGCGGGCATGTCCAGCAGCAGCGCCTGGTGCACGCCGGTGGCGGCAAACAGGCCCAGGCCCAGCGCGTCCGGCCACTGCATGGCGCGCTCGGTGAGCGCGAAGTGCCGCGAGCGCAGGAACAGCATGGCCAGCACACACAGCGCAAGCACCCCCCACAGCAGTTCGACGTGGCGCACCCAGAAGAAGGGCCGCTGGTCCAGCAGCAGGTCACGCAGCGTGCCGCCACCGAAGGCCGCGAGAAATCCGACCACGCACACGCCCACCGCATCGAGCTGCTTGCGTGCGCCCGCCATCACGCCCGAGAGGGCAAACGCCGCGGTGGCGCCGACCTCCACCAGCAGCCGCAGGCCTTCGCCCCACAGGGCCACGTTGTTCAGGGTCGGGTTCATGCGCTGCCCTTCACCGCGAGCAGGGCCGAGATCTGGCGGGTTGCGTCCAGCAGCGGGGGCAACAAGGTTTCCTGCACCACGCGTGCGCTGGTGCGGTTGGCCTGACCACTGAGGTTGAGTGCCGCGACGGTGCGGCCACCGGCGTCCACCAGCGGCGCAGCCAGCGAGATCAGACCTTCTTCCAGCTCCTGGTTGACCAGGCACCAACCCTGTCTGCGCGCTGCCTGCACGCGGCCGAGCAAGGCGGCCGGGTCGGTGACGGTGTGGCGGGTGAGCGGCTGCAGGTCGGAGGCTTGCAGCCGCTCACGCACCTCGGTGTCGTCCAGCCCGGCCAGCAGCATGCGACCCAGCGAGGTGCAGTACGCCGGCAGGCGCGAACCGATGCCGAGCGAGTTTTTCATGATCTTGTGGGTGGGCACGCGCATGACGTAGACGATGTCGGTGCCGTCCAGCACCGCGGCCGAGCTCGATTCCTTCACCGAGTCGACCAGCGCCTCGACCACCGGCTCGGCCAGGTTCCAGATCGGCATCGACGACAGGTAGGCAAAGCCGAGATCGAGGATGCGCGCGGTGAGGCGGAAGTCACGGCCGTCGCTCTCCACGTAACCCAGCGCCTGCAGCGTGAGCAGGATGCGGCGGGCGCCGGCGCGTGTGAGGCCGCTGCGCGCCGCCACTTCGCTGAGTGTCTGGCGCGGCGCCTGCGCGCTGAAGCTGCGGATGACCTCGAGCCCGCGTGCGAACGACTGAACGTAGCTGTCGCCCGGGCGGGGTGGGGTGGTGGTGTCGGCGGTCGGCATGGTCGGATGGCGCAATGTCCTGTTTATAATTCAATCTACGAACATTTGTTCTTCAGGCGAACAAAATTTCAACGCGATGCCCAAGGCCCGCACAGGAGACCATGTGATCAACAAGATTTCCCCGTCGATCGCCGACGCGCTGGCCAGCGTGCAGGACGGGCACACCGTGCTCATCGGCGGCTTCGGTACTTCGGGCATCCCCTCCGAGCTGATCGACGGCCTGATCGAGCAGGGCGCGCGCGACCTCACGGTGGTGAACAACAACGCCGGCAATGGCGACACCGGGCTGGCCGCACTGCTGGCGGCCGGGCGGGTGCGCAAGATCATCTGCAGCTTCCCGCGCCAGGCCGACAGCCATGTGTTCGACGCGCTCTACCGCGCCGGAAAAGTCGAGCTCGAACTCGTGCCCCAGGGCAACCTGGCCGAGCGGTTGCGCGCGGCCGGCGCCGGCATCGGGGGGTTTTTCACGCCGACCGGATATGGCACGGCCCTGGCCGCGGGCAAGGAGACCCGCGAGATCAACGGCCGCCACCACGTGTTCGAGTCGCCACTGCCCGGCGATGTGGCGCTGATCAAGGCCGAGTGCGGCGACCGCTGGGGCAACCTCACTTACCGCAAGGCCGCGCGCAACTTCGGGCCGGTCATGGCGATGGCTGCGCGCCACACGGTGGCCACCGTGCACCACATCGTCGAACTCGGCGAACTCGACCCGGAAACCATCGTCACCCCCGGCATCCACGTTGGAAACATCGTTCGCATCGACCGCGTGGCCACCCAGGCCGGCGGTTTCAAGGGGGAACCATGAGCCCCCACACTCCGCCGCTTCGCGGGTCGTTGCCCCCCGAGGGGGCTGATCCGGCTTGGGGCGGCCCGGCGCCGGATCGTGCTCCCCAGCGCCGCAGCAAGGCCGAACTCGCGCAGCGCGTCGCGCGCGACATCCACGACGGCGCCTACGTGAACCTGGGCATCGGCATGCCCACGCAGGTGGCGAACCACCTCGCCCAGGGCATCGAGGTGGTGTTGCACAGCGAGAACGGCATTCTGGGCATGGGCCCGGCACCAGCCGCCGGTGAGGAAGACTACGACCTCATCAACGCCGGCAAGCAGCCGGTGACGCTGCTGCCGGGAGGCTCGTACTTTCACCACGCCGACAGCTTCGGCATGATGCGCGGCGGCCATCTGGACATCTGCGTGCTCGGAGCGTTTCAGGTCTCGGCCACCGGCGATCTCGCCAACTGGAGCACCGGCGAGCCGGGCGCCATTCCCGCCGTGGGCGGCGCGATGGACCTGGCCGTGGGCGCCAAACAGACCTGGGTGATGATGGATCTGCTCGACAAGCAGGGCCGCAGCAAGGTGGTGCCCAGCTGCACCTACCCGCTCACCGGTGTCGCCTGCGTGAAACGCATCTACACCGATCTCGCCACGCTCGAATGCACGCCGCTCGGCCTCAGGCTCATCGACAAGGTCGACGGTCTGGAGCACGCCGAACTCGAACGCCTGGTGGGCCTGCCCATCGCGACCTGAGTCTGTCTGGACCCAGCAAAATGTCCGTTCGGGCTGAGCCTGTCGAAGCCCCCGCCAACCCACACCGCAAGAGCCCTTCGACAAGCTCAGGGCAAACGGTGTTTTTGAAGACCCTGCCATGACCCAAGCTTTCATCTGCGACGCCATCCGCACTCCCATCGGCCGCTACGGCGGTGCACTCTCCAGCGTGCGCACCGACGACCTCGGCGCCATCCCGCTGCGCGCGCTGATGCAGCGCAACCCGGGCGTGGACTGGGCCGCCATCACCGACGTGATCTTTGGCTGCGCCAACCAGGCCGGCGAAGACAACCGCAACGTGGCGCACATGGCCAGCCTGCTCGCCGGCCTGCCGCTGGAAGTGCCCGGCGCCACCATCAACCGCCTCTGCGGCTCGGGCCTTGACGCGCTGGGCACCGCGGCGCGCGCCATTCGTGCGGGCGAGGCCGGTCTCATGATCGCCGGCGGTGTGGAGAGCATGAGCCGGGCGCCCTTCGTGATGCCGAAGTCGGAAACCGCCTTCGGCCGCAACAACGCGGTGTTTGATACCACCATCGGCTGGCGCTTCGTCAACAAGCTGATGAAGGAGAAGTACGGCGTGGACTCCATGCCCGAGACCGCCGAGAACGTGGCGACCGAATTCAAGATCGAGCGCGAGGCGCAGGACCGCATGGCCCTGGCCAGCCAGACCAGGGCCGTGGCCGCGCAGAAGGCCGGACACCTCGCGCGCGAGATCGTGGCGGTGACGATTCCGCAGAAGAAGGGCGACGCCCTGGTGGTGGAGCACGACGAGCACCCGCGCGCCACCACCCTGGAGTCGCTTGCGAAACTCAAGGGCGTGGTGCGGCCCGACGGCAGCGTGACCGCCGGCAACGCCAGCGGCGTGAACGACGGTGCCTGTGCCCTGCTGCTGGCCGATGAAGCCAGCGCGAAGAAGAGCGGCCTCACGCCGCGCGCGCGCGTGGTCGGCATGGCCACCGTGGGCGTGGCGCCGCGCATCATGGGCATCGGCCCGGCACCGGCCACGCAGAAGGTGCTGGCGCTCACCGGCCTGTCGCTGGCGCAGATGGACGTGATCGAACTCAACGAAGCCTTCGCCGCACAAGGCCTGGCGGTGCTGCGCATGCTCGGCCTGCAGGACGACGACGAGCGCGTGAACGCCTGGGGCGGTGCGATTGCGCTGGGCCACCCGCTGGGCGCCAGCGGCGCGCGCCTGGCCACCACGGCGGTGAACCGCCTGCACGCCACGGGCGGTCGCTACGCGCTGTGCACCATGTGCATCGGCGTCGGGCAGGGCATTGCGCTGGTGATCGAACGCGTCTGAGGCGCCCGTTTTTCGGCCCGCGCAAAACTGATTTGCGCAGCGCCGGTTGAAGTGTGCCGAGCGCAACGCGACACTGAGCGAGACGCTGGAGTGCGCAGGTTCAAGCGACACCCGCGACCCGGAGACTTTCCATGCAACTGCATTTCATCGGCGTGGGCAAGATGGGCCTGCCCATGGCCCTGCACCTGCGCGCTGGCGGCGCAGAACTCGGCGTGAGCGACCTCGACCCGGCCAGGGTGGCGGTCGCCACCGGGCTCGGGCTCGCCGTGGCGCCCGACCTCAGCAGGGCGCTGCAGCAGGCCGACGGCGTCTTCTCTTCCTTGCCGCACGACGCTGCCCTGCTTGAGGTGGCGGTTCAGGTCGCCACCCACGCGCAACCGGGCTCGTTCTGGGTCGACACCAGCACCGTGTCGCCCACCGCGTCGGCGCAAGCCGCGCAGATCTGCGCCGCAGCCGGTGTCGAGCACCTGCGCACCACCGTGTCGGGCAACAACCAGATGGCGCAAGCCGCGCAGCTCACCGTGCTGGCCTCGGGTCCTCGCACCACCTACGACCGCGTGCTGCCGCTGCTGCAATGCTGGGGACCCAACCAGTTTTACCTGGGCGAAGCCGAGCAGGCGCGCCTGATGAAGCTGGTGATCAACCTGATGATCGCGCAGACCAGCGCCATGCTGGGCGAGGCGCTCACGCTGGGCCGCAAGGGCGGGCTCGACTGGCACGACATGTGGCGCGTGATGGGCGCCAGCGCAGTGGCCTCGCCCATTCTCAAGGCCAGGTCGGCGCAGTTGTCCGAGCGCGATTTTTCCGCCACCTTCACCGTGAACCAGATGGTCAAGGACCTCGATCTCATCCTGGGTGCCGCCAGCGACCACCAGGTGCCTCTGCCGCAAACCGCCATGACGCGCCAGCTGATGGACGCCGCGCGTGCCCACGGTGACGCCGGAGCCGATTACGCCGCCATCATCAAGGTGGTCGAACGCAGTGCGGGGTTGTCCACATGAAACGCTTCACCTACCAGAGCCTGCCTTCACGCGTGGTGTTCGGCGCCGGTTCGCTGGCCGAACTGCCGCGCGAGATCGACGTCATGGGCGCGCACCGTGCGCTGGTGTTGTGCACGCCCGAGCAGCGTGGCATGGCCGAGCGGGTGGTGGCCCTGCTGGGCGACCGTGCGGCGGGTGTGTTCGACCGCGCCGTCATGCATGTGCCGATCGAGACCGCGCGCGAAGCGCGCGAGGTGGCCCGGGAACTCGGTGCCGACTGTGCCGTGGCCATCGGGGGCGGCTCCACCACCGGCCTGGGCAAGGCCATCGCACTCGACTCGGGCCTGCCCATCCTGGCCATTCCCACCACCTACGCCGGCTCGGAGATGACACCGATCTACGGCATCACCGAAGCCGGCCTGAAGAAAACCGGGAAGGACATCCGTGTGCTGCCCCGCACCGTGATCTACGACCCGGAACTCAGCCTGGGCCTGCCGGTGGCCCTGAGCGTGACCAGCGGCATCAACGCCATCGCCCACGCAGCCGAGGGGCTGTACGCGGTCGACGCCAACCCGGTCATCAGCCTGATGGCGCAGGAAGGCATGGCGGCCCTGGGTCGAGCGCTGCCGCGGATCCGGGCCCACCCCGGCGATGTGGCGGCCCGATCCGATGCGCTCTACGGCGCCTGGCTCTGCGGCGCCGTGCTGGGTGCGGTGGGCATGGCACTGCACCACAAGCTCTGCCACACCCTGGGCGGCAGTTTCAACCTGCCCCACGCCGAAACCCACACCATCGTGCTGCCGCATGCGCTGGCGTACAACGCCGCTGCCGTGCCCGAGGCCATGGCGCGCATCGCCACGGCGCTCGGCGGCGCCAGCGCCGCGCAGGCGGTGTTTGATCTGGCCCGGGACAACGGCGCGCCGGTGGCGCTCAAGGACATCGGCATGAAGGAAGCCGATCTGGACCGGGCTTGCGACATCGCGATGGGCAACCAGTACCCGAACCCTCGGGCACTGGAGGCGGGCCCGATACGGCGCTTGCTGCAGGACGCGTTTGAAGGAAAACGACCGGGCTGATACCGGACCCGGCCTTCAGTACACCGTGAAGCGCCCCGTCCATTTGCGCTCGTAGCCCATCTTCACGAAGTGCTCGGCCATGAAGTCGATGAAGGTGCGCACCTTGGCGCTCAGGTGCTTGCGGCTCGGATAGGCCAGGTTCACCGTGATGCGGGGCAGGTCCCAGTCGTCGAGCACCGGCACCAGGCGCCCGGCCACGATGTCGTCGTAGACGATGTAGCTGGGCTGCACCAGGATGCCCAGGCCGTCGAGTGCAGCGGCGCGCAGGATCTGCCCGTCGTTGGATTCGAGCAGCGCCTTCACCGCCACCGTCCGGCTTTCACCGCCGCGGGTGAAGCGCAGCTCGTAGGGATTGTTGGCGTGCACGTAGATGAGCATGTGGTGCTTCTGAAGCTCGTCCAGGGTGGCTGGGAAACCGTGTCTGGCCAGGTACCGCGGCGAGGCGGTGAGCACCCGGCGCGTCTCGGCCAGGCGGCGGATCGTGATGTTGCTGTCGGGCTCGACCTCCCGGTTGCGGATCGCCACGTCGATGTTGTTGTCGATGATGTCCAGGTAGCGGTTCGCGGCTTCCACGTGCACGGTCACGTTGGGGTAGCGCTCGGTGTATTCGCGCAGCAGCGGCGCAATGTGGTGCAGCGAGAACGAGAGCGAGGCGCTGATGCGCAGCGTGCCGGTGGGGTTGAGCGCGGCCGCGTTCACGGTGGATTCGGCGTCGCGCAGGTCGGCCAGGATGCTGCGTGCGCGTTGAAAGAACTGCTGGCCGGTGTCGGTGAGATAGAGCCGGCGGGTGTTGCGTTCAACCAGGCGCACGCCCAGGCGCTCCTCGAGTGCGGCGAGCTGCCGGCTCGCGCTGGCGTTGGAGATGTTCATCAACTCCGCCGCACGGCTGAGGCTGCCGCTCTCGGCCACGTGCACAAACAACTCCATTTCGGTCCAGCGATCCATGTTCACCCCGTATTTGCAGCGCGCGGAAAAGTCATTTGCAGCGCCGCACTGGATGGGATTGTGCGCAGCTTCTACAGTGCAGGCCTACAGAGAAAACCCCGCAGGAAGAACCAGCAGGAGACAGGCCGTGCGAAACCTCGACCAGTACAACATCACGCAGGCGGTGATCGCGCGCTTCGCGCAGACGCCCGATCCGCGTCTGAAAGAAATCATGACCAGCCTGGTGCAGCACCTGCACGCATTCGCGCGCGAAGTGAAGCTGACCGAGGCCGAGTGGATGCAGGGCATTGAATTCCTCACCGCCACCGGCCAGAAGTGCGACGACAAGCGCCAGGAGTTCATCCTGCTGTCGGACACGCTCGGCCTGTCGATGCTCACCGTGGCGATGAACAACGACAAGCCGCAGGGCTGCACCGAGGCCACGGTGTTCGGTCCTTTCCACGTCGAAGGCGCGCCGCACGTCGAGCTCGGCGGCGACGTGGCACAGGGTGCGAAGGGCACGCCTTGCAAGGTTCGCGGCACGGTGCGCGGCCTGGACGGTGCGCCCGTGGCGCAGGCGCACATCGAGGTCTGGCAGGCCGATGCCGAGGGCAAGTACGACGTGCAGCGAACCGACTGCGAGCATGCGCAGGCGCGCGCCGTGCTGCAGGCCGACGCGCAGGGCCGATACCACTTCACCTCGATCCTGGCCGAGGCCTATCCGATACCCGAGGACGGCCCGGTGGGCGACCTGCTCAAGGCCACCAAACGCCACCCGTGGCGCCCGGCTCACCTGCACTTCCTGATCAAGGCCCCGGGCTACCAGACCCTGATCACCCATGTGTTTCGCAACGGCGATCAGTACCTGGACTCCGATGCGGTGTTCGGCGTGCGCCAGTCGCTCATTGCCGACTGGTTGCCCCAGGCCGACGGCAGCCATCTCGTCGAGTTCGATTTCGTGCTCAATCCGGTCCGCTGAGTTTTTTCGTTCCCGCCCCACCACAAGGAGACAAGACCATGATGAAACGCGCCTTCCTCACGACCACCCTGGTGGCCGCGCTCACCGCCGCCGGCCTGGGCACCGCCCATGCGCAGCAGACCTTCAAGCTGACCATTGCCTCGAGCCATCCCACCACGCTGCCCTGGGTCGGTCTCATGAGTTCGCTCTTCGTGCCCGAGGTCAACAAGCGCGTGGCCGCGCTCAACAAGGGCTACAAGATCGAATGGCGCGAGGCCTACGGCGGCCAGCTCTACAAGATGAACGCCACGCTCACCAGCGTGGAGCAGGGCATCACCGACATCGGATGGGTGTTCCACAACCTGGAGGCCGCCAAGATGCCGCTCTCGCAGTTCGGCACCGTGACGCCGTTCACCACCGACGACGTGCGCATCATCCTGGACGTGGCCAACGAAATGAACGAGAAGGTGCCCGCCCTGCAGAAGGAATGGGACCGCAACAACATGGTGTTTCTGGGCGCCACCGGCGTGGACACCTACCACCTGTTCACCAAGAACCCGATCGCCACCTACGCCGACCTCAAGGGCCGCAAGATCAGCGCGCCGGGCAGCATCGGGCTGTGGCTCAAGGGTTCTGGCGCGGTGCCGGTGGACGGCTCGCTCACCAGCTACTACACCGACATCCAGACGGGGGTCAGCGAGGGCACGATCTCGATCGCCACCGGCATCCTGCCCAACAAGATCTACGAGGTGGCGCCCTTTATTACCACGGTGAACATCGGCGCGCTCTACATCGGCGGCATGGCGATGAACAAGGACAGCTATGCCGGTCTGCCGCCCGAGGTGCAGCAGATCGTGAAGGACGTGGGCAAGGAATACTCCAAGGCCCTGGGTGCCACGCTGATGCAGCGCTACGAGGCCGCGCTCAAGACCATGGAAACCAATGGCGCGAAGCAGACGCCGTCGGTGCGCGTGACCAACATGAGTTCGGGCGAGCGCGACAAGTGGGTCAAGACCATGCCGAACCTGGCGGCCGAATGGGCGAAGACGAACGCGGCCAAAGGCCCTGCCAAGGAGATCGTGAAGACCTACATGGATGCGCTGCGCAAACGCGGTGTGACACCCGCGCGCGATTGGGACAAAGAACTTTGAGCCACCCCCGCGCCGCGCCTGCTGCGCGTCACCCCCTGGAGGGGGTGTGACCTGGGGCCGGCGAAGCCGGACCCGCGGTCACCTTGGGTGGGACATCACGCCTCGGACGTATCTGTCGTGTTCTTCCTTTTCTTTTCCGGGTTCATCTCATGAGCTTTGAAGCCAACACCGACCTGGAAGGCGGGCCACCGACTGCCGGTGCGCCCGGCAGTGCTTTCGGGCGACTGGTCGACGGTCTGAATGCCTTCGGCTCGGTCGTCATCGGAATGGTGATGGTGTTGATGGTGGTGGATGTGCTCATGCGCAACCTGCTCAACCAGCCCATCGACGGCGTGGCCGAGCTGGTGGCCACGTCCATCGTGGTGATCGTGTTCCTTCAACTGCCGGCCACGCTGCGCCACGGCCGCATGAGCCGGGCAGACCTGTTCATCGATCCCTTCATCCTCCAGCGCCCCCGCGCGGGCAAGCGCCTGCGGGCGGTGTTCTCGGTGGTGGGCTTCTTCGCCTGCGGCGTGATCGCCTGGGCCACCTGGCCGCTGCTCAGCCGCGCCTGGGGCAATGACGAATTCCTGGGCATCGAAGGCATCTTCACCTTCCCCACCTGGCCCATGCGGCTGGTGGTGTTGTGCGGTGCGGCGCTGGCTGCCCTTCAATACGTCCTGCTGGCGATCGAGGACTGGCGCGCAGCCGGAGCGGCGGCATGACCGAACTGCACATCGGCATCGCCGCCATCGTCTGCATGCTGGCCGGCATCTACTTCGGCATGCACATCGGCATTGCGCTGATCGCCACTTCCTTTGTGAGCGTGTGGCTCATCAAGAGCCCGGAGGTGGCGGCCCGTTTCGTGGCGGCTTCGGCCAACGATGCGATCCGCGACTACCTGTTCGGCGTCATTCCGCTGTTTGTGCTCATGGGCATGCTGGTGAGCGTGTCGGGCGTGGGGCGTGACACCTTCGATGTGTTCCAGTGGCTGATGCGCCGCATTCGCGGCGGCCTGGGCCTGGCCACGGTGGCGGCGAACGCGGTGTTTGCCGCCATCACCGGCATTTCCATCGCCTCGGCCTCGGTGTTCACCAAGGTGGCGGTGCCCGAGATGATCCGCCACGGCTACACGCCGCGGTTTTCGGTCGGCGTGGTGGCGGGCTCGTCGGTGCTGGGCATGCTCATCCCGCCCAGCCTGCTGATGATCATCTACGGTGTGCTGGCCGAAGAATCCATCGGCCGCATGTTCATCGCCGGCATCGTTCCCGGGGCTTTGCTCGCGCTGGGCTTCTGCGTGCTGATCGTGGGCATGGCGTGGCTGGTGCCGCACAAGGTGGGCACACCCGAAGCGCTGGCCGGCGTGGGTGCGGGCATCGATGAAACGCCACTGTCGGCCGCCATCAAGTTCTTGCCCATCCTGCTGCTCATCACGCTGGTGCTGGGCGGTCTGTACGCCGGCTTCTTCACGCCCACCGAGGCGGGTGCCGTGGGGGCAGCCGGCGCACTCGTGATTGCGCTGGTGCGCGGACGCCTGACCTGGCGCAAGCTGTGGCAGGTGCTCGTGGAAACCGGCTTTGTCTCGGTGTCGGTCCTTTTCCTCATCATCGCGGCCATGCTCTACAGCCGCATGCTCGCGCTCACCGGCATGCCATCGGCCGTGACCGAAGGCATCACAAACCTCGGCCTCGGGCCTTGGGGCTTCCTGTTCATGTACGTGCTGATCGTGATCGCGCTGGGCTGCATCATCGACTCGGTGTCCATCATGCTGATCATGTTGCCCATCGTGCTGCCCATCGCGCGTGCCTTCGGCATGGACGTGGTGTGGTTCGGCGTGATCACCGTGGTGGCGGTCGAGATCGGGCTGCTCACG
Source organism: Hydrogenophaga sp. (assembly GCF_030373225.1). GTDB lineage: Bacteria > Pseudomonadota > Gammaproteobacteria > Burkholderiales > Burkholderiaceae_C > Hydrogenophaga. Next base: position 49,944 of record NZ_JAUCZG010000016.1, on the reverse strand, counting down.
CCACCCTTCGGTGTGTCGGTCTACACCGTGAAGTCGGCGCTGAACGATCCGCGCATCAGCGTGCGCGACATCTTTGCCGGTACCTTCCCCTTCGTGCTGATGATGCTCGTCATGCTGGTCATCCTGGCCGCCTTCCCCAGCCTGTCCACCTGGCTGGCCTACCTCTGAGAGTGCTCCCATGCTGTTCGCCTTCATCCTCATCGACAAGCCCGACTCCGCGGCGCTGCGCGCGGCCGTGCGGCCGGCTCACAAGGCCTGTCTCGCGGCGGTGGCCGATCGCATCGCCTTCGCCGGCCCGTTCGTGCACGATGACGGCAGCACCATGCTGGGCAGCTTGCTGGTGATCGACTTTGCGTCCCGCGACGCGGCCCACGCCTGGCTGGCTGGCGAGCCCTTCACCCAGGCCGGGCTGTACGCCAGCACCTCGGTGCAGGCCTTCGTCAACCTCTGGCCGCAACGGGCCGGCTTTCCACCCCAAGCCTGAACACCATGGTCAAGCACATCGTGATGTGGAACATCCAGGCCGCCGCCGGGGAGGGCAAGGCGGCCTCGATCGAGCGCGTCAAGCACGCCTTCGAAGCGCTGCGCGACAAGATCCCCGGTCTGCTGCGCCTGGAGATCGGGGTGGACCGCAGCGGTGTCGACTACGCCTGCGACGTGGTGCTCTATTCCGAGTTCGAATCACAGGCTGCGCTTGATGCCTACGCCGTTCATCCCGAGCACCTGCGGGTCCGGCAAGCCATCGAAGGCCTGCGCGTGACGCGTCACCAGGTGGACTACGCCGCCTGAGGCCAGCGCCGATAATCAGCCCACTCCAACGAGCCCGCGCCTGCACGCGGGCTCTTCTTTTGTCTGCTGCCGTGGCCCTGTCGCTGATCACCGATCCGTTCTTTTATGCCGTGGCGATCCCGGCGGTGCTGCTGCTGGGCGTGAGCAAAAGCGGCTTTGGCGCCGGTTTTGGCTCGCTGGCCGTGCCCATGATGGCCCTGGCCGTCACAGTGCCGCAGGCGGCGGCCATCCTGATGCCGGTGCTGCTGCTCATGGACCTGCTGGGCATGGCGGCCTTCCGCAAGAGTGTGGACCGGCGCCTGCTGATGTTCCTGCTGCCTTTCGGTCTGGCGGGCATCGTGGTCGGGGCGCTGCTGTTCAAGCTGCTGGACGCCCGCATGGTGGCCGGCATCGTGGGGGTGTTCACGCTGCTGTTCCTGGCGCAACGGCTGGTGTTTCCACCCCGGCCCGACAGCCCGCCGCCGCCGAAGTGGATCGGTGCCCTGCTCTCCATCACCTCGGGTTTCACCAGCTTCATCGCGCATGCAGGCGGACCACCGCTCAACGCCTACGTGATCCCGCTGCGGCTCTCGCCGCTGCTGTTCACCGGCACGCTCGCGTTTTTCTTTTTCTTCATCAACCTGGCCAAGTGGATCCCGTACGCCTGGCTGGGTTTGCTGGATGTGCGCAACATGACGACCTCGCTGGCACTGCTGCCGTTTGCGCCCATCGGCGTGTGGGTGGGCGTTCGCATCGCTCACCGCATCAAGCCGTTGCTGTTCTACCGCCTGGTCTACACCGGGATGTTCCTCACGGGCTGCAAGCTCGTCTGGGACGCGCTGGCATAACATAGGCGCTCGCCGTTCCAGCCCCGCCCTGCGCCTGCGGCGTGCGGGCCGTTTTCCAGCCAAGGAGCTCCTGATGCCGATCGTGGTGGTTGCCAATCCCAAAGGAGGCGTGGGCAAGTCCACGCTGTCGACCAACGTGGCCGGCTACTTTGCCAGCCAGGGCCATCCGGTGATGCTCGGCGACGTCGACCGCCAGCAGTCGTCGGCGCTGTGGCTCAAGCTTCGACCGCCGGCCGCGCGACCCATCCAGAGCTGGCAGGTCTCGCACGACCTGATCGCCCGCCCGCCGAAGGAAACCACCCACGTGGTGCTGGACACGCCCGCCGGCCTGCACGGCTGGCGTTTCAAGGACGTGCTCAAGATCGCCGACAAGGTGCTGGTGCCGCTGCAGCCGAGCATCTTCGACATCTACGCCACCCGCGCCTTTCTCGACGAACTGGCGGAATCGCGCCGGGCCGACAAGCTGCAGATCGGCATTGTCGGCATGCGGGTCGACCCCCGCACCATCGCGGCCGACAAGCTCAACGAATTCGTGGCCGGCCTGGGTCTGCCGGTGCTGGGCACCCTGCGCGACACGCAGAACTACATCCACCTCGCCGCACGCGGCCTCACCCTGTTCGATGTGGCGCCCGGCCGGGTTGAAAAAGACCTGCTGCAGTGGCAGGCCATCTGCCAGTGGCTGGACGCCTGAGCAGGCTGTCCTGTCCCGGTGCCGACATGGGCCGGCGCCTGTCGGAAGTACAGTGGCCCGCATGAAAACATTCGAAACACTGGCCGATGTGGCGGCCTGCCTGGGCCAGGAAGTGGCTGTGAGCGACTGGGTGACCATCACCCAGGAACAGGTCAACCGTTTCGCCGAGGCCACCGGCGACCACCAGTGGATTCACGTCGATGTGGAGCGGGCCCGGGCCGGACCTTTTGGTGCGCCGATCGCGCACGGATTTCTCACCTTGTCGCTGTTGCCGGTGTTCTTTGAATCTGCGCTGGAGATCAAAGGCTCCAGCATGGGAGTGAACTACGGGCTCAACCGCGTGCGCTTCACGGCGCCCGTGCCCGTGGGCAGTCGCGTCCGCGCCCGCATGAGCTTGCAGGCCTGCGAGCCGATCGAAAGTGGCGGCCTGCAAATGACCTGGGCCGTGGTGGTGGAGCGTGAAGGCGCCGACAAACCGGTGTGTTTCGCCGAATCGCTGGTGCGGCGCTACCCGTGAAGACGGGTCTTACTTGATGCGCACGAGCTGCTTGGGCTCGAGCCAGCCTTCGAAGAACTGGATCAGCGCATTGATGCGCTCCGCCGCCACCGACTGGTTGTGCTGTTGGGAGATCAGCTGAAACGCATCGTTGCGCAGCATCCACAGTTCTTGCGGGGTGCGTGCTGATTCGATTTTGGTGCGCAGGCGCAGGGCGGGTTGGTCCAGGCAATCGTCGATCGCCTGCAGCAGGTGGTTACGAATGCCGGCAAGGTCCTTGAGCGTGGCCCGGTGCGGGCTTCGCTTGCGGGGCGCCGTGCGCACCCCGAGCCAACGGGCAATGGAAGTGATCAATCGGTTCTCCGGACGCACGGCGCCACCAGGGGGCTGGCGGCTGCCACGGCAGCAGGTGTCACGATGCAGATGAACATGCGAAATTATCTGCCCTGTGCAAGCTTTGAGGGGATGCTGCCGTGGCAGGGCGCGTGATCTGCATCACGGAACCGCACCCGAAAACGCCTGCTGGCGCCAGGCCTCGAACACCACGACGGCCACCGAGTTGGACAGGTTGAGGCTGCGCTGGCCCGCCAGCATGGGCAGTCGCAGACGCTGGGCAAGCGGCATGGACTCGCGCAGCGCATCGGGCAGGCCGCGGGTCTCCGAGCCGAACACCAGCCAGTCGCCAGGCTGGAATGCGTTGCTGAAAGCACTGTGGCTGCCCCGTGTGGTGAAGGCGAACAGCCGGTCGGGGTCTGGCCGCGCGGTGCGCAGGAATGTGTCCCAGTCGGCGTGGCGGTGCAGGTCGGCGTACTCGTGGTAGTCGAGCCCGGCGCGCTTCATGTGTTTGTCGTCCATGGAAAACCCCAGCGGCTCGATCAGGTGCAGCGCACAACCGGTGTTGGCGCTCAGGCGGATCACATTGCCGGTGTTGGGTGGGATTTCGGGACTGACGAGCACGATGTTGAACATGGCTGCCGAGCTTACCGGCTCGCCGGTGTGTGCGCGAACACGACTGCACTCACCCGCCCGGCCCCGGCGTGCAGCAGCGCCTGCGCGGCCGATTGCAGTGTGGCGCCGGTGGTGGTCACGTCGTCCACCAGCAGCACATGCTGCCCGAGCAGTGCGGGCGCATGGGCGGGGTGCACGACAAACAGGCCACGCAGGTTGCGCAGGCGCGCATCCCGACCCAGGCTGTGCTGATCGGGCGCATCGCCCAGGCGCACCAGCACCGAGGCCCGCGCAGCACAGTTCGGCGCCGCTCCATGCCGACGGACGAGGTGCCCGAGCGTCTTGACCAGTTCCCAGGACTGGTTGTAGCCGCGCTCGCCGAGCCGCCGGGGTGTGAGCGGCACCGGCACCATCAGTCCGCAGGTCTGCAACAGGGGCAGGGTCTCCGGCACCTGCAGGATCAGACCGGCAAACAGCCTGGCCCAGCCGGGCTCGGAGTGGAACTTGAAGCGGGCCAGCAAGCCGTCCCACGGATAGGCGTAGTCCACGGCCGCCACGCACTGCTGCAGGACGGGGGGCCCTGAGCGGATCCGGCAGGCGCCGCACAAAGGCAGTTCGCCAGGCAGCACCGCCGCACAGGCCCTGCATCGGGGTTGGGTAACCGCGAAGCGTCGCAGGCAGGCTGGGCACACCGGTTGGGCCGGCCACGCTGCACAGACCTGGCAGGTCGCGGGCAGGGCATCCAGGAGCGCGAGACGGGCGGCGGGCATCGGGCCAATATACTGGCGCGCTGCCGCCGATACCCCCATGCGGCAATGGACCGCTTCCCCGCTTGAACACACCCGACACCCCCGAAAACCCCGTGCCCGGACTGGACCCCGTGGCTGCGCAGCGCTGGCTGCAACGCGAGGCCCCGAGCAGTCCCTGGCTGCACGAGGAGGTGGGTTCCCGCATGGCCGATCGACTGCCGTGGTTTCGTGAACAGCCGACCAGCTGGTTGCACTGGGAGCCGGTGCAGGGCGGGCTGGAAGTGCACCGGAAGCTGCGGGGCATGCTGCCGAACGCTGCGTGCCACCTGACGGCCCGTCGACAGGCGCAGGCGATGGAGGCCACGCGGGAGGCGCCCGCCCGGTCGCTGAATCCGTTGCGCTGGGGTCGATCCGAAGGCCCGGCCGCCGCCACCGCCGACACCCGCGTGCGCATGCTCTGGGCCAACATGGCGCTGCACATGGAGGCCCGACCGCAGACGCTGCTGGCGCGCTGGAACCGGCAGATCGAAACCAACGGCTTCCTGATGTTTTCCTGTCTCGGACCCGACAGCCTGAGGGAGCTGCGTGCGCTGTATGCCGGCGAAGGCTGGCCGTTGCCGGCGCATGCGTTCACCGACATGCACGACTGGGGCGACATGCTGGTGCACGCCGGCTTTGCCGAGCCAGTGATGGACATGGAGCGCATCACGCTGTCTTTCAGCGGTGCAGCGCCGCTGATTGCCGAGCTGCGCGCGCTCGGTCGCAATCTGAGCGACCAGCGCCACGGCGCCTGCCGCTCGCGCCATTGGCACGCCCGCCTGTGCGCTGCCATCGAGGCGGACCTGCCGCGCTCACCCGACGGGCGACTGGTTCTGACGTTCGAGATCATCTACGGGCATGCTTTCAAGCCCGTGCCCCGGGTGCCACTGGCCAGCAGCACCACCCTGGCGGTGGATGACATGCGCGCCATGCTGCGAGCCGGTCGCCGCTGAGGTGACGGCGCGCGTTCAATCAAGCCACCTTGTCCCACTCGGGAGTGGCGCCTTTGTCAGGAGAGGCCCGCCGTCACGCCGCTACAATCGGCGCTGGCCAAATTTCGAGGGCATTTTCCCTTTGCCAACGCACCGACTTGCGGGTCGACTGCGACCAGTACCGGCGGTGGATGGTGAGCCAGGCAAACAACGCTTTTCGATTCGCGATCCTGTCCGAACACGGCATGGAGTGGAACCTGAAGCGCAATTGTTCGGTCACCCCGGCGCAATTGGGCTACCTCTACGCATCCTTGTGCATCCTCTCCATGGGGGTCGCGGGATTCTTCTGGTCGCAAGGCGCCACCCTGGTGCTGCCTTTTGCGGTGCTGGAGCTGCTGGCGGTGGGAACGGCTTTTCTGGTGTATGCCCGTCATGCGACCGACAACGAGCGCATCAGGCTGCTGGAGGGCCGGCTGGTGGTGGAGTGGGAAACCGCCGGGCGGGCGTCGCGATGCGAATTCGCCCGCGAGTGGGTTCGAGTGGAACCCCGGCGGGACGCGGGTCAGTTGATCGAAGTCCGGGGCGGAGGGCGTTCGGTCCAGGTGGGGCGTTTCTTGCGGTCCGACCTGAGGCCGCTGCTGGCCCGGGAGATCCGGCAGGCCCTGCGTGGGGTCTGAGCGGACAAGAGGGTGTTGGAAGGCTGGCTGGGGCCCGGAAAGTTTGTTCTAATCTGCATTGATATAAATCAATACTTATATTTGAGGCGATAAACGTGAGTACGACGAAGAAAACGGTGCATTCCCCCCGCAACCCCTGGGCCAGGCTCGGCGCGGCTGCCACCACGCTGACGCTCGGCCTGGGTGCCTGGACCACGGTGGCGGCCCAAAAGGTCAACGACCTGCCGGGTGGTCCCGCCGTCAACCAGCTCAACTTCGCGCCGCCGGTCACCCGCATCGCAGAAGAACAGCACTGGCTGCACTGGTTCATGATGGCCTTGTGCGCCATCATCTTCGTCATCGTTTTCGGCGTGATGTTCTATTCCATCCTGAAGCACCGCAAGTCGGTGGGACACAAGTCGCAGGTGCTGGCCGAGCCGATCTGGGTGGAGCTTGGCTGGACCATCGTTCCGCTGCTGATCGTGATCGGCATGGCGCTGCCGGCCACCAAGGTGCTGGTGGCCCAGAAGGACACCACCAACAGCGACCTGACCATCAAGGCCACTGGCATGCAGTGGAAGTGGGGCTACGACTACATCAAGGGCGAAGGCGAGGGCATCGGTTTCCTCTCCACGCTGGACAACAACCACCGCGTCATGTCCAACAGCGGCAACCCCGAACCCACCGACAACTACCTGCTCAAGGTGGACAACCCGCTGGTGGTTCCGGTCGGCAAGAAGGTGCGCATCATCACCACCGCCAACGACGTGATCCACGCGTGGATGGTGCCGGCCTTCGGCGTCAAGCAGGATGCCATCCCCGGCTTTGTGCGTGACACCTGGTTCCGTGCCGAGAAGACCGGCGACTTCTATGGCCAGTGCGCCGAGTTGTGCGGCAAGGAGCACGCCTACATGCCCATCCATGTGAAGGTGGTGTCGGCCGAGGAATACACCGCCTGGGTGAGCGAAAAGCAGAAAGCCCTGGCCGCAGCGGCCGATGATCCGTCCAAGGTGTGGGTGCTGGCTGACCTGGTCAAGCGCGGTGAGTCCGTATACGCCGCCAACTGCGTGGCCTGCCACCAGGCCACCGGCAAGGGCGCGGGCCCGATCAAGCCGCTGGACGGCTCGGCGCTGGTCGTCGATGCCGACAAGGGCAAGATCATCAACGTGCTGCTCAATGGTCAGAACAACGGCGCGATGCCCGCCTGGAAGCAGCTGAGCGATACCGAGCTGGCAGCGGTGATGACCTACACCAAGAACAACTGGTCGAACCAGACCCAGCAGATCGTGCAACCGGCCGAAGTGCAGGCCGCTCGCCAGTGATCGCGTTGACGAAAAAACATTGAGCTTCCAAGGAAACCGACCATGAGTGCTGTTCTCGACCACCACGACGCCCACGGCCACGACGACCACCACGCCCCCACGGGCTGGCGCCGCTGGGTCTATGCCACCAACCACAAGGACATCGGCACGCTGTACCTGCTGTTCTCGTTCACCATGCTGATGGTGGGCGGCGTGCTGGCCCTGCTGATCCGCGCCGAACTGTTCCAGCCCGGTCTGCAGCTCGTGAACCCCGGCCTGTTCAACCAGCTGACCACCATGCACGGCCTGATCATGGTGTTCGGCGCCATCATGCCGGCGTTCGTGGGCTTCGCGAACTGGATGATCCCGCTGCAGATCGGCGCCTCCGACATGGCGTTCGCCCGCATGAACAACTTCAGCTTCTGGCTGATGATCCCCGCTGCCCTGATGCTGGTGGGTTCGTTCTTCATGCCGGGCGGCGCACCCGCTGCCGGCTGGACGCTGTATGCCCCGCTGACCCTTCAGATGGGCCCCTCGATGGACGCCGGCATCTTTGCCATGCACATCCTGGGCGCCTCGTCCATCATGGGTTCGATCAACATCATCGTGACCATCCTGAACATGCGCGCGCCCGGCATGACCCTGATGAAGATGCCCATGTTCTGCTGGACCTGGCTGATCACCGCCTACCTGCTGATCGCCGTGATGCCCGTGCTGGCTGGCGCGATCACCATGACGCTGACCGATCGCCACTTCGGCACCAGCTTCTTCAACCCCGCCGGCGGCGGTGACCCGGTGATGTACCAGCACATCTTCTGGTTCTTCGGTCACCCCGAGGTCTACATCATGATCTTGCCGGCCTTCGGCATCGTGAGCCAGGTCGTGCCCGCCTTCGCGCGCAAGAAGCTGTTTGGCTATGCCTCCATGGTGTACGCCACCGGTTCGATCGCCATCCTGTCTTTCGTCGTGTGGGCTCACCACATGTTCACCACCGGCATGCCGGTCACGGGTCAGCTGTTCTTCATGTACTCGACCATGCTGATCGCCGTGCCCACGGGCGTGAAGATCTTCAACTGGATCGCAACCATGTGGAAGGGCTCGATGACCTTCGAGACCCCGATGCTGTGGGCGGTGGGCTTCATCTTCGTGTTCACCATCGGTGGCTTCACCGGTCTGATCCTGTCGGTTGCTCCGATCGACATCCAGATGCAGGACACCTACTACGTGGTGGCCCACTTCCACTACGTGCTGGTCGCCGGATCGCTCTTCGCCATGTTCGCCGGCATCTACTACTGGTTGCCCAAGTGGACCGGCGTGATGTACAGCGAAACCCGCGGCAAGATCCACTTCTGGTGGTCGATGATCTCGTTCAACATCACCTTCTTCCCGATGCACTTCCTGGGTCTGGCCGGCATGCCCCGCCGTTACGCCGACTATCCCATGCAGTTCGCCGACTTCAACGCCATCGCCTCGGTGGGCTCGTTCTTCTTCGGTATCGCACAGGTGTATTTCTTCGTGGCCGTGATCCTGCCCGCCATGGCTGGCAAGGGCGAAAAAGCTCCGCAGAAGCCGTGGGAAGGCGCTGAAGGTCTGGAGTGGGAAGTGCCATCGCCGGCACCGTTCCACACCTTTGAAAACCCGCCCAAGCTCGACGCCACCGCCACCAAGGTGATCGGCTGAGCGCAGCATGGCCCGCAACATGACGCCCGAACAGAAAAAACACAACCAGCGCCTGGGCCTGATCCTGGGCTCGATCGCGCTGGTGTTTTTCATGGGTTTCGTCGGCAAGATGGTGTTCCTGGGCGGCTGACGCCCCGGCACCCTTGAACTCAGGACACAGACCGTGGGATTGCGCAGCGAAAACTTCAAGATGGTCGGCAAGCTCGGCGTGATCACGCTGGGCATGTTTGCCTTCGGCTACGCGCTGGTACCGATCTACAACGCGATCTGCGAGGCGACCGGCATCAACATCCTGTCGCTCTCTGACCGCCAGATCCCGGGCGCCACGTCCAGGGCGGCGGCGAACAGCCAGGTGGACACCACACGAACCATCACGGTCGAATTCGATGTGAACAGCCGCGGACCGTGGCACTTCAAGCCGGCCGTGCGGTCCTTGCAGGTTCATCCAGGTGAGCTGACCACGGTGATGTACGAGTTCCAGAACATCCAGAACCGCACCATGGCAGCGCAGGCCATTCCCAGCTACGCACCGAAGCAGGCCATGGCCCACTTCAACAAGCTCGAGTGTTTCTGCTTCACGCAGTACACCTTGCAGGCTGGCGAGAAGAAGGAATGGCCGGTGGCTTTCGTGATCGACCCGCGCCTGCCCAAGGACGTGACCACGATCACGCTGTCGTACACCTTCTTCGAGGTGGGTGGCAAAGTGCCCGCGGCGCCTGCCGATGTGGCCTATCGGCCCGCGGTGGTCATGAAGCCGGCGGGCGCTGTATGACCGAACCATTGCACAAGCGCAAAGGGTCGCTCGGCGGCACGGTGAGGGCCGTGCTGTGGGGTTTCCTTGGCGTGCGTCGCAACGCCGACTACCAGAACGACATTGCCCGGCTCAATCCCCTGCACCTCATTGCAGTGGGGGTGGGCATGGCGTTTTTGTTCGTGCTGGCCCTGATCCTGTTGGTGAACTGGGTCGCAGGCTGAAGCCCGCGCCTGCGTCGAACGATTTTTTCTCCCATTCAAACAAGCGAAAACTGGAGTGAGCATGTCAGCAGCATCCCACGGCGCAACGCCCTACTACTACGTTCCAGGTCCTTCCCGCCACCCGGTGATGGCGGCCATCGGCCTGTTCTTCGTCATCCTGGGCGCAGGTCAATGGATCAACGGCGCCGGCTGGGGCGCCTACTCACTCGCCTTTGGCATGGCCTTCTGGCTGGTCGTGTTGTTCCAGTGGTTCCGTGAAGCGGTTGGCGAGAGCGAGAGTGGCATGTACGGTCGCAAGATCGACCTGTCGTTCCGCTGGAGCATGAGCTGGTTCATCTTCTCCGAAGTGATGTTCTTCGGTGCCTTCTTCACCGCGCTGTGGTGGGCCCGGGTGCATTCGGTGCCGGCTCTGGGCGGCTTCGAAAACTCGCTGATCTGGCCCGACTTCTCGGCCGTGTGGCCGAGCGTCCAGGCGGGCGCAACGGCTTCGCCCGCCGGCATTGTCGAGCCCTTCCAGACCATGGGACCGTTCTGGCTGCCCACCATCAACACCGCGCTGCTGCTCACCTCCGGTGTCACACTGACCATCGCGCACCACGCGCTGCAGGCGGGCAACCGCGGCAAGACCATCGCCTTCATGTGGATGACGGTGCTGCTGGGCATCGTGTTCCTGATCGTGCAGGGCTACGAGTATTACCACGCCTACACCGACCTGAACCTCAAGCTGAGTTCGGGCATCTTCGGATCGACCTTCTTCATGCTGACGGGTTTCCACGGCTTCCACGTCTTCGTGGGCATGTTGATGCTGCTGTTCATCACGCTGCGGCTGCAAAAAGGCCACTTCACCAAGGACCGCCATTTCGGCTTCGAGGGCGCCGCCTGGTACTGGCACTTCGTGGACGTGGTGTGGCTGGGCCTCTACATCCTGGTCTATTGGTTGTGAGCCTCTCCCGGGGTGCCCGACAACCCCTAGCGGCTCAACAAAAAGGCGCCATCCGGCGCCTTTTTGTTGTTGCGGCAGGCGGTGTGATCAGCGTTGCAGGGGAAGTCCGGTGGGCTGGATCCAGCCCATCTGGTAGCTGATGAGCACCACGACGAACAGCAGGATGGAAAAACCGACCCGAAACGCCAGTGCCTTGGCCATGGGGTTCTTGCGGTGCGATGTGTCCTGCCCATCACCGTCACCCGATGGCCCGCCCCGCATCATGAACACCAGCGCTGCGCCCAGACTCCCGATGATGGCAACGAATGCCGCGATGACCAGATACTTCATCACCCGGATTATGGGCGCAGCCGCCAGGCCCGGTGATGTGACTGTCGCCGCTTCGGGGCCGGGAGCAGGGTCATGATGTCGGCCCGCTCGCGTTTCATCGTCGTCACCGCCGCCACGGTATTCACCATGGCGGTCACTGCCTCGCTGGGCTTTTGGCAACTCGACCGCGCCCGGCAGAAGATCGAACTGCAGAACCAGATCAACCAGCGCGCCGAATGGCCAGCATGGCAAAACAGCCAGTTGCTCCAGGGGAGCGATCCGGGGGAAGGGTTGCACCGTCCCGTGCAACTGCAGGGGCAATGGGTAAGCGAATCCAGTGTGTTTCTCGACAACCGGCAGATGGGCGCGCGCAATGGTTTCATTCTGGTCACGCCGCTGAAACTGGCGGGCAGCGGGCGCGCGGTGCTGGTGCAACGCGGCTGGGTGCCCCGCGATTTCATCGACCGCAGCCGCGTGCCCGCCATCGACACCCCCGCGGGCGAGGTGGTGGTGGAGGGGCGTTTGGCCCCGCCGCCGGGCAAGCTATACGAGCTGGGTGAGGCGGGCACAGGCCCGATCCGGCAAAATATCGACCTCGCTGCGTTCGCCCGCGAGACCGCCCTCGATCTGCTGGAGTTCTCGGTGCAGCAGACCGGCGCATCCCCCGAAGGCCTGTTGCGAGCGTGGCCGAAGCCGGCGCTTGGCGTCGACAAACACCATGGCTATGCGTTCCAGTGGTTTGGCCTGTGTGCCCTCGCGAGCGTGCTGTATGTCTGGTTCCAATTCATTTCCCCCCGCCGAAAGCGCATTTCCCATGGCACAGACGCCTGATGAACCCCTGACCCTGACCGTGCACAGCCTGCCCCAGCTTGACCAGGGTGGTGCTGGCGCGGTGGTCAACGCGCGCTCGGGCCGGTGGAAACTGCTCGGGCTGGCGCTCGTGTGTGTGGCGCCGGTGGTGGCGTCTTACCTGACCTATTACGTGATCCGACCCGAGGGTCGGCGCAACTACGGCGAGCTGATCGATCCGCAGCGGCCTCTGCCGGCCATCATGGCCATCAATGCCGGGGGAAAGAGCGTGCCGCTGGCATCGCTCAAGGACCAGTGGCTGCTGATCAGTGTGGCCGACAGCGCCTGCAACGAGAGCTGCCAGGAACACCTGCTGCTGCAACGCCAGTTGCGGGAAACGCTCGGTCGGGAAAAGGACCGGCTGGACTGGGTGTGGCTGCGCACCGGCGATGCTCCCCTGTCCGAACCCCTGCAACAGGCCACCGCCGCCGCGCAGGTGCTGCAGGTGGACGCCCAGGCGCTGGCCGCGTGGCTGCAGCCCGCCGCCGGCCAGCGGCTCGAGGACCACCTGTATGTGGTCGATCCGCTGGGCAACTGGATGATGCGTTTTCCTGCCACCATCGACCCCAAGCAGGCCAAGCGCGATCTCGACCGCCTGCTGCGCGCATCGTCCTTCTGGGACAAGGCCGGACGCACCGCCACGGAACGCTGACATGGACACCCAACCTTTGTACGACCTGGCACCGATCGCCCGCATCATGCTGCTGGGTGTGGTGATCGCACTGGGCCCGCTGGCCTGGGTCTGGGTGCGCAACCGCCATTCACCACCCGCCCAGCGCCTGCGCGTGCTCACCCTCGTCACCTTGTTCCTCACCTTCGATCTGGTGCTGTTCGGCGCCTTCACGCGCCTGACCGATTCGGGTCTGGGCTGCCCCGACTGGCCGGGCTGTTATGGCAGCGTGAGCCCGGTCGGTGCGAGCGCGTCGATTGCCGCCGCGCAAGAGGCCATGCCCACCGGGCCGGTCACGTTCTCCAAGGCCTGGATCGAAATGATCCATCGCTACCTCGCCACCGCCGTCGGCGTCCTGATCCTGGTGCTGGCCCTGGTGAGCTGGCTGGAGCGCAAGCGCCTGGCGGTCTCGTTTGTGTGGCCGCTGGTCACACTGGTGTGGGTGTGCGTGCAAGGGGCGTTCGGCGCGCTCACGGTCACGATGAAGCTGTTCCCGGCCATCGTCACCCTGCACCTGCTCGGAGGCCTGGGCCTGCTGGCCCTGTTGCGGGCGCAGGCGGTGAGCTATGAGCTCGCCAGACCCGGTCATCGCGGCCCGCTGGAACTGCCCGGGCGCTTGCGAACCGCGTTGGCGGGGGTGACCGTGTTGCTGTGGATGCAGATCGCGCTGGGTGGCTGGGTCAGCACCAACTACGCGGTGCTGGCCTGTACCGAATTTCCCACCTGCCAGGGCAGCTGGTGGCCGAGCATGGATTTCCGGGAGGGGTTCACGCTGTGGCGCCACCTGGGCCTGAACAGCGCCGGCGAAGCGATTCCCTTCGCTGCCCTCACCGCCATCCACTACGTGCACCGCCTCATGGCCTTCGTGGTGCTGGGCGCCATGGTCTGGTTGGGGTGGCGCCTGTGGCGGGTGCCGGGCATGGGCCGCACGGCGCGGGCCCTGTTGCTGCTCGCCCTGTGGCAGTTCGTCAGCGGGCTGACCAACGTCGTGCTGGATTGGCCACTGCTCGCGGCGGTGGGCCACACGGCCGGCGCCGCAGCACTGGTGATCGTGTTCACCGGTGCCCTCAGCGGCACGCGCAGCGCCGCGACGCACAGCACACCCGCCGGCACCCCGTCGGCTCTGAACATGTCCCGACAGACCCCATGAGTGCCGCCTCGACTCCCTCGGTGGCGGTGGCCCTTCCCTCGGTCTGGCGCCAGTACCACGCGCTGACCAAGCCGCGTGTGATCCAGCTGATCGTGTTCTGTGCCCTGATCGGCATGGTGCTGGCGGTGCCCGGTGTGCCGAGCTGGGCGCAAGTGCAGCTGGCCGCCACGGCCTGCTTCGGCATCTGGCTCGTGGCCGCCGCAGCCGCCGCGTTCAACTGCGTGGTCGAGCAGCACATCGACGCGAAGATGAAGCGCACGGCCTGGCGCCCCACCGCCAAAGGACAGCTCACCAACGGCAAGACGCTTTCGTTTTCAGCCGTGTTGTGCGCAGCGGGTTCGGCGGTGCTGTACTTCGCGGTCAATCCGCTGACCATGTGGCTGACCTTTGCCACCTTCGTCGGTTATGCGGTGGTCTACACCGTGATCCTCAAACCGCTGACACCGCAGAACATCGTGATCGGTGGCGCGTCGGGCGCCATGCCGCCGGTGCTGGGCTGGGCGGCCATGACCGGCGTGGTCTCGCCGGAGTCGCTGATTCTCTTCCTGATCATCTTCCTGTGGACGCCGCCGCACTTCTGGGCGCTGGCCCTCTACCGGGTGGAGGATTACCGCAAGTCGGGCCTGCCGATGCTGCCGGTCACACACGGCTCCGAGTTCACGCGGCTGCAGATCCTGCTCTACACCTTCGTGCTGTTCGCCGCCTGTCTCATGCCGTTCATGATGCGCATGAGCGGCTGGTTCTACCTTGTCTGCGCCATCGCCCTGAGCATCGGCTTCTGCGGCTACGCCTGGGCGCTCTGGCGCGACTACTCCGATGCACTCGCGCGCAAGACCTTTCGTTTCTCACTGATCCACCTGTCGCTGCTGTTTGCCGCGCTGCTGATCGACCATTACTTGTGACCGCCATGTCTGATCGAACCTCGCTCACCCGCCGCCATCTCCTGGGCGCCACGCTCGGCGCCACCGGTCTGTTCATGGCCGGCTGCAGCGACCCGGCCGCCAGCTTCGTCGGCATCGACATCACCGGCGCCGACTACGCCACCGGTTTTTCATTGACGGACCACAACGGGCAGCCGCGCACCCTGGCCGATTTCAAGGGCAAGGTGGTGGTGATCTTCTTCGGCTTCACGCAGTGCCCCGATGTGTGCCCCACCTCCATGAGCGAACTTGCCGAGGCCAAGCGCCTGCTCGGCGCTGACGGCGATCGTCTGCAGGGGCTGTTCGTGAGCATCGACCCCGAGCGCGACACGCCCGAGATCATGAAACAGTACATGGCCAGTTTCGACCCCACTTTCCTGGCCCTGTACGCTGCGCCCGATGCGCTGCCCGAACTGGCCAAGAGCTACAAGATCTACTACAAGAAGGTCGCCGGGCCCACGCCCACGAGCTACACGATGGACCACTCCGCCGGCAGCTATGTGTACGACCCGCAGGGCCGCATCCGCCTGTACCACCGCTACGGCAGCGGGGCGCCAGCGCTGGCCGCCGACCTGAAAAAACTGCTGGCCGGCTGATCCGATCCGGCGCCGGGCCGTCCCCAGGCGAAACAGCCCCGGACCCGGCAAGGACCGTGGCCCTTCCCTGTCCTGGGGCAGCGACCCGCGCAGCGGCGGAGCGTGGGGGCCAGGTTTCGCCGCCGGGCCGTCCCCAGGCGAAACAGCCCCCGGACCCGGCAAGGACCGGGGCCCTTCCCTGTCCTGGGGCAGCGACCCGCGCAGCGGCGGAGCGTGGGGGCCAGGTTTCGCCGCCGGGCCGTCCCAAGGCGAAACAGCCCCCTCGGGGGGCAGCGACCCGCGCAGCGGCGGAGCGAGGGGGCCTTGTCCCCTCAGTCGACCTTGGCGCCGCTCAGCTTGACCAGGCGCTCGTACTTGGCCCGCTCGCGCTTCATGAAGTCGTCGAACTGCTCGGGCGTGCTGGGAGCCGGCTCGGCCAGCAGCAGGCCAAAACGCGTCTTGACCTCGGGCGATTTCAGCGCGTCGCTGAACGCCGTGTTGAGCTTGCGCAAGGTCTCTGCCGGTGTGCCCGCCGGTGCGATCAGCCCCCACCAGGTGTCGATCTCGAAGCCGGGCAGGGTGGCTGCCACGGTGGGCACGTCGGGCAGCACACTGCTGCGTTGCAAGGTGGTCACGGCCAGGGCCTTGAGCCGTCCGGAGCGGATGTTCGGTGCGGCGGTGGCGAGGTTGTCGAAGTTGAAGTCGACCTGGCCCGACAGCAGCCCCACCTGCGCCGGGTTGCCGCCGTTGTAGGGAATGTGCACCGCAAAGATGCCGGCCTGGTTCTTGAACAGTTCGCCCGCCAGGTGACCCGCGCTGCCGTTGCCGCCCGAGCCGTAGTTGAGCTTGCCGGGGTTGGCCTTGCCGTAGGCGATGAGGTCGGCCAGGCTGTTGATGTTCAGCCGGCTGGCGGCTTCGGCGTTCATCACCAGCACGTTGGGCACGCGCAGCATCTGGGTGATCGGCGCGAAATCCCTGGCCGGGTCGTAGGGCAGTTTGCTGAAGAGCCAGGGGTTGATGCCGTGCGAAGCTGTGGTGGCAATGCCCAGCGTGAGGCCGTCCGCCGGCGCCTTGGCCACCGCACTCACGCCGATGTTGCCGCCCGCGCCGGGTCGGTTGTCGACGATCACCGTGCCCAGCGACCCCTTGACCGCCTCGGCCAGCACGCGGGCTGTCACGTCGATCGGACCCCCCGCTGCAAACGGCACGATGATGCGTGTGGCAGGGGTCTGTGCCAGTGTGAGCCCGGGCAGGGCCAGGCTGGCGGTGGCGAGGGCAAGGTGGGTGATCAGTTGGCGGCGGCTCGGCATGTGCAGGTCTCCTGGGTTTGTGGGGGAACTCGTTCAGACACATCCACCAACCGGCTCTGCCGGTCCGCAGATGCTCCCCCTTGAGGGGGCGGCTGCTCGCAATGAGCAGGCAAGGTTCGTGCTCAGATCTTGTCGGCTGCGCTGGTGAACGAGTCTGCAAAGAACGCTTCCTCGGGCAGACCGGCTTTCTCCACATAGTCGCGTCTGGCCGACTCGACCACGATGGGCGCGCCACAAGCGTACACCTCGTGGCCGGAGAGGTCGGGCAGATCCTGCAGCACCGCTTCGTGGACAAAGCCGGTGCGGCCGGTCCACGCATCGTCGGGCAGGGCGTTGGACACCACCGGCACGTAGTGCAGGTTGGGCATCTCGGCCAGCCGGGCTTCGATCCAGGTGCTCTGGTACAGGTCGGCCGGGCGGCGCCCGCCCCAGTAGAGCGTGGCTTCCCGCTGGATGTTCTTGAATTGCATGTGCTCGATCACCGCCTTGATGGGCGCGAAGCCGGTGCCCGAGGCGAGCAGCACCATCGGTTTGTTGCTGTCTTCCCGCAGGTAGAAGCTGCCGTAGGGCCCTTCGATCCGAAGAATGTCCTTCTCCTTCATCGTGCCGAACACGTGGTCGGTGAACTTGCCGCCGGGCATGTGGCGCACATGGAGCTCCAGCGACGGCGCGGCACCTTGCGTGTGCGGTGCATTGGCCATCGAATAGCTGCGGCGATCGCCGTCGCGCAGCAGGAACTCGACGTACTGGCCCGCGTGGTATTGAAACGTGTCGCTGGCGGGCAGTTGCAGGCGCAGCACCATCACGTCGTGCGAGGCCGGCTCCAGCGCGCTCACGCGCACCGGCATCTTGCGGATCACGAAGGCACCGACTTCGGTCACCTGGCGAGATTCGAGCACCACGTCGCTGTGCGCCACACCGCAGCAGGTCAGCACATAACCGGCCGCTTCCTCGTCGGCGCTCAGCGCCTTGCTCTGGTGCGGGCCATGTTGCACGCTGCCGGAGACCAGCTTGCACTTGCAGGAGCCGCATGCACCGTCCTTGCAGCCATAGGGCAGGCCGACGCCCTGGCGGATGCCGGCGGCCAGCATGGCTTCTCCGGATTCGGTGGTGAATGTGCGCCCGCTGGGCTCGACGGTGATGGTGAATGTCATACTGGCACGCAGTGAGTGAAGGGGCCCGGCGATGCATGGGCACCTGCTCGGCAGCCGGTCATTGTCTCAAACTCGGAAATCGCATGAGCCTGCTTGGCGCCTTGCCCGCACGCTTCCGGCGTGAACGGGTCCTGATCGTGGGTTGTGGTGACGTTGGCCAGCGCGCCGCGGCTGTCCTGGGCCACGCCTCGCGCGTGCGTGTGCTCGCGCTGACCTCCAGCCCCACGCGCATCCCGGGCTTGCGTGCAGCGGGCATCACGCCGCTGCTCGGTGATCTGGACGATCCCCGCAGCCTGCGCCGCCTCGCTGGCCTGGGCACCCGCGTGCTGCACCTCGCCCCCCCGCCATCGGGCGAATTGGCCGATTGGCGGCTGGACCCGCGCACCCGCGCCCTCACCCGGGCGCTGGCACAGCGATCCTTGCCCTCGGTGCTGGTGTACGGCTCCACCTCGGGGGTGTACGGCGATTGCGAGGGCCGCTGGGTGGACGAGACCACGCCGGCCCGACCGCTCACGCCGCGCGCCTGGCGTCGCGTGGATGCGGAAGCGGCGGTGCACTGGCTGGGCCGGGCCACCGGTGTGCGCACCACGGTGCTGCGCATACCCGGCATCTACGCGAGCGACCGCGAAGGTGGAACACCTCGCGAACGCCTGCTGCGCGGCACCCCGGTGCTGCGCCGGGAAGACGATGTCTACACCAACCACATTCACGCCGATGATCTGGCGCGTGCGTGTGCGCTCGCCCTGTGGCGCGGCGCAGCGCAGCGCAACATCAACGTGGTCGACGACACCGAGCTGCGGATGGGTGACTACTTCGATCTTGCTGCCGACCTGTACGGACTTGCGCGCCCGTCACGGGTGGCGCGCGATGCGGCCGGCGACCGCTTGCCGCTGATGCTGCTGAGCTTCATGAGCGAGTCGCGACGGCTGCGCAACCACCGCATGAAACACGAACTGGGCCTGCGTCTGCGCTACCCGCACGTGGCCGACGGACTGAAGGCCTGAGGCGGCCTCAGGCCGAAGGCAGCACGGTGGTGATCAGGTAGCCTGTGTAGCCGGCGTAGGCCGCCAGCAGCGCCAGCGCCTCCAGCCGGTTGATGCGCCCCTGCCGCTTGCGAAATCCCCAGCCCATCAGGAAGAGCACCACGGTCAGGCCCAGCATGACGGGGTAGTCGCGCGTCAAGACCTCGGCATCGATCTGCATCGGCGCGATCGCACCGGCGATGCCCACCACCGCGAGCGAGTTGAACAGGTTGGAGCCCAGCACGTTGCCCAGTGCGATGTCGTGCTCGCCCTTGCGGGCCGCGGCCACACAAGACGCCAGTTCAGGCAGCGACGTGCCCACGGCGACCACCGTCAGGCCGATGATCAGGTCGCTCACGCCGAGCGCCTGCGCGATCTGCACCGCACCCCAGACCAGCAGTTGCGAACTCCCCACCAGCACCACCAGACCCACGACCACCCACAACAGGGAACGCGACAGCGGCATGGCATGGGCCTGCAACTCGGTGGCGGTTTCCGTCGCCAGGGCATCGCTGCCGCCGCGCATGCCTTCAAAGATCGACCAACCCACCAGCACCGCGAACACACCGAGCAGCACCCAGGCGTCGGCGCGTTCCAGCCCACCGTCCCACACCAGGTAGCCCGCCAGCAGCGTGACAGCGGTCAGGATGGGCAGCTCCTTGCGCAGGATCATCGACTGGACCACGATGGGCGCGACCAGCGCCGTCACGCCCAGGATGAGGGCGATGTTGGCGATGTTCGAGCCCCATGCGTTGCCCAGTGCCAGTCCCGGGTTGCCCTGCGATGCGGCCAGGGTGGAGACCACCATCTCGGGCGCCGAGGTGCCGAATCCGACGATGACCATGCCCACCAGCAGGGGCGGCACACTGAAATGGCCGGCGGTGCTGGAAGCGCCTTCAACGAAGCGGTCGGCGCTCCAGACCAGCAGCAGCAGTCCGGCGAGTACGGCGAGGGCAGGCATCAGCATGGCGGGCAGTGTTCCTGGTGGGCGGACATCGGGTGGAAGCTTCGCGGATTGTCTCTGTTCAGTCGCCGTTTCAAGCCGCGCACACAAAAAAACCGCACGGCGGATGCGGTGCGGCTTCGTGTGTGGTGCCCGGGGCCGGAATCGAACCGGCACTCCTTTCGGAACCGGATTTTGAGTCCGGCGCGTCTACCAATTTCACCACCCGGGCGCTCTGGAATGGGATGCAAATTATGGCACAGTGCACAGGATGAACTACCCCACGATAGAAGACGCCATCGGCCACACGCCCCTGGTGGCGCTGCAGCGCATCGGTGCAGCGGACAACGCGCAGCGCGGCAATGTGGTGCTCGGCAAGCTCGAAGGCAACAACCCGGCAGGCTCGGTGAAAGACCGGCCGGCGGTCTCGATGATCCGGCGTGCCGAGGAACGCGGCGAGATCAAGCCCGGCGATACCCTCATTGAAGCCACATCGGGCAACACCGGCATCGCGCTGGCGATGGCGGCGGCGATCAAGGGTTACCGCATGGTGCTGATCATGCCCGAGGACCTCTCCATCGAGCGCGCCCAGACCATGAAGGCGTTTGGCGCCGAACTGCTCCTCACCTCCAAGAGCGGCGGCATGGAATCGGCGCGTGACCTCGCGCTGAAGATGCAGGCCGAAGGCAAGGGCCGCGTGCTCGACCAGTTCGCCAACGCCGACAACCCCCGCGTTCATTACGAGACCACCGGGCCCGAGATCTGGGAGCAGACCGGTGGGCGCATCACGCACTTCGTCAGCGCCATGGGCACCACCGGGACCATCACCGGGGTCTCGCGCTTCCTGAAGGAAAAGAATCCGGCCATCCGGATCATCGGTGCCCAGCCCAGCGAAGGCTCCCGCATCCCGGGCATCCGCAAGTGGCCCACCGAGTACCTGCCCAGGATCTACGACCCCGCCGCGGTGGACGAGCTCATTCTGGTGAGCCAGTCCGATGCCGAGTCCATGTGCCGGCAGATGGCACGCGAGGAGGGCATCTTTGCGGGCATTTCGGCAGCGGGCGCATGCTGGGTGGCCCAGCAGGTCGCGGCCCGGGTCGAGCAGGCCACCATCGTCTTCATCGTGTGCGACCGGGGAGACCGTTACCTCTCCACCGGCGTGTTCCCCGCCTGAGGCGCGCATGACCGCTGTCGAGTTCCGCCATTGCCCGCAGTGCGCCACCGCGCTGGAATGGATCACGCAAGCCGAAGACGGAGGCGACAAGCAGCGCCTGCGCTGCCCGGCCTGCGGTTTCACCCACTGGAACAATCCCACGCCGGTGCTGGCCGCCATCGTCGAACTCGACGGGCGCATCCTGCTTGCGCGCAACGCCGCCTGGTCGGGCCGCATGTTCGGGCTGATCACCGGATTCATGGAGGCGGGCGAGTCGCCCGAGGAGGGCATTCGTCGCGAGATTGCCGAAGAAACCTCTCTGGACGTGACAAAACTCACGTTGGTGGGGGTGCATGACTTTCAGCGCATGAACCAGCTCATCGTGACCTATCACGCGCTTGCGCAGGGCGAGGTCCGGCTGTCGCCGGAGCTGGCCGAGTACAAGCTCATGGCACCCGCCAACATCCGCTGCTGGCGCGCCGGCACTGGGTTTGCGCTGGCCGACTGGCTGCGCGGCCAGGGCCTGGAGCCGGTCTTCATGGAGGATGTCCAGCGGCCTGCCAACCCGGTCAGCTAGCGCAGAAAGAGTGCGTAGACACGGCGCTGGTAAAAGTCCGCGCCGCTTAGAATGCGTCCAATCCAAGGAAAGCCCCATGCACGCCGACAAAGAACTCGATGCCCGCGGACTCAACTGTCCGCTGCCCATCCTGAAAGCCAAAAAAGCGCTGGCCGACATGCACAGCGGCCAGACCCTCAAGGTGATTTCCACCGACGCGGGTTCGGTGCGTGATTTCCAGGCCTTCGCCAAACAAACCGGGAACGTGCTGGTCGACCAGCAGACCGTGGGCGAGGATCACATCACGCTGCTCAAGCGCCGCTGAAGCCGACCCCCGGTCGCTCCGACCCCATGGAAGTTCTCCTCGTCGATCCGCTGGTGCCCGAGGCGCTGTCCTGGCTGCAGGAGCGGCACGAGGTGGCCTACCGCCCCGAACTGGGGGACGACCCGGTGGAGTTGCGCAAGGCCACCTACAAGACCCGGGCCATCGTGTTGCCTCCCCATGTGGTGGTGTCCGAGGAGTTTCTCAATTTCTCTCCCAAGCTCGAGATCGTGGCGCGCATGCAGATCTCCAGCGACAACACCGACCTGGACGCCTGCGCGCGGCGCCATGTGCGGGTGCTGCAGGCGCGCAGCGCGACCGTCCGGTCCAACGCCGAATACCTGCTCTATGGCCTGCTCATGCTGTACCGCCGCGGCATGATCAGCGCGCTGCTCGGTCGCAAGATCTCCCAGGTGCGCATGGGGCGTGAACTCTCGGGCAGCACGGTGGGCCTGCTGGGCCTGGCGCCGGTGGCCCACACGCTGGCGCCCATGCTCAAGTGCCTCGGCGTGCGCCTGCTGGGTTACGACCCGGCGGTGCACCATGCAGCCTCCATCTGGGACAAGCTCGGCGTGGAGCCGGTGTCCCTGCAGGAGTTGCTGGCACGCTCCGATGCGATCTCGCTGCAGATGGTCTACGCCTCGCGTTTTCGCGGCTGGATCAACGAGCGCCTGCTCAATCACTGCAAGCCGGGCCAGCTGTGGGTGGGCGTGAGCCGCAGCACATTGTTCGACCAGGACGCCCTGGCGCTGGCCTTGTGCGACGGGCGCATCGACGCCTGCTTGATGGACGGTGCCAACCCGCAGTTCGCTGCCGAAGGCACACCCCTGCACGGCATTCCCAACCTGCACCTCACGCCGCGCCTCGGTTCGCACACCCGCGAGGCCAAGTTGCGCGCGAGCTGGTATGTGGCCCACCGCATCCATGAAACCCTGTCACCCCACGCGGTGGGGCATGACGGTGCTGCGAGCGACTTCACCGTGCTGGACAGCATCGGGTACCACGAGCCCGAAGACCCGCAGGCGGTCACGCCCTCGCAGTGGGGCTCGATCGCCTTGCACAGGGGCTGACCCCCGGCACGAGGGGTGCCACCCCCCGCCGCCGGAGCGATCTGGTGGGTTCTCTGTCAGGCGCCCAGCCGCTGCAGCTGTTCGCGCATCTTCTCCAGCGTGGCCGTGAAGTCGGCCACGCGTTTTCTTTCCTGGTCGATCACCGCCGGCGGGGCCTTGGCCACGAAGGCTTCGTTGGACAGCTTGGCGGTGGCCTTGGTGATCTCGCCCTCCAGCCGCGCGGCTTCCTTGCCCAGGCGCAGTTTTTCGGCGGCCAGGTCGATCTCCATGAACAGGCACAGGCGGGCCTCGCCGACCACGGCCACCGGTGCCGCCTGCGCTGCAGCGGCCCACGCCGCTTCGTCGGTGAACACCTTCACCTCGTTGAGTTTGGCCAGGCCCTGCAGCACCGGGCCCATGGCCTGCATCCACGCGGTGTCGCCCAGCACGTACAGCGGCAGACGCGTGGCGGGCGACACGCTCATCTCGCCGCGCAGGTTGCGGCAGGCGTCCACCAGCGCCTTGAGCTTGTTGACGTGCGCGATCGCCGCCTCGTCGATCTTGTTCAACTGGGCTTGCGGGTAGCGCGCGATGCTCACCGATTCGCCGGGCAGGCCCGCCACCGGCGCGACCTTCTGCCACAGCTCTTCGGTGATGAACGGGATCACCGGATGCGCCAGGCGCAGGATGGCCTCGAGCGTGCGGATCAGCGTCCGGCGGGTGGCGCGCTGCTGTGAGGCGTCGCCGGTCTGTATCTGGACCTTGGCGATTTCCAGGTACCAGTCGCAGAACTCGTTCCAGACGAAGTCGTAGAGGGTGTTGGCAACATTGTCCAGCCGGTACTCGGCAAAGCCTTTGGCCACCTCGGCCTCGGTCTGCTGCAGCAGCGAGCTGATCCAGCGGTCGGCCTGGCTGAAGCTGAGGTAGCCGTGGAAGGGCTGGCCCACCGCGCACTGTTCCTGGGTGTGCTCCTGCAGGCCGCAGTCCTGACCTTCGCAGTTCATCAAGGTGAAGCGCGTGGCGTTCCAGAGCTTGTTGCAGAAGTTGCGGTAGCCCTCGCAGCGCTTGCTGTCGAAGTTGATGCTGCGTCCCAGCGAGGCGAGCGCGGCGAAGGTGAAGCGCAGGGCGTCGGCACCGTAGGCCGGAATGCCGTCCGGGAATTCCTTTTCGGTCTGCTTGCGCACCTTGGGCGCGGTCTCGGGCTTGCGCAGGCCGGTGGTGCGCTTGTCCAGCAAGGGCGCGAGCGCGATGCCGTCGATCAGGTCCACCGGGTCGAGCACGTTGCCCTCGCTCTTGCTCATCTTCTGGCCCTGCGCATCGCGCACCAGGCCGTGGATGTAGACGTGCCTGAACGGCACGCGACCGGTGAAGTGCGTCGTCATCATGATCATCCGGGCGACCCAGAAGAAGATGATGTCGTAGCCGGTCACCAGCACGGTGCTGGGCAGGTAGAGGTTGTAGTCCGACAACTCCTGGTCGCCCTGAACGGCGTTGTCGGACTGGGGCCATCCCATGGTGCTGAACGGCACCAGGGCCGACGAATACCAGGTATCGAGCACGTCGGGGTCGCGCACGAGTGTCTGGCCCGGGGCCTGGGCCTGGGCCTGGGCCTCGCTGCGCGCCACGATCACGTTGCCCGCTTCGTCGTACCAGGCCGGGATCTGGTGGCCCCACCAGAGCTGGCGGCTGATGCACCAGTCCTGGATGTTGTTCATCCACTGGTTGTAGGTGTTGATCCAGTTCTCGGGCACGAACTTGACCTCGCCCGACTGCACGGCCGCGATCGCCTTGTCGGCAATCGACGTGCCGCTGGTGTTCTTCTCGTTGCCCCTGGACTGCATGGCGACGAACCACTGGTCGGTGAGCATGGGTTCGATCACCTGGCCGCTGCGGGCGCAGCGCGGCACCATGAGCTTGTGCTTCCTGGTTTCCACCAGCAGGCCGGCGGCCTCGAGGTCGGCCACCACCGCCTTGCGCGCCACGAAGCGGTCCATGCCCTGGTATTTCGCCGGCGCGTTTTCGTTGATCGCGGCGTCCAGTGTCAGCACACCGATGACGGGCAGTCCGTGGCGCTGGCCCACCGCATGGTCGTTGGCGTCGTGCGCCGGGGTGACCTTGACCACGCCGGTGCCGAAGGCGCGGTCCACATAGGCGTCGGCGATCACCGGGATGTCGCGATCGCACAGGGGCAGGTGCACCGTCTTGCCGATCAGGTGGGTGTAACGCTCGTCTTCCGGGTGGACCATCACCGCCACGTCACCGAGCAGGGTTTCAGGGCGGGTGGTGGCCACGGTGAGCGAACCGCTGCCGTCGGACAGCGGGTAGGCAATGTGCCACAGCGAGCCTTCTTCTTCCTCGCTCTCGACCTCGAGATCGGACACCGCGGTCTTGAGCACCGGATCCCAGTTCACCAGGCGTTTGCCGCGGTAGATCAGGCCCTGCTCGTAGAGGCGCACAAAGGTCTCGGTCACCACGCTCGAGAGCTTGGCGTCCATGGTGAAGTACTCGCGGCTCCAGTCCACGCTGTCGCCCATTCGGCGCATCTGCGTGGTGATGGTGTTGCCGCTCTCTTCCTTCCACTCCCAGACCTTGGCCACGAAGTTCTTGCGCGCTTCGGCGGGCGTGGGGCCCATGTCGTGGCGGCTGATGCCCCTGGCCTGCAACTGGCGCTCCACCACGATCTGCGTGGCAATGCCGGCGTGGTCGGTGCCGGGCACCCAGACCGTGTTCGCGCCGGCCATGCGGTGGTAGCGCGTGAGGCTGTCCATGATGGTCTGGTTGAACGCGTGGCCCATGTGCAGCGTGCCGGTCACATTGGGCGGGGGCAACTGGATCGCGAACGACGCAGCGTCGGCCCGGGGTGCGCCCGTGCCACGGAAGCCAGCCATGCCGTAGCCGCGCTTCTCCCACTCGGGGCCCCAGCGGGCTTCGAGCGGAGCGGGTTCGAACGATTTGGCCAGGGATTGCAGGCCGGGTTGGTTCAGGGTGTCGGTCATGGGGCGCGCCAAAAATGGAAACGGCATCCCGCAGGATGCCGTGAGGGGAAATGGGGGTACCCGCGGATTTTATTCGACCGGTCCCTCAGCCCGGGCTGGCGGGCGCATCGCGCGCGGCGTCGATGCAGGCCTTGAGCACCTGCGCGTCACCGATCTGGTTGGCCAGCAGCAGGATCAGGCGCGCGTTGAGCAGCTCCGAGTGGTCGCGCGAGAGACCCGCGTGGGCGTCGAGCAGGTGTTCGTAGAACGCGTCGGCGTCCTGGAATTCGTTGGTGGTCTTCATGCTGGTTCTCCGCGCAGGCCCAGCGATCGCTCGATGGCCGCGACCAGTTGGGCATTGATGGCCTCTCCCGTGGCCGCCAGGTAACCGTCCGGGCGCACCAGCGCCCAGGCCTGGCCATCTGCGAGGCAGGCGCCTTGCAGGTGGCCCCGGGGGTCGCGCACATGCTCCAGGGCCTGGGCCGTGCCCCGGGCGCCGAGCACCTGAACGCTGCGCACCGGTGCGTCCAGGCACAGGCGGCGCAGGCGCTGCAGGGTGGTCGGTGGCAGTTCGCCGAAGGCCAGCACGAGCAGGTCGCCGTGGGCCCAGCTGATCAGGTCGTTCACATCGCCCGACGATCCGTCCGCCCATTCGAAGCCCACGTTCTGCACCGACTGGCCTGCCGCACCGGTCGGTGCATAGGTGCAGGCGCGTGAGTGGGCGTAGGCATTGGCCACGGCCATGCGGCCGGTGTTGATGAGTGCGCGGGCAAACGGGTGTTGTTTCGCCAGGCCGATGGCGGCCTGGCGAAACACGCGCTCGGTACCGTCGGCCGGGCGCAGGAAACGCGCGGTGCGGTTGGTCACGCTGACGTTTTGCCGGGCTGCGTCCAGGCGCTCGTCGTTGTAGCTCTCCAGCAGCGCACCGTCGGCCTTGCCGCTGAGCACGGCGGCCAGTTTCCAGGCCAGGTTGTCGGCGTCGGCCACGCCGGTGTTGCCGCCGCGCGCGCCGAACGGGCTCACCACCTTGGCCGAGTCACCCATCAGGAACACACGGCCGTGGCGCATGGCGTGCACGCACTCGCTGCGGTAGGCGTACGGCCCGACCCAGACGATGTCGACCTGCACGTCGGCGCCGAACTGGCGCGCCAGGCGCTCGCGCACCACGTCTTCGCGGCTCACGGCCTCGGGGTCGGCGTTGGGCGCCATCTGGTAGTCGATGCGCCAGACGTCGTCGGCCATGAGGTGCTGCCACACCGCGCGGTTGTCATTGAAAGGTGCTTCGATCCAGGTGTGGCGCTCTTGCGGCGGGTGGGTGGAGAAGCGCACGTCGGCGATGCACCAGCGGTCGTCGCCGCGCTTGCTGTCGAAGGGCACGTTCAGCCACTTGCGCAGCGGGCTGTGCGAGCCGCTGGCGTCGATCACGTGCTCGGCCTCCAGCTGGTAAGGGCCAGCTGGCGTTTCGATCGTCAGCGTGGCGAAGTCGGCGTTCTGCTCGAAGGCGGTGAGGCGGTTCTGCCAGCGCAGTTCGACCGCGCCGAGTTCCTGGATGCGCTCGACCAGGAAACCTTCGATGTAGAACTGCTGGATGTTGATGAAGGGCGGCTGGCGCGAGAGGTGGAAGTTGCCTTGCTGGCGCAAGTCGAAGCTGTAGACCTCGTCGTGGCCGGCGAAGGTGCGGCCCACGCTCCACTGCACCCCCTTGGCCGCGATGCGTTCGTAGAGTCCGAGGCGCTGAAAAATCTCGAGCGACTTCTGCGTGTAGCAGATGCCGCGCGACGAGGCTCCCTTCACGCCGACGGTGTTGTCTTCGTCGATCAGCACCGCCCGCACGCCCAGGTGCGCCAGCGAACAGGCCATGGTGAGGCCGGTGATGCCGCCACCCACGATGACCACGGGGTGTCGCACCCGACGGTTGGCATGGAGTTCCGGCGGCTCAACAAACGGGTATTGCGGCAACTCGTAGCCCGCGCCGGCGGCGAACTCGTAGCTGTTGGTGAGCGCCGTCTCGCGCCAGGTCGTCATGGGCATGCGTCTTTCCTTGCTGGGTGTGTCTTGCCGTGGTGTGCCGCAACCGGGCAGCTCAGGCCTTCGCGCGTCCACCCACTTCGGGTCGATCGTTTTGCTGCGGCTTCAGGGGTTCGGCCGTGTGGCCCTCGGCCCGTTCCCGGCGCCACTGTTCCTTGCGCCGGGTCCATTCGGCCAGCCGCGCATGCGCCGTCTTGCTCTCTTCGAGCATCTCGAACTCGTCGGCCAGTTGCGCCGTGAGTTCCAGCCGGATGCCGTTCGGATCGAAAAAGTAAATGCTCTTGAAGATGTGGTGGTCGGTCACGCCCAGCACCTCGATGCCGCTGGCCTGCAGACGCGCCTTGGTGTCTTCGAGCTCGCGCTCGGTGTTCACGCGAAAGCTGATGTGGTTGACCCACTTCGGCGTGTTCGGGCTGGGCAACGCAGCCTCGTCGTCGCCGAGGTCGAAGAAGGCAATGAAGGAGCCGTCCTGCAGGCGGAAGAAGAAGTGCGTGTACGGGCAGTACTCGCCCGTGCTGGGCACGTGGTCGCTCTGGATGATGTGGTAGAGCGGCAGGCCCAGGATGTCCTCGTAGAAGCGGCGCGTTTCCTCGGCATCCCTGGCCCGGTGGGCGAAGTGGTGCAACTGCTGGATCGGGGCCGGAGCGGGCAGGGTGGCGGGCTTCATGGGTGTCTCCTCAAGGTCGGTCGGGATTCAACATTATGCAATTCATTTCGTTTAGTGCAATCATTGAATCGGTGTTCCGGGAGTTTGCGGCTTTGCTGCCGGCTTGTCGACCCAGCCTGGAAGGGGATATCCACCGGGTTCGTCCGATAGAGCAATGCAATGCCCCGCATAGCCCGGAACAATTGGACGCAGACGTCCGTCAGGGCTAAGGTTTGCCGGTCTCTGCGGATGCAGACAGCTTTCTGCACCTGTCGAGCGCTTCTTCAACCCACGAAAGGAGAACCCCATGCCCGCATTGAAAGGCTCGAAAACCGAGCAGTGCCTGAAAGACGCCTTCGCCGGCGAATCCCAGGCCAACCGCCGCTACCTGTACTTCGCGAACAAGGCCGACGTGGAAGGCCAGAACGACGTGGCCGCCCTGTTCCGCTCCACCGCCGAAGGCGAAACCGGCCATGCACACGGCCACCTGGAGTTCCTGGAGCAGTCGGGTGACCCGGCCACCGGCATGCCGATCGGCTCCACGCGCGACAACCTCGCCTCGGCCGTGGCTGGTGAGACCCACGAGTACACCGACATGTACCCCGGCATGGCCAAGACCGCGCGCGAGGAAGGTTTCGACGAGGTGGCCGACTGGTTCGAGACCTTGGCCAAGGCCGAGCGCTCGCACGCCAACCGCTACACCAAGGCCTTGAACGAACTGGTGGATTGAGAGGGCTCACCCCCGCAGCGCTTCGCGCGACCTCTGCAAGGGGTGACACCTGCGGCCTGGCCGAGCCATGGCCGCGGTGTCCTGGAAGCTGCGCTCACTGGAGCGCAGCGTTTTCGTCAGGGCTTGCGGAGCCCTGACGAAAACCTGGTGAAGTTGTTTCTTTCGACGAGGACCCCATGGCCACAGAAGGCAATCTGCAGGCGCCCACGCGGCATGCGCTGGACTGGAAAAACCCGGACTTTCACGACGAGGAGAAGTGCTTCCACGAGCTGGAGCGCATCTTCGACATCTGCCACGGTTGCCGCCGCTGTGTGAGCCTGTGCGGCTCCTTTCCCACCTTGTTCGATCTGGTCGACGAGAGCAAGACCATGGAGGTCGACGGCGTCGACAAGAAGGATTACTGGAAGGTGGTGGACCAGTGCTACATGTGCGACCTCTGCTACATGACCAAGTGCCCCTACACGCCGCCGCACGAATGGAACCTGGACTTCCCGCACACCATGCTGCGGGCCAAGGCGATCAAGTTCAAAAAGGGCGAGGTCGGTGCTGCCGAAAAATTCCTCGCTTCCACCGACGTGCATGGCCAGTTCGCGGGCATCCCGATCGTGGTGCAGGCGGTCAACGCGATCAACAAGACGAAGCTGGCCCGCAACGTGATGGAAAGCGTGGCCGGCGTTGACAAGGAAGCCTGGCTGCCCGAACTCGCGACGAAACGGTTTCGCTCGTCGGCACCCGAGGCCAGCGCCACGGTCGTGAAGGACGGCGAGAAGACGCCGGGCAAGGTGGCGATCTTCGCCACCTGCTATGTCAACTACAACGAGCCCGGCATCGGCCTGGACCTGCTCAGGATCCTCGACCACAACGACATTCCGTACGTGATCGTGGAGAAGGAGAAATGCTGCGGCATGCCCAAGCTGGAACTGGGTGACCTCGACTCGGTGCAGGCGAGCAAGGAGGCCAACATCCCGGTGCTCGCCAAGTACGCCAGGGACGGATTCGCCATCCTTTCGGCGGTGCCGAGCTGCTCGCTGATGTTCAAGCAGGAAATTCCGCTGATGTTCCCCGACGACGCCGACACCCAGCTCGTGAAGGAGCATGTGTGGGACCCGTTTGAATACCTCATGGCCCGCAAGCGCGACGGGCTGCTCAAGACGGAATTTCCGCAGAAACTGGGCAAGGTGAGCTACCAGATCCCGTGCCACGGCCGGGTGCAGAACATCGGTCGCAAGACCGAGGAAATGCTCAAGATGATTCCGGACACGACCCTCAACACCATTGAACGCTGCTCGGGCCATGCCGGCACCTTCGGTGTGAAGAAGGCCACCCACCAGACCGCCATGAAGATCGGCAAGCCGGTGTTCAAGGCCATGGCCACCATGAAGGACGGCAGCCAGCCGGACTACATCAGTTCGGACTGCCCGCTCGGCGGCCACCACATTGCACAGGGCTTTGAAGTGAACGGTCTGGGTGCGCCCGAACTGCAGCACCCATTGAGCCTGGTGGCGCGCGCCTACGGACTGAAATAAGGAGACCCCATGCAACTCACCGGCCACATCACCGCCGACTCGCTCATGAGCCTGGAGGCCTACACCAAGTGGCGCAAGGTCCACAAGCCCGATGTCATCGCACACCGCAAGCTGCGCAGCGTGCAGCTGGGGGAGCACATCAACCTGCAGTTCGAGAGCGAGACCACCATCCGTTACCAGATCCAGGAAATGCTGCGCATCGAGAAGGTGTTCGAGGAAGAGGGCATCCAGCAGGAGATCGAGGCCTATGCGCCGCTCGTGCCCGACGGCTCCAACTGGAAGGCCACGATGATGATCGAGTACACCGACATCAACGAACGCAAGCGCGAACTCGCCCGCCTGATCGGCGTGGAAGACCGCATGTTCGTCGAGGTCGAAGGCCATGCGCGTGTCTACGCCATTGCCGACGAAGACCTCGACCGCGAGAACGATGTCAAGACCTCCGCCGTGCACTTTGTGCGTTTCGAATTCACACCGGCGATGCGCGCCGCCATCCAGGCCGGCGCTGCTGTCAAGATCGGCTGCGATCACACCCACTACCCCGCCCATGTGCAGGTGTCTCCCGAGACGCTGGCCTCTCTGGCGGGCGACCTGCGCTAGGGCGGTGGCGGTGGCGGTGGCGATAATCAGGGCTTCCCTCGGGAAGCCCTTTTTCATGGCCCGACCGCATCCACCCGAACCCGACCGGACCTTCCTCCCATGCTGTTCCTGCTTTCCCCTGCCAAGGCGCTCGACTACGAGTCCCCGCGCCCCGAGGCTCCCCACACCCAGCCGCTGTTCGTGAAACAGGCGGCCGAGCTGATCGACGTTCTTCGTGGGCAGTCGCCGCAACAGATCGCCGGGCTCATGAAGTTGTCCGACACCCTGTCGGGGCTGAACGTGGCGCGCTACCAGGCCTGGCAGCCGACGTTCACCGCGAAGAATTCCCGGCAGGCCGTGCTCGCCTTCGACGGTGATGTCTACGGTGGCCTCGATGCGAAATCCCTCACCGGTCCCGACCTCGACTGGCTGCAGCAGCACCTGTGCATCCTCAGCGGCCTCTACGGTGTGCTGCGTCCGCTCGACCGCATGCAGCCCTACCGGCTGGAGATGGGCACGCGCCTGCCCACCCACCGGGGCAAGAACCTGTATGCGTTCTGGGGTCGCCAGATCGCAGACCACCTCAATGAACGCGCGCGCGCCGACCTGAGCCCGGTGGTGATCAACCTCGCCAGCGAGGAATACTTCAAGGCCGTCGACCGCAAGGTGCTGCTGCCGCGCGTGGTGACCTGTGTGTTCGAGGAGCGCAAGGCCGATGGTTACAAGGTCATCAGCTTCATGGCCAAGCGTGCGCGCGGACTCATGGTGCGTCACGCGGTGCAGCACCGCGTCACCACACCCGAGCAGCTCAAACACTTCGACCTGGAAGGCTACCGCTTCAACAGCGCCGCCTCCGGGCCCGACCGCCTGGTGTTCCGCCGCGAGGCCAGGGCTTGAGGAGATGACCATGAACCAGCCGATCACCCCCGAATTGCGCCAGTGGATCGTGGAGCAAGCCGCCGCCGGCTTCTCGCGCGACGCCGTGCTGGCCGCCATGGTGGCTTCGGGCTGGCAACAACCGGTGGCGCTCGCAGCACTGAACGTCACCTGGAAAGACCCTGTGCCGGTGGCGGTTCAACCGGCCGCACCGGTGCGTCGCGAAGCCGCTGCTGCCTTGCGGCGGCTGCCCGACCTCGACCTGAGCCAGTCGCCGCGCCAGATCGATGCCGGTGACCGCATGGTCGATGTGATCGTGGCCTTGAGCCAGCCGCGCGTGGTGGTGCTGGGCAACCTGCTCAGTGCCGAGGAGTGCGAAGCCCTGATCGAATCGGCCCGCCCGCAGCTCGCGCGCTCGCTCACCGTGGCCATCAAGACCGGCGGCGAAGAGCTCAACCCGGATCGCACCAGCAGCGGCATGTTCTTCACGCGCGGGCAGACGCCCGAGGTGGCGCGCATCGAAGCGCGCATCGCCCGCCTGCTCAACTGGCCGCTGGTCAACGGCGAGGGCTTTCAGGTGCTGCACTACCGCCCGGGCGCCGAGTACAAGCCGCACTACGACTACTTCGACCCCGACGAACCGGGCACGCCGAGCATCCTCAAGCGCGGCGGGCAGCGCCTGGCCACGCTGGTGATGTACCTGAGCGAGCCCGCGCGCGGTGGCGGCACCACCTTCCCCGACATCGGGCTCGAGGTGGCGCCGGTGCGCGGCAACGCCGTGTTCTTCAGCTACGACCGGCCTCACCCCTCGACCCGCACGCTGCACGGCGGCGCGCCGGTGATCGAGGGCGAGAAGTGGGTGGCCACGAAATGGCTGCGCGAGCGCGAATTCGTCTGAAGCGCCAGGCATGACCATCACCCCAGGCCTTCTTCCCGACATGACCCAGAACACCCCCGAACAATCGCAACTCGGCCAGGCCTCGGCCTATGTGGACCAATACGACGCGAGCCTGCTGTTTCCCCTGCCGCGCGAGACCAAGCGGCGCGAGATCGGCATCACCGGCAGCGTGCCCTTTCTGGGCGCCGACCTCTGGACCGCGTTCGAGCTCAGCTGGCTGAACCCGCGTGGCAAGCCGCAGGTGGCCGTGGCGCACATCACCGTGCCATGCGAGAGCACGCACATCGTCGAGAGCAAGTCGTTCAAGCTCTACCTCAACAGCTTCAACAACAGCATTTTCGCCAGTGCCGATGCGGTGCGCGAGCGCATCCGTGCCGATGTGAGCACCGCCATCTGGCACGGCGGCGCGCTGCTGTCCAGCGCGGGCGTGAAGCTGCTGCTGCCCGAGCACCTGGAGCGTGAGCGGGTGCAGGAACTCTCGGGCCTGTCGATCGACCGCCTGGACGTGGAGTGCACGCGCTACCAGCCCGCGCCCGAGCTGCTGAGCGCCGCGCTCGATGAAAAGCCGGTGGACGAAACCCTGGTGAGCCACCTGCTCAAAAGCAACTGCCTGGTGACCGGCCAGCCCGACTGGGGCAGCGTGCAGATCAGCTACAGCGGCCCGCAGATCGACCAGGCCGGGCTGCTGCAGTACATCGTGAGCTTTCGCAACCACAACGAATTCCATGAGCAGTGCGTGGAGCGCATCTACATGGACATCCTGGCGCGCTGCCGGCCCACCAAGCTGGCGGTGTATGCGCGTTACACCCGCCGCGGTGGCCTGGACATCAACCCCTGGCGCACCAGCCATCCCCAGTCGCCACCGGCCAACGTGCGCACCGCCCGGCAGTGAGCGCGGCCGGCGCGGTTCAGAGCATTTTCTGGATCAGCGCGCCCTTGAACAGCACCGGCCCGGTCGGGCCGCGTTCGCTCGGCACACCGCCCCTGGGTTCCAGGCTGATGGCCAGTGTCGGCACTTCGCGCACGTCGGCAACGCCTGCGGCGAGTTGCAGCAGGCGGTCCTGGCCCAGCACGCCCAGCGAGCGTGGACCGCCCGACGGCGGCAGCGCCCACAGCTGCAGCGACTTGTCGCTGGCTTCCTGGAACCCACCCACGCGCTGCAGGGTGAGCTGACCGTTTTTCGGGTTGAAGGTGACCAGCATGGAGGCGTTGGCCTGGTCGTCGTTGAGCACCGCCACGTACTCGATCACCGGGGCGGCTTCCAGTCGGGCCTGCAGGTCGTCGATCTGCGCGCCCAGGTTGTCGCGCAGACCCGCCACGGTGACCAGGGCGAACACGGTGGCCAGCGCGCCGGCGGCGGTGGCGCCGCGCCACAGCGCCAGGCTGCGCAGCCAGCCACTGGCGGGCCGCTGGGCGGCGTCGGCGCGCGCGGCGGC
Source organism: Hydrogenophaga sp. (assembly GCF_030373225.1). Classification (GTDB taxonomy): domain Bacteria; phylum Pseudomonadota; class Gammaproteobacteria; order Burkholderiales; family Burkholderiaceae_C; genus Hydrogenophaga. Next base: position 15,242 of record NZ_JAUCZG010000016.1, on the reverse strand, counting down.
CATCGCCTGCCGCTGGCTGTCGCCCTGCACCAGGTTTTCGATGCGCGTCCACACGGCGGGTGCGGGCGGTTGCGCCGACTGCAGTTCGTTCAGGCTGGCCACACGGCTTTGCCACACCAGGGCGGCGGCGCGCACCGGGGCCTGCTCGCGGGCCATGGCTTCGAAGCGGCGGCGTGCACCACCGCGCAGGGTGCCCAGCGCGTGGGCAGCAGCGAGACGGTCGAGGAGTTCGGGGTGCTGGATCAGGTTCATGACGTTGCCCTCACGCAAAGCGCGCCATGCAGGTGCGCAATTGATCGAGCCCGCGCCGGATCCAGGTTTTCACGGTGCCCAGCGGCAGGCTCAGCTGCTCGGCCAGTTCGCTGTGGCTGAGGTCGCGCAGGTAGGCCAGGCTCACCACCTCCCGCTGGCGGTTCTCCAGTTGGCCCAGGCACTGGTGCAGGGCCCAGGCTTGCTGGCTGGCCAGCGTGGTGTCCATCGGGTTGGGCGAATCGCCCTCCATCGTGTCTGCCATCGCGTCGTCGATGTCGTCGGTGAGGTGGCTGCGCTCCGCGCTGCGCCGGCGCAAGCCGTCGAGCGATCGGCTGCGCACGATCAGCCCGAGCCAGGCCATGGGTGGGCTCAGCGTTGCGCGGTAGTCGCCCGCGCTGCGCCAGATCTGCAGAAAGGTTTCCTGCAGCGCGTCTTCGGCCCATTCGCTTTTTCCCACCACGCGCATCGACAGGCCATACAGCTTGGACGAGGTCAGGTCGTACAAGGCCTTGAGGGCGGCTTCGTCGCGCCGGGCCACACGGTCGATGAGTTCGATCAGCAGGTCGTCGGGTTGTGCGCTCATGCGGGCATTGTGCGGCACCGGCTGGCCCCATGCCGGCGCCGGGGCTTGCGAGAACACCGAGGTGAGCTTCATGGGCGGCGCCGGCGGGGCTGGACCTGCGTGGGCACGCTCAGCGCCGTGACCGGCGTGATGTTGACGGCCAGCGGCGGCGCATCCAGGATCTGATCGGCGTGCACCACACGCACCCTGGCCGCACCTTCGGGCACACCCTGCAGCGTGGCCACACCGCTCGCATCCGTCTTCACGGTCCAGGGCGAGTCGGCCACAAAAATGAAGCCGCGCATCGAGCCATGCAGGTGGCAACCCAGTTGCACCGCGCCGGCCTGGCCCAGGATCACCTCTGCGCCCGCCACCTCCCTGCCGTCGACCCGGCCATCGAGCCGCAGCTCGAACCCTGGCTGGGCGCCGGGGTTGAGCGACGCCAGGCCGGCAGGCCTGCCACGCACATGGTGTTCCCAGCGGTCGAGGTTGGTGAAGGTCACCTTCGAGCCCAGCGGCAGCACGCTGGTGGCGGGCACGAACTGCATCTTCTGCTGGTGGATCACGGCCGAGACCGGTGCCGGTGCGGCCGGCTTGATGCCCGATGCGGATTCGATGACCACCACCGCATCGGGCAGCGGTTGGCCGTCGCGCCCGAGCACGGTCACCTGCACGGTGGCGGCCTGTGCGGCGGTGGACAACAGGGTGGCGGCGGCGATCAGCCCGGCGGCGAGGTGCGGATGTTTCATGGTCGGTCCTGGCGGGGCTTCAGCGAACGGTGATCACATCGCGGTGCATCGGGGCCAGCAGCGCGAGCATCTGGTTCTGCCGCGTGAACGGAATGCCGCGCGCCTCCATGCTCAGCTGCAGCACCTCCACCAGCGCGTTGAACTGCGCGCGCGTGGTGTCCCGGTCGGCGTGCGCGGTTTTCATGTCGGGGCCCCGGTAGACGCAGGGGCCGCCCGAGAGCTGGCAGAGCTGGTCGCTCAGGGACTTCGCCAGGTTGGTCAGGTTGGTGTCCTGAAACTGCTCGCCGACGCGCGGGTCGGCCTTCAGACGCAGGACGAAGTCGTCCATGAGGCTGCGGATGCCGGCCTCCTCGCCGAAGGCCCGGTAGAGACCGGCGGCCGGTGCCACCGGGTAGGCGCTGGCGTCGGACGGGGCGGGGCGCATGGACTGCGCGAGCGTGGCGCCGCTGGCCAGGGCCAGCAGGGTGAGGGCGGTGGATGTGATGAGGTGTTTCATGTGAAGGATCGAAAGAGAGAAGTTCAGAAAGCGATCTGGGCCGAGAGGTACACGCCGGTCTGTTTGCGCCCGCCGGTGGTGGCCGGCACGATGCGGCCCAGGTCCACGTAGGCGGCGGTGAGCGAGACGTTCTGGTTGGGCGCGTACGCGATGAAGATGTCTTTCCAGTCGTCGGCGCGCAGACCATCGCCCAGGCCGGCGGCCTGACCGGCGCGCCGCAGCTTGTCGGGCATGGCGCGGAACTCGACACCCACGGCCAGCTGGCGGTTGATCAGCCAGGCCACCGAGATCTCGGGCTGCAGTTCGACGCCGTTGTCGGCGCCCCCCAGCGTGGCGCCGAAGCCCAGCAGCCCGCCCTGGTTGGCCTTGGTGGCGCGCAGCGTGCCATTGACCAGCACACCTTGCGCGAGAAACAGTTTGGTGGCGCTCACATACACGTCGACCCCGTCGCGGCTGGCACCCAGAGCGCCCAGCGTGCTGTCGAGTCCGGACGACTGCAGGTGCTTGAACTGCACGCCCACGGCGATCTGCGGCATCAGCGTGTCGCTGTCCAGCACGGCGTCTCCTGCCAGGCGCAGCTTGGCGCCCAGGATGTCCTGCTTCAGGTGCAGGCCTGGCAGGCCGAGGCCCGTGCCGGTGACGCCGGTGTTGAAATCCTGCCGGCCCAGCGAGAGCTCCAGTCGGTCGTGGAAGCCCACGGCCACACCATGGGTGTCGAGACCGTGGTCACGTGTTCTGACGCGGCTGGCGTGGGCCGAGACGCCCACCTCGCCCCTGGTGGCCTGGCTGCCGATCACGGCCCAGGGTGAAAGGCCGCCGCCGGCGGCGCCTTCCACGCTGCTCACGCCGCCGGTGAGCAGCAGCTTGCCGGTGTCGGCGTGAGCGGGCGTGGCACACAACAGTGCGATGGCGGCGGCCAGGGGCAGCCAGCAGGGTGCCTGCGCGGCGGTGTTCGTTTTCGGGTGGTCCATGGTGAAGGGTGGGTGGGCGGTTGAGGGGTGCACCGGTCACGGTGCATGGCAGACCTGGTTGCCTGACCCACTGAATACGCAGCGCGGCCCCGACCGGATTCAACCGGGTTCGCGGCAGAGGTCGAGTGCGATCAACGGGCTTTTTGAATCCACTGGCGGCCCGGGCTGCGTATTCAACGTGACGGTGGTCACAGGGCCTGTGCCCGGTGACCACCGCTCACCCCCCCCACCAACCCAGGACTTTCCATGAACAACATCCCAACCCCCGACACCCTGATTTCCCCCGCCTCGCGCCGTGGCTTCATGCGCAGCGGCGGCGTGCTCTCCGCCGCTGCCGTGGCCCTGCTGGCCGGCAACGACGCGATGGCTGCTGCCCACGCACAGAAGACGGACATGTCGAAGGACGTGGGCATTCTCAACGTGGCGCTCGGCCTGGAGCACGAAGCCATCAACGCATACCAGCTCGGTGCCGGCAGCGGCCTGCTGCAAAAGCCGGTGCTCGACGTGGCGGTGCAGTTCCAGGGCCACCACAAGACCCACCGCGACGCGCTGATCGCCACCATCCAGAAGCTCGGTGGCAAGCCGGTGGCCGAGATGAAGCTGGAGGACTACGCCCGGTCGCTCAACGCCGCCTCGCTCAAGAGCCAGGCCGATGTGCTGGACCTCGCAGCCCGCCTGGAACTGGGCGCCACCAACGCCTACCTGAGCGTGATCCCGGCCCTGGGCGACCGCGAGCTGGCCAAGGTGGCCGCGCGCCTGGCGGCCGACGAGACCATGCACTACACCGTGCTCACCAGCGCCCTGGGCCGCCCACTGCCACCCGGCGCCCTCTCGTTCGGCGCCTGAGCCGATCGCCCTGAGCCCGTCGAAGGGTCGGCGCCAGCTCAGGCGGCCTGCTGGAAGCCCTCCAGCAGGTTGACCGCGTTCGTGCCCACGGCGTCCACCGCGTAGCCACCTTCAAAGGTGAACACCGTGGGCAGGCCGGCGCCCGCCAGCGCCCGGCCCACGGCGAGGTAATCGGCGCTTTTCAGGGTGAAGCCCGAGATCGGGTCACCCTCGAAGGTGTCGAGCCCCATGGGCACGACCAGCGCCGTGGCCCCGAAGCGCTGCACCGCCTGCACGCCGGTGGCCAGCGCCTGGATCCAGAGGTCAAACCCGGTGCCGCGTGGCAGCGGCAGGTTGAGGTTGAAACCTTCGCCCGCACCCGCGCCGCGCTCGTCCGCATGGCCGAGAAAAAACGGGTACTCGCTGGCCGGGTCGCCGTGGATCGACACCGTGAGCACATCGGCCCGTTCGTAGAAGAGGGTCTGGGTGCCGTTGCCGTGGTGGTAGTCCACGTCCAGCACCGCCACCCGGTGGTGGCCGGCATCGCGCAGCGCCTGCGCCGCGATGGCGGCGTTGTTCAGTAAACAGTAACCACCGAAGAAATCGCCCCCCGCGTGATGGCCGGGCGGACGCGAGAGCGCAAACGCCGAGCGTGCACCCGCTGCCACATCGTTCGCCGCCGCCAGTGCGCAGGCGGCGCCGCCGCGCGCCGCCGCCCAGGTGCCCGCTGTCAGCGGTGAACCCGAATCGAAGCTGAACAGGCCCAGGCGCGCTGCGAAGTTGGCGGGCAGCACGTCGTTGCGAAAGCCATGGCGGTTGGGCAGCGGCCAGACCGAGGGCAGGGCGTCGCGCTGCGCGTTGTCCGGATCCATCGCCACCCACTCGTCCCAGGCACCCCGCAGGAAATCCAGATAGCGCGCGCTGTGCACGCGTCCGATGGCGGCGTCCAGCAGCGCGTCGTCCACCTCGGGGGGTTGCAGCGCACCGAGCGGGCGGCGCCGCAGTTCGGCCAGCACGAAGTCCAGCCGCGCAGGCACTTCGTGGCAGGGCACCATGCGGCCGCGAAACATTTCCTGCTGGCCGGCGTGGGCAGCGTGGTGGGGGTTGTGGAAGGTTTTCATGGGAAGCCCGGGCCCGACGGTGTGGGTGCTCAGCCCAGCGCCTTGAACGACTGCAGGGCCGACAGCGGCGTGAAGTCGCCGGCGCGCTTTTCCTTCATGGCCGTGATCGCTTCGCGCACGTGCGCGTTGCTCCACACCGCGCCCTGCAGCCAGCCCATCTGGCGCAGGCTGTCTTCCACCGAGTGGTCGCGGGCGTAGTTCACCGCCTGTTTGGTGCCCCAGATGGCCACCGGCGGTTTGGAGGCGATTTCCCGGGCGCACTGCAAGGCGGCGGCCACCGTGGCTTCGTGGGTGTCGAACACCTCGTTGACCAGGCCGTGGGTCAGTGCCTTGGCGGCCGGCAGGCGGCGGCCGGTGTAGGCCAGCTCCTTGACCACCGCCAGCGGCACCAGCTTGGGCAGGCGCTGCAGCGTGCCCACGTCGGCCACCATGCCGATGTTGATTTCCTGGATGCAGAAAAAGGCGTCGGCCGATGCGTACCGGATGCAGGCGGCCGTGACCATGTCGACCGCGCCGCCGATGCAGCCGCCCTGGATGGCACAGATCACCGGCATGCGCAGGTTCTCCAGTTTGGTGAACGTGGCCTGCATGTCGGTGAGCAGGTCGAAGATGGCGGCCCGGCCCTCCGGGCTCTGGTCGTCCATGCTGATGGCACCCGAGAAGGTGTCGAGCGACATGCCGGCGCTGAAGTGTTTGCCGGTGCTGCTGATGACCAGCGCGCGCGCCGTGCCTTCGGTGTGGAGGGTGGTCAGCACCTCGTCGAGCTCGCGCCAGAAGGTGGGGTGCATGGTGTTGAACTCGGCGGGCCGGTTCATCACCAGGTGGGCGACGTCATCCGTCAAGCTCAGGGAAAAGCAGGTCGTTGCGGTCATGGTGGTTCGGCTCTCGTGGTGGGGATGGCAATGGCGACTCACTGTAGACCTGCACCGCGGTGCCGTCTGTCCCGAGCTTGACGAGTTTGCCCACCCGCACGCCGAGCAGGCGGATGCGCCGGGTGAGGTCCACCCGCTTGAGGCACAGGCCGGCCTGGCGGCGGATGGTGGCGGGGTCGGCGGTGAAGCTGTCCAGCGTCATGTCGCGCGTGACGCTCTGGAAGTTGTCGTAGCGCAGCTTGATGCCGATGGTCTTGCCCAGGTACCCCTTGTTGCCGAGGTCGGTGGCCACCTGCTCGCACAACCGGGTGAAGATGGCACCGAGCTCCACGCGGTCGCGCACGGCGTGCAGGTCGCGCTCGAAGGTGGTTTCCCGGCTCATGCTCACCGGCTCGCTTTCGGTCTGCACCGGGCGCTCGTCGCGGCCCCAGGCCACCTCGTGCAACCAGGCGCCATGGCTCTTGCCGAAGGTGTCCACCAGCCAGCCGCGTTCGCGCTGCGCGAGCTCGCCGATGGTGCGGATGCCGTGACCCTGCAGCTTCTCGTCGGCCTTGGGGCCCACGCCATTGATCTTGCGGCAGGGCAGTGGCCAGATCAGCGTTTGCAGGTCCTGCGGTTGCACGATGCTGATGCCGTTGGGCTTCCTGAACTCGCTGGCCATCTTGGCGATGAGCTTGTTCGGCGCCACGCCGATGGAGCAGGTCAGGCCGGTGGCCTGGAAGATGCTTTTCTGGATCAGCCGTGCGAGCACCCGCCCCCCCTCGCGCTGGCCGCCAGGCACCTCGGTGAAGTCGATGTAGACCTCGTCGATGCCGCGGTCCTCCACCACCGGCGCGATCTCGCGGATGGTGTTCTTGAACAGGCGCGAGATGCGGCGCACTTCGTCAAAATCCACCGGCAGCAGGATGGCCTGCGGGCACAGCCTGGCCGCCTTCATCAGGCCCATGGCCGACCCCACGCCGAACTGGCGCGCTGCGTAGGTGGCGGTGGTGGCCACGCCACGACCGGTGTAGCCCGCCAGGCGTGGAAAGAAGTCCACCGGAATGTGGTCCAGGCTGTCGGTGTGCCATTCGCGCTGCGGGTAGGCCTCGCGCAGGCGCTGCAGCAGGTCGTCTTCGCGCCGCCGGCCGCCGCCAATCACCACCGGCAGGCCCTTGAGTTGCGGGTAGCGCAGCAACTCCACCGACGCGAAAAAGGCGTCCATGTCGAGGTGGGCGATGCGCCGGGGCAGGGTCGGGTCGGTTGGGGCATCCACGCGGTCGAGCATAGCGGGATTACCATGGCGCAAGACGCTGGCCACCGGCCGGCGCACGCCTGGAACAGGACATTTCATGAACACCCTTGCACGCCTTGTCACTGCCCTGTTGATCGCCGCCGGCATCGCCGTGGCCGGCTTCGCCGTGAGCCAGGGCCTGGAGCGTTTTCGCATGTCGGACCGCTCGGTCACGGTCAAGGGCCTGGCCGAGAAAGACGTGGAGAGCGACTTCGCGGTCTGGACGCTGTCCTTTCGCCGGGCGGGCAGCGAGTTCGGTGGCGTGCAGCAGGCGCTGGCGGGTGACCGCGACAAGGTGCTGGCCTTCCTGAAGGAGCGTGGTTTCACCGACACCGAGGTGGAGGCCAGGCCCCTGCAGGTGCAGGACTTGTTCACGCGTGAGTACGCGCAGGGCAACCAGCCGTTCCGCTTCAACGGCACCGGCCAGGTGCTGGTCAGGTCGCCGCGCGTGGCCGAGGTCGAGTCCGCCGCGCGCGCGGTCGATCCCTTGATCCAGGCGGGCGTGCAGCTCGGCGGCGAAAACGAAGGCCGCAGTGGTCCGCGCTTTCAGCTCAGGGGTTTCAATGACGTGAAGGCGCCGCTGCTGGCCGAGGCCACCCGCAATGCGCGCGAACAGGCCGACAAGTTCGCTGCCGAAGCGGGCGCCGAACTTGGCCCGCTGAAGAACGCCAACCAGGGCGTGATCCGCATCACCGGCGACGACGGCAACGACTTCGACGACGGCAGTTCGCGCAGGAAGCGGCTGCGCGTGGTCAGCACCTTCGAATACGAGCTGAAGTGAGGACGGCTCAGATTGCTTTCTGGACCAGCCAGCCCTGAAACAGGTACGGCAGGCGCGGGCCTGCCGCCTGCGGCACGCCGCCCTTGTTCTCCACACTGATGGCCAGCTGGGTCACACCTTCCAGGGCGGCTTCTTTGGCCGGCAGTTGCAGTGTCTTGAACTTGCTCTCGATCACGCCCAGCGAGCGCGGCGGCTGGTCGCCGGCGAGCGCCCACAGCTGCATGCTGTCCTCGCGCCCTTCCTTCACCTCGTTGAGGCGCTGCACCTGCAGCACGCCGGCCTGCGGGTCCAGGGTCACCAGCAGGGCCGGCAGTTCCTGCGCATCGAGCAGCACCGACACGTAGCGCACCTGTGGCGTGACCGCCAGGCGCTGCTGCAGGTGCACGATCTGCGTCTTGAGCTGCTCGTACATGCTGGCCGTGGTGGCCGCCCCGATCAGCAGCACCAGCGTCAGCACCACGCTGATGCCCAGCCAGAACTTCGAGGTGCGGGGCTTGGGCGCCGGCACGGGTGAGTTCATGACAGGGCGGTGGGAAAGGTGCCGGGCAGCAGGATGGACTTGTCCACCGTCTCGACGTTGGTGTGGCCGCAAAAGGCCATGGTGAGGTCGAGTTCGCGGTGGATGATCTGCAGGCACTTGGTCACGCCTTCTTCGCCCATGGCGCCCAGGCCGTAGAGGAAAGGCCGGCCGATGTAGACACCGCGCGCGCCCAGTGCCCGGGCCTTGAGCACGTCCTGGCCACTGCGAACGCCACCGTCCATGTGCACCTCGATCTGGCTGCCCACGGCGTCCACGATGGTCGGCAGCGCCTCGATGCTGCTCTGCGCCCCGTCGAGCTGGCGCCCGCCGTGGTTGCTCACGATGAGCGCGTCGGCGCCCGAGGCCACCGCCAGCTTCGCGTCTTCCACGTCCTGGATGCCCTTGAGGATGAGCTTGCCACCCCAGCGCTGCTTGATCCACTCCACATCGCCCCAGTTGAGCGCGGGGTCGAACTGCGAGGCCGTCCAGGCCGAGAGGCTGCTCATGTCGGCCACGCCGGTGACATGGCCGACGATGTTGCCGAACTGGCGCCGCTTCGTGCCCAGCATGCCCAGCGCCCAGCGCGGCTTGCTGGCGATGTTGATCATGTTGGCGATGGTGAGCTTGGGCGGAGCGGACAGGCCGTTCTTCAGGTCCTTGTGCCGCTGGCCCAGGATCTGCAGATCGAGCGTGAGCACCAGTGCCGAGCAGTTGGCGGCCTTGGCGCGGTCGATCAGGCGCTCGATGAAAGCGCGGTCCTTCATCACGTAGAGCTGGAACCAGAAGCCCTCGCCGGCGTGTTGCGCCACGTCTTCGATGGAGCAGATGCTCATGGTGGAGAGCGTGAACGGAACGCCCATTTTTTTGGCGGCGCGGGCGGCCAGGATCTCGCCATCGGCGTGCTGCATGCCGGTCAGGCCCGTGGGTGCAATCGCCACCGGCATGGCCACCTCCTGGCCCACCATGGTCGAGCGGGTGCTGCGGTTCTCCATGTTGACCGCCACGCGCTGGCGCAGCTTGATCTTCTGGAAGTCGCTGGTGTTGGCGCGGTAAGTGCCCTCGGTCCAGGAGCCGCTGTCGGCGTAGTCGTAGAACATGCGCGGCACACGCTTCTGTGCGAGCACGCGCAGGTCTTCCACGGTGGTAATGACGGTCATGGGGTCTCCAGTGTTGTTGGGGCGGGTCCGGGCCTGATGGTAGCGGTGCCCCCGCCAAATGGCTTGTGAAAGCGGAACAAGCCGGATTGAAATTTTTGGTGGTGGGCTCAGCCGGGCGCCGGCAGGCCCAGCGCACGCTCGTCATCGGTCAGCGGCTCCAGCCAGCCCAGCTGCTGATCGAGCACCGCCAGCGTGGCCTCGGAGGCGTCGGCGCCGCGTGCCTGGCGCGCGGCGATGCGCTCGCGCAGCACCGCCAGCGGCGCCTCGGTCGCCAGGATGTGGAAGGCACAGCCCATTGAGCGGGCCAGCGCGTGAAAGGCCTCGCGCTCGTGCCGGCGCAGAAAGGCCGCGTCCACCAGCACCGACCAGCCTTCGCGCAGCAGTTGCGCCGTGCGCTCCAGCAGGTGGGCGTAGGTATCGGTGTGCGCCTGCGGGCTGTACAGGCCGGCGTTCAGGCCCGAGCCACTGGCCTGGGTGGCGCGCAGGCCGTGCAGATGCTTGCGCTGGACGTCGGAGCGCAACCGGATCGCCCGCCCGCTGCGTTCGGCCTGCAGCCAGCGGCTGGAAGCCCAGGTCTTGCCGCTGCCCGACAGGCCATGGGTGATGACGAGCTGCGGCGGGGGAGGCTGCGCGATGCGCCCGGCCAGCGCGGTGTAGCCGCGGGCCTCGTCCTGCGCGGCGGCCACGTCGGCGCCGGCCTGGGTGCTGCGGATCACCGCCACCTTGGCGCGCACCAGCGCGCGGTACACCGCAAAGAACGGCAGCACGTCGGCTGCGGTGGTGTCGCCGCTGGCGTCCAGCCAGTCGCTCAGCAGGCCGTTGGCCAGCCCGGGCTGGCCGTGGTCGAGCAGGTCCATCCAGACGAAGGCCATGTCGCTGGCCACATCGATCCAGCGCAAGGCGTCGTTGAACTCGATGCCGTCGAACGGCACCACCTCGTCGCCGATGAGCACCAGGTTGGCCAGGTGCAGGTCGCCATGGCCTTCGCGCACGCGGCCCTCGCCCCGGCGTTGCGCCAGCCGCGTCGCCAGGCGTGTGGCGCACGCCTGCGTCCAGCGGCCCAGCGATTCGACCTGCTCGGCCTCGCTGGCGCCGGGCAGACCGCTGCGCAGGGTGTCGAGGTTGTCGCGCGCGAAAGCCAGCACATCGTCGAAGCGTCCCCAGGGTCCATCGGCCGGGGACACCGCTGCCGAGGCCTGAAACGCGGCCATGCGTCCGGCCAGCGCGGTGAGGTGTTCGGGTTTCAAGGCGCCGCGCGCGCAGAGGTGGTCAAGTCGCCGGTCTTCGTCGAAGCGGCGCATGTGCACGGCCCATTCGATGGCTTCGTCGTCGTCAGCGCCGGCCTGGCCCCAGCGGGGCAGCCGGGCGGTGCCCACGATCGGCAACGCGCCGAGGTACAGGTGTGTCGCCGGGTCGTCGGTCTGAAAGCGCCGGTTCAGCCGCACCTCGGCCTGGCAGGCATCGCGGCGCAGGGCGAGCGTGCCGAAGTCCATGAACGGCAGCCGCACCGGCTTCTTGATCTTGTAGGCGTGCTCACCTGCCAGCAGCACCCAGGCGCCGTGGGTCTCCATCAACTCCACCCGCTGCGCCGCGTGCGGGTAGCGCGCCGCATCCAGCAGGGCGTGGATCAGGTCGGGCAGCGCAGCGGCCATGCGGCTCAGCTGCAGCCCACGCTCCCGCAGCCGCTCATGCTGGCGGGGCGCACGCGGCCCGGGTCGGCCAGGGTTTCGGTGCCGGTGTCGAAGCCCACGGCCTGCAGGTGCAGCGCCAGCCCGGCGTCCATGCTGGCCGCGTGCTGGGGAAACCACTCGGCCAGCGCTTCGGCCAGGCGGGTGATGACCTCCCGGTCACCCTGCTGGTGGTGGTCCTGCACGGCACGCATGGTCTCCAGAATGCTGGCGTGGTGGGCGGCGTGGCAGTTGTCGGGCGCGAAGCCGGTGGCCAGCATCCAGCGCTCCTCCTGGGCGAAGTGCGCCACCGTGTGGTCCACGAAGGCCTGGTACAGCGGCAACTGCTGCCCTGCCGGTGTGTCCAGCAGCTGGTTGAGCTGTTCCACGAATTCGGCGTGGGTGTGGTCCATGCGGTCATCGCCCACCGACAGGGCAGATGACCATTGCAAAGGGGCGACGGGGTGGGCGGTGACGGTCATGGGCGGGACTCTACCGCGGGTGTTGCGGCGCGGCCTTGATGCACATCAAGGCGCCCGGACGCCGATGGAACCCTGGCGCTCCGGCGGGATCGCAACGGGCATGACATACCAACACCGTCTCAAGACATGCACCCTGGCGCTGGCCTTGTGCCTGCCGCTGTGGGCCGCAGGCGCGGAACTGGTTCGCTGGACCGACGACGGGGGCCGCGTTTACTACGGGGTCATGACCGATGTGCCGCAGCGTTACGCCCACCGGGCCGTGCCCGCCACAACACCCCTGCCCGAGGGCACGAGCGCCTGCGAACGCCGCTGGCATGCGTTTGCGGCCAGTGCGGCGTGTTTCGACCAGTACCGTCTGGTGGGCGGGGGCCTCAAGCCGCAGGCCTTCGAGCGCTGCACCGAGGTGCCGCAGCCCGATCCCTGCAACTGACTCAGCCCAGCCGGGCGCGGTGGCGTGCGATCTGGTGCAGCACCTGCGCGGGGGCCGTGCCGCCCAGGGTGTTGCGCGCGTTCAGTGAGCCACGCAGGCTCAGGCATTCGTAGACGTCCTTCTCGATCGAGGCGTTGAAGCCCTGCAGCACGGTCAGCGGCAGTTCGGAGAGGTCGCAGTTGTGCGTCACCGCCGCTTTCACGGCGTGGGCCACGGTCTCGTGGGCATCGCGAAACGGCAAGCCTTTCTTGACCAGGTAGTCGGCCAGGTCGGTGGCGGTGGCGTAGCCCCGTCTGGCGGCTTCTTCCATGGCGATGGCATTGACCGTGATGCCACCCTCCTTCACCCCGGTGGCCGGATTCAGCTGGCCGCCGACCATCTCGACAAAGATGCGCAGCGTGTCCTTCAAGGTGTCCACCGTGTCGAACAGCGGCTCCTTGTCTTCCTGGTTGTCCTTGTTGTAGGCCAGCGGCTGGCCCTTCATGAGCGTGATCAGGCCCATGAGGTGTCCCACCACACGGCCGGTCTTGCCGCGCGCGAGTTCGGGCACGTCGGGGTTTTTCTTCTGCGGCATGATCGACGAGCCGGTGGTGAAGCGGTCGGCGATCTTCACGAAGCCGAAGTTCTGGCTCATCCACAGAATCAGTTCTTCGCTGAAACGGCTGACGTGCACCATGCACAGGGCGGAGGCGGCAGAGAACTCGATCGCGAAGTCGCGGTCGCTCACGCCGTCCAGGCTGTTCTGGCACACCTGCGGCTCACCGCGTTCATCGACCATGCCCAGGCTGCGCGCCACACGCTCGCGGTCCAGCGGATACGTGGTGCCGGCCAGTGCTGCGCTGCCCAGCGGCAGGCGGTTGGTGCGCCGACGCACGTCGACCATGCGCTCGGCGTCGCGCGAGAACATCTCCACATAGGCCAGCAGGTGGTGCGCAAAACTCACCGGCTGGGCCACCTGCAGGTGGGTGAAGCCCGGCAGGATCACGTCCACGTTTTTTTCGGCCACGTCCACCAGCGCGACTTGCAGCTCGCCCAGCAGGCCCATGATGAGGTCGATCTCGCTGCGCAGCCACAGCCGCACATCGGTGGCGACCTGGTCGTTGCGGCTGCGCCCGGTGTGCAGGCGTTTGCCCGCGTCGCCCACCAGTTGGGTCAGGCGCGCCTCGATGTTGAGGTGCACGTCCTCGAGGTCGAGCTTCCAGTCGAAGTCGCCGGCCTCGATCTCGCTGGTGATCTGCGCCATGCCTTGCTCGATGGAGGCGAGGTCGGCCGCGCCGATGATGCCCTGCGCTTGCAGCATGCCGGCGTGTGCCAGGCTGCCTTCGATGTCGGCCTGCCACAGTCGCTTGTCGAAGAAGACGCTGGCGGTGTAGCGCTTGACCAACTCGCTCATGGGCTCCGAGAATAGGGCGGACCAGGCTTCGGATTTCTTGTCGAGTTGGTTGGTGGACATGGTGTGCCAGCGGCTGTAGGGAAAAGAGAAGCAGCGGAAGACCGCAGCAAGGAAGGCGTGCAGGGCAGGCGGGAACGGCGTTTTGATCGCAGCGCCGTGCGCTCGCCAGGTGCGGGGACCGGACCAACGCACAATCCAACGTCGACCGACCCCCAGCATTGACGCACGCCCCATGAAAGACTCCCGAATTTTATCGACCTTCCAGGACCTGCCCAGCACATTGGGCACGCAGTCGTCGCAGGAGATGCCCGAGCACATCCGTGCGCGCGACCGCGTGTTCGACACCTGCCAGGTCGGCGTGGTGTTGCGCGCGGTGCTGTTCGTGCAGGCCATCGTGGCCGTCGCCGCCATCTTCGGCGCGTCCACACCCGTGGGCTGGATCACGCAGATGGCGGTGCTCACCGGTGCCGCCCTGCCTGCCGTGCTGGCGTGGCTGCTGTGCGTCTGCGGGCTCAAGCGCAAGCTCGGCCGCATGGAGGTTCAGGCCCAGTGGGCCTCGGGCGTCGGTCTGGGTGTGCTGGCCGGGCTCTATGGTTGCGGGCTGCTCGTGCTCATGGGCCTGGCCAACCCGGCCCCCTGGGTGGCCAGCGGCGCGGCGGGCGCCCTGGTGGCCGCCGTGCTGGTGGGCGCGCTGGTGTGGCGCGCCAAGGCCCGCATGCCCGCGGGGACCACCGCTCGGCTGGCCGAGTTGCAGGCGCGCATCCGGCCCCACTTCCTGTTCAACACGCTCAACAGCGCCATTGCCCTGGTGCGTGAGGAGCCCGCCAAGGCCGAAAGCCTGCTGGAAGACCTGAGCGAGTTGTTCCGCCACGCGCTGGCCGATGCCAAGGAGGCCGTGCCCCTGTGGCAGGAGCTGGAGCTGGCCGAGCACTACCTGGCCATCGAGCAGGTGCGCTTTGGTGACCGGCTCAAGGTGGAGTGGAGCGTGGACGACACCGCCTCCCGGGCCAAATTGCCGCCCCTCATCCTGCAGCCGCTGGTGGAGAATGCGGTGAAACACGGCGTAGAGCCGAGCCCGTCCGGCGCGGTGGTGCGGATCAGCACGCAGCGGCGCGGCAGCCTGGTGGTGATCAAGGTGACGAACACGGTGCCGGCAGGCAGTGGGCGGCGGGGCAACGGGCTCGCCCTGGACAACGTGCGGCAGCGTCTGGCGTTGCTGCACGATGTGCAGGGGCGGTTCCAGAGCGCATTGGTCAACGGGGTGTTTCAGGTTCGCCTTGAAATACCGGTATAAGCGGGTTTTGAACCCGTCTGGCTACGGAGCGTGACATGACACTGAAGGTACTGATCGTTGACGATGAAGCGCTGGCCCGTTCGAGGCTGCGCACCCTGCTCGGCGAGTGCAGCGAGCCGCGCGTGGACGTGGTGGGCGAGGCGGGCAACGCGGTGCAGGCGATGGAGCAGATCCAGCGCACCGGTTGTGATCTCGTGCTGCTCGACATCCACATGCCCGGGGTGGACGGCATGGCGCTGGCCAAGACCCTGCGCGAGCTGGCGGCGCCCCCGGCGGTGGTTTTCATCACCGCCTATGCGGAGCACGCGGTGCAGGCTTTCGAGCTCGAAGCGGTGGACTACCTGTGAAGAGTCAAGAGGTTGTTTCTTGACGAGCTGAGTCTGGACATGGGAGGCAA